>JAOTTS010000030.1 GCA_029864335.1 Candidatus Nitrosopumilus sp. | reverse complement strand
TGTTTTTTAACAAGCTCCTATAGTGTAGTCCGGTTAAGCATTTTGGCTTCTCAAGCCAAAGACTCGGGTTCAAATCCCGATGGGAGCATCCTAACACTTGCGCCCATGCCCTGTCAAAATCAGGGGCGCTTAAATCAAAATCGCGGTTGTGAGGTTGGATTATGACCTCATCAAATTCAATTCCAGATGAAGAAGGAATACACAACTATTCAAGGCAAGTAGTGTGCTGCAAAAAACGACTCCAAAAAACAGAGCAGGGAGATGTGGGAATAAGTTTTCTTGAAAAACTGCACCTTCACGGACTGGAGGATGGACGAATCATAGTGTATGGTGCACGTCTGTCCCTCATACTAAAGCTGTTTAACAGCAAGGGAGTCAAAATTGCAGATGCAAGCAAGACCGATTGCGAAAAGATTCTTTTTGCAATACTGAACACAAAGACAAACAAAGGAAGACAGTACAGCGGAGAGAGCAAGTGTGCATATGCGCTTGCCTTACTACGACTGGTCCACCATGCAAAGACTGGAGAAATTGGAAACAGAGAAGAGGGGTATGTGGAGGAGGTCTCATGGATCAAGCCCAGCAGATTCAGAAACAGGAGTGACGATGAAATTGAGATACTTCCAGAGGATCTTCTCACCCCAAAGGAGCTTTACGGCATCATCTCCAAGACAAGAAATGAAAAAGAAAGAGCAATGCTTTGGGTGATGTTTGAAGGCGCATTCAGGCCAGGAGAACTGCTGAATCTTCGTGTTGGCGGAATAGAGTTCAAAGACAACTACATCCTTGTCAGCACAGTTGGAAAGACTGGAAAAAAACGAGTTCCGCTTGTCTACTCTTTCAAGCCCTTACTTGAATGGCTTGCAAAGCACCCTCAAAGAGATGAGCCAAAGGCGTACCTGTGGTACTCTCACACATCAAACCAAAAAAGAGCATCGTATCGATACCTCAGAAAGATACTAAAACGCTGTGCAAACGATGCCAAAATCAAAAAAAGAGTGTGGAACTATCTGATTCGGCATACCCAGCTTACAATGCTTGCAAAAAAACTCTCAGACCAGACCCTTTGCGTATTTGGCAACTGGTCCAAAGGCTCAAGGATGCCTGCAAGGTATGTTCATTTATCTGGCAAGGACGTTGAGGATGCATTACTAGAACTGCATGGAATAAAATCCAAAGATGAAAACGAGACAGCCATAAAACTCAAGGCATGTCCCAGATGTGCAGAACAAAATACCCCCGACTCACACAGATGTTCCAGCTGCGGATTCATACTAGATGAGCAGCTTTTGGCAAAAACAACAGAATCAGATCACACCGTACTGCAAGACATGTTAAAGAGACTGCAGAAGTTAGAAAAAACCGGAGAAAGCATAGAGACTAGTTTTGATGACATCTTAAGACAAAAACCCGTTGTTTTGTCAACACATGATGTTGACAGATAACTTTTTTTCTTTTTTTATTTATTTGTGAATTTTCATCTCATACGTTATTTGCTTTAGCAATTTTCTGTACTCCTCATAGTCTTCTTTTAGTTGCAATAATTGGGATTTTGGTACCAGGATATATTCTTCTTGCATGATAATGTAGAATCAATAATTTGCTTAAAACTAAATTTGACTCTGATCGAACTAATTTTTCATAAAACAATTTTAATTTAATTTTGGATAATTCAAATCCATGATAGGGTTATGTCACAAATGTCATTCATCAGGAGTTTCGCTTGTATTTGATGAGGATACATTTGAAGCGATATGTGACAAATGCAGAGACTAGAATAACAGGTTCACTTCCAAATAAGACAATTTTTTTAGATTCTTTTTACCTGTTGCGAGATCATTAACTTTTGCCTTGTGTGTGTACCTTTGGGCCTTGTTCTCAAAACATAACTACAGCAAGGACAATATTTGCCGTCCCAATTTATGAAAATAGCACAAATTGAGCACCTTTTTTGACCGTTTTCATACCTGCCATTAACTCCAAAGGGCTTTTTTGCCTTGTATCTGGAGCATAATCCCTTACAAACCATTTCAAAAACAGTGCATATCAAACACAATTAAATGATTCAGAAACATAAATGAAAAAATTCACACTTTTTCAATAATTAACTTGTGATTTCTAATTGAAATCTGCAATTCATCACCTTTTGCCCATTGCAGTTCATCTAAAAACTCTGAAGGTATGTTCACTCGATTTTTGTAATATGTGACTCCCTCTATGGTTCTATTTATCGTACTCTGGAGTTTTGTTTTTCTCTTTTGAATCAATTGTTATTGGTATTTGTTAATACCATATAAACTAGGCCCCTAATAGTTATATACCATAGGCCCCTAATACACACATGAAACACGGAATAAAAAATCTGAAGTCTTTTTATGCAAATAGAGGTTATTCTAATTGATGCTTTCACCAAAGAACCAAAAATTCCGTGAGGGAGTACAGGTTCCATTTTTGGAAAAAATGCTAAAAGAAAATCAAAAAGAATTAGAGCAACTAGTAAATAGTTTTGATGAAACTACAGGAAAGCAACAAGAAAGATTACATGCAATAGAAAAAACATCAAAAGTAAAATCAAACATTGTAGAAATTACAAAGGCCATAGAATATTCCAAGAAAATGGAATATTTCAGACACCCAAACATCCCTCAGAATATTTCAGATGAACACATATGGAATGATGCATGGTATGATGAGAAGAGAAATGCATGGGTTACATTAAATGATTATTTCTTTCAATTAGAAAATTCTAGAACTAGAGGCATTCAGATAAAATATGAAACAGAAAACATTACAAATGTTGGGATAATTATTGAAGAAAAGAAAATTGAATTTAGATATGGATTGCCATCAATGTTACAAAAAGATGATAAAGGACAACCAATATGGTATTCACTATCAACATTATATGATGTAATGTTAACTAAAGAAATTGTTAAAGGAACTCTAAAACCTGAAAGCCAAGAAAATGCATATCTGTATACTGCAGGATCAGAAGCTTGGATTAGTGTATTAGGCAGACATCTTACTGAACAAGAATATTTGTTTGCTTGTGAATTTATGATTGGTTTAGTGAAAACACCATTGAATGTTTTGAGAGCTAATGTTGGTAGATCATATGATCCCAAAGAATACAAAAAGACAATGAAACAATGGGACAAAGAAAACAAAGAATTGGAACAACAACAAAAGAAAAAGAAATAATTTTTTATATTCTATTTTGGAAAGTTCTTCCTCTTGTTCCTCTAACTTCATCAACAATTTTCTCAGCACTAAATGGATGCTTCTCAAGTTGTTCAACTAATCTCTGATCAATTTGGTTCTGTATCTCTGGCTTTAGAGATTCAAAGTGAGGTACATTACTCCTCTGAACATTAAGGTATTCTTGCTGTCCTTCCAATGTCCCAAATCTGTTGTTAACTCTATCAAGATTCTCCATGCTGTTAATTGTATCTCCCGGATTTGTCATCAACCTGGATGATTCTCCAGTCTCAGGCATTACGGCTTGTATTGTTTCCGCATTGACTTGCGGTGGTTCCATCGCTGTCATAGATTTTGAAATATCATTGAGAGAATGATTTGCAACACTGATCTGCCCTGCTTCAAATGCTTTGTTCATTCCAGCATTTTGAATGTCATGGACCATCGGATTTACTGCCTGGTCTACATGCATTGCATGGCCTGCCGCTTTCAGACTTCCTGCTGCAAGACCAGTACCTCCACCGTAAATAGCTCCTTTCATTCCTGTCTTGAATTTCTCTCCAAATGACATGGGCGTATGCTCAATTACTCCAGGTGTCTTTGTCAATGCATCATTTCCAAAAGCCATTGGCGTATTTCCACTTGACATACGACCCATTGAAGGGGCAGATCCAATTCCTGCCATTCCTAGTTCCTGTGAAGAGATAGGTGGCTTCATTCCAGAGTTTCCACCTCCTCCAAGTCTCCCAAGACCTGCTGCTCCACTCATTCCAGCCATTGTAGCAGCACTATTTGCGGTACTGCCCAAAGACTTTGCAACACCGCCAAGTGCACCCTGTCCTACCATCCCTCCAACTATGCTACCAGCCATAATTGCAGTGCTCATCATCTGTCCGACTTGAGTTACAATGTTTCCTAGCATTGGTGCAAGCATTACAGGAAAGAATACTGCAAGAAATCCTACTGCAAGTGATGCAAACCAATCCTGCATTGCAGGAAGTGTCGTAGAGTCAAGATATGCCAAACCAGTAGTCAACACAAGGGCTGAAAAGACAGGTGCTATGCTCAGTCCTATCAAATTCTTAAACAACATGTCCTTGACTGACCTGAACATTGGAATCAAACTCAATGTGAGCAATAACGGAATTGACATTGCGATGATTATTGTCAGTAAAATCCGTATCGTACTAATGATGAACATCATTGCAGTCATGAACATCACTGCAAATCCTTTGAATAATGCCAGGAATACGTCCTTCATCATCCCTTGAGCAAATGTACCAGGATCTGTAAATGCCGAGGCCCATGCATCAAGGTCAAAGATGTCGACTGGAATTACACTTCCCATGGCTCGCCATAACTCCAGAGTTCTGTTTGACGGGTCGTCTCCTGTTCCAAATGGATCCAATAAAAACAATGAAAAATTCTCAATGATTATTGCGTAAATATCCCATACAAACGGAAACACCAAAAATACAATCAAAAACAGGACAATCTTTTTTATTATTCCAATTGCAGTACCAGGATGAATCCACCTCACTATCTCAAAGACATATCCAAGTACTGCTACTATTGCAACTGCAACCAAAATAATTACTGAGATTGACACCAGCAACCAATAAAGATCAATTCTCTCGTTCGATGCAGGATTGCCATCCACATCAAGCATCATGTCGCCTGTCACATCATCATAGTCAAAGAAAGTAGGCATGTCAGTAATTAGCTCAGGAACAAGCAAACCCCCAACCTCTACAAACCCTTGCGATATTCCAATCAGTGCTGCAAATATGATAAATGCAATTCCAATCATCAATGGAATTGAAAAGACAAATCCATCATGGGATGAACGGAAATTAATTTTCACGAAAAATGATGAGTTATTTGCATAAAAGGAAAGAAATTTGTGATGATTGGTTCAAATTGTGTCGGGAGTACAACATGCACGGGGGTATAGTTAGTGGGGTTGTTTTCATACCCACGTGGAAGTCATTTCAAAAAAGAAATGTTAGACAACCATGGAATTGATTGTCAACTTAGAATAATGAGCAAGGAAGTGGAATCAGAACAAACATGCCAGATATTTAGCCGACCCAGGCAAATGTTTCAACAGCATAGATTCTAAGACGGTTCATAGAGGTCAGACAGACGATGTTTCACCTTGTAAGAGACCTAAGAATTTAGAAAAATGGTGGGATGATTCTTTGGACATATTAGAACAATGAAATAAAATCCAAGAATTAAGAAAATAAGTTCAAAAATTCAAAATCTAAATAGATATCTAAAATTTAGTTGCCGTATGTGACTCAACGTCTATTCTTTTTCTTTAGAGGTAACTCATTCTTCTTGATCATGGATTTCATTAATGTTAAAGCCCGTTTCATAGTCAAAAGAATCATCAAAATCCACTGCTTCAAGTTTATCCTTTTTTCTTTTTTGGTTCCATTACCTCCGGGATGTGGAGTTTCTAAATTAAGATAAGGTAATCATCATAATTTTAATCGTAAAAATGAGTTTCATATCATAAGAGGATCCTTTGAAATAGATCTAAAATTAAAATCAAAATATGAGTTTAAAATCAGATCTGGAGAAAATTGAAACTTCAAGAACAGAGTTAGAACGCAAAGTTGGTAAATTGCTTCTAAAAATGGGATTACATTATGTAGATTCTGATTCTGACATTCAAAAAATCAATCAACAAAAAATTGGAGAAATTGATCATATTTTCACATATGACGATTTTTTATTTTTAATCGAAGTGAATGGTGAAAAAAAAGCAGGAAGTAAAAAAATTAATGATTTTTTTTCAAAATGGGAAAGTAAAGATAATCTCAAGTTAATTCATGAAAAACATAATCTAGGTCCTTTAACACCTGTAAGAATTTATTTTGAATTTGATAAAAACTCATTCGATAACTTATCACCTGCAATAGAACATAATATCAAAAAAGGTTCCAATGTAATTGTTTATGCTGATGATTTTGAATATTTTAGAAAGTATTATGATAAAATTGGTTCCTGGTCAAAAAATGATTTTTTAAATTTCATTGAAGTTAAGAATGATGAAGGTAATCAGAAACTAGATGCCATTCAATTTCATATTGGAGATACTGTAGTATTTTCATTTGTGCAGAGAGTGGATATTTTGTTAAAATCATGTTATGTTTCGCGTAGACGGGATAAACAAGAAGGATATCAACGAACTTTAGAAGAAGGAAGAATAAAGAGTATTTCAAATGCAATAGTTAGTGGTAAAGGACTTACATTTCCCAATTCAATTTTGATCAATACTCCCACACTGAAAGAAGATGTATCTAGTCCACAACCACGTCCTAAACTTGTAAAAATAGATTTTCCAACAGGATTTTGTTCATGTAGAATTATTGATGGACAACATAGATTGTTAGGATTTTCACAATTATCAGAAGACATTCAAAAAAGATATTTTCTTCCAGTAGTAGCAGTTCAGAATTATGATTTGAAAGATGAAATTCTAACATTTATAGACATTAATTCAAAACAAAAACGTGTTGATCAAAATCTCATCCTTTTGTTAATTTCAGGATTTGATTGGGATAAATCTAAACATGAAAAAGAATACAAAATTAAGATAGCAGTAGAAGTTGCAAATAAACTAAACACAGATTATTTTTATGGAAATATTTATTTTGGAAAATCAGATGAAACAAAAGGCGATAAAATAACTTTAACAACTCTAGCATCAACATTAAAGAAAAATAATTTCATAAAAGAGGAATTCAAAGATACATTTGATAACATAGCAAAAGTGTTTAGATATCTAGGAATATACTTGCCTGAGCATTCCTTTAAACCAAAAACATACTTTGGTCAAAACAAAGGAATACGTGTATTATTCAGATTATTACGATTATTCTACAAAAATCAAGATAAAAGTACAGTCAATGTTTCACTTGAAAATTTTATTAAAGATTTAGGTGGAATTATGAATTTAGATATGACCAAAAAATTAGATTCCTATTATGGAGAAGCAGGAGTAAATTTAGGAGCTACTGATCTGATAAAAAGTATGCAAGAAAAGTATGAGGACAAATATGATAAAATGAAATCAGAACTAGTTTCTTTACGATAGTTTTACTAAATTTTCAATATGGATTCTATGTCTTGATATGTTGAACCAAAATCTTTTAGAATCCCACCATATTCAGGCTGTTTGTATTTTGACAAAAAATCATCAAGATATTTGTCTGCTTTAGATTTTTGTACATATTCTTTGTAAAAATCAAGATCTAACTCTTTTCCTATTGTTAATCTTGCAACGTCTTTGTAATCTTTGGATATTTTTGAAGGTAAACGATAATGTCTAGTTAGATCATATTCTTTAGTTCTAGCAACAGCTGCCATCATTTTTGTTATTATTAGCAATTCTCTTTTTGGAACAATTATTTTTAATCCATCTATTTCTAGGTCTTCTTGAAATTTTAATGTCCAATCCCACTCAAATTCTAATCCCAAATATACTTCATCTTTCCATTTTTTATCACCATAAAAAACATCCACAATAATATCTTTATCTCCATCAGAAGTCTTTACAATTTTTTCCCAATGAGATGAAAATAAGTCATCTTTTTTTACTGTGTAATTATATTTTGGAAAAAAATTATGATGTAGTTGTTGTATAGCATCTTCTTCACTTGCCATTACAATATCAATATCTCTTGATTTTAATCCACCTTCATATGCATATACTGCCCATCCTCCTGTTATTGCAGGTCGTGGAGTTCCTAATTCTTGTAAAAAATCTAGTAATTTTTTTAATTCAACAAAACTTGCTGTCAATGATTCGTCATCGTAGAAATTTCCACTCATTTCAACCACACTTTTGGAAGAAAACGTTCAACAGCATATGCTAAATTAGCACAAAACAAATCAATAATTGTTCTATTAGGTGAAGTCACTGGAACATTTTTTTTCTGTTTTATTTCATCTGCAAGATCATATTCATACAAAATTATTTTTGTATTTCCATCCTCTTGATCTTCCATGAGTGGCAATAAATTTGGATCAGCTGAATATGCATGAATTGTTGGATCCTGAAAATATTCATCTCCATACAACTCTAAGGCAGTTGTGAGACATAGAATGCCACCATTTTTGCCAATTAATTTTATGGCAGATTTTCTGTCTATTGCAATTTCATAGGTTTGAATTATTTTTTTATTCAAATCTCTGTATTTGCTATAAAAATTCACCAATTCTGCTCTTGACGCTACTTCGTATCTTGGTTTACCTTTTTCAGTTTCATGTGTTTTCCTTACGAGTTTTAGATCTACCAACCAATTTACAAAATCAACTACTTTTCCACCAAAAGGCCAACCATAAAACTCGCTTAAAGATCGTGAGATGAATTTTGGATGTTCTAACATGTAATACATTGCCTTGTACGAGTCTTCAGTCTTGAATCCTTTCATTCTGTTTCCTCGTGATCAAGTTTCTCGATCATGATCAAATTTTTCAGTTGTGATCAAGTTTCTCGATCATATTTGGAGAGGGTAAAATAAAAGGCTAGCTCATTAGAAAGAAGAAGAAAATAGGCGTAAAAAATAAAGAAATATTGCAAAAAAATAAAAACTAATTTTTTGCAGTACCGTTAGTGTCAAATGACTCTATCGTTAGAATATTCAAAGACAAATTTGGACGATTAAAAATAATTCCAAGGCATGAAGCAGCCATACAAATACGATTAGAGGAAAAATACAGTACTTCTCAAGTAAAAACAAGATTGAATAATTTAGAAAAAAGTGGGTTTTTATCTTCTAGAAAAAAGTGGATTGAGGGAGTAGGATATTCAACATTTTACTTTCCAAAGAAATTTGACAATATTCAATTTAATGAAAAAATTAATGAAAAAATTGAAAATTCGTCATATTGGATAAGAAGGTATTCGGATGAGAAAAATGTAAAAATGATAGGAGGTCATTTACATGATCTTGTTCGTGCAGAGTTGCGCGCACAGGGTTTTCAAATTGAAGAAGAAGGAAATGTAAAAAAATTTGAAGGAGAGAAAGGGGTCGAATCTGAACATGAACTCGATATAATAGCAAGACACAAAACAAAAGAGTTGATCATAGGAGTAGAAATTAAGAATGAACGATATCCAACACCAAAATCAGAAATTATCACAAAAATAAGAATGTGTAAAACTTTTGGAATGGTACCCGTATTTGCAACAAGGTGGTTAGAAATGCATAGAAAAGTAATAGAAGAATCGGGAGGGTTATTGTGGCAATTTAAAAAACAATTCTATCCTAGAGGATATGAAGAATTTGTAGAAATTATACGAAAAAGGTTCAAAATTCCAGTACAAGTAGCAGGAAATTTACCGCCTGAGGCAATTAGAGAAATAGAAGAATGGGTTTTGAAACAATAGGATCAAAAATATTATTTGTATGATAAATAATTGAAAAGTATGAATGATCTTACAGAACTAATGAATCACACATACAATTTGTGTGAGGATGAAGAATATGATAATGCCATTGAATATTTTAATGCTATATTAAAAAAAGACCCTAATAATATTATGATTCTAATTGACAAAGGAGTAACTTTAGAAAATACAAGAGAATATGAAAAAGCGATTAGTTGTTATGAAAAAGCAATATCAATAGACTCGAAAAATTCTGATGCTTGGACAAACAAAGGAACCGCTCTACATAATTTAGAGAAATATGAACAAGCCCTACAATCTTATGATGAGGCACTAAAAATTGATAAAAATTCAGTAATTGCCTTAACATGTAAGGGAATTGTATTAGGAGAGATAGGCCATATTGAAGACGCATTATGGCATTTTGATAAGGCTATAGAGATTGATAATGAGTATGATTTAGCAATAAATAGCAAACAAACGGCATTAGAATTACTAAAAAAATCATAAGAATTTTCAGGCTAACATAATTTTTGACTTAATTATGAATCAAAACTAACACTATAGTTCGACTATAAATTCTAAAAATGAAACCATGTTTAAATTCCAAAGTCCCAGGAAAACCAAATCTGGAGAATCAGTAATTACATTATGGAATGAGATTAAAGAAAATTGGAGAATCTATAAACGGGCAAAATTAGAAGATGATTTCTCAAAAATGAGAGATGCAGCTTCAAGGATTATAGAATTACAAGATGATCTTGGGATAAAACAAGCAGAATTTCCAGAACTCAAAAAAGAAAAAGCTGGAATTCAATAAATTAGAAATTATTCAGTCCAATCCTCATTAATGAATTTCATTTTATGTTCATTAAAAATATCTTCAAAATGTGATGGATTCTATTAAATTTTTAAAAGAATTTTCTCATAACCTTTAGGAATTTTACCTTCGTACAAATTCTTCTGGATATACCATAGCGTAGATTTGTTAATTCCTAATTCTTTTCTTTCATCAGAAGTCATATCCAAAATTGTTTTCCTTAATTCTAGATTATCATTTCTTTCGATTTTTATTTTAAGAATGTTAAATTCAAATCATCTCTTTATGTTTGAACATAAATTTTTCCAAGTTATTCCAACGGCCTTGTATCAAACATTTTTCTTTCCTGCAAAGTCGGCATAAACTTTGCGTGAATCCTGTGATTCTTTGTGAGAAATAACGCATGTCCTGTGTTGAATGCCCTGATTTTGTTAGTCTCTGAATCAGACAATCTCAAAACCTTTCTTGCAGTCTCTGCTGCCTGCTCTTCCAGACCCAGAATGATTTTGGTCTCCATGTTATCAATGATTTTGCCAATGCCTGAATCGTCTTCCTTTGAGATGTCCTCCAATCTTTGTGAGATGAATCCAAAGGTGATGTTGAGTTTTCTGCCCATGCGAACAATCATGTTGACATACTTTGCAGCATTTTTCATTCGCAGCAGCATCCAGGCCTCGTCAATCAGTACGATCTTTCTTGTCCTTGTAGGCAAGTCATTGCATATTTTGAATATCTTGTTTAACAGTAACAGCAAAATCATCTGCTCAGTCTCAGAGCCAGTTGCACCCTCCATTGACATTATCACCTTTCTCTGAGAGTTGAGTTTTGGTTCGCCCAGGATTATTCTGGAGAGTGGGCCTTTCTTCAGATTGATAAGGCTGTCCTTGTATTTTTTTGGAATCATCTCAAAGAATTCCTCAAAGGTTTTGACCTTTCCGCAATATGTCTGGAATTGTCTCTTTACATCGTCTGATGCGTTTGTGATTTCAGCTAGAATGTCTGCTGCATCTAAAGGATCAAGCAAAACAAACGGATCCAACCCCAGCTGATCTTTTTCATCCTTGAGATACAATACATCCATTCCAAAAAAGTCAGCAATCTTAGAGTATTCGCCCATCGGATCAATCACATAAACATAAGACTCTGGAAACTTTTTCAGCAAACGATTCAGCAAAATCTTGACGGTAAATGACTTTCCTGAACCTGACTTTCCAATAATTGCAATGTTGTAGTTGGTGCGCTTGCCAATATCAAATATTATTGGGCCTTTTGAGTCCATGTTAATTCCCAACGGAATGCCGTCAGGAATCTCTAGCATGTCAGCTGATGCAAACGAGTACAGAATTGCACAGGATCCTCTGTCAAATGTAATCTTTTTTCCAAATCCTTCGCACAGCATTGATGCCTGCTTTGCAGAAACTGCGCTAAAATGTCCGCCATATCTCTTGAGATGTTTCTTGAATGTCTTGCAGTTTTCCTTGAGAGATTTCCTGTCATCTCCAACTACAGTGCAGTTTACAACAACCTCATAGAGTCTGGTGGTGTCTTTTCTCAAAGAGTTTTCAGCATCGTCTGCCCTCTTGAATAATTCTGATGTTACACGGTTTGATTTTGCATCATCGTAGATGATATTTTTGAATCTGACCATTCTGGTTATTGCCTCATCTTTGTCAAGTGGATTGTACCACATTTGTATCTGGGAGCAAATATCAAAGATTCTGGTAATCCATGCATAAGGTAAAGTTGCAGGGATTTCATCAAGTGTAAAGGTCCTTGAGAATATTTTCTCTCCAGTGTTAGTCTCATCATAATCATTGTTGTTGTTGTTTCTTGCATCATTTGGAATTATTTCTACAAGTTCCATCATGGAGAAATGTTCTTTTTTTATCTGAAAATTTGGAGGAATAACACCAGAAATGTACTCTAACCTGTTTTGCTCCAAAGTATCAGCAATTGGTGTATGTGATTCAAGATGTACCTGCATTACAGACATGTTTTGAATCTGCCCTTCAACTGTAATTGGCACCATCCTCCTTGACATTGTGATTTTAATGCGGTCATCAATGACATTGAGAATGTCAAAGAATTGGCCTAGTCTTTGTACTTGTGACTCTTCTGATAAATTGATAAAATTGGTTGGAATGATACTATAACTGTAAGCAAAATCGGATGGACTTTTCTTTTTCTTTGGTTTATTTTCTAGAATAGTTTCTTTACCAGATTGTGTCTTTCCAGGTAATTGTAATTTCACAAAAATTGATGAATCATTTGTATAAAAGGCAATAAACAAACAAAGACAAAAAACATTACACCCAAAAATAATTACAGTTTAGAAACCTTTTTTGTTTTCTACTGCAAGTCTAATTGAACTCAATGGTAAGGATAATACTTTATGGAATGACGATAGTTATGATTGCCACATTAATTCTTCCCGTATATGCTGAAACAATACGAATACAGACAGGTTCTTCAAATCCACGATGTCAGGAAACAAACGAATGCTTTGTCCCATACCGTATAGAGATCAACAAAGGATCTAGTGTGACATGGATAAATGGGGATTCAGTCTCACATACAGTGACTAGCGGAACTGTTCAAAATGGGACTGATGGAAGAATTGACTCAGGTTTGATAATACCAGGTGGAGTGTTTTCTCACATGTTTACAACACCAGGTAATTTTGAGTATTTTTGTACCGTTTATCCATGGATGAATGGAGTCATAACGGTAAAAGACAGCACAGATATGAAAAGTTCTGTAGAAAGTGAAGGCATACAACTCTTGAAAAACAAGGCTGGAATTGCCAATGTAGAAACTCCAACTTTGGATGCATCTGAAAATAAGGCTGGAATTGTACCGACCAAATTTCTGATGAATGTCGATGATATGGAAATAATGCTAAACTATAACATGACAGTGGGCAGCATACGTGACATTTATCCAGGTACAGAGTCACTAATCATCAAGATGGATGCAGCTAAGCAGGGAATGCTGTCAATTACCTTACCGCGCGATATAATTGACGCAAGACTAGGTGATATGGATGACTCTTTTTACGTTCTAGTCGATGAAGAGGAGGTTGATTTTGATGAAATTGTAACACCTACAGAGAGGACCATATCTGTGGAATTTGCAGAAAATACAGATGAGATTGAAATTATTGGTACGTCTGTCATACCAGAATTTGAGCTAGTTGCATTGTTTGTATTGTTGATTGGGATTATCTCAGTAGTTGCAGTATCAAGATCCAAGATATCTGTAATTTCTCAACTGTAGCATCTTATTTTCTCATAGTTTCCAAAATTTGTCTTTATTCACCTAAACTTTTGATTCTCTAAAATATCTCTAACATTTTTTCTGTTGTTCCACCATGCTATTCCATGAAGGACACCGACAATTCCTGCAAAGATTGCACTTGATTGATAATCAAAAAATAATTTCATTTCATAATCCCTTGGAAACATAAGTGATGGCAGTACAAAAATAAATGTGGATTCAATGAATATCTGAATCATTACTGCAATTCGTGGAGAGTATTTGCCATACAACGTACGAAATATGGGATTTGCCTCATACTGTAAAATCATATCTTTTACAGATAAAGTAATTTTCATGTCAAGTGACATCATGATCACCCAAAATCCATAAAGTGGCAAAATGATTCCAAAAAACGACAGTTCAGGTCTATCAAAAAATAATAAATAAAAAAAGAGTGGAGAAAACAAAAAAGAGTAAAACAAGACTGAAAGAGTTTTTTGTTTTTTCTTCTTACAGCCTGTTTTGTTGTTCATTTTGTCGTTTTCTTATTGTGCTGTACTTGTTTCTGCAGAACCCAGTGGCAATGAAGGTAAAACCTTGTAGGTGACACCCTTGTAGGCACCAATGCCGATAAATGCAAGCGCAATTCCCACAAGCAAGAAGCTATAGCCATCTCCGATTATGGTCTTTACCGCATCGGTCAAGAATACAGAGTCATCACCACAGTGGTTTGCAGTGATATCGCCAAGAATGGTGGCATCCTCGATACACAATCCTTGCACGTTCACGCCAAGTACATCAGGTACGATTGTTGCAACGATGATTACTGCTACCAGGGCCACTACCAGCTTTATGAAAAAGCCTCCAATGGATTCGCCTTCCTTCAGCTCACCGTCCTTTTTTCTAATCATTGAATAGTTATTCTGGTTTGTTTAAAAGGAGAAAAGATAACGTTCAGTCGTTAAACTGTCACTACTGGATCATCACTACCATCCACAGTTGCAGTGATTTGATAAACTGCATCAGGGCTTTTCTCCAAGACAAGTGAAATAACATTATTGGATTTTATTGTGTATTGGGATTGCTCTAGTTTTTTTCCGTCAAGCGTTATCATGACATGTTCTGCAAGGTTTTCTTTGCATGATTCAGCAAAAGATTGTTTTTTTGTAAGAGAACTGATCATTTTTTCTACATAGTTTCTGCTGCCATCATCACCATCATCATTTTGATTTTGTTTTGTTTTTTTGTAAAGTGAAACATTAAGAATATTTTGATCAGTGAGTTCTATTTCACCTGAAAATCTCTTGCACTCTGAATGATTTTGCGTATCACTTTCTTGCAGTTTGTCATTTTCATACTGTTCTTTTTGTTGTGTGTCTTTTTTCTTGAATAATAATAACAACAATGACTGCACATCTGAGAACGTCTTGCTTACCAACCCATCATTGTTTTTGTGTGACTCTTCTTCTTGTATTGCACTTTGTGCAGCATCATTACCAATGTGTTGCTGTTGTCGTATCTTCTTTTTCTTTTCCATGTATTCTGGTTTGACATCAAGTGAGGTTCCCCTTGTCAAAAGTATGAGATGACTCTTTATCATCTGATCTGCAGCCATCACCCTGGATCCAATCAATCCAAGTCCCAAAAATACGGCAAAGACAAATCCAGATATTATCAGATTGTCACTAGTCATAAAGACTAGAAATGTCATCAATATGCCTGAGAACAGTATGGCAGTCTGTCTTATTGAGACCTTGCCTATAGGGAGTGAAATTGACTTTTGGTTAAGTACAGAGTCATTTTCAAATGTTATCAAATCAATGTTTCTGGTGCTCATCTGAGATATGATATGTCATTTGTATAAAAAGGAGGATTGCTCAAAGCCTAGTTGTGTCATAAGTCAGAGTCGTGATGTCAATGTGCAGTTTATCATCAAATGCAACAATCTCTTTTACTGTGTGCTGTTGCTGTTGTTTTTTCTTTAGTTTATTTTTGAGTCCAGTATCAAATCCAGATTCTTTGAATTTCTTAAAGACTACAAAAACTGTAATCATTACAACCAACAACACTGCAAGTCCTGCAATCTTGGAATAGTCAACATTATCAGGTTGAGTAGGATTAGCATCGTAATCATCAGCTTGAACCCCATCGTCATCTACAACAATGTCATCTACAACAATGTCATCTACAACAATGTCATCTACAACAATGTCACCATCAGCTTGAACCACATTGTCATCAGATGGAAATGTTAATGCAATTGTACCGGTCTCTGTTGACAAGTCAGGAACCATAATATCTTTTGGTTCCTCAAAAACAGGTTTCACTCCAATGTCGACATTCTTGTTGTTTGCAAGAAACATCACTAGGTCAAACTCAAATTGCTTTTGTGGCTGCTCTGTATGCACTGGACTATAAGATACTGCAGATAATGGGAATGGTAAATCAGAGTATATCAAAAAATAATTTGTCACGTTGTTATTGTCTTCTTCTTTTATCATCATCTTCTTCTTGTCATCAGATATAACGAAAGGATCAAAAATGTCAATCTCATATCCGACCTTGAATGCATCTGGGATGTTTATTGCAAATGGAATATCCTGCTTGTCAATCATCATACGTATGCTGTTTTGAGTTACAGAGTATTCCTGGTTGTTGTCAAGTACCGTCATGCGTGGATTTGCACCTCTTTCATGCAGTGCCTCAGTTACCTCTCCCCATCCTGTGCCAACTTGCAATAGTTGTGGTTCAGGTGCAGTATACTTGAAAAGTGAAAACAGGGTTTTTTGCAACGAGTCAGTGTATCGTATTGTGTCAGGATGGATTGTGTCTGCTGATCTTACCTCAAAGGTTTGCGTATCAACATGAAACACAGAATACCTGACGTCATCTCCATTTGTCACAACATCACTAATTACAGCCTGTACTACCCAGACATCACGGTTAATCTGGTTTTCATCAGAGTTTAGCAGATTTGCAAAGTCCATCTTTATCATATAACATACACTGGAATTGTGATTCTCGTTTCCTTGAGTAAAATAGTGATAGTTTGCAGCAGAAGTCTGTATTGCATCAGAATCACAAATCTTGTATGTGTATGAATCCCCAACTGAGAGATTCTTTCCAAGATGCCACATGTTGTTTTTCTGATCAGATACTTGTTCGTTGTAAGAAAGAGAATATGCATTTGGAATTATCACATCGAATGTCAATCCAACGGTTAATACGAAAATAACAAACAGTGGTAAACAGATTTTTATTTTTTTCACAAAGAATTACTATTATTTACTTAAAAGGATAAAAAAGAAAAGAAAAAAGATTGCAGGGTTTAGTTGCTTCCAATCAGAAATACTACGTTTGCAGTTGTACTGACATCCTGATCAGATGAGAACACGGGTGTTGAAGAAGAAGTAAATGATCTTTCCATACTTTCATCAAATGCCATGTTAAACATTGGCATTGGGGGCGGAATCATTCCAAACTCAGACAGTGATATCGCCTTTACTCCTGTAATGGAGTAGTCAAGTGGTGCAAGTGCATTTTCAGCTTTTGTCTTTGCATTCATTATTGCCTGTTCAATTAACTCATCTTTGAGCTGCAGATGTTTTTCAGGTGACAGTGTAAATGATACGTTGTCTACTCTGTTTGCCCCTGCAGTTACTGCACCGTCTATGATGTCAGCTGCTAAATCCAATTTAGAAGTCTCCACGGTTATGGTGTTTGTCACCTTGTATCCTGTCAAGTCTTGTTTCCATCTTTGAGTGATTGGATCCTCATATCCCTCGTACACCGGATAGATGTTGAATCTTGATGTGCTGACTTCATCTTCTGTTATTTCAGTCAGCTTGATTGCATCTATGATTCCAGTCATAGTATCGGAATTTGCATCAAGGGCTTGCTTTGCTGTAATCTCTTGTGTTTCCACTCCGAAGGTAATTACCAGCAAGTCAGGCTCAACTGAGGTGGTTGCAGTGCCTGTAACGGAAATTGTCTTTTCCTCTGAAGGCATAGGTGCCTCTTGAGCCAGTGCTTGACTATTTTCCAAATACAGGGATCCTGCAGATGTTATCATCATGACTGCAGCTATCAATACTGCTGCACTCATCACAAATGTCGTTGATTTTGTTTTCATTGCATTGTGATAGAATAATCAAAAGATAAGGTTTGATAAAATTACAATTTCACCGTAAATATTATAAATTAAAAAAGAGTGAAATAAAAAAATTATTCGTTCTCGTCATTGATGAATATCCAGGACAATCCCTGTACTTCTTCCCAATTGTTTGAATTGTTATCTTGATTCATGGTATGATGTAACTTTACAAAATTTGTATATAACATTCATGAATAATTTGTTCATCCGAATCATAATTGGAATGGTATGAAACTCAAACAACACTTAAGATAAGAGTTGGGTCAAAGTTACCCAACCCGGTATGGGACGTAAACTGTCTGGTCAGTCAACAGACAAACTATGATTCCATCGTCTATGTACGGATAAACTGTATTAAATTTGCATAAAAGGTAAACTGATGAATCATCAGTATGATCTAAATACCATCACATCAAAATCAATCCAGTTGGAGCTGTCACCGAGACAACAAAAGTGTAATCATTCTCCAAATGTTATCGTCAAGCGTTGTAGGTCTTAAGTTCCAATGTTAGAGTTTTCTTTTTGTCATTTACGTTTAAAATAATTTAATCCTCTTTAGTCCAACCCAGTTTTTTGATAATCTCATCAGGAATGTTGATTCTGTGCTGAAGATATTTTGTTGTTCGGTCTGCTCCAAGATATGTTCTATGTTGTAATTTGATTGTTTTCACAGTTATACATCATAATGCTAATTATCTTAAAAGGTAGAAACTATGTGGTGTTACAAATGAGAATGACAGTAATCAAGTTACCTAGTGAATATGGGGTCGGACTTTACTAACTATCTTTTGCAGTTTTAGTTCTATCTCATCAGAAGGCTTTTTGCCAATCTGTCCAATTACGCCTACAAAGTCGTTTATTATCTCGTCTTTGGGGTATTTTTTCACCATAATTA
>JAOTTS010000010.1 GCA_029864335.1 Candidatus Nitrosopumilus sp. | reverse complement strand
TGGCCTCATCAACATTAACCTTGACAAATTTTACTTTGCCATCATAGTCATTAGCCAATTCTTCAACTACTGGACCTACCATTCTACATGGACCACACCATTCGGCCCAAAAGTCTACAAATACAGGAACGTCAGAGTTTATCACATTGACTTCCCATGATTTTGCATCTGAAATTTGAGTAATTCCCATTGTTATAATATTGAGTTAAACGTACCTAAAAACGTTCACCAGAATTTACACCATGTTTTTTCTTGTAGAATAAAATTTCATATATATTTAAATGACGTTTTGACAAAATCCAGATATGAGTTCAGAACTTAGATTAAAGAAATTACGAGGTTCTGGGGGCTATGTTATGGCTACAGTTACAGATGAACAACAGATGAAAGGCAACCTAGGCGGGCCAGATCTGTTTTTAGCGCCAATCGGAAGATTAGAGGCTGAAATAATTACTAAACATTTTTGCAATACTTGTGAAAAAGAATTTGAGGGTTCTCCAAAAATAGAATTTGAAAATCCCAATGAAGAAGTTGCAGAAAATCTCATCCTGTATGAAAAAGGACAATACATTTGCAATTCATGTAATACATCAATTGCAGAATACAGAGAATTTAGAAAACAAGATGAGGCTGGAGATGTCGGAGTTGCAAAACCATTAGAGCCTGCAGTTGAAAGTATACCACAACAAGTTGTAGAACCTGAAGTGCAAACTCCACAGCAAACAGTAACACAACCAGATCCAGCAACATCAGTTAGCTCAATTGAAGGAAGAGGAGTATATGATGAAAATGCTAACAAGATTGGAACTGCAAAACAAGTGGGAATCGATTCTACACAATCAATGGTTCTGGTTGTCACTAAAAATGATGGTATTGAAGGTAGTATCCCATGGAGTAATATCAAAAAGATTGGAGAAGTAATTCTTTTGGGAAATCCAGAAGAAGCAGCTCAGCCTGGAAAATGCTCTAATTGTGGTTTTGAAAATAAGGATGGTTCCAAGTTCTGTGAAGAATGTGGAACCAAGATCTAGCTAGCAAATTTAATCAATGATACTAAGGCGATAATGTAATTGGCAAAAAGATCCATCCCTAAAGGAGTTATCAAAGATATTATCATCGTAAGTGTTGGAGTTTTGGTTATTTGGATAGGATTACAAGTTGCTTTTGGAACAAATCCATTTTATGTAGTTGCAAGTGGAAGTATGATTCCAGTTTTACAAGTATACGATGTACTAGTAGTACAAGGTCATGAACCCTTTGAAGATATTGAAATAGGAGACATTATTGTGTTTAATCGGCCATCTGATCATAACAGGGTAATTGTACATAGAGTTGCATCAATTATTGATGAGGATCCTAAAACAATTAGAACAAAGGGTGATGCAAATCCGGCATCTATTCCTGGAACTGATTTTCCAATTACTGAAGAAGAATACATTGGAAAAGTAGTATATACGATTCCACAAGCAGGATATGTCACACAGTTGTTTAAACCACCAATTAACTATGTCATAATTGCAGTTGTCATAGGCATCATGGTTGTAAAAGAGATGGTAAAGAAGAAAAGTGTAAAAGAACTCACATTCACTGATCCCCTAAATTCAGAGAATCCAGATACTATTGAAGGACTATCCGACATTGATAAAATAGAGAAAGACTCTGAATATTCAGAACATGTGAAGAAATCAGAACATGTAGAGACTTCACAAGACATAGAAAAAAAATTTGAAGATATAGAAAAATCTGTTGAAGAAAGAAACACAGATGCAAAAAAGAAAGAATGAGTCAAATTCGTTAAAATTCAGGCAAACAGGTTCACATATGCCTTTAGAACAAAGCAATAGATCGTCCTGCTTGCTTGGTAGTATAATTAGATTGAATTTACTAAAAAAGGATCCTCAGAAATTATCAGTTTCAAGAATAGAATCATTTATGAATTAGTAAAAAATATCCTAATTTGAATATCTATTAGTGTAAATCTAATTTGAATTAATTCTAAAGAACAGATTCTTTTGTTTTGAAGACTCGCTTAAAGTATTCAGAGTGTTCACGTGGCTCTTCAATATCATTTTTAATTCCTGCAAGATTTTTTGCAAGATTCTTTTTGTATCCTATTTGCATTTGCCTTTGAATCTGAATTCTTTGTGCTTGAGGAGAACCTGCGCCATGCATGGATTCTGTTAGATACCCAACTGCATTTCTACCAAGAGTCATGTTTTCAATTAATCTCAATATTCTCATCCTATTTTCAACATCAACACCTTTTCTTCCTACTAGGTATTTTTTGAGTAGTGGTCCTGCTTCTGGATGTCTAAAGTCTTTTTCAGATGGAAGAGTTACTACTAGACCACCTGCAATGTCTTGTGCAAGTCTACTTATTTCATATGGGAATCGAGTTACATTATGTTTGCAAACTTGAGCAAGCATATCATCATTTAGGTAAACACCAGATTTCATCTTATGTCCTTGGTGGGAGGATGCAAGTCCTGCAGCAAAGATGGTCTCATTAAGATGAGTCATTTCAATAATTTTGTCTTTGATGTGAGAAACCTTTGGAACTCCATTATAATCTGCAATTGTTGCTGCTGCACCAATTAGCACATCACCAAGTCCTGTTTTGCAGACATAACTACGTCTATGATAACAAGTAAAACGTTCTATAAGCATGGATGCAAATTCATATTCTCCATTCATGAAAACTTTGTCCCATGGAATGAACACTCTATCTAAAATGATTAATGCTTCTTGTCCACCAAATTTTGCATTACCATCATCAATATCGCCTTCTTCCATACTTCGAGTGTCACAAGACTGTCTACCATAGATGTAAGTAACGCCTTTTGCATCAGCCGGAATTGCTCCAACAATCGCCCAGTCTTTATCATTTTCCGTTAGTCTAACTGTTGGCATCAAAATAATCCAATGTGAGTTAATGCAACCAGTTTGGTGTGCTTTTGCGCCAGAAACATAGATTCCTTTCTCATCTTTATCTACAATTCTTGTAAACAGATCTGGATCATCTTGATCTGCAGGCCCTTTGCTTCTATCACCTTTAGGATCAGTCATTGCACCACCAATTACAAGATTTTCTTTTTGAACCATCTTTACAAATTCTAAAAATCTTTTATGATAATCGGTTCCATGTTTCTCATCAATTTCAAATGTAGTAGAGTGTAAAGAGTTCATTGCATCCATTCCAACACATCTCTGGAAACATGTTCCAGTGTTTTGTCCTAGTTTTCTTTGCATTTTATTTTGTAAAACTAAATCTTGTGCGCTTTCTGCAATGTGTAAAAATCTGTTAACCTTCAATCCAGTAAGAGATGAATTTGCAGAAGCTAGTTCTTCTTCACGTACTGCAAGATCATAAGTTTCAGCAACTGCATTAATTGATGGTCTAATCATTGGATGATCTACTGGTTCTTTTACAAGTTCTCCAAATAGGTAAATTTTAAGATCTCTACCTCTGAGACTTTCAATATAATCATCGCCTGATCTAATCGTTTTCAAGACACTAGCCATCTAGTATTATTAGTTTTGATCTAGTATAAATATTCTAAAAATGTATGAGTAAATTTTAGGAATGAATTGCGATCAGAGCCCTATTCGGACATCAAGAACACGACAACCATTACCTTTTTCCATGACTAGTACTGGATTCATGTCTAACTCTTTGATTTCTTTAAAGTCAGAAACTAGTTGAGACAATCTCTGAATGCATTCAGAGAGTTTTGCAATATCAGATGGTTTCTCACCTCTAACACCTTGTAGTAGCTTTTGAGTCTTAATTGAGGCTATCATGTCATCAGCTTCAATATCAGTTACTGGTGCAAGTTTGAATGTAACATCTTTTATAACTTCGACATAGATTCCTCCCATTCCAAGCATAATCACTGGACCAAAACTAGGTTCAAGTTTTGAACCAATGATTAGTTCCTTTCCGCCTTTTACCATTTCTACAATCAAAACTCCTTTTATCTCGGCGTTCTTGTTGTATTTTTTAGCATTTTTGATAATTGTTTTAAATGCATCTTTGATCTCTTCATCGTTTGTAAGATTTACTTTAACACCACCAGCATCAGATTTATGAATAATCTGTGGTGATGCAATTTTCATTACAACAGGATAACCAATTTTCTTTGCAATCTTTACTGCTTCTGATTCATTTTTAGCAAGTGCACTTTGAGGTAATGGTAATCCATATGCTTTGAGAACTTCTTGTCCTTCTTCTTCTAGAAGATTTGGTCTCCTTTCTTTTTTGACTTTATCGAAGATCTTTTTTGCTTTTGCTTTGTTTACTTTGAATTTAGTAATTTTTCCATTTGGATCTTTAGTCCAATTAGAAAATCTAATCATTGCTGAAAGTGTTCTGATTGCACCTTCTGCATATGTATAATATGGAACATTACCATCAGCTAAAATTTCTCTATTAGTAATTCCTTCATCTAGTCCCATCAGACTTGCAAGCATTGTTTTTTTATATTTCTTTGACATTTCAACAATTACTTCAGCAAGTTTGTCATAATTGAGAGTTCCAGATGGAGTACACATAGATATAACTGAACCAACTCTTGGATGTTTTAGGACTCTATCCAAAACATTATGGAATCTATTAAAATCTGCATCACCTACGATATCTACTGGATTTCTGGAGCTTCCCCAAGGTGGAATAACTTCATCAATTTTTTTTCTAATGCTAGTAATGTCTGCCATTTTGATTTTCATTTTAGAGCATGCATCAGTTGAAATGATTGCAGGACCACCAGCATTTGACACGATAACAAGATCACCGCCTGTTGGCAATGGTTGTTTTGAAAATGCAGTAGCGTAATCAAAGAGTTCTTCCATAGTATCAACTCGTATTGCACCGGATTGTTTTAGTAATGCATCATAGATTTCATCTGAACCCATCAAGGCTCCAGTATGAGACATTGCAGCCTTTGCACCCTCTGGGCTACGTCCTGATTTGAGCACAAGAACAGGTTTTTTGAGTTTTTTAGTAATATTTTTACAAACTTTAAGAAATTCTTGACCATCACCCATGTCTTCAAGATACATTACAATAACTTCTGTTTGTTTATGGTTTGCAAGAATTTTTAAAACATCAACTTCGCTCATTACAGCTTTATTTCCAAGACTTACAACTGCTGAGAAACCAATTCCTTGTGCGCTAGCATCTTCAACTAATGCTGCACATATTGCACCACTTTGAGATACAAGTGCAATCTTTCCAGACTTTGGTGTAACTTTAAGAAATGTAGAATTCATCATTGTTTTTGGATCAAGATTCATTACACCAAGACAGTTTGGTCCAATGACATGAATTTTGTATTTTTTAGCAATATCTTTTAGTTCTTGTTCTCGTTTTGCTCCTTCTTCATCCACTTCTTTAAAACCTGCAGTGATAATAATTACTCCTTTGATTTTCTTTTTACCACATTCTTCTAAGACAGGTGCAACTAGTGTATTTTTGATAACAATTACTGCAAGATCAATTGATTTTGGAACGTCTAAAACACTCTTGTATGCTTTTTTGTAAAATACTGTTTCTCGTGATGGGCTAATTGGATAAACTGAACCTTTGAAACCATTCATAATATTAGAGGTGATTGTAGCACCGACACTTCCTCTTTTGTCAGATGCTCCTATGACAGCAATTGATTTGGGTGATAAAATTACAGATTCTTCCATGATGAATTGAATCTAAGTATTTTGTATAATAAAGTTATTCATAGAAATTTATGATCTCTATGTTTTTAGCTTCCCAGCATCTTTCCTGCTAGATTCTCTTTTCGTGGAATCCAAACAATTGAGAGATTAGAGAACTTTCCCATTACATTCCAAGCTTGACGGGCAAGATCTCGAAGTTGTTCATTATTAATTGCAAATTCATGATTCAGTTGGTTTACCGTATTTTTGGAATCACTAAAAATTGTAATTTCGTCATTTGAATCAACAAATTTGTTTAATGCTGAAATTATTGCCATATATTCAGCCTGATTATTTGTAATTTTCGGTTTTTTTTCATAGAATGATTCTCCAGTTTCTTTTACAAAAAATCCAAATCCTCCATTAGGGCCTCCAGAGCCATCCACATAAACACTAATTCCCATCTTTGTACAACCTCGTAATCTTCACACTTAGATTAACTACTATCATGTAAATGATTGTTGATATTCCTTGCGATGCAATTGATGCCAAGTATGGATCATAATTAATTGTCAAAAAATAATACTGTAAAACCCATCTAACAACTGTATATACAATTTCTGCAATTCCCAGTGATGTCACTAATTTTTTAAGATCATTCTTTAGTTTTACAGTATCAGTATGTCCAGATGCTAAACGATATTTTCTTCTATTATCCAAATAAAACAATCCGCTAAAAACTGAAAAATAAATCACGTAATCTGTAATTGTGGTATATGTTGTGTTTAGATAGTTTGCCTGTTCAGATAAAATTTGTGCAATTAATGCAGAAATAATGATTGATGCTGCAAATGCGATTAGAATATTTTTGTTAAGCTTGAGATACTCTTGTAACACATTTTTTGATTTTGTCTATTACAATTAAACTCAATCTAAAGTGATTTTAAGAAATATCAATAATCCTGCAAGTTCTGCAATTCCCACTCCTAACATGTATGGAAATATTTCATGAGAAAAAATTTCCTCCATTGAGAAATATGCAAGAGAACCGATGACATTATGCAAAAATAACATACCTGCAACTACAATCATACCTAATGGAAGCTGTGCACGTGTCTTACTGTACATGTTACCAAATATTGCAATCAGAATTCCCAATATCCCCATATTTGCAATTGAAACAATAGATAAGATTAGAGAAGTAGTCTCCATTTAGTCAAAAACACATTTAGATCTTTTATTTACTTTTGTCCAATTTTGCTTCAATTTCTTCAAATGTCTCCATATTTACTTCAAGAAAGTTAGAGATAAAGTATGCAACGCCATATTTTTCTCCAACTTTGCTAATCATGTTATTCTTTTCAAGAACCCTAATGTGATGCTGAATTGCCTTGTAATCCAAATTCATCTCTTTTGCTAGTTGATTAGTATTGAATGGTTTTTCCTTTAATTTTGAAATTATTTTTAATCGATTTAATCCTCCACGTGAACCTGCAAAAACAAACCAAAGTAGTCTTTTTGCATCAGGATTATTTGCCATAAGCTATGGATTTCTTCCGAATTACCACTAAAAGGTATTTTGAGATTGAATCAAAATAGAAAGTATAAAAACAGAATCAAGTAAATTTCTTTGAAAGATATGATGTTAAATTATGATGCACCGTTATACAGACCACCTTCAGAAGCTAGATCATTAATTTTTCAAGTTACGTTAGGTTGTTCATTTAATGAATGTTCTTTTTGTGATATGTATAGATCAAAAGAGTATTCAGAAAGACCATGGGATGATGTCAAAGCTGAAATTGACATGATGGCAAATTATCTACCAGATACTAGACGCGTCTTTCTTGCAGATGGAGATGCATTGAATCTTGACTCGGATTATATGATAAAAATTGTGAAATACATTAAAGAGAAATTTGTAAATCTTGAAAGAATTTCCTGCTATGCAATGCCAATGAACATTCTAAAAAAATCATCTGAAGAATTAAAGAAAATGAATGAAGCAGGTTTAGACATGTTCTATTTAGGAATTGAAAGTGGTTCAGACATTGTTTTAAAAAAAGTAACAAAAGGGGCTATTGCAAAAACAATCATCAAGTCAGTTAACAAAGCAAAAGAAGCAGGATACATCATGTCATGTATGGTAATTTTGGGATTGGGAGGAAAAAAATACTCAAAAGAACATATCAAAGGAACTGCTGAAGTAATTAGCGCATGCTCTCCAAATTATGTAGGTGCCCTTACTCTATATTTGGAAAATGGAATTAAACAAGAATTTCTTGATAAGTATAATGGAGAATTTGTCAGAATTAACGATGATGAATCATTAGACGAGCTTCATGACTTGTTAAGTCAGATTGATACAAAAGATGAGATTGTTTTTAGAGCAAATCACGGTTCAAATGCATATACTATCAAGGGAACTTTTCCTCAAGACAAGCAAGAGATGATAGAGAAAGTAGAATGGATGAAGCAGCATCCAGAAATTATGCGTCCACAGGGTCTACGCGGATTCTAAATTAGATTTTCTTGATTAAGATATACAACTTTGAATATCTTTACGGAATAATCGCCTTCAAATATTTTGGTGGTATGATTTTTCTCGGAATTTAATATTCTGAATTTGTATTCATAAACACCATTTTCTCCAATATCAGTCTGTGCAAAGTGAACAGCATAATTGTTTTTGAAGATTTGAATTATCACAGGATATCCTTCAACATGATTTGCAACTTTTCCTTCGACATATCCCCAGGGCAATGTGTTTCCTGTAGGAACATGGAAGAAAACCGTTGATTTTTCTAGTCCAATCATCGAATTAATTGGAATAATCTCAGTTTGTGGTTCATGAGTAGGATTATTGATCAAAATATTACCTGAATGAGGATGAGCAAAAGCTGAATCTATAGAAAAAGACAAAAGAATTGTCAAAGCCAAAATGCTTGAAAATAAAATGAACTTATTCATAGTAAATCTATAATTAGAATGATTTAAGAATTTTTAGATTATAGATTTTCGATTATAGATTTTAGATTTTCTGGAAGTTCAGGCAGTTCTGTGTGACTTTCGTTGTTTTGAAGATTTTCAGGACCAATTCGCCTAACTCTTTGAGTTCCAATAAGAGTGTCAATATTTCTTTGAATATCTTTTTCTGATAAGATATTTTTTAATTTTTCAAGAACTATTTCCTCATTTTCAAATTTTTTAATCGCATATTGAACAAGGATGGTTTTTTCTTCAAAAGAGAATTCTGCCATATCTGTGATAATTCTTTTGTGGCTAAGAATCTTTGGTTGATAAATAGTTAAAATATGATGAATGGCAAACTATCCTACTTGGTAAGCAAATTACAACTAATTTCAAATGTACTTATAACTAGAAGATATGCCTCAATTGCCATAATTAGTGGTCTAGGATTAGGAACAATCTATAATTTTTTGACAATGTCAATGCTAGCATCTCATTTGGATACTACAATGGAGTTAATGCCATCTTACATCATTACATCAGTGGGATTAACAATAATAATTTCAGCTTTGGTTGGGATCAATTTTGCAATGATTGCATTTAACATAAAAAGAATGAAAATGATGAATTCCATCAAGGGTAATTCATCAGCTGTGTTAGGAGGGGCTTTTGCAGCATTTACTCCAGGATGTCGTGCATGTACTACTTCACTAGCAGTAATTTTAGGAGCAATGGGAGGATTATCATTATTTCCAATGCAAGGATTAGAATTGAAATTTATTTCAGTAGGAGTTTTGATTTTCTCCATTTATTGGATTGTGAGTACCTTCAAAGTAAAAGTTGTTGTAAGATAGGATGGATGGATCTAATTATTTTGCTTCATTGAAGAACAAAGAATTTTTAATTCTTCAGCAATTATGTGATGATTCAATTTCACAAGCAGAAAAAGAAAAAATGGAGAAAGAGCTCAAAAAAGTTCGCATAGAAATAAAGAAACTAGAATGAAAGTTTTTGAGAAATACGTGGTAAATTAATTTAGTAAAAAGAGTTTAGTTAAATATGGAACAACATTTAGAGCAACATGAAAAAATCGCTTTACATGAATATTTTAGTTCCCCTTGATGGTTCAAAATATTCCGAAAAAGCTCTCATACATGCATGTGAAATGGCTAAAAATTATCAATCTCGTTTGATACTTTTGTATGTAGTTGAAAAATCAATTCCAATTAATCTATTAGACAGAAAAGAATATCTTGAAATTTTAAGAAAGTTTGGAAATAAAGTTTTGACTAAAGGAAAAGAAATAACCACAAAACGAGGGGTTGATTCAAAAATAGTCATGAAAGAAGGTAATGTCTCAACAGAAATCACAAAACTTGCAAAAAAAGAACAGTGCAATATGATAATTATTGGTAGTAAAGGTCTCGGTAAAGCTGCAAGATTCTTTCTTGGAAGTGTTTCAAATAAACTAGCAAATAATTCACCCTGTTCTATCCTTATTGTAAAATAATCAATTTTTGTAATATTATTTTACAATCATTACTGGAATAGATGATTTGTGTACAACATGATTAGATACACTCCCAAGAAGTTTTTCCTTTATTCCACTCATTCCTCTTGTTCCAATTATTATAATATCAAAATTCAATGATTCAGCAAATTTTGTAATTTTAGATCCAGGATCTCCAAAATCGATCTTTCTTTCAAATAAAATTCCATTCTGGGCACATTTTCTCTTGGCTGATTCCATCATTTTGTCTGCAACTAGCAAAACAGGCTTTTCAGGATAACTCAAATGATGATATTTTTTTGGAATATTTGAGATAACAGTGATGCCTATTAGTTTAGTATCAGCCTTTCTTGCTAAATAAATCCCCATATCTAATACACGTTGTGAATTTTTCGATCCATCAAGTGCAACCAATATTTTGTTAATTTTTTTCTTAATCATTTATTTTTACCAAAAGCACCCTGATGGTCACTCAAACAACAAGAGCATTGTTTTGTATAGCACTCATCAGTTTTTTCATGCCCACACGAGCCACAATGACAAAATACATCATCCCTCATAATCATGTGTCTCAATCTTGATAGTTAAACTAATTCCAAGTTATCATATTTGAAAATTAACTGTCATTTTAATCCAAAAATATCTAAATACCAAATTAAGAAAATCAATTACTTGAAAGAGAATGTTTTTACAAAACGTACTCTTCTTCTTTTGCTTACTGGTATAGGATTAGTTTTGGAGAGGCATTTGGGAAATGTCTGCAAAATTCTTTTCTGAAGATATTAGTTTGATTGTAGGATTAGTAATTTTAATTTTAGTGACAATTTATGAGAGAAGACAGATCTTTCAGTTCTTTGGTGGAGGTAGATAGTCGTGAATGCTTAGTTAAACGAATTCATAGTTTCTAATTTTTGTTAATTCTCATTTATGATAATTGAATCATTGTTTTTTCTAGCTAGATTCCATCTAAATTTTATTGACATCTATGGATAAAGTAGGTATGGGAGTTACAGCTGTAGTGGTAGCAGTTGCTTTAGGATTTTTATTTACTGGTGGAACAGAAGTTCCTTTAGATATTTCACCAACTGTAGAAAAAACAACTACATCAATTAAAGAAACAACTGAAAAAGCAACAGATAAACTTAAAGAATTATCAGAATCAGGTAAAGAAATAGTAGAGAAAACGTATGAAAAAACTAAACAAGTAGCTGAACAGACTAAAGAAATTGGTCAAACAGCCAAAGAGTTATCTTCTTCAAAACTACCTGCAAGGTTAATCAGCATACCATCAGGGACATCTGTTCCAGGTTGTGAAAATGATGGTATTTGTTATGATCCACCATCATTGATAATTTTTACTGGTGGTGAATTAATTTGGAAAAATAACGATTCAGCCGCACATACGGTGACTAGTGGAAATATTGTGGATGGTCCAGATGGATTGTTTGATAGTGGATTGATAATGTCTAATGAAACTTTTTCACATAAATTCAATGAGGCAGGAGAATATACCTACTTTTGCATGATTCATCCATGGGCCAATGCTTTAGTTACTGTAAAATAATATTTCTAAAAATTTTATTTCAGAATTATTTAATTATAAAATTAAGAAACAAACTGGAAACGATCTTCTTTGTATCCTTCCTGTAATTTCCCCTCTATAGGAATTTTATTTCCACAAAATTTGCAACAGTTTTTTTCATTAAGATGCCATCCACGAATACTGAATCCATAACGATTTACAACTATTTCATTACATTCAGAACAATACGTATGCTCCCATTTGTGTCCAGGAACATTTCCTAAATAGACGTATTTCAATCCTTGATCTTTTGCAACCTGATAATGTTTTTCCAAAATTTCAATCGGAGTACTAGGATATTCCATCATTTTATAGTCAGGATGAAATCTCAAAAAGTGAATTGGCATTTCTGGTCCAAATTCATCATAGATGAATTTTGAGAGTTTTTTGGCATGTTCTATGCTATCTCCTACTTTGGGTACAATTAGATCAGTGATTTCAATATGAATTTTTGTTTTGTCTCGAATTTCTAATAATGTATCAAAAATTGGTTGAGGATCAGGCACGCCAATGAATTTTCTTGTAAATTCTTTCTCTGCACTTCCTTTGAAATCCACAGTAATTCCATCAAGAAATTCATTCATCATTGAAACTGATTCAGGAGTATCATATCCATTTGAGACAAAAACGTTAAACAGTCCTTTTTTTCTTGCAGCAATTCCACAATCACGTGCAAACTCTATGAAAATAGATGGTTCGTTGTAGGTATATGCAATTCCATGTGCGCCATACTTTACAGCAGTATTTGCAACATCATCAGGAGTCATATCAATTCCTTCAACTTTGCGTCTCTGGCTAATATCGGAGTTTTGACAATATTTGCAGAGCCAATTACACCCTGTTGTTGCAATAGAGTACACTCTACTTCCAGGCCAGTAATGTATCAAAGGTTTTTTTTCAATTGGATCAACATGACCTGAAATTACTTTTCCATATGCATACAGCTGTAGCTTACCATCTTCATTTCCACGAATTCCACATAAACCGATTTGCCCCTTACCAATCTCACAATATCGTGCACAGGCAGTACACTTTACCTTGTCATTTGGAAGTTTTTCATATAATTCAGCTTCTTTTCCAAGAATACTAGTCAATGTTTTTTATTATGTTTTTACATATTTAACAAGTATGAAGAAAATCAATCAAATTTCTAATTATGATGGAAAAGAATTAGTCAAGATGGCAAGAAAAGCAGTTACAGAATATCTAAAAAATGATTCAAAGATTAATGACTTGGAGTTTAATTCAAAATTTAATTTTGAATCAGGAGTTTTTGTTACAATTAACAAAAGAAATACATTGAGAGGATGTATCGGATATGCAATTCCAGTCAAAAAATTGGCTGATGGGTTAGTTGATGCTGCAATTTCTGCTGCTACACAAGATCCTCGATTCACATCAGTAGATGCTGATGAATTAGATCAGATTGTTTTTGAGGTAACAGTACTTACTCCACCTATTGAGATCAATGTTGATTTTCCAAATGAATATCTATCAATAATTAAAGTTGGCAGAGACGGGTTAATTGTAGAAAATGCTTACACATCAGGCTTGCTTTTACCACAAGTTCCAATAGAGTATGGTTGGGATGTCAAAGAATTTCTAGAATTCACGTGTAAAAAAGCTGGACTTGATAAAGATGCATGGAAAGATAAAGCAACCAATGTATCTAGATTTGAAGGAGTCATATTTAAAGAAGAGTCACCAAATGGAAAAATTATTCGAGAATCATCTAATGATTTTTTATAAAATCAAGTGGAATAGAAAATATTGATTAGAGAACCAGTTGTTGCAGGACAATTTTACCCAGGCAGAAAAGAAGAATTAGAAAATATGATAAATTATTGTTTCGATCACAAATACGGTCCAGGAAAGCAAATCAAAGAATCATCTGAACAGATCTACGGAGTTGTATGTCCACATGCAGGATACGTATACTCTGGACCTACTGCATGTCATTCTTACAATGCTATATCATCACAAAATCCAGAACTTGCCATCATTATAGGACCAAATCATTTTGGGGTTGGAAAAAATGCTGCAACTATGATTGATGCAAAGTGGAAGACGCCATTAGGGCTAGTTGAGGTAGATTCAGATTCTGCTCAAGAGATTACAAAAAAATCGAATATTATTGAAATTGATAATTATTCGCATTCACAAGATCACAGTTTAGAAGTACAGATTCCAATGTTGCAATCATTGCTTTCAAATGAATTTAAGATACTTCCAATTATCTTACTTGCACAAGATTTGGAAACTGCAAGAGATGTAGGAAATGCAGTATCTGAAATTGCAAAAAAGAAAGATTCGATTATTGTTGCCTCATCAGATTTTACACATTATGAAGAAAATTCTTTTGCCCATCTTCAAGACAAAGCATTGATTGAACCTATTTTGGATATGGATGTTGAACGATTTTATCAAGTATTAAGAGAGAAAAGAGTTACAGCATGTGGATTTGGTGCAATTGCTTCTGCAATGATTGCGTGTAAGAATTTAGGTGCAACGAAAGGAGTACTTCTTAGTTATGCAACTAGTGGAGATGTATCCGGAGATACAGATTCTGTTGTAGGATATAGTGCGATAAAATTTGTTTAATAAAAATAATCAGTATTCAATTATTTGAAAATCCAATAATTTTAATTCAAATCCTTTGTAAAAGAAAGACCAGATGGCTCAAATCCTAATTTTTTATAGAATTTGTGGGATTCCTTTCGTTGATTACCAGATTCGAGCCTAATTCTATGACATTTTTCTCTTTTGCAATAGATACACAAGAATTGATTAGTGTTTTCCCCAATCCCTGATTCTGGAATTTTTCACGAACAATTAATTCCGGAATGTACAACTCCAAAGAATTTCGATTAAGTCTTGACAGAAAAATTATGTTTACCATCACAATTATTTCAGTATCATCAAATTGTGCAAGAATAATTTTTTTATCAGAATCAGTAATGTATTTTTTTACTAGTTTTCTAAAGGATTCAGCATCAGAATCTTTTTGTGATTTTGAACGTCCAAATTCATAAAGCAATCCAAGAATAATAGGAATGTCTTTACTTGAAGCCTCCCCTACATCTATGTTTTTCATGTGTAGATTATTTCATTATACTTTAAGAACTGCATGATACAAATTACTTTGAGGAACATGGAAGAAAATATAGAAGAAATAGTTATGCCAGTACTAATTATAATAGCCGTTGGAATTTTTGTTGGTTATAGAATTTGGATTCTTTTTAGAAAATAGCTCTGTTTGTTAGCATCAGGTAAAAATCTAGATCAATTTTAAATATTATTTTGACATATTGATTACAACAAGAAGCTTCTGTTCTGCGTAGTAGAATAATAGGTTTGGAAAACAATTCATGTTATAACAATCATTCCTAGATTCTTATGTTTTCCAAGTATTTCTTGTTGTTTTAATTTTGAAGAAATTATGTTTTAATTTTAGATTCACTGTATTGTTGTGTAAGAAAGTGTAATCATCTGCACCTGTTTGAATTTTTCAACTGCCTATTCTGTATTAACTGCAGTTTTAATTCAAATAGATGAGTAAATTTCTGCTGAAAACTTAATGATAGGAGTTGTCACTATGCTAGGAGTATTTGTAATTATTGTTTTGATTATTAACAAGAATCTTTCACGATTAGTCAAAATTAGAACTGATGAACTGATAAGACAAAAAAATTATCTTGAACATCTCGTAGAGGAAAAGCCTATGAGTTACTAAAAGCTGGGAATCTAGTGTATGATTTGAGAAACTTATTATCAGTTATGAAAATGTATCTAGATTTGATTAATCAAAGTCCATCAGATACAAAAATTTTAGATATTAAAGTATTAGAACGATTAAATTTGATTTAGAAAAGTATTGACAGGATATCTAACCAGGTGAATGTATTACTCTATGTAAGAAATTCTCCAATAAAATTAATTTTCATCTCCATATCAAAATTAATTGAAAAATCTTTAGAAAAAATTAAGATTACAAAAGTAATTGAGATAAAATCTAGTAAAAATAATTTACAAATCAAACGTGATCCAATCAAATTAGAAGATGTTATCATTAATCTTATTGCAAATACAATTCAAGAAATGCTTGATGAAGGAAAACTTGGGATAAAAATATACAAAAAAGAGAATTTTAGAATTCATTGATTCTGATCAGGAATTTCTGAGAGAAATCTAGATAAAATATGAGTCTCTATTTATAACTAAATAAAAAAGAACGAGTATGGAATTAGTTAGTTGTAAAAATATTGTTGAACAGCATCTAAGTAAAATTTCTGTGAAAAATAATCCTATAATATTTACTATGATGATTCTAGATTATCAGGAGAAGTTTCTAAAATTAAAAACAGTTTATAATTTCTTTAATAGGGTAAATCTAGATTTATCAGGTTCTATGTCTTCATGCATATCTACATTGCTTACAATTCGTACATTGTAGTTTAACCATCTTTTGTATACATTTCGAAATTTTTGATTTTCATCTATCTGTTTTTCTGTTTCTTCAAATTTTTCACAATTCATTATATATTTTCTAGCAACTCTATACATTTCCTCAATTCCTTTACCCAATGTATCATCATCTAAATAATTTAATAATTGATGTGTGAAAACAAAATCAATTGAAGAATCCTCAAATGGTAAATCAGTAATACTTGCTTTCTTAAAATTTGCAAAGGGTATCTTTCCTTTTGCAATATCTAATGCATTATCATTAAGATCAACTCCATGTATTTGAAAAGTGTCTGGAAATAGCCTCAAGTCGATTCCAGTACCGCATCCTATCTCTAGTACGCTTGTGCAATGTAAAGAAGTAGCCAAATCTCGGGTGTATTTTGAAAACTCTTCATTGTATCTTGCTTCATTTTCATCAGCATATTTGTCCCAAAATTCCTTGTTGTAACTCATAAAATTATTCAAACAAAGCCGTATTTGATACTAATTATTCAATGCGGACATTTGCATGGAATAAGTTGTGTATCAAAAGTGCAATCATGTGGACCATCGGATTTACCTTGTGTAGGGATTTCTTTCATGCAATCTTCGTGACGTCCCTTTCTACAGAACCAACAGATTTCGTGAGTTTCACCAGGAGTACAGGAATCCATGACTTTTAATCAATTTTGGGGGTAAAAAACTTCGTGGAAAATTAGATAAAGATTAACCAAGGCAAGAATCTCTCATCTTTTCCCATTACCACATCAGTAAATGACTTTTGAAGTGCTTTTGTGATGTTACCCATCTTTCCATTTCCTATTTTTACTTGATCTATCTGAGTTACTGATTTTACTTCAGCTGCGGTTCCAGTCATAAAAATTTCATCAGCGGTGTAAAGATCATCTCTTTCAAGATCTCTCTCAATTACAAACCCGCTATTCTCTTCAATAATTTGTATAATACTATCTCTTGTAATTCCTTCCAACCCACCTGCTGAAAGTGGAGGTGTTTGAATAATGTCATCTTTTACAACAAATATGTTTTCAGCGCTTCCTTCTGCAACTTTACCATGTGAATTTAGCATGATAGCTTCATCATATCCATTATCTAATGCTTCCATTCTTGCAAGTGCAGCATTTGCATAGTTTGATGCAGCTTTTGCTTGCATAGGTTGAGATCTTGAATCTATTTTCATCCAGCTTGACATTTTACATTTTGCTCCAGAGAATTTACCTGCTTTTGATTCTCCCATCTTCCATTCCCAGCATGCAATGGAAACATCCACCTTATTCGCAGTAGGAGTTAATCCCATAGTTCCATAGCCATAATATGCCAGTGGTCTAATATATGATTCCTTGAGTCTGCTAGCTTTGACAGTTTTGATTATTGCATCTGAAATTTCTTTTTTTGTAAATTGCATTTTCATTGAATATAATTTTGCAGATTTGAAGAATCTGTCAATATGTTCTGGTAGTCGAAATATTGCTGAACCGCTAGGGGTATCATAACATCGAATCCCCTCAAAGATTGATGTTGAATAGTGTAATGCATGAGTTAGTACATGGACTTTGGCATCTTTGAATGGCACAAGTTTTCCATTCATCCATATTTTACCAACCTCATTCATAGGAGTCGAAAAAAACACTGCTAATTTAAAGAATTATCTTTTTTTGCATTTTTACCCAATTTGAAAAGTAAATATCAGATAAATAATAAATTATGTTATGGAGTGGACTATGGGTTTTGTATCAATTATTCTTCTAGTGGTGGGATTAGTAGGTCAGGCTTTTGAGATGAGAAAAATTCGTTTAACTACATACAAAGATGAAGATTTAGGCTCAGCAAATATTTTCATGAATAAAAAAAATCTAAAGTGGTACGCCATATTGGGAGTAGGAATTGTATTATTATACGCATCTGAGCGTATGTAGATTATCTATATAGATCAGCTCTATATACTAGAAATTATAACATATAATATCGCGTGTTTAGGGTAACGCCCGGACTGAATCTAGATAATGGTCCAAGAATAAACCCTTGATGGCGCTTACAGGTGTAAAAACCCGTACGCCACACTTTCATTAAATAAAATTAATCTTTGAAATCTCTTGATGAATTGCTTTAATAGCATTTTTTATGTTATCATCTGCATCTTCTACAATAATAATAATTCGAGAAGTTTCTTCTTGTGCATCCATATTCAATATGTTTAATCCAGCATCACCAATTTTTGCACTTGCCTTGGATGCAACTTGCTGAACTCTCCACATCTCATCTCCGATTAGTGTAATTACACCTCTGTTGTATGTTATTGTTGCAAGAGAATCAAATCCTAACAAATATTTTTCATTTCTCTTAACATAATCTCCATCCAAAAATAAAATTCTAGAAAACTCAATTCCATCTTTTGTAAATGGTGACAATATTATAAACTCACTATAACGTTTGTCTTTTTCTAACGATGTTAATAATTTTTGAATGGAACTGGTTTCAATTCTAAAGATTGCACAATTTTCTTTTCCTGTGACAATTTTTATTGGATGTCCTTTTTGTTCATTTAACGCTCTCTTTATAGTAGTAATTTTTTCAGGATTATTCATATTTGTAATAATTATTGGTAGGTCTATGCCATTTTCTACAATTTCTTTTATTGCAATGGGATCTAAAATTTTCATTCCAAACATTCCTGCTAGTCTTGCTTCATTGTATGATAATTGGAAAACTTCTCTTAGATCAGATTCTACAATTTTTGGATCTGCGGAAACTACTGCACTATCTTTTTCAAAATCTATACTTGTTTCGTATTTTTTGTGAAATAATATTCCAAGATCTACTGCCGTCCTATCTGATCCCCCACGCTCATATGTGGTTGTAACATCATCAATGGTTTTCCCAATAAATCCCCCTATGGCAACTACTTCATTTTGATCTACTAGTTGTGCAATTTTATCCATATTTTCTCTAGATTTAGATGCGAGAAAATTAGTAGACTCTATATTATTATCTGTAATTATTGGCCAATCATCAAAATCTACAGAATCAGATTTTATGCCATTACTTTTTAGAATATAATTCATTACATGAGACATTAAAATCTCACCAGAGAATGCCAAAGCCTTTGAGCGAACTTCATCAACAAATTCTTTTGCATTAAACGCTTCATCAAGTGCTTTTTGGGCCTTTTCTAAATTAGAATTAATGGTACTTTTACAATTTTCCTTGTTTTCAGAATTTACCATTTCAAGAATTTTCTGATAAGTAGATTTTACAATTTCTAGAGATGGATTTTTTCCATTCTCTGCATTTTTTCCTTGTTCTAAAATAACATCAGTTAGTGAACGTTTTTTTCCATTGTGTATAGTAAGAGGCGCAGAAAAAACTACGATAACCTTGGAATCTTTTTTTAGATTATTGATACGCTGAATAATTTTTGGAATTAATACACCATCTGGGCCTATTGCACTTCCGCCAAATTTGGTAACTACTAGTTTAGTCATAGTACCTTATCAAAACTCAGTGGCCTTCTATTAAGCATTTGATTGTCAGATTAATTTTTTAATAATACTAGATGCAATTTTTGCACCATCGGCATTTATTTGATTTCTCTTTTCATCAAGTTTTTCTAAAATTAGAGCATCTAATCTTTTGATATCATCAAAAACAAATCCTTGTTCTCGAGCATTGTCTTCTTGTTCAAAATGACCTTTTATTGGAATGAATATTGCTGGTGTGCCGTATGCATTTGCCTCATCTATTGTTGATTTTCCAGCCAGTGAAATTAACAAATCTGCAGCAAAAATCACTTCGTGTAAATTATTAACAAACCCTAAATTTGTAACATTTTCAAATTTTCTAGTAACTGCTGGACCAGATACTAGTATAACTTTGATGTCTTGATTAATTTTTGAAATAGATTCTAATGCTTTTTCAATTAGAAATAGTCCTGCATCTGTTCCACCTATAGAAACAACAATTGTTTTTCCTTTAAATGAGAATTTTTCTCGTAATTCATCTCTTGAATAATTTGTGGTTCTAACAATTGGTCCTACTCTTTTGATATTATCATTATCATCACCATATTCAGGAAGAATTATTAGATCACATTTTTTGCAAATTTCTTGCATTGACTTGTTCATTTTTTTCTCAATTAATGATGCTAGTCCTTTTGTAAAATGAGTCTCCAAGATATCAGTAATAAGTACTGTTGGAATTTTCATTTGTTGTGCAACAGTCAATGATGCAAAATCTTCATCACTGATTACTAAATTTGGATTATCGGTTAGCAGAATCTTCTCTGAGATACTTTTGCATTCTTTGTAATAGGTATAATAATTCCAAAGCCATTTTGCTGAATTCTTTAGAGTTCCATTTTCAACAATAAATGAGGGAGGATTGTATACGTCTTGAACTGTAAAATGTAAATTTTTGAGAATTTTTGCAGCTCCACTTCCTGTTACAAAGTTTGTTGAGATATTTTCAAAATTATTTATAATTGCAATATCTCGAGTCACATGCCCTAATCCAATAGGACTGGAAAAAAAATTATAAGTATTCATGTAATTCTAATTTTTTTATCAAATTTCTAGATTTTCCCATGTCTCAAAGTTTAAATGGATTTTAACAAGGTAGGTTTCTGGGCTCATAGTCCAGGTCGGTTATGACGTCGCCCTTACACGGCGAAGATCCGGGGTTCAAATCCCCGTGGGCCCATATGAACTTCATACTTTTTACTCATCTTTTAGGTGCAATCCTTGCAGTTTGGATCTCTACAAACAGGATTACTATCTCCATCTCTCGTGGGATATTTTGTGTCTCTTCTTCTATATGTTCTAGTCAAGTTCTTCAGGATGTCCTTTTCCACGTAGTACAAACAAAATTTTTGCAAGTGTGATTTTATCTAGATTAATATTTTTTTGTGATTTTTGTTTTACATTAAAAGTGGAGAGTACTTTTTCAGTCAACTTGTCAAAGTGTGATGCAAAATACAATGTGTTAGAATATACCATAATATGATTATGTTAAACTAATACAAGAGCGTGTTATGTAAACTCCAAACGTTTGTTTGGTTTTTCTACAAAAACAGTTAGAAAAACAAAGAGTTTAGAACTCTCTTAGGTAAATACAGATAGTAACAAAAACCAAGTAGTTATCCAAGGACAACTCTATGTTCTGGTTCCAACATCAGCGTTTACACATTGATGTTTTTACTAGTTGATTACTATCTATAGAATGCTTGTTACTTTGAAATAAAAATACTAATGTGGTAATTATGAACATTTGTTTGATTTTGTTACAGATGGTCTTTTATATCCAAATCAATAGTATTATGTGATAACTTCTATAGCTAGTGATTAAATGATCCTTTTGGTCACTAGCCATTCGTCGAATAATCTTTAATTTGTAAAATTAAGATTTCTCAGTCATGTTTTATTCTTAACATAATATTGTCTTAGGATTTACGATGATACCGTACTAACAATCACAACTGTAGATAATTCCTTTACAAAGAATCTAGATTAACCCAGAAAAGGTTCAAGCTTCTAAAGTTCTGGTTCAAAATCAAGATCATTCTTAATTCTTAGTTGGTTTTGAATGTATTATGGCTTTTACTAGATGTGACAAATGTGGAGAACTTAGATTTGATAAAAAAAGTAATCTTTGTGCAAATTGTGGCCATCGAATTACAAAGATTGCTAAGTCATTTGAGTGAAATTAGAAAAGTCATGGATCCTAAATGGAATCTTTTTCTTTTCCCGAAATGGTAGGTGAATCCCCGTGGGCCCATGGAACTTTTTTCTTACCCAAAAATGATTCAAGCTTCTTAGGAATTGAACTTTTGAAATTATTTTTTTAATGTTATTCCATAATGAAATGGTTTAAGATCATACATACTTGGATTAACAAATCCTGATGACTTTCCAAGCTCAATGCATTGCTCAGGTTTTATCCTTATTTCCATAGGAGGCCCTCTTGCCGTTTTGGGGTCATAATTCCAATGGATAATTCCTAGTATACCATGGGTTTTAAAATTCTCCAAGATTCCTCAAAAAGTCTTTCTGGTTCTTCTTCGTGAAGTATATTGAAAAGTATAACATAGTCAACACTTTCGGAATTTAGGCTAGACCCTTTTGTAAGGAAATCCTGTTGTACTGTTACAACGTTTTCTAATTTTTTTCCTATTACTTTATTCCGAGTGATCTTTAACATTTCTGGTTCAAGATCGATAGCATAGATTTTTCCACTAATCATTTTTGCAGTAGGAATTGTAAATGTACCAAAACCACAGCCAAATTCTACATCACAAATACTCTTACTCATACCTAGGATTTTGAGGATTTTAACAGGATTGAAAAAACCTTCCCAGATCTTTTCCTTTGGCATTCCACTTTCTCTAATTTTCATTTTTATTGTTCAATTCTTTAAATGAAATTTATTTATTTTTTTAGGAAGGAAAAAACCCTTGTTTATTTTTTAAAACTTTAACATAAAGAAGATATCAATATCTTTCAATGGATTACCAAAGCTTTCAAGAAAAAGCTATGAAAATTAGTCCTTCAATTCGTTATGCAACAATAACTGACTTGAATGGAAGAATAAAATCTAGTGGCCATAGAAAAGGAGTAAAAAATCTTTTAACAGCACAAGAGAGCCTAAAATCACTAAAAACATCTGCAAATATCTGGAAAGCTCGAAATCAACTCTCAAGAAAGATTGGAAAAGGAAAATATGCTCTTGCCGAATATGGTAAAATCAAACGTATAGTAATACCAATTGGTAGGGCAAATCTTCTGTATCTGACTACTAGTGCTAGAGCAGATCATTCTGCAATAATCCGTAAAGCTACTAGATTGAAGCTGAAATAACTTCAAATCATCTTTTCTTTTTTATTCCGCGTCCCTTTTATTGCCCAATTTGGTGGCTGAATCTCCGTGGACTAATTTTTGCTCCTAAAGATGGGGGCGAGAACTGGAAAACATGCTTTATACTAAAATTATATGATTTAATCATGAATAAATTATTTGCAATTACTATTGCATTAGTTCTAGTTGGAATCATCTCAGCATTTGCATTGTCTCCATATTTTACAGAATCAACTATTGATGAAGTAATACCCACTGGTGCAATTATTCAATCAGAGATGGAAGAAGAAATAATGAAGGAGGATACTACGATGGAAGATATTATTCCAATGTCTTTTACTGGTGCATTTATTGGTGTTGGTGATGGAATTCATGATACACAAGGTGATGTCTATACAATTCCATTAGAAGATGGAAGCAATGTGTTACGACTAGAGAATTTTAAATCAACTAATGGTCCAGACTTGTATGTTTACTTGTCAATTGATGATAATGCATCGAAGTTTATCAATTTAGGAGAATTAAAAGCGAACAAAGGAAATCAAAATTATGTAATTCCAGATGATACTGATTTGAGTAAACACAACAAAGTTTTAATTTGGTGTAAAGCATTTGGCGTTTTGTTTGGCAGTGCAGAATTATCTTAATAATATTACTAAAAAATTTGAAAAGGCATTTTTTATATCTTCCACTAAATGTGAACAATCAGTGTTTACAGCTACAATTACCTTACCGGTATTTTCATTTTCAGGAATTATTCCACGAGGATTATTTTCGTTTTCAGGAACTGATAATGGACAATCAGGACCAGATCCTAGATTCAAAATGATACTTTGGTCTATTATTGCAGGCACAAGAGGAGGAATTAACAGAGCAAAAATACTCAATTTACTCAAAAACTCCCCTATGAATGCAAATAAAATTGCAACAGTGATGAATTTAGATTACAAAACAATTTTGCATCATGTAAAGATTCTTTCAAAAAATGAACTGATTACAAAAGCAGAAAAAGATTATGGTGCAGAATATCAATTAACACAAATTATGAAAGAAAACCAAACCATATTAGAGGAGATTATGCAAAAAATTGGAACAAAGTAAATTAACAAATTTCAGGAGAAATAAATCATGATAGACTTTATGCTAGCTGCAGTGGTCTCTGCATTTCTTAACATTGTATTGTTGCTAGTCGTAATTACAACTTATGTACAAAACATGAGAGTTATTAGATCATACTATACTTCTGGTTTAGTATTAGTAGCTGCTTTGTTAATGCTTCAAAATATTGTGATTGTATTATTCTGGTCTACACTTTACATGGATGATAAGGCGTTGATGATGTCAGCTGATATGGTTGCACATTACTTGTTTATCATTAATGTGATTCAGACTATTGGTTTGTCTATTCTTGTCTGGATTACACGAAGATAATCCCAGAAAAGATTGGGGTGTAAAGTGGATAAATCCTTAAGTTAATTTTTTCAAATAACTTGTTTAATGAAATCAAAAAATACAAGTATTCTTGCACTAAGTGCAATAGTTGCAATGCTATCTGTTGTAAGTATAGCAGGAATACCTGAATCTAATGCAGCAAAATCAAAGATGTATGAGGTTACCATTACAAATCTTACACCTGGACAACCAATTACTCCACCTCTCTTAGTAACTCATTCTGTTAATGCAGGATTTTTTACTGTAGGTGAGATGGCAAGTGATGGTATTCAGCAATTAGCTGAAAATGGAAATCCAGAACAACTAGTCAATATGCTACAAGGTAAATCAGGCATTTTGAGTATTGTTCAAGGTGAAACTCCTTTAGTTCCAGCAAATGATCCTGGAAATACAGGCTTGAGTTATTCTGAGACCTTTGTGGTATCATCTGAAGGTAAAATGAACTATCTTTCTTTTGCAAGCATGTTGGTTTGTACAAATGATGGTTTTGCAGGAATTGACTCAGTCAAACTTCCAATAACCCAAAAGACTATCTATGTAGAAGTATACGATGCACGAACTGAAATGAATACAGAAGATTTTGCAGACATAGTACCTCCTTGTCAAGATGTTATTGGTATTTCTTCAGATGATGAAGGAACTGGTGTAAGTAATCCTGCAATTGCCGAAGACGGCATAATTATTCCTCATCCAGGAATTATGGGCGGAGAAGATCTTCTTGAAAGTGTTCATGCATGGGGTAACCCAGTTGTCAAAATAGACATTGTACGAATGAAATAATCTTCAACTTCGGTTGGATTTTTTTATTTTTTTAAAATAATATTTCACACCTACCTGTATCCATTTTCACCCCCCATTTAGTGGGTGAATCCCCGTGGGCCCATATTTTAAATCCTTTTGAATGATAGAGACAATAAAACAATAGTTTTGAGCAGAGATAATCACAATAAAAAAGAAATTCCTGCTGTACAAAGAGCCTTAATCCTACAAGGAGGAGGATCTTTAGGAGCCTATGAGACAGGAGTATTTAGTACATTATTTGATAAGATTAGTCAAATTGATAATAAGCCAGCAAAGGAAAACAGACTTCTTTTTGATATTATAGTAGGTACATCAATAGGGGCAATAAATGGAGCAATCATACTAACTAACTATTTAAAGAACAAAGAGTGGAGTGATTCCCTAGAGAAACTAGAAGAGTATTGGAATACAATAAAAACAAAAACACTAGTTGAACAAACGCCAGGTTTTACAAAATACTGGAATAACCTAAACAATTTCTCTAAAGGAATCATTGCACCAGGTGAAACAGCTCGAAGATACTATTCTGCAAGACAGTTTGTAGCAAATGGTGCTCCGAATGTGTTTTCAACAAGATTTGAGTTAGATAAAAAATTTCTAGATTATGCAGTAAGATCTAGATATCGTATATCTAATGACATCCTTGGAAAATTTTTGGAACAAGAAAAATTTGTAGAGTTTCCTATTTTAACCAGCTTTGAGAAAGACGAACCTAGATTCCTTTGTACAACCATTGATGTACAATCAGGAAAGACTGTAACTTTTGATAGCTATAATACGGAAGTTCATTATTGGGATGACTCCCAAGAGATCATAATTGAGTATCCAAAAGGCATACAAATAGAACATTTGATGACTAGTGTTGCGCTTCCACAAAACTATGAACATCAAGAGTTGGATGATAAAAACAATCCAGAAAAAAGAGTCTTTTGGGATGGTAGCTTTTTGAGTAACACCCCTCTAAGAGAACTAGTACAGCATCACAGAGATTATTGGCAAAAGACAAAAGGTTCTGATAAAATACCTGATCTTGAAGTCTTCATAGTTGGATTATGGCCCAGAAGACTAAAAGATAATCCAATACCAAAGGATAATGATTTCATAGAGGATAGAAGATGGGACATAATATTTCATGACAAAACATTGTACGATGAGAAAGTACTCAATTTGATAACTGATTATCTGGATTACATCGATAAAATAAAACAGCTAATACACAAAAAGAAAGATATAAAATTATTAGACGAAATTGCAGGTTTGGACAAAGAAAATACTACAAGTCTAAAACGTTCAGGACAAAAAAGAAAATATGAAGACATTCTTAAAGGCAGATTTAGAGTCTATGTGCATCGTATTGAAAGAGAAGATGACACAAAAAGTATATCTGGCAAATACTATGACTTTTCCAAAAAAACAATTGAAGATTTGATGACTATTGGAAAAAAAGATGGAGAGATAAAAGTTGACTGGGATCAAGTAGAGAAAATCTCTGAGATTCCACTTTTTCCCTGAAGAAAAATATCTATGAACCACTGAAATAGACAAGTCCAAAACCACGTGGGTCCATTTACCATTTTGGGACTCAAATAGGACATACATCATGCCATCATCCGATGGAAATTACCATTGAGAAGGTAAACACCAATTTCATAATTTATTTTAGAATTTGATTCTAAAGAATCTATTTCATTAACTTGAGAATATGAGTTAGATATAGTTGATGGTAATATCACTAAAAATAAAATTATACTACATCCAATCCAAAGTGTGGTTTTTTTCATAACTTCATATAAAAAATATTTTGACACATGAATAGTAAATTTTGATTAAAAATAGAAGGTTATTACAAATATTTGAAAATCAGTTGAGATCTCGAACTAATTTCATAGGTAACCTCACAAGTTTATGCCAATTAGTGAAAAAATTTCTTATGGCTCTGTAGTTAAAAGATGGCAATATGATTCAGGATGAATAGTATTTTCTAATCCCATTTTTTAAACACTATTTTTTCGCAATAATCCATCCCTTTAAATGCAAAAAATCCTAATTTCTTGATATATTTTACCTCTGTTGCAGCAAACCATCAAGATTTGATAGGTAATAGTAATACATCAAAACTGATATTATCGCAGGTATCTCTTGTATTGCCCATTTGGTTAACCATCATTTCTTTTAGTTTACAATAACCATCCACTTAACTTGTAATAATCAGTAACTTAGATCTTATGTCCAATCTCTGTTTAATCTGTCATTTTTCCCTTGATTCATCACACAGGTGGGAAGTACATTTACAGATGGAACACAAGTGGAAACAAATGGTCAAACCAAAGGAGATCGACAAATGATTGTAAAATGGAATAATTTTCAAAGAAAAATTGATGAAAAATTGAGGATTTAAAAAATGAACGATAACAACAAAATTACTGCCAAAAACATTCCTACTCTTTCTGAGTGTATTTATAACAAATTACATGACACGTACATTTAAAAAAACAAAGAGTTACGTTTGAAAGGTATTACTGATTTTTCAGGGTATGTAACATACATGATAGAGGAGATGATGCAAAAGGACAAGGCTTTTGCAAGATATGCTCCAAAGCTTGAAAAAATATCTTTTAATGACGACAAAGTAATTTTAAAAGACAATATCAAGAACAGAATTGCAGAAGTCGTTATTCAGAGAGGAGAGCTGTTTTGTATTTTATGTGACGAAAAGGATTGTGTTCACATAGGATTTGTTTTCTCCTTGCCTGATGTATATGACATATTGAAGACTCATGACATATCATATAATGAAATAATAAAACCAATCATATCTTCCAAAATTAATGTCATTAAAGATAGAATAAGTTTTGATCCAGAAAAAATGGAATTGAATAAGGGGTATGAATTTCATTTAGATGGGGAAAAATTTGCATTTGTACGTTTAGGTGATGATCCGGCAAAAGTAATGTTGTTGGTACAAACAGAGGATGAACAGCATGGATGAAACTGAGGTGGAGGGATCTGCTTTTGGATTGGGTGAAAAATGGAAAAAAGTAAAAGATGACATCCCGACAATATTGCAAAATGATCAAATTTTAATAATTCAAAAAAAATGTAAAAAGATAAAATCTACCAAGGTTTATGCTATTTTCAAAAATGAACACGGTCCACAGATGGAGAGGTTACAAGTAATTTCTAATGAATAATTGCTGTGAATTTGCCATCTTCCGTGGCTGTGCAACTGCAACATTGAATGAAAATGCAGTCATAGGTACGATAAAAGCTACTAACAACATACCCAAAAATGGTTCAAACCCTCAGGAACCTAACCAAAGATTAGAACATAAATTCTAATTTAACACAAACAGTTTATGTTGTCAATTTAAGTTATCTAAATTGAGTATTATCAACTAAGGTTATCAATAAGTATGTTATTTTAAAATTTGACACGAATTTTAAAAAAATAAATGAAAGAATTAAGAAATTTAATGTGAAATGGATTAGATTACAATTTTGTAACCCTTTTGGATTAATTCATCAGCTTAGTATTCCTGCAGAAGAGCTGACAAATGACTCATTCGTTGATGGTTTTCCTTTAGATGGAAGCTCCATTTTGGGATTTACAGAGATTGAGAAATCAGATATTATCTTAATTCCTGATCCTTTAACTTTTGTAATCTTACCTGATTACTTTGATTCTTACAAAAATAATCAAAATTCCTATGTCTCCAAATCTGCAAGAATGTTTGCAAACATACATCTGGGATTTGATGGAGGGAGATATTCAAGAGATTCAAGATATATTTCAGAAAAAGCTGAACGTTTTGCCAAGAAAAATGGGTTTTCTAGTAATTGGGCAGCAGAAATAGAATTTTTTGTGTTTGATAAACCTGATCCAACGGAAAAAAACTCCCAAATTACATCAAAGGAAGCTCCTTGGGGATCTCAAAACTTGGAAGATACAATCCAAATAAAAAAAGGATATTATCGAGACTCACCATCTGACACGTTAACCAATTTCAGAGATGAGGTCTGTGATGTTCTTGAAACATTTGGAATAAAAACAAAAGCACATCATCATGAAGTGGCGACTGCAGGTCAAAGTGAAATTGTTCTATCACATACTGGTTTAACTGAAATGGCAGATGCTTTTATTACAGGAGTGAAAACTGTTCGTGAAATTGCTTCAAAACGTAAAATGATTGCAAGCTTTAATCCAAAACCTATTCCAAATGATAACGGTTCAGCAGTTCACATTAATCAAAGTCTCTGGAAAACAAAAAACAAAAAAAATTACAATGTATTTTATGATCCTTCAGATAAATATGCAGAATTAAGTCAAACTGCACATTATTACATTGGAGGTTTATTAGAACATGCGAGATCTCTTTGTGCAATTACAAATCCTACAATACAATCATACAAACGACTTGTTCCGGGTTATGAAGCTCCAACTAATATTGCATGGGGGAAAATGAATCGTTCAGTTAGTGTCAGGATTCCTGTACATAATAAAAAGAATCCACGAACTAAAAGAATAGAATATCGTCCACCTGATCCTACGTCCAACATTTACCTTGTTGAATCAGCTATATTGCTAGCGGGACTGGATGGAATAAAAAAGAAGATTCAACCTCCTGATCCTGTAGATGTAAATACTTACAAACTTACAGCCAGTAAAATGAAATCTCTTAACATCAAAAAATTACCTACATCCCTCGAAGAAGCAATTAATGCCTTCAAATCAGACAATAATTTTCTAAAACCAGTAATAGATACTAATTTTATGAAAATGTATCTTGAACATTTAAAAAACTAGTTTTAATATTTTGAATCTGAAGGTATCTCACATGGAGTGCCATTGTATTCATACCTACATCTATTTTTATCCCCAAAATGAACGATTTATACGATAACTCTATAACTGATGGTTTTTGGTGCCAAATATGGACTATTCTAAGTTTCTCCACTGTCATGCCTGTCAGGAATCTGGATTATACTGTTCAAAACACAGAATTGAGGTAGAAACAACTCTTAGGAAGCGAGAGATTAAGAAAATACTCCAAATTCGTAACTCCCAATCGGTACAATACAATCATGCAATTAAGGGGTTGTTAGAATCATACGATATCTGGAAAACTTGAAAACTGGATAGTTTTACAAAAATTGAACTTCAAAATTATTGAATAATGTATTTTGGAAATGTTACAGATACGATTTAAACTTAAAGGAAAAAAATACTGCTAGTTTGTATGAATCAATCTTAAAACATCCTGTACGACAAATTGAAGATATGTTAGTAAAACTTAGGAAATTGGGTCGTTTAAAATGAAAGAATTATCTATGGACTCTGAAATAGATGAGTTCGAATCTCCATGGACTCATTTACCATTGGGGGTACAAAATTTACATCATTTTATGCATAACAAAGCAATATTTTCCACTGAAGATTCAAGTCAGAAATAGCTTGAATCTAAAACTAATCTTATTCTTCTGTGAATATCCAAGTTAGACCTCTAATTTCTTCCCAAGATATATTTGAATTGTTATTGTTATCTTTCATAATACATGTAATACACAATTTGTTTATAATATTCATGAATCATTTGTTCAGATCATTGATCCATATTGAGTCTAGTTCAAAGTTGCAATTGCTTTGATAATGTCTGTTTTGCTTAAAATTCCAATCAAATCTCCTTTATCTGATAATACCCCCACTCCGTTAATTTTATTATCTAAAAGTAATTTACATGCTTTTACCATATCGTCATCATAATTTGCAGTAATGATCTCATTTTGCATTACTTCACTAGATTGAAGAGTTTCTCCCAATCCATGTTCTGATTCAAAACTTTTTAGGAATATTCTGTCTCTTTGAATTCCCATAGATATTACAAGATTGAATAAATCTCGAAATGTTATGATGCCGATGGGAATTTTTTCTTTATTTCTTATAATTACACGAGATATTTTCTCCTCTAACATTTTTGAGACAACTTGGGTAAGTACAGAATCTGAAGAAACCCAAGAATAATGTGCTGACATGTATTCTCCTACTGTTGTTTTATTCTGATAGTTTTTTACAAAATCTCTTACAAGATCTGTTTTTGTTATGATGCCTACAATATTTTTATCATTATTTGTTATTCCAAGTGAACCAATGTTATTTTGAAGCATTGTTTTTGCACATTCTTGAATCATAATAGATTGAGAAATTGTTAGTACTGGCTTTATTATCTCGCTTAATGAGATTTGTTGTAATGTTCTATCTGATTTATCTTTAAGAAGAAATAACCCTAGATCTTTTTCTGTTACAATTGATGTTATTTTTTCATTTTTTGTTACTAAAACTCTGCTTATTTTTTTATCAAGCATTATTTTTGTGGCATCTGCTATTGTAGATTCTATATCTATAGTAATTGGGATGTTCATCAATTCTATTAACTGGGACATTATTTGTCAGAATTTAATTTGGTAATAAAAAATACACCACAATTATCATGATCGATTCTGATTAAATGCGTCTATTTTCATACTCAAAATGGGGGTAGAGTCCCTGTGAGCCCATGTAACTTTTTTTATCCAATTTGGTGGCTGATTCCTCAGAGAGATTCAGCCATGATCCTGTAAATCTTGGTGATTATTTGTTTATGATAAATCTAAATCAAGAAACACGAACTATACCATTTTCAATAAGATATTTTATTCCGTTTACAAACGTACCATCATCAATCTGTCCATCTGCCCACCATCCAGCATTGTTCTTAATCCAAGTTGGAATTGTATTATCTTCAGAAATTATGCCCGAGATGTAGATGGGATTTGCAATACTTTTTCTTTGATTAAAAATTGAATCCCTTGAACAAATGCCTCATCATCCATCACACCATTATTCCAATGACTAACTGTAGCCATATTCAACTTGAATCTGTATCCAAAGAATCTAAATCAAATCCTAATTCTTTGATCTCTTCACGAATATCTTGTCTTAATTGGTCAAGTTCTTCTCTAGGTATATCAAGACTAACCATTTTCCTGATCTGATTCATAATCAGCAACCCTTCTCTCTTGAGTTAATTTCTGTCCTGTTTCTTCAAATATATAATATGCCTTCATGATTTCTATGCGTTGTTTTGTATCATCTTCGTCAGGATTGTTCATCCACTCATCAATCATCTCTTGTAGGTCTTGTTGAGTTACAGGAGGAATAGGTTCTGAACTTGTGTCGATAAAACCAAACCATGTATCTTTGTTTTCTCTCAAGTTGGGATTTGTTAATGTCAGAATAAATATCCCAATTGCAATTACAGCAATTCCTATTCCCATTACAATTTTTTTATTCATTGGCATTCGCCTTGGTGTTTTATTGTAATGTGTTCCGAATTAATCATACAATTATTTCCATTAGTCTTTTTATCCACTCCACATACTGGGTGCATATTTTAGTGTACATGCAAAGATTGGCATGAATGTCTGCCATCCTCGTTCTTTTAGTGAATTAACTGATTGTGGTTTGATACATGCAGGAGAACCATTATGAGATTTGAACATTTGTTTCAAACCTTCTGCACAAATAATATTAGTTGCTGAAATTCCTGCATTGCCTTGTTGTAATGGTTTGAGATATGGTTGTTCTATGCCATCCATGACACACACTTTTCCAGGATATATTCCAGAACCGCATCTGTCATTTAGAACACATATCTCTCCTAATGGAACAAATCCAGGTGCACATGTTTTCTTGTATGGAATATGATCTGTTGTAGATTCTTGTTTAATTATTTCAATTAATTTATATTTTTTGCTTGAAGCATCAGTTGGTGGATTTTCAACATCAGTTGTTTTTACAGAAATTTGATGAGTTTCCTTGGGAAAATGAAAACCCTTCAATGTGGTTATAAAAATTGAGCCATTCAGAGTGTTGGTTTTCTCGAATTTGCATGCATTTCTGTGGTCCAATTCCTACACAGTCAACAAGATGAGGATGAATGAAAAATGTAATTGTTTCTTCAGCATAAGAGAAAGGAATTGCAAACATTGCAATGGACAATACTATTGCACAAATTATTCCAATTTTCACAATTTCAAATTCTAATTTACATATTTATCAGGTTTACTTCTTATTCATAATTTTCACACCAATCTGCGTCTCATTTAATTCCCGAAATGGTGGGTGAATCCTCGTGATGCGTTATCTAATAATGACATCAACTTTATTCCCCAAAAATAATTAAGTCTCTATGGAATTGGAATTAAGTAATCCATTTTCCATATAGAATATAGAAGTTACATAATCTATGCAAAACATTCACAAATAAAATATACAAAGAAAGATGACCAAAACTAATTGAATCTAATAATACTAAATGTGTACTAGTTGAGGCTTTATTCTTACATTATCTTAAAAGAATTGGAGATCATCAGTTTTTATGAGTGATGCTATCAACTATATCGTTACAGGTAAATACAAACCAAGTGAAAAAAGAATAGTATCTCACAATAAATATCATCTTAGATGATATAATATTGAGAAAAATTTGTAAACATTGTCACAAGGAATTTGAAAATTGAGCGGGTCTAAAGGGATTCGGACCCTTGACAACCGGATTAAGAGTCCGGTGCGCTACCTGGCTGCGCTATAGACCCACCAAAATGAATATGCCCAGAGTTGTTATTAATCTTAAGATTTTAAAATAAATGAAAATTTAGTTTTGGGTTTTTGCTTCAATTTCATTGTACTTTTCAATAATTGCTGTAAGTGCAGTTGAAACTGGAACATCATTCATCTTTTTCTTTTCGGCAAGAAGTTTTTGGTATGCATCTAGTGTGATGTAAACTGGAATTGAGCCATTTCCTTCTAGTAAACCTCTAACGTTGTAAAGAGCAGTTTCCATTCCTTTCTCAGCAGATTTTGCAAATTTTGCTTTATCCAAGATTACTCCTAGTGGACCAAATGGCATTTCATAATCTACTGACATGGTTACTCTAGTGAGATTATTTCCTAATGCTTTGAATTCATTTGTGATTTGCCATGTCTTAAATGGACCTTCAATTTGTTTTGCTGTAATCTTTTCGTTTCTGATGAATTCAGTTGTCTCACAATCCCACTCTAGACGTTTACCGCTAAAGTCACCGATAATTCTAAAGGTTGTACCAACACCCATTCCTTCTTTGATATCCATAGGAACTACTGTCATGCCTACTGTGTCATTTTTGATTTGATCAGAAACGTGTTCTGGTCTTGCAAAGTAGGTAAAAACATTCTCTACAGGTGTCTTAATATCGATTGATTTTGTAACGAGGGTCAACGATTGAGTTTCTTGCCAATAAGGATTTAAAGGTTTTGAAGATTTCCGTAAAATAATTGATTTACAATATATTCATGTAAAATAGTATATTCTTTGAATGGTTAAAAAGCGATCAGTTTATCTGATCTTGATTTTAATATTTTCATCAGTCACAGCTTTTGATGAAGCATATGCTCATTCGATGTTTAATTCTGCAGAGCAATTTGAGGCAGGATATAGAGTGCAGGTAGCCACATTACCAGAATTTCCACAAATTGGAGAACCATCTCAATTTTTGGTAAAAGTAACTGAAGGATTTGAGTATAATGAAGTGGATAGATTTACAATGGGAATTCGAATTTTTTTTAATGGTCAACAGGTAGATACAATTCCTCCAAAATCCATCGAAGGTTCTCATTGGGATTTTGATTATGTTTGGAGACAACAAGGAAATCATATTGTAAAGATTGATTTGTATGATATGAGTGGAAAAGAAGGCATTATTACTTATACTTTTAATATGGGTACCCAAAGTCCATTTGGAATAATTTTCTTTAGTGCAATAATTGTGGGTGCTCTAGTTTTCACAGGAATAATGATCTATATTTATTTGCCAAAAATTTTCAAAAAATCTAAATTGTAGATTTTATAGTCATTCTAGAAATTCTAAATGCAAACAATGTGGTCAACAATACCATTGAAAACAACAGTATTCCAACACCAAGGTGAACTGCGACTAGGACAGCATGAAGTTTCATATCAATTACAAGTGCACCTAATGTGATTTGTGTAATTACTAAAGCAGAAGCAAATGTGCTTGTGAATTTGATCTTTTTATCAGCGTTTTTGTTTAGCCAGCTTGCAATCATTGTTGCAGCAACTAAGCTCGCAGTGGTAGCAGCAACAAATCTATGAATCCACTCAATAAGATATTCTTCAGAAGGCATTATACCATCAGGACATAAAGGCCATTCAGGACAAGTCAATCCAAGTCCAGCTGCTGAAATATATCCTCCAACAAACATTAGCGAATATAAAACAATCATTGTTGCTAATGCAAGATATTGAATTGCCAAAATTATTCTACTATAAAATTACCTTGCATGCCTTGTAATGCATGTCCTGGAACAGTACAGATGTAATAGTAAGTTCCTGGCGCACCAGCAGTAAAAGTAACACTTCCACCCTCACCTGGTTTTAATGGGTTTGATGCTGCTGCGATTGCTGAATTCATCACTATACTGTTAAAGTCTTCAGGATTTGAAACAACTCCAAATGCATGAAATGATTTACCAAGATTGTTAGATGTAACAGTTACTTCATCACCTGAATTTACTCTAATTTCTGGATTATGTCCATCTTCTCCTGGTAATGCGTTAAATGCCAAAGTTCTGAAATCACTAGATTCTACAAAGTCCAAAGTAAAGTCATGCGATACACCAGTTGGGGCTGCTGCAGTTTTTGTACCACCACCTTGTGAAGGACCAATGATGATTTCTCCAACCATTCCTTGTTCTCTATGACCTGGAACTGTACAGATGTAATAGTAGGTTCCCTCCTCACCTGCAACAAATTCAGAAGTTCCGCTCATTCCTGGTTTTAATGGGTTTGATGCTGATGCTACCTCACTACCAGGAATTAGTCCACCAAAGCCTTCAGCGTCTTTTGTAACACCAAATGCGTGAAATGATTTTCCGGCATTGTCTACATTGAACACAACTTTATCTCCAACATTCATGTTAATTATTGGATTGTTGTCAGGCTCCCCTGGTAATGCATTAAATGCCAAAGTCCTAAAGTCTGATGATTCAATAAACACAAGATCCTCTGTAATGGTTTTTCCAGTTTGTGCTGCTGGTGCTGAGTGGTCTGCTTCGCCTGCCATCATTGCAACAACTGGAGGTGGTTGTGAAATCCAATAATCCCACATTGAGAAGAATATTACTCCACCGACAATACAAATTCCTAACATAATTATCATCATTTTTCCAGTTCTGGCTGGTGTTGTCCTGTAAACTGTTTGTTGATTATCGTGACTCATTTTCATTTATCTCCTAATGTGATGGGTTCTTTGCCTCAAATGGATAGTAATACTTGCCACCTACACCGAATGGATCTTCGGTATTTGCAAGTTTTCCTTTTCCAGAACTGTAAATCATGTTTATCAAGAAGATTGCCATGCTGACACCAATAATCATGGCACCAACTGTTACAATCTGGTTCATAGCAATCCATTCCGGAATTGGAGGATAATCGAAAATTCTTCTTGGCATTCCATACAAGCCAAGTACGTGTTGTGTAAAGAATACCAGTACAGTTCCTATGAATGACATAACAAAGTGGACTTTGCCCATTGTTTCATTGTACATTCTTCCTGTGACATATGGGAACATGTAGTAGAGATAACCAATTGAACCAAATGCAATAGTGCCCATCACAAAGAGGTGGAAGTGACCAACCACCCAGTATGTATCGTGTGTTGAAAAGTCTAATGGCATGGCAGCATTTGCGACACCGCCTGCACCTGCAGAGAAGAACAATGCAATTCCCCCAACTGCCCACATCATTGGTGTTGAAAATTTGATTCTAGCATTCCACATTGTTGCAATAAAGTTAAAGACGTGCATTGCAGATGCTGGAACTGCTGCAAGAGTTCCTATCATAAAGACTGTTTTTTCAGTAAATGACATGCCAGTTGCATACATATGATGTGCCCATGATGAAAATCCAACTATAGATAATAATACAAACGCAAAGATTCCAGAGTTGTAACTGTAAATTGGCTTTCTTGAAAATCTTGGGATGATTTCATACATCATTCCAATTGCAGGAATCACTAGTACGTAAACTTCTGGATGGAACGTAAACCAAAACAAGTGGGCATATGCAATTGGATCTCCGCCCATTGCAGGATTGAAGAATCCACTAACACCAAGTCTGTCAGTAAGTAACATTAACAGTGCTGCAGCAAATGTTGGGATTGCAACTATAATAATCAAAGAGGATGACAAAAATGACCATGCCAAAAGTGGAACTTGTCCAATTGACATGTCTGGATGTTTACATTTGAGAATTGTGACGATAAAGTTGATGGCACCAAGTACTGATGAAATACCCAAAATCTTTAATCCAAATATCCACATGTCAGCAGCTGGTCCTGGAGCACTGATAATAGAGTAAGGTGGTGTTGCATACCACGTAAAGTCTGCAAAGCCTAACCAGATGAGTGCACCTGCTGGTGGAATCATCCAAAATGCAATCGCGTTGAGTTTTGGATATGCCATATCCTTGTATCTAACCATAATTGGCACAAAGTAATTACCAACTGCAGATGCAAATGGTATTATAAACAAAAAGATCAATGTCGTACCGTGAACAGTAAAGATTCTGTTAAAGGTCATTGCATCACCAATAATTTGTGCACCTGGCAAGAACAACTCTGCTCTAATTGCAAGAGCTAATGCACCACCCATGAACAAAAATGCTACTGATGTAATTAGATAAAGTAAACCAACATCAGTATGATGTGTTGAAAACATTATTTGCCAAATTGGACGTGGCTTTTGGAGTTCCAGAACCATTAGTTAATTCCCCCATATAGTTGAGATAAAAGCGTTATCAAGATGATGGTTCCTCCACATATAATGTGCCTCGCATGTTATAGTGAATTAATCCACAATATTCTCTGCATTGAATATCATGTTCTCCAACATCAGTTGGTGCAAACCATACAGTGTTAACTCTACCAGGAATTGCATCCATCAAAATAACATAATCATGAATGTTAAAAGAATGATTAACATCTTTGGATTCTATCTCAAACTTGTATGCCTTGCCAGTTTCAACATGTAATTCACCAATTTCTTTGGTACCATCTTCATGTTCAAAAGTCCAGAACCATTGTTGTCCAGTAACTTTGATAATTTTGGCATCTGCAGGAACATGCTCCACAAGTCTTTCTGCTTCCCAAGCTTCTGCCCCTACCCAAACCATTAATGCAATTACAACACCAACATAGATCCATTCAGGCCAGTTAGAATGTCCGCTCAATTTTACCAGTCCGTCCCCTCATATGCAGTTGGTTTTGCTTTTGGATGTGATTCTCTAAATCTCCAACATTGCCAAATCATAGTACCAGATACTACTGCACCAACTACAAATGCTATTGTCATCATTCTAAAAAATAAGTTCCAAATAACCGCTCTACGATCGAGGTATTCTCCAGGTTCATCACCTGCAGCAAATGCTGACTCTATAGCTGGAATTACTACTATTACTGCCAATACCAAGAATAATCCGACCAATTTCTTCATTAGCGATTGAATGACGTGGCCAATAATTTCTATTTAAGGGTTTTCAAGATTACTAGAAATCAACGTAGATCGAAACGAGATGGATGCATTACATTAAGTCCTGATAAAGAGAACTTTCGATCTTTTTCTCTAAAGAGATTTAGAGATGCATTCTCTATAATTAACTCAAATAGATTAGTAGGAGATAGATCCATTATTGTAGAAAGCATTGCTTTGATGGGATCCATGTGGGTTACAAGAACTACATTTTCATCAGGATGCTTTTCAATGACATGATCAACTATTCCCAAAACTCGTTTTTTGACCTCAGAGAAAGTTTCCACTCCATTGTGAGCTATTTCTAATTCACCGTTGTAAAATTTCATAAAGACATTACCATGACTGGTAAAAATTTCATCATATGGAACACCAGTAAATTTTCCCATATCAAGTTCAATTAGACGATCATCAAGGGTTACATCAAGGGAGTTATGTTTTCCAACAATTTCTGCTGTATGTTTTGCTCTTTGAATTGGACTAGAGTAAATTGTAGAGATATTCATTTGTTCAAGTAATTCAGCAGTATGTTCTGCTTGCTTTATTCCAATATCAGTTAAAGGAACACCTTCTGTTCTACCAGCTAAAATTCTTTCAGTATTGTTTTTTGCCTGACCATGCCTTAGGAAAATAATATGCCCCAACTTGATTGGAATTCAAATAAAGATAATAATAAGATTATCAGATGAATAATCATGAAAGTAGGAATTATTGGTGGAACTGGTGGCATGGGCAAAGGTTTTGCTCTAAGATGGTCACAAAATCACGATGTAATAGTTGGATCTAGAGATGCTGAAAGAGCATCAGAATCTGCAGTTGAATATACGAAACTTGCAAAAGAAGCATTTGGTGAAATCAAAGGATCAATTTCTGGAAACGATAATGTTTCAGTTGCAAAAGAGAGTGATGTTTTGATTTTATCAATTCCTTATGAGAATATTGATTCGGTATGTTCTGGGATATTATCAGAAGTCAAGGATAGTTGTGTTGTAGTATCTCCTATTGTTCCAATGACAAAGACTGATGTTGGATTTGAGTGCGTTTCAATTAAAGAAAACAAACCATTTTCATACAAACTTGTTTTGAATCATATGAAAAATAAATCAAAATTGGTTTCAGCATTTCATGTGATTTCTGAGAAAAAATTAGTAAATCCAACTCTACAACTAGATTATGACATATTTGTTTGTGGAGATGACAATGATTCAGTTCAAGTTGTAAATACTTTGATTGATGAAATCAAAGGTCTAAGATCAATTTACTTAGGACCAATTGAATTGTCATATCTTGCAGAAATGTCTACACCATTGTTACTTAATGCAATGATTAGGAACAAGATAAAGAATCCAGGTATCAAAATCATCTAAGTCTTTTTCATTTATCATGAGTCACGAATACTATAGACGTGGTAGGAATTGGTTTACTGCAATAGGCATTCTATTTTGTGTGATGGGTGGAATTGTTCTAATTCAGCAGTTATTGATTTGGGGACCAGAATTTGTCGAGGATTTTTTAGTAAATGCAGAATTTACCAATGAGAAAGTTTCTGCTGCAATGATAGGCTTTGGGATTTTTATGATAGTATTGGGATTTAGAAAACATGGGTAAAAGAGATGAATTTCTAAAATCTCAGAAAGTATTACGGTTATCAACTATTGGTAAAAACAAAATACCTCACATTGTTCCTGTTTGGTACAGGTATAGTGGAAAAAAATTTCATATTGGAACAAATTCTAAAACTTTAAAGGCAAAAAATGTCAAACAAAACAAACATGTTGCTTTTTGTGTAGATGTAGGAATAAAGTCACCTGATATTTACGGAGTAATGGGGCAAGGAGATGCCAATTTGATTTTAGATAAAAAAAAAGTTAAAACAATTGCAAAAAAAATTCTTTTACAATACTTTGATACATTAGAGAATAAATCTGCTAAAGAATTACTAGATGATACGGATTGTATTATTGAAATTATTCCAAAAAAGTTTTCAGTTTGGAGTTATTGACTAACAAAGTCTTGGATTTTATTCATTGCGGAATCTAGTATTTCAAGACTAGGAAGGTAAACTAGTCTGAAATGTCCACTGCCATATTTTTCTCCAAATCCTGAACCGTGAACTGTAAGAACACCTTTTGATTCTAGTAATTTTGTTACAAATTCTTTATCAGTACTAAATCTATTGTTTTCAATCTTTGGGAATGCATAAAATGCACCTTTTGGGTTTGGGCAAGAAAGACCAGGCATCTCATTGAGACGTTTTACAACCAAGTCTCGGCGTTTTTTGATTTCAGAGACAAAATCATTAATGTAATTTTGAGGGCCTCGAAGTGATTCCAAAGCTGCATGTTGTACTGGAAGACTGGTTGCAATTCTTACTCTAGCTAGTTTTGGAAGATGTTCTCGCAATGCATCAAGTTGTGGTGATTGATTAAATGCAATATATCCAATTCGCCATCCAGACATGAGATGAACTTTGGAGAATCCATTAAGAACAATTACAGGAGAATCTCCTGCAACTTTTCCAATTCCAACAAACTTTTCATCAAAAATTATTTGATCATAGATTTCATCACATATGATGTATAGATTATTTTGATTTGATATATTTACTAGTTCTTTGAGTGATTTTTCATTAAACACTATACCTGTTGGATTATTTGGACTGATTAGACAGATAGCAACAGTCTTTGAGGTGATTTTTGATTTGATATCCTCAATATTTGGTGTTGAATTATCCAAGTCAACTGCAAATTCTACAGGAATGCCACCATGTAATCTAACATAAGAAGCATATGGCGGATAATATGGTCCAGGTAGTAGCACTTCATCTCCTTCTTCTACAATTGAGGAGATTACCATATCAAGCCCTTCAGAAACACCATTAGTGATTAAAATTTCATCAGCGCCAATTGAGAGACCCTTTGCATTTTCTTTTTTAGAGATCTCTTGTCTTAATTCTAAGATACCTTCAGATGTGGAATAATAATTTTCACCTTTGTTAATTGCATCAATCAGAGCTTGTTTTACATTATCAGGAGGTTGGAAGCCAAATTGAACAGGATCACCAATGTTGAGATAATCAACTTGCATTCCTTTTTGTTCTACTTTTCTTGCAGCTAGAACAATATCTCGAATTGCATATTCAACACCAACTACTTTTTTTGATACTTTCAAAGTATCTAGACAGATATTTAGGCCTGTTAAATTCTTACTTGTTTGGACTCGTTGCACAGTCTGGATAGTGCGAGCGGCTTCGAACCGCTAGGTCGAGGGATCGAAGCCCTCCGAGCCCTTTAGATTATCTTATAAAGTAAATAATTCTTCATCATCATGAAATGAAGATATCACCATTCAAGATTTCACTAGTATTGGTAATTATAGGAATAATTTGGGTATCATTAGTTTTTAATGAAACTGCAAAAGTACATGATTCAATTCTACTAAAACAATCAAATTCAATTGAAGTAAAATCAGAATTTTCAGGTGTAGATATAGGATATTACAAGTTATACATGCCTGAATTTACAGGAGAAGAGGTATTTGTTCAGGTATTAGATACTGGTGATAATGTAATTGATGAACAAAAAGTTCAGACAAAAATGTCAGTTGGATATTTTGATTTTAGTGAAAACGGTATATACACTATAAAAATTACAAATATTTCAAAAAATCAAATTGATTTGCAAATAGAATTTGGCAATACAAATTCTCAGAAAATGATACCAGCAGGAGTTACTATACTAGTAGGATCTTTAGGAATGATGGTAGTATCATATATGAAAATAAAAAATTACAATATAGAGCAACCTGAAGAAAATATTTCATAGATTTGAATACATTGGATGGTGTGACCAAATATTAACACCAGATTAAAAAGTAGCCAAGTTGTAAAAAACAAGAATGCTATAATTGAAAAAGGAAGAAATGCTTTGAGTTTAGTATGTTCTCTGTTTTTCAATATCAATATTCCTCCTAAGGATGCAAGAACTAGTCCAAATTCTAATGGTTGATGAGACCAAGATATTAGCCCATCAATTCCAAATACATCATGAGATAATGAATCGCCAAAACCTGAAACAATTTGGAGAATTGAACCAGTAATAACAAGTTTAATTCCAGATTTCAGAGAACCATGAACTGATTTTTTAAATATCAACATACATCCCATAATTGCAGCACAACTAGTCATAGAGACGCCAGTGTACACTACAATATGAGATGGGCTCCAAAAGAATTCAGGTTCTTTTTGAAGATGCGATATGGCATCCCAAAAACCTGCAGAGACTACTATGACAGAACCAATAACTGCTAGAATTGATACTAGTGAAACAAGTGTGCTTGATTTTGCAAATCTAGAATTAGATAATTTTTGAATTAGTTTCATTTTGTTATTTCATCATGAATAGACTATTTGAAATATTGTAATGGCCTAAATTAGGAAAATTCAACATTATGGGTAATTTAATGAATTAACTATATTAGATGATAGGATGTAGTCATGATATGAGTCCAGGAATAGGTTTAATGAAAAGAAGGTTAGAAAAGGAAAAAGATGCAATTGCACTTGCAATATCTGGAATTGCAAAAAAATATGATGTGATACCAGAAAATATCAAAACATTAGAGACAAAATATCATAATGATTCAGGTGATTGGTATGTTGCACTTGAATGGGAGGATAAAAAAGCAATAGTTCAGATGGATTCGGTATTAGGTACAATTACAGAAATTAAAGAAATCTAAGTAGTAAAAATATTCTAATTAAAAATAACCTCAGGCGTAAATTTTAGAATAAAATGGTTTTCTTCAATTAGTAAAATTTCATCTTTGGTAAATTCATAAAGATTATAGAAAATTTAGATAATAGAGATAGTCTTGGCTAAGGTATGAATTTTTTCATTTTCTGGTTCCAGGATCTTGTTATCAGAGTATCTGTTACTAAAGTAAAGTAAATCAACCATTTTTACTTTATCAATGTTAATGATCGTAGCTTGTGGATTTTTTGGAAGATTAGTATTTGTTAGTATTAGTAGTTTGTCTACAAAGGCAGATGCTTTTAGAATATTTTCAATGGATGTAGAATTTTTGGCGTGATCCTTGCCCATTACTACTGCAATCCCTATCTTTGTCCCATACTGATCAGTGTAAATTGCATCTAGCATTCGTTTTGAATTTTCAGGCTTTGTTATTTTTCCTGTATCATGTGCAAAATTAACAAGGTTTGAAATTGCTTCTTTAATTTTTGATTGTGATTTGTTTTCTGCTGATTCTAGTCGTAACTTCAAAAATTGCCCTATTGGGACATCCAGAATGCTGTCATGTACCTTTAACCCAGGGAATGCGTTCTTGATAGTTTCATCAAGTGCTTCTTCAGAAATCTCTTCATGACTTAATTGAGAAGATTTTTCCATGGCGTGATACAAAATATTTGTTAACGATCGCACGCTTGTGAAATCAGGAAATTCATCACATAGTACTCTGATTTTACCTGTCAAGTCATTTTGTTGTTTTTTAGTGAACCTTTCACTCTTTTTGTTTTGTTTGATGTATTCGATTGCAATTTCAGAGAGTTCATCTATTGAATTTGAACCAGCCAGATCAATCTTATAGTTTGCCTTTTCTAGTCTGTCAAACAGTGATACGTTGGTTTCTTTGATTTCAGAATATTCAGCTGGGGTTGCAATAAGCATCACAGCAGAAGATGGAATGTGTCTATTGATTATTGATTTTACAATTTCAGCAGAACTGGGATCCGCATCTAGTTCATCAAATGTATACACTGTGATTTTACCAAGAAGATTATGGCTGAATTTGGAAACGGCTGACAGTCTTCCTAAAAATTCATCTAGATTTGATATTGGTTCAAATATCTTGTCAATGATATTTTGAATTACTAGTGACTCATGTGAGGTATAGTTAGAGGCTAGATATTTTTTTAAATTCTCACTTGAATGCGTTTTTTTATTATTCAGGATGTCTTCAGTTTTGTCCTGTATTGTTGTTCCCACCAGTTTATCTACAAATCTATAACCTAGGGCTTTTTTTGCTAGCAAATCACCCTTGTCTGCCTTATCACATATATCTTTTAGGAATTTTTCTCTTAGCTCCTCAAATGTAGATGGATTGAATCCTGCTATTATTGCATTATATAGACTCTCCTTTGTTTTAGGTGAAATTGTTGCCAAATCCACATAGGTGCTTTCAATATTTTGTCGCATTCTTAGCCCCTTGATGTGCAAGGCAAGGTGCGTTTTTCCGCATCCGACATCTTGTATTACGGTGATTAGTCTAAAGTCGTTTTCATTTGATTGATGCTTGGATGATTGTCTGTATAGATCCGTTATGCATTCTAATATTGATTCTTTGGCCTGGATATGTCTGGTTCCACCCAGAATTTGGGCGTCTTTTTCAGTTGGAGTAGGACTGCTAGGATATGGATTACGTGAAAGACCGTAGGGATAATTCATCGGCATCTCACATCCATAAAGTATTCCTTGCACAAAGACTTCAGCATGAATATACTTTCATAAAAAAATGTTTGAGCCCCCAAGATTGCTAATGCAAACAATTTGGTGAAAAAATATAGCGTTTGTGCAGCCAATCTAGTCTTAGTTTTTACTCAAAGACTAAACAAAGCTGTTTTGAAAGTATTTTTTGTTTTAATAAGAAGTATTTTGTGTAGTAAAAAAATTTAATTATCAAGTTTATTGGGAAAAATATGATTAGAGCAATAGTTCTTGGCGGTTCTAGAGGGATAGGAAAAGCAATCTCAGATTCTCTCAAATCAATAAATATTGATGTTTTTGCAGCATCTAAGAATGATATAGATACATCAGATTTGAATAGTGTGAGAAAATTTTTAGAAAAAAATACACAGACAGATATTCTTGTTCTTAATACTGGAGGTCCCTCTCCAAAACTATTTTCAGCAATTACAGAAGGGGATTGGAAATTATATCACAATCAATTATTTTTAGGATTTTGCACCATTTTACAGAATATCAAAATTAATAATAATGGATACATCTTTTTGATCAGTTCTAATGTAATCAAAGAACCAAATGCAAAATTAATAATATCTTCTGCATATAGAGCAGCATTTACTGAAGTTTTTAAAGTATTAAGTAAAGAATATGCTCAAAAAAAAATTAGTTGCATCAACATTGCTCCAGGTCCAATCAATACAGATAGAACTCAAGAATTAATAGAAAATGTTAAAGAATTTGAAAAATCCCTACCCATGAGAAGACTTGGAGAGCCTGAAGAGATTGGGAATTTTGTTAAAGCAATTATTGAAAATAAAATAAAATATTTATCAGGTGTTACAATAAACTTTGATGGTGCAAATTCAAACTATATTTTTTAGAATTATTTTTTAAATTCAACATTTAGGGTGTCAGGATGACCTGCGATTGCAATTAATCCACCTTCACGTAATTGTTGTAATAACTGTATGACTTCTTTTTCTACTTGATTTCTTTGAAGACCTGTTTGTTGTGCAAAGACTTCTACTAGTTCTGTAACTTTGCGTTGTCCATTACATGATTTCCAAAAATCAACTATTGCTTGATTTACCATAAATCCTTGTTCATGTTCGTTTGCCAACACCATAGAACCATCTTCTTGTTGTACTAGTTTTCCAACACCTTGAGGTAATGCAGTTTCATAATTAATGGGTGCAGGAGTATTCATAGCAGCACCCATGCTTTTTAATTTCATTTTTCCTTCATCAGTCATTTTATCCATTGACCATGCAGGCTCCCATACAATGTCTATTTTGACATTATTTACTCCTGGAACTTTTTTGGCATATCTTGTTGCATCTTGGACGAGAGTTTCATGTAGTGGACAACCTTGTGTGGTCATTGTCATTTTGATATTGACATCATTATTTTCTGCAACATCTATTTCATAGATTAATCCCATTTCTACAATGTTTAGAGGGACTTCAGGATCCATGCATTGTTTTAAAGAATCCTCAATTGCTTGTGCAGAGACAGCAGTCATATTGTATGGTGCAGTTTGAAAAACAATAAAAACTTTCTATTAATTAGCTTGAAATAATTTTAGGATGGATTCTTCATAGGGATCTCTAGCCACTCCTTTTTCTGTTATAATTCCCGAAATTAATTCAGGCGGGGTCATATCAAAAGCAGGATTAATCACATTAATATCATCAGGTGCTGTCTTTTTGTCACCAATTCCTGTGACTTCACTTCCTTTACGCATCTCAATAATAACATCTTCTGCTTTGGTTTCCAAGTCAATTGTGGATAATGGTGCTGCAACATAAAATGGAATTCCATGTTGTTTTGCCATAGTTGCCACCTGATAAGTTCCAATTTTATTAAAAACATGACCAGTTTTAACAATTCTATCAGCACCAACTACAACTTTGTTCACTAATCCATTTGCCATAGAATATCCTACAGCAGTATCTGGGATTAAGCTAACGTCAAATCCGTCATGTTTCAGCTCAAAAACTGTTAGTCTTGAACCCTGTTGTATTGGTCTTGTCTCAGTTGCTATTACTTTGACATTTTTTCCACTCTCTCTAGTTGCTCTAATTACACCTAATGCAGTTCCATATGCAACTGTAGCTAGTGCACCAGCATTACAGTGTGTCATTATGGTATCATTATTATCAAAAAGAACAGAACCGTTCTTTCCCATTGCTTTGTTTATTTTAATATCTTCTTCTGCCATTTTTTTAGCTTCAGAAATTACTAATTCTTTAATTTGTTCAACTGAATTTCCAGACTTTGCAACTTTCATAATTTTTTCTAATCCCCAACCCAAGTTTACTGCAGTAGGTCTAGTTGCAAAAAGAATTTTTCTTGCATCATCTAAATCTAAAATTAATTCATCCTTTGTAGTTGCTTTGCTTTGTAATACTGCTAATGCCAATCCAAATGCCCCAGAAACACCAATTGCGGGAGCACCTCTCACTACCAAAGTTTTAATGGCATCCGCTACTTGATTAAAATTGTCATATTCAACAAAAACAAGTTCATTAGGTAGCTTGGTTTGATCAATCATTACAACTTTGTTGTTTTTCCATTCTACAGTTCGAAGTGAGGAATCAATGATTGTATTGTGTTCCATAAATGAAAAATTTTTACCCCATATTTAAAATAATTACTTATAAAATAGTTGAACCGTTATATCACCAAAAATTTCATATGAACTATTGCTTGATTTGGTATCATTGAAGAAATTTGATTCTCAAGGAATGCATAAAGTGTATGATATGTGGCCTGAACTTGCACGCAAATCTTTTGAATCTAATCAAAAACAAGTCAGTTTTGATGGGGTTAATCACATAGTATTTGCAGGTATGGGTGGTTCTGGATCTATTGGAGACATAATTGCAGCAATTCTATCTAAAACTAATATACATACATCAATTGTCAAAGGGTATCTTTTACCAAAAACTGTAGATTCAAAAACACTTGTCATATCTACCAGCGTGTCAGGAAATACTCAAGAAGTTTTGTCAGCATTAGAACTATCGAATAAAATGGGATGTAAAATAATTGCGTTTTCATCAGGTGGTAAAATTAAAGATTATTCTATTGAAAATGAGATAGAGTTTAGAGAAATTGCTCAGATTCATTCTCCTAGAGCTTCTTTTGTATCATTTTTATTTTCAATGTTAAAGGTACTAAAACCCATTATTCCTTTAAAAACAGATGATGTTTATGAATCAATAAAAGAATTAGAAACTCAGGAAAAGATTATTTCATCAAAAAATTTGACTGAAAGTAATCCTGCTCTTTCTATAGCACAGTGGATAACTGGAATTCCATTAATTTATTATCCATCAGGATTGCAAGCAGCAGCAATTAGATTCAAGAACTCTCTACAAGAAAATGTAAAAATGCATGCAATGACAGAAGATGTGATTGAAGCTTGTCATAATGGAATAGTTGCATGGGAAAAACCATCATATGTTCAACCAATTTTGTTAGAAGGTGAAGATGATTATGTAAAAACCAAAGAAAGATGGAATGTGATAAAAGATTATTTTTATGAAAATAAAATTGATTTTAAAGAAGTATATTCAGTAAATGGAAGTATTTTATCAAAGTTAGTTAATTTAATTTATTTTTTAGATTATACAAGTATCTATAAATCTGTAATATCTAATATTGATCCTTCCCCTGTAAAATCAATTGATTTTATAAAATCAAAACTAAATTAAAAAAAACAATATGTTCTTTTCAAATTATATTAAATCATAAATAAAATAACGGGTATTCATATCAACATAGAAGTTACAACATTGTGCATAATACAATTAAAGTTATAGTTATAAAAAATACGAAATTAATCCCATTTAAAATCTCAATTTAACAGTCTATACAAACGAATATTGTATGATTTAAAATAGTCTTTTAAAAAATTACGAGTTGGTTCTTTAATTGGAAGATATTTACCTACATTGCTTTTTTTAAGGTTTATTATATTATAATCATCCAAATTTAAAAAATCAAAAACTAAAGATAGTGCATCGGTAGGATTTTGAACAAATTCTTCAGTGTTCAACACCAAAATTTGTTTTTTAGGAAATACCTTAAACCAATTTTCTAGTTGTTTTACATAAATTCCTCTTTCTAAATAAGAGAACATCTCATAATTGTAAGCATAATAATTCTCATTTGCAATAATTTTTTCTTTTTCTTCTAATAGACGAGTATTTTCAGATTTTATAGCATCTTCAAAGGATAATGATTCAAATCCTTTTCTGACTTGCATTTGATAATGAGAATAAGCTCTATCAATTGGATTTCGTAAAAGAACAATTAATTTCATGTTGAGAAATTTTTTATAAATTCTTTTAGAAGCGTGTAAATTAAAAAAATAATTAGGTAAAGCCTTACCAGTAATAATTTTTTGTTTTTCAAATAATTTTTTTCTAATTAATGGAAAATGAGATTTATACCAATAAAGATTCATGTTAAAATATCTATCAAAAAATCCAATTTCTTTTCTTGAAGCAGACAAAATGGTAGTATGTTGAATAAAATAATCATACAATGTAGTACCACATTTTTGTGCTCCGATTATAAGAAATTAAGGAAAGAATCTTATTAAAAAAACCAGAAAAGAATCTATAGAAACTAGGATCATTTGACAATCTGTAGGGATTTACGTTAGGATGAGTAATTAACCAATTTTTTATCAATCGTCTAATAGGATTTAGAGATTTTTTCATCTAACATATTTTAAAAAACCTACTTAAAAATTAGTTTTTTTAAAAATTGCAAGTGTATTTTGATCAGGTTCAGGGAAAGAAATTGTAAAATTTAATTCTTTCAAAATCTCGGAACTTAAAAAACATTGATGTTTTTGGAATTTATTTTCACCTAAATTCCAAACATTTTCAACATGTTCTTCATTGAATTCAAATTTAGACGGAGTGTATACAACAACAATTTTTCTTGCAATTCTTTTCATATGTTTAATTGCTGAAATTGCATCATCTAAAAGTAAATGTTCTAAAACATCAATACATAAAACTACATCAAAGCTATCATCTACAAATCTATCTAATTCATCTATATCTAATTTAATTACCGGAAAATATTGTTTTGATACATCAAGATATTTAGGCCAAATATCACACCCAAGTAGTGATTTACATTTAAGGATTTTAGGTGATCTTTGAAGAGAATGAATGATTTTTCGTTTTTTTCTTGTAAAATTTGAATATTTATCCTTGTCAATTTTTTCTATTACATCAGTAGTTGATTTCATTATACCACAACCTAAATCAAGAACTGTGTATTCGGATTTAACATACTTTTGGATAATTTTACCTAGCCAATCCATAAATTATTATAAATTTTAGTATATATTTTATTATCATATGAACATAATGCAACATAATTTTAAGAGAGAAATATTCTCAACGATACATAACAATCACATCTTTTTGATGTTGGGACTGAATGTTTTTACTGCACTAATGTTATTAACTAATTTTCAAAAATTAAATAAATGAATCAAAATTGGTTTAGAAGACGCTGGTTTGATTTTAGACAAGGCCACGCTGTTTACTTGATTTTTCTTCTAACATTTGCAAATTTTGTTTTAATTTTTCACAGATTACTAATTGAAAGAATAGAATTTTTAGATCAAGTTTTTAGTGAATTATGGGTTTTTGCTTTATTTTTTGTGTTAATCTATATTCCATTAGCCATACTAATTGGTGCATGGCATAGAAAAACTCAGATTAAAATAGAAAACGAAGTAATTTTAAGGCAAAATCCATTATGGGCAAAAATGTTTAGAACTTTAATAGATATTGAATTAAAACAAATATCAAAAGAAGAATTAGATGAAACTAGGCAATTATTAGATAGGATTGAAAAAGGCAAAGGTCAATAAAAACAAATGAATCTGATTACAAGATATGTCATATGAAAATTGGAATAGTTCATCCTTCTTTTGATGTAATAGGTGGAGCAGAACAAACAACATTGTCGCTGCTGGATGCATTAAAAAATACTTCACACCAGGTGACTCTTTATACTACAACAAAATCTATTATAATTCCTTCTGAAATAAAAATTTGTTACGTAAATAAAAATTCATTTCCTATAGGGTGGAACTTACAGAGATTATTAGAAGTTGTAAAATTATTTAAAAAAGCAAAAAATGAAGATGTACTTTTTGTTTCAAGTGGAAATTTAGTATTAAGTAATATTAGAAAAGTAATCATAATTTATTGTCATTCAACATTTGAATCAGAATTGAAGAAGTCACAAAAGAAAAATTCTGGATTATTTATAATCTATCATAATTATATTAAAAAACGACTAAAAAATCAACTGAAATTATTAGAAAAGGTAAATGTGCAATTAATTACAAATTCCAATTACACAAAAGAAAAATTTAAAGAAATATTTGGAAAGGAATCAAAAGTGATTTTCCCACCAGTAAAACTAAAAGAAAGGAATAAAGATAATTGCAAAAAATATGGAATAATTACAATATCAAGATATTCTCCTGAAAAAAATTTAGAATATAATTTAGAAGTAATAAAAAATCTAAATATACCATACAAAATATTTGGTAATGCAAAATTTTCATCACAAATAAATTATTACAATCATCTTCAAAAGTTAACTAATGATCAAATGCAAATAGAATTATTTTGTAATTCAAAAAGAGATTTAATTGAAAATTCGCTTAATTCATCTAAAATATATTTCCAAAGTAGCAAAGAGACATTTGGAATTTCAGTAATTGAAGGAATAATGGCAGGATGTATTCCTATTGTCCCTAACAATACGGCAAATAAGGAAATAGTTCCTATCAACAAGTTGCGCTATAAAGAAAATGACAAAAATGATGCTAAAAGAAAAATTGAATTTGCACTAAGAGGAGATTTTGATAAGTATTTGATAGAATTACAAGAATATGTAAAAAAATTTTCCCAAGAAAATTTTCAAAAAAATATAATTAATTATTTAGATGATTTGGAAAATCGTATGAATAAAGAAAATAGAAATAATAATATTTAAAAAAAATTAAGATGTAAATAATTGAAAAATTAATAATAATTTGTAAAAAATGGAACAAAAGATGTAAAATGAAAGTTTCAATTGTAATTCCTGTTTATAATGCTGAGAAATATCTCAGAGAATGTATAGAATCAGCACTGAATCAAACATATAAAGATATTGAGATTATTGCAGTTGATGATGGATCACATGATAATTCTTTAAAAATTTTACATATGTTTAAGGATAAAATCAAAATAATTTCTAAGAAAAACGGAGGTACTGCAACAGCCCTAAATGAAGGAATTAAAAAGATGACAGGACAGTGGTTCAAATGGTTAAGCGCTGATGATATTTTGTACCTAAATGCAGTCGAGGAATTAATGAAAGAAGTTGAAAAGATTAAAGATGAAAAAAATACAATTCTATATACAAATTATGATATTATTGATTCTAACAGTAAAGTGATTAAACAGTTTATTGAGCCAAATTACAATAATCTTTCCACATTTGATTTCAATGTTATTTTATTAGATCATTATATTGGAAATGGAACAACTAGTTTAATTCATAAATTAGCACTTGATGAATATGGTAATTTTGATGAATCAGTTGGTTTTGCAGAAGATTATGAATTATGGTTACGCTTTTGTTTATTACATAACTGTCGGTTACATCTTGTTCCTAAAATTTTGGCCAAATATAGAGCTCATCAAACTCAATTATCAGTAGCAAAAATGGATAAAGCATTAGAGAATGCAAATGAAATTAGAAAATATGTTTTAAATAAATTGGATAAAACAGAATCAATAAAGTACATTATTGCGTTAAAAAAATTTAGGAATACAAAATCACTTACTTTAAGAGTTAGACATAGCATACGAAATGAAATGTTTAAGATTCTTCCTAAATCTATATCAGAGAAAATATTTCAAGAGTATCTTAAAAGAAAATAATGTAATTTGACATATTTTTTGATATTAAAATTATGAACAGAAAAGTTCAATAAAACAATATGTACAGATAAAATTCATGATAGTAAAAAAGGTAAAATCCATGATAAAAAAAATTATTAAACCTACAGATCGTACTGAAAAATATTGGAAAAAAGCAGCTAGCAAAGATGTAGAAAGTGTGATGGAATCAATATGTGATCAATTTGATAAGAAAATCTTTGATACAAAGAAGGAGGCATTAATTTTTTCTCAGAATATAAAATTAGATAAAAGTATGAAAATATTAAATCTGGCATGCGGAATGGGTAGGATATGTAAATGGGTTGCACCATATGTTGATAAATATGTAGGTGCAGATTTTATTCCAGAAATGATAAAAAAAGCAAAGGAGTACAATAATGAATTTAAGAATGCAAAATTTATTGTAAATGATGGAGAGTCTAAAGATTCTTGATTCAGATTATTTTCATTTAGCATATTCTGAACTTGCTTTTCAGTATATGTTAAAACCAATATAGGAATCATATGTAAAAGAAATTTTTAGAGTATTAAAAAAAGATGGATTATTTTATGTACAAATTCCAAGAGTAGAATATTACAATGATAAGACTTATTCATGAACAAAGAATGAAACTGATGAATTATTTCAAAAGTTTTCAATCACATATGAAAATACTAGTGATGCTTACTATTATATAAAAGCCAAGAAATAACCTATAATTTTTTAAAATCATATGCTTTTAAATTAATTACTGGATTTGAGAAGAATTAGAAAACAGGAATATTTCTATACAACCCATTGAAGTTTTTTCATCATATGTTTCAATTCATCTATAGTTAGATGTTTGGTGTTAGCTGAACCATAATATTCATGTGAAATTAAACTCTTTGTTGAAAGTTTATCAACTTTTTCTTCTTGATTTATTACAAAGTGATCTTTTCTTTCTATACTACACCGCATTTCTTCTTCTGAAATTAAGATTTCATCTATTTTTTCTCCAGCCCTGATCCCAATGAATTCTAAAGGATAATTTTTCTTTCCTGTTTTTAATTCAGCATATGCTAATGCAAGATCAGTTATTTTTGCAGCAGAAGCTTTCTTGACAAATATTTCATTACCTTTTCCATGTTTGAGTGAATAAAAAACCAAGTCTATAGCTTCAGATAATGTAAGCAAAAATCGTGTCATTTCTTTATGAGTAATTGGCAGAGGTTGCTTGGCTTCTATTTTTGAATTCCATAATGGTATTACACTTCCTCTACTTCCAAGAACATTTCCATATCTTACACAACAAAATTTTGTACTATCTTTTGTTAGATCATCAGAAAGCATAATTTTTTCTTGTAAAGCTTTGGTCATCCCCATAGCATTTACTGGTTTCACAGCTTTATCAGTACTAATAGCAACTACATTTTTGACTTTTCTTGCTACTGCAGCTTTTACCACATTGTATGCTCCAAAGATATTTGTTTTAACAGCTTCATATGGATAAGATTCAACAGTTGGTACTTGTTTCAGAGCTGCTGCATGAAAAATTACATCAATGTCTTTTGTCACAGTATACAATCGATCATAATCCCGAATATCACCAATGATAAATTGCATTTTTTTGAAAATAGGTTCCTTTTCCAATTCCATTTTCATGGAATGTTGCTTATCTTCATCTCTACTAAAGATTGTAATAGACTTAGGTTTGTATGGCATTAATTCTTTAATCATTTGATGGCCAAAGCTACCAGTTCCTCCAGTAATCAAGATATTTTTGCTGTTTAGAACATCAGAATAATTCAAATTAAAATAATTTAGAAAATTGAATTAATAAATTAGTTGTCATGAATGGGAATATCATTTCAAAAGTAATTTCTATTTTTAGGTTGTAAAAATTATTGAAAGTTTTAATTCATCCAGATTATCAAACAAAACTGATGAAGGTAATGTCGATTTTTGGGACTAGACCTGAAATAATCAGATTAAGCAGAATTTTTTCTAAATTAGAAGCTAATTTTGAACATATTATGGTTAATACAAATCAGAATTTTACTCCAGAATTAAATCAAATTTTCTTTTCAGATCTAAAAATTAGAAAACCAGATTACAATCTCAAAATCAACACAGGTTGTTATGGGAAAGAAATTGGAGAAATTATAGAAAAAAGTGAAAAAATAATCTTAAAAGAAAAACCAGATATCTTATTAATTTTAGGGGACACAAATAGTGGATTAGCAGCAATTCCAGCTTCACACCATGGTGTAAAGATTGTTCACCTAGAAGCTGGAATGCGAGCATACGATTTTCGAATGCCAGAAGAAAAAAATCGTGTTTTGATAGATCATTTATCATCAGTTCTTTTACCATATACAAATTATTCAAGAGAAAATCTAATAAGAGAAAATATTCATCCAAGTAAAATCTATGTTGTTGGAAATCCAATAATCGAAGTAATTAATTATTTTACGAAACAAATTGAACAAAGTCCAATACTAAAAAAAATGAAACTAGAATCAAACAATTATTTTTTGATAACGGCGCATAGAAGTGAAAATATTGATGATCCTCAAAGTTTGACAAATGTATTTTTAGGGTTGGAAAAAATCCATTTAAAATTTAAAAAAAGAGTGATTTATCCAATACATCCAAGAACACTAAGTAAGATTAAGAAAAAAATTCCTAAAGAGATAGAATGTATCAAACCACTTGGATTTTTTGATTTTACTAAATTGGAAAAAAATGCATTTTGTTTGGTTACTGATTCAGGAACAATTCCAGAAGAAGCATTATTTTTTGGTGTTCCATGTGTGACCATTAGGGAAAGTACAGAACGTCCGGAATACATTGAAGCTGGTGGGAATATTCTTTCAGGCTTAGATCCAGACAATCTTGTAAAATCTATAAAATTAATTACATCATTAAAAAATAAATTAGAATGGATTGAATCGTTAGGAGATAACAAGACTTCAGATAGAGTAGCCAATATTCTTCAAGGTAAAATTGAGAGACAAAAGTTTTAACAATTCAAAAATAATGTTAGAGTAGAATGGATCTGGAAGATTTAAAAATTTTAATAACTGGTTCTTCAGGTGCACTTGGTTCTGAATTAAAGAAAAAATTCCATCATGCGTTAACTCCGAACCATAATGAATTAGATGTTACCGATAAAGAAAAAATTATGGATTTTTTCAAAAAAGAAAAAATCGATATTGTAATACATACAGCAGCCATTACAAGTGTAAGAAAGTGTGAAGAGGAAAAAGAATTAACCTGGAAAACAAATGTGGATGGGACAAAAAATGTGGTTGATGTATTATTGCAGACAAACCCAGATGGAAAATTTGTTTATGTAAGTACTGCATGTATTTTTGATGGGAATGCTGGAATGTACAAAGAATCATCCATTCCATATCCAGAAAACTTTTATGCTTTATCAAAGCTGTTAGGAGAACAGGAAGTCAAAAAATTATCAAATTATTTAATCATTAGAACAAATTTTACAGCAAGAAAAAAATGGCCATTTCCCAAAGCATTTTCAGACAGATTTGGAACATATCTTTTTGCTGAAGATGTGGCAAATGGAATTGTAGATGTTCTTAATTCAGATATGAATGGAATTGTTCACATAGTAGGAGATAAAAAAATGTCTATGTTGGAATTAGCAAAAATGACAACACCAGATGTGAAATCTATGACAATTAATGATTATTCGGGACCAAAACTTACCATAGATATGAGTCTAGATTCAGAAAAATGGAAAAAATATAAAATAACAAAAAACTAATCGAATTCTTCAATTAATTGTAAAAAAAATTGTTGGAATTTCTCTTTAGAGAATTTTTTAATTGAATTATCAAGTGGTTTTAAAATATGATCAAATTCGCCGTTAAGTGCACTCTTTATTTTATTTTTAGCATCATTTTCATCATTTTCTTTATATCTTAATTCAGCAAATTGGACTGTTTCTTTATGAGCAGAAGTATCAGGCACTATAGGAATACATCCAGCAGCAATGCTTTCTACAACAGAAATTCCAAAGGTTTCATTAGAACAATGAAAATATATCTTAGAATTATTCAAATAATTTACTAGATCACTTCTGTTAATATTTTTTAAAAGTTTAATTTTTGATTCTAAATTAAGTTTTTTAATTTGAGTTTCTAATTTTTCACAGTATAAAATATTGGACTTTGTTTTTGTATTTCCAATGATATAATATAAAGAATTTAATTGAGACACCACATTAATTCCAAATTCAAGATTTTTTTCTTTTGAAAATCTTCCTATTGAAACAATTTGATTTTTTTTATTTTGTGAATTAAATTCATTTAGATTAACAGGAGGATAGATTATTTTTGAATTTTTATTATATTTTGATTTTAATGAATTATGTATAAATTCAGAATTACTTATAAGAAAGATTTTAGAGCTAGACAAATTATCTACAAATTTTTTCATCATGTTATGGTATGGTTTGTAATATAATGACCAAATTCCTTTGTATTTTGTTGATTTATTTTCTAAATCATTTGAAAAATCACTATGGCAGTATACAATAATTTTCTGATTTGGATTAACAGGAATACACAGTCCTCCCGATGCTTGAATTAAAATATCCTCATTTTTGGCTTTTGCAATAAGTTTAGACTCCATTACTCTTTGATATAATCCAAAAAAGGGAATTGTAATTGGTAATATTGTTTTAATTCGAATTTTTTTTGATTTTATTTTAGGTTTTGAAAATGTATACAAAGTAACACTATGGTCCGTTTTCTCTAGCGTATCAAGAATTGCATTTAGTGTTTCTTCTGTTCCACCACCACCTCCTACAAAACCATGAATTATTCCAATATTCATAATATGGAAAATTAAAATGAGGTTTTAAGGGATTGGATTAAAAAATCTAATTACATAGTTGCTTGTGCAGCATCATGGAACATCTGACTCTTTGCACAACCAGCAGCAAGTTCATCACCAGCTCCACGTCTCATAAGACCTCGGTAAAGACCATCTTCAAGTTTTACGCCTTCTCGCTCTTCCCATTCTTCTACAGTAATAGAATATTTCTTTTGTATTCTATCTCTATACCATTCTGGAATTACATTGAATGCACAGAATGGAACTATTCTAAGGTCTGGAGTAAGATAGTGAATATCACACCTTTGTAGTCTTTCCAAGTCTTCATTGTATTTATCTTGAAAATGCATCATACCAAGGAATAATCCTTTGACGTGCCATGAACCAACTGAATCAAATGATCTCTTCATGAGTATATTACCGAACATTTTTGCCAAATCTAATCCTGCTGGTTGTTTCTTTGTGTCAACAAATCCTTTGAGTTTTCTTACAACTTCAAGCATTGTAAAGTATTTGTTTTTACCAGAACGGATCTCTTCTGCTTTATCTTCAAATAATTCTAACATTCCTTGAATGTCACAGAATTTTGTTAATGGAACAAACTTCTTTGTTTCTGCATCTTCAAAGATATATGTTCCTGCACCACAGGCAAAGTGAATAGATAATTCGTATTTTGGTTTGCTTGAGAATGCTTCAATCACATTTGTTAGTGGCATACAACTTGGAACTGGGAACCAGTCATCTACAGTTACTTCACCGTTTGTCTGTTCTTCAATTCTTTGAACACAGTCAGGAACTGTGATTCTGTATTTTTCACGTTCTCCTTTACCCATTCTTCCAGTTAATGATACTGGTTGAAAGTTTACAGCATGAACTACATCCATATTCTTTTGTGCATATCTGATAATTCCACCTAATTCGTGGTCATTAATTGATTTGATTACTGTTGGAACAAATACTACAGTGGTACCTGTTTTTCTACAACTATCTAATGCATATGGAATTTCCCAGTGATTCTTTGGGTTTGTTCTTGCAGTTACACCATCAAAAGAAAGATACAAGTTGTTACATCCAGCAAGTCTTACTTCTCTTGCTGCTTCTGGATCCATTGCATGTCGTATACCATTTGTATTCATTTGGATGTGATCAACACCTTCCTCTTTCATTATTTTAATAACATCAGCAATGTCTTCTCTAAGCATTGGTTCACCACCAGTAATTTGCATAGAGTTTCCTGGAATTGGTCTTTCAGCCCTTAGTGTCTTCATCATTGCTCTGACTTGAGTATGATCTGGCTCATACATGTAAGCGCCTTCAAGACCTTTCTTTACATAAAAGAAGCAATACCAACATGTCAAATCACATCTATTAGTTACAATCATGTTTGCAAGTCCACTATGTGAAAGATGGTTTGAGCATAATCCACAATTATTTGGACAAGAACATTTGTCAATCATTACATTTGGAGAATGAGCACCTTTTCCATCCATCCAGTATGTACTGAATTTCTTGTACATTTCATAAGAGCCAAAGTATAATTCCTCACATTCGCCGTGAGTTGGACAAACCTTTGACATGAAGACTTTGTTATCTCTTTCAAAGACTTCTGCATCCAGAATCATGTTACAATCTGGACAGATACTTTGAGTAAATCTAATTGTGGACTTTTTACCTAAATTTTTGCTTGATTGATTGGATATCTGAATTAGTGCCATACCTGTAATCAAAATTCTTCTGAAATAGTATATAATGCATTTCATACTCACCCCCGTGTGGAATTTAGTAATTAGACATGCCTGATTTAAATACCAAAACTGATCGATTAGATCGCATATGAGTATATCAGATAAAACAAGAAAGGCATTAGAAAAAATTGGTCTTACAAGTTATGAAATTAGAACATTTTCTGCTTTACTCAAATCAGGTGAGTTAACAGCATCAGATCTTAGTCAAAAATCAGGAGTACCGTATTCAAAAATTTACGAAGTGTTAGGAACTCTAGAAGATAAAGGTTGGATTGGATCAGATGATTCAAGACCAACAAAATATTTTGCAAAATCGCCCTCTACAGGATTAGAAACAACAAAACAAAAAATGGAAAATGATTTTTCGCAAAATCAAAGTGTAATTCTAAATGAATTGGTTCCATTATATGAAAAAAGTGGAACAAGTGAAAGGCCAGACATCTGGGTACTTTCAGGTGCAATCAACATTGCTGCTAAAATTTTAGAAATGGTAGATACTTGTAGAAATGAGGTAATGATTGCATTACCCGAAGCTGGAGTGGATCTTGTAAAACAAGCATTACCAAAACTCAGATCACTTCACGATAAAGGAGTAGACATTACAATACTTACTTCAGATAAAATAGATAAAGAGTCAATCAAGGCAATAAAACGTGTTTCAACTGTAAAAATTAAAAAAGGTCTGTTTGGTGGAGGCATAATTTCTGATAAAAGATATGTTGTTATTTTATTAGGTCCTGAAATAGGAGGTGCAAACACTTCAGATGTAGTAGCGATTTGGGCAGATCATGCAGGATTAGCAGGATTTGCACGTCAATACTTTGAATATTTATTAAAAGATTCAAAGATGGTATAGTATGGATGCATTAAATGAAGATGAAGAGACTCTTTTTGTAGGTACTGCAGAAGCAGAACATGTAGAGATGTATCTTAAAGCAATCTGGCATATAAAAGAAAGAGGAGAAGATGTTAAGATTAGCACCATTGCAAAAATGCTCAATGTCAGACAACCAAGCGTTGTCCAAATGCTCAAGAAATTAAATGGTAAAAATCTTGTAAATTACAACAAAGCAGGTGTGAAACTTACAGAAGATGGTGAGCGAATAGGTGCAAGTATGATGAGAAATAGTCGATTACTAGAAGTTCTCATGGATAGTGCACTTAAAGTAGAAATTGATGAAGAAATGGTGTGTGGAATTGAACATCATATGAACAAGCAATTTACAGATGCTCTTTGTGTAATGTTAAAACATCCAAGAAAATGTCCACATGATCATGAAATTCCAATGGGTGAATGTTGTAAATTAGCATAGTGAAATTGTATCCCAAAAGATATAACATCTTAAAAATTAAATTCAAATATGGCATGCTTCTGTGGCTGTGAAACATATGAGAAAAATAAAGATGGATTCAAAATTGCATGTGTAAAGTGTGGACACGGACCTCAAAATCATGATGAAGAATTTAGAGCCGCTGCAAGAAAGAATGAATCACAAAGTCAAAAACGCGATGCAGACTTTGGATGATTATTCACCAATTATTTTTACTAAAACTCTTTTTGGTCTTTTACCATCAAATTCATCATAGAAAATTTCTTCCCATGGTCCAAAGTCTAATTCACCATTAGTTATTGCAACTACAACTTCTCTTCCCATAACTTGTCTTTTTAGATGAGCATCGGCGTTATCTTCACCAGTTTTGTTATGATCATATTGATCAGTTGGTTCGTGAGGAGCTAATCGTTCTAACCATTTTTCATAATCGTGAAGCAATCCGCCTTCATTGTCATTAATAAAAACACTAGCAGTGATATGCATATCATTTACAAGGCAAAGTCCTTCCTGAACATTACTTTTCGTAACTAAATTTCTAATACCATTTGTAATATTTACAAAAGCTCTTCGTGTTTTAACTTCAAATATAAGATATTCTGTGAGAGATTTCATATTTTTTAGCACAAATCAAACATTAAAAACCTAAGGTAGGCTCAGAACTCAAGATCCTCATCATCATTTCAAAGGGATAGATTCATCACTGCCCGCATGCATAATTCAGGCAGATTCCTATTGAGTCTTTCAAGAAGCTTGATAAATGGCTTAGTTCAATCTTTCAAAATGGTTGCAATTGATACTCCAGCTTCATTGGAAAGTTTTAGAAGATTTATCATTTCAAGCACTTGTAAATCCTATGCTCCACGTAGTTATTTAGAAGATTCAGAAGTATTTGCCGAAAGAGAAGATAGTATGGGAGCAATTTATGTGGAAGCAGCTGATAAAGTAACTTTGAAAAAAATAAGAGATATTACATTTGTTAATGCAAGAGACATTCTTGGAATAATCTACAATTCAAAAAGTGGAAACACATCTTTGAAATGGCGTCAATTAAGACGGAATAATGGTAAAGTTTCAGGTGAAGCTTCTGCAAATTCCCTAACAAATTTAGCAGAATCAGGTGTTCTTACTTTAGATTGGGTTGAAAATTACCTAAAGAAAAAAACAGAAGAAACAAAGACTAACAAAGTCACAAGCTAAAATCTTTTCTTTTTGTAGATTAAAACACTATTATGATTACAAAGACTATTGATGAGAATTCAATTTCAGTCATACCAGAAGATTCTGATGATCTTTTGAATCTACGTCGAATAATTAAAAAGGATGACAAAGTTGTTGGAGATACAACAAGAGTTCTAAAACAAGATAAAGATTATTCAAGACCAGACAAGGGAGAAAGAATCAAAGTTAGAATTGCATTAACTGTAGAAAAAATTTCTCTTGATGATGTTTTGGATAGGTTAAGAGTTGGTGGTACAATTTATGAATCAAATAATGAATCAATATCTCATGGATCACATCATTCATTTATTCTAAAAATAAATGACGGAATTATAATTTTAAAGAAAAAATGGTCACCCATTGAGAAGAAACTTTTAGAATCAAACAATAATCAAATTGCTTTTGTACTTGTAGCCATTGATACTACAGATTGTGGAATTGCAAGATTAAGAGGAACACATTTAGAATTTATGCCAAACATTTATTCAGGTTCTGGTGGCAAAAGATACAAAACCAATTTTAACATTGAAAAATTCTTTGATCAGGTACAACAAGCAATATTTTCTATTTCTAAAAAAGAAGATTCAATAATAATTTTTGGTCCCGGTGAAACAAAAAAAAGATTTGCAAATTTTATTGAAAAGTCACAAAAATACAAGATTCAAGTAGTTGAAGGAATAGATTCAGGTGGAGAAGATGGAATATACACATTTACAAAATCTCAAGCAATGCAAGAAATAATGTCAGACAGTAAACTAGCCAGAGCTTCGGCTATTATTGATGAAGTGATGTTTCTTGCAAATAAAAAAAGCAACAAGTTTACAATGGGATTTGATGAAACTTTTAATGCAAACCAAATGGGTGCAGTCGAATCCCTTGTATTCTCAGATAAAGCAATACAAGATAATGATGAGCAAAAAATTATGGATTTTTTCAATGATGCTGAAAGTAAAGGAGTTAAAATTTATAGTGTTGATGCATCTACAGATATCGGCCTTAGAGTTACAGGTTTGGGAGGAATAGTTTCATTGTTACGATATGCAATTAAATCTTAATTTGTAGAGTCAATTAACCAATTAAGATATGATTTATTGATTGAAGTAACATCAACTTCTACTATTTCAGGAACATCGTATGGATGTGTTTCCAAAATTTTCTTTTTTAATAATTTTTTATTTTTTGTCATAGTTTTAAAAATAGCAAGATATTCGGATGTATTTTCAATTTTTCCATTCCAAGAATAAATTGAAGAAATTTTTGAAAAGTTAACACATGCTACTATTTTATTTTTTACAAGATCATTTGCAATTTTAGAAATTGATTTTTTGTTAGGATAAGTTGAAATGATTATTACAGGTTTCATAGTAACCGATAAATGTACGTACCTTAAAAAATTAACAATTAGTTTGGAACTTGATTTTATTACTCAAAATTCGATTATTTATGTCTTAATTGCTTGGGTCATAATCGTTATTATTGCTAAATCTCTGAAATTAGAAAAATATGGTTTTGAAATAAAGGCTTACAGTTTAGTGTACAAAAACAAAGGTGTCAACTCAGTTCTAAATAAAATTCTCAGTAGAACCAAAAGAGGAATTAGAGTTTTTGCAGATACTAGTGTAATTGCAGGTTTTATAATGATGGGTTTTGCATTTTGGTTTTTACTCAATAATGTGTCAAACTTTTTTGTTGCACAATCTGAATTCTCAGAACTAACAGTACTTATCCCAGGAGTGACATTAACATCAGCATCATCAATTACATATTTTTTACTATCAATTCCAATTGTTCTTGTAGTTCATGAAGGAGCCCATGGAATAGTTGCTGCTTTGGAAAAAATAAAGATCAAAACAGGAGGATTTGCAATATTTATCGCAATGTTTGCAGGATTTGTAGAACCAGACGAAGAAGAGTTTGAAAAGGCAAAAAAGATTTCAAAATTAAGAGTGATTGGTGCAGGGGCAACATCAAACGTAATTTTTGCATTTATTTTAGGAGTTATTTTATTAACAAATCCATTTTTTGCAATGGTACTACCTGAACCACTTCTCAGTACATTTTATGAATTACCTGACGGAGTTTTGATTCTATCAATTATAGAAAATTCTGGAGCTGAACAAGCTGGATTACTTGCAAATGATATCATTACATCAATTAATGGAATACCGATCTTTAGTCCAGTTGATTTTCCCAGCTTGAATCCGGGTAAAACAGCAACAGTTACAGTGTTAAGAGATAGTCAAATACTTGAATTTGGTGTTGAAATAATTCCATCGCCTGAAGATCCTGATAGAGGATTAATAGGAATTATGAGAGACAACACATTTGCCTACAAACCAATAATGAATTTCATCGAATGGAACGATCCTAACGTTTCAATGTTTTTGTTATGGTTATGGATGATTTCATTTTTCATAGGAATTATCAATATGCTTCCCCTGCCAATATTAGATGGAGGAAAATTCATTCATACAATTATTGATAAAAAAATATCAGACAAATCAGTTAATGTGGTCATGTGGGGAATTTACGCATTCACGTTTTGTCTATTTGGGCTTAATATTGCTTTATCATATTTGAAGTCTGGATGGTTTACGATATAGAATCCATCTAAAGAATCATTAATGAAAAAATATCAAGAAATTCATGATTTGTGATAGTTGCCAAAATCCAGCTGTCTATACAAGAAAATATTCAGGTCAAAAGTTATGCTCAACTTGTTTCTCAAACTCTATTATTAGAAAAACTGCTAAGACTATTTCGAAATATAACATGATTAAATATAATGAATTAGTAGCTGTTGCTGTTTCTGGTGGAAAAGATTCCTTAGTATTACTAAAAATTATTCATGAAATGGCATCTACACATAATTTTAGAATAATAGCAATTACAATAGATGAAGGAATTCCAAGATATAGAAATGAGGCATTAGAAATCGTAGAGAATTTTTGTAGTGAATTAAATGTTGAACACAAAGTTTATTCTTACAAAGATTTGTTTGAATTAACACTAGATGAAGCATTAGAATTAAGAGAAAATGAAAGAACTTCATCTTGTTCAATTTGTGGAATTTTAAGAAGACGTGCAATTGATTATGCAGCAAAAGATGTTGGGGCAGATGTAATTGCAACTGGCCACAATCTAGATGACACATTACAAACATTTGTCATAAATATGCTTTCAGGAGATACAACTAAGATTGGATGGATGGATCCTGATACATCTTCAAATTCTTTAAGAAAGATAAAACCATTTTGTGAGATATATGAATCTGAAATAGTATTTTATGCATTTACAAATGACATTCCATTTCAATCAGAACCATGTCCACACATGAATGAAGGAATAAGAACAGAGATTCGTGAATTTCTAAATTCTCTAGAAAACCAACATAGTGGAATTAAAAATAATTTCTATCAATCAATTCTCAAAATTTCTCAAATTGTAAAGATTTCAAATTCAAAAGAAAAAATAACTTGTGAAAAATGTGGAACTGAATGCACTGGAAACATATGCTCAGTTTGCAATATGGTTTTAAAACTAAAAGAAAATCAAACCTAATGCAAATATAACATACTTTCTTTAGAAAAAATGGTAGTAGGTAGGATTAGGGTGCCAGCCGTGCCCTGTTCTGAAACCGGCTATATGCAGAGATCAGTAACTGTTGGGTAAATCTCTAGATGGGTAATTCCCGCTTGGTGTGCGGAAATGAAATCACGCCGAGGCGGGTGGTTGCAGGACTAGAAATATCCGAAGGGATAACTTCTAAGACCGAACCATCGAAAGGGATGAGGTCCGGGAGGGAGCAATCCTAAGGTGGAGCATCCACGCTTCCTCGTCAACGTGGCGGATCTTGTATGCCTTGAAATGGGGTTATTCGTCTAGACTGGAGCCAGCAGATCTACTACCTTTATAATTTAAATCAAAATTGCAAGGTCATGGAAGGAAAAATCTCATTTGGTAATAAAAGAAATTATGAAGAATTTAAGAAACAAATTCCAAGTTCAGTATTACCTCTTTTTGATTCCATTAGAGAATTTTGCTTCTCTTTAGGAGAAAATGTAGTTGAAGATATTAGGATGCATAGAGTTGTTTTTTGTAAATCAATAACTTTTAGATGGTTTGCAGATATAGAACCTCAAAAAGAAGGAGTAATTATTAAAATTCAAAAAAGTAGAAAAGAGCTAATACAAATTATTCAGATAAGCAAAAAACAAAAAATTTTAGAATTTGGCAATATAATTAAAGATGCATTTGATAAAATCCATTAATATACAACATCAAATTTTGAAAATTCTCCAGTGAATTTTTCATTTCGAATTTCTACATCTTCAATAATTGCATTTGCAGGTCCACCATGAGCCCATTCAATTAGTCTGGAAATATTTTCTGTGTTCCCTTCTAAAACAGATTCAACACGACCATCTTTCAAATTTTTTACCCAACCATAAACATCATTTTGTTTTGCTTTTGTTTTTAATGTCTGACGAAAAAAAACTCCTTGTACTCTACCGGTTACAAAAATTCTAATCCGTTGTTTTGACATTAAAGATAGATTTCAAAGAGTCATTAATCAATTTTAGGTTAAAGAGAAATTACTTTCTTTCTTTAATTCTAGCTCTACCAGTCTTTCTAGCAGCAATACTTCCTACCTTTGCACCAGGAGGAGCATCTCTTGAAACAGTTGAGCTTTGTCCGACGTGTTGATGACGACCACCACCGTGTGGGTGAACATATGCTGCTTGAGCAACACCTCTAACAATGGGATATTTTTTTCCTTTAGCCTTAAAACTACGCCATTTGTTTCCAGCACTCATAAAGTGTCGTTCACTGGCTCCACCACCAGCAAGAGTACCTATCATGGCTCTGTTCTTTGGATTTAGTGTAGTAAATCGTCCAGATGGTAGTTTAACAGTAACTCCCTCATCACCATGAGAGAAAATAGTTGCATTAGTACCTGCAGATTTAACTATAGCGCCACCATCTCCAAAATGTTTTTCAATATTACAGACAATTGTACCGTCAGGAATATTTTGAACACTGATTACATTTCCTTTTTCAATCTTTGATTTTAATCCAAATTGTAAAATTTCACCTACTTTAGCTCCAAGAATTGCTGGAACGTATGAAACAGATCCGTCTTCAAATCGAATTTTAGCTAATGGTGCTTCTCTTCCACGTTCGTGAACCAAATCGATAATTTCACCTTTATGTTGTTCTGCAAGTGAAAAACGAGGATAATTTGCTTTTGAGCCTACTTTACCAGTAGATGTAGATCTAAACTGCATTCCTCCACGGCCACGTCTTCTAACTAATGGTCTCTTACCCAAGTTGATCGTTTCCTACGGAAAGAGGATTTTAAGCTTGTGATACTATTGTAAGTTATGAAAATTGCCACAAAGGTATAAAAATTAGACAGGGGGCATTTATGTATGAGTCAAAGCGGTCTTTCTCTCAAAGTTCTTGAAGCATATACCAGAGATGTTGGGAGAGGAGTAGCAAGAATAGATTATGATTCTATGGATACTCTAAATGCCTCTACAGGCGATGTTATTGAAATTAAAGGAAAAAGAAGAACAGTTGCAAAATGTCTTCCTTTGTATCCATCTGATGAAGGAAAAGGAATTATCAGAATTGATGGACTTGGAAGAAATAATTCAGGAATTGCAATTGGTGATACAATTTCTGTTAGAAAAATAAAAGCAGTTGCTGCAGAAAAAATAGTAGTTGCTCCATTAGAAGCAATTCCTCCAATTGATGAAAGATATCTTGCAGATGCCCTAGAAAGCGTTCCTTTGATTAAAGGTGATAATGTAATGGTCCCATATTTTGGTGGACGTTTAACTTTTCAAGTTATTGGAGTTACTCCCGCAGCTGATGCTGTTTTAGTTACTCAAAAAACTGTTTTCCATATTGCTGAAAAAGGAGAAACATTACGCGGAGTTCCACAAGTTACCTATGAAGACATTGGTGGTTTAACAGATGAGATTAAGAAAGTTAGAGAAATGATTGAGCTTCCATTAAGACATCCAGAAATTTTTGAAAAGTTAGGAATTGAAGCGCCAAAAGGTGTCCTGTTGTATGGGCCTCCTGGAACAGGTAAGACATTACTTGCAAAAGCAGTAGCCAATGAAAGTAATGCACATTTTATCAGTATCTCAGGTCCAGAAATCATGAGTAAGTTTTACGGAGAAAGTGAAGCAAGACTAAGGGAAATTTTCAAAGAGGCAAGAGAAAAATCCCCATCAATTATCTTTGTTGATGAAATAGATTCTATTGCACCAAAAAGAGAAGAAGTCACTGGTGAAGTTGAAAGAAGAGTTGTTTCTCAAATGTTGTCATTAATGGATGGTCTAGAAGCTAGAGGAAAAGTAATTGTTATTTCCGCAACAAACAGACCAAATGCAATTGATCCTGCACTTAGAAGACCAGGAAGATTTGATAGAGAAATTGAGATTAAAGTTCCAGACAAGAAAGGAAGAAAAGATATTCTTGCAATTCATAGTAGAAACATGCCTCTTTCTGACGATGTTAATATTGATAAAATTTCAGCAGTCAGTCACGGCTATGTTGGTGCAGACTTGGAATATCTCTGTAAAGAGGCTGCAATGAAATGCCTGAGAAGGTTACTGCCTATTCTTAATTTAGAAGAAGAAAAAGTTCCTCCAGAAACTTTGGATAAATTGATTGTAAATAATGATGATTTCCTCAAAGCTTTGATTGAAGTTACACCTTCAGGAATGAGAGAAGTTTTCATAGAAAATCCAGATGTGAAATGGGATGACGTTGGAGGATTGGAAGATGTCAAACGTGAGCTACAAGAGGCTGTTGAATGGCCTATGAAATATCCTGGTCTTTATGATAAATTAGGACATACTATGCCAAGAGGAATCTTACTTCATGGTCCAAGTGGAACAGGTAAGACATTACTTGCAAAAGCAGTAGCTACACAAAGTGAAGCAAACTTTGTTTCTGTTAGAGGTCCCGAACTTTTATCAAAATGGGTAGGAGAATCAGAAAGAGGAATTAGAGAGATTTTCAAAAGAGCGCGTCAGTCTGCACCATGTGTTATATTCTTTGATGAAATAGATTCCATTGCACCAATAAGAGGTGCAGGTGGAGAAACAGCAGTTACTGAAAGAGTTGTAAGTCAATTACTTACAGAATTAGATGGAATGGAAAATATGCATGGAGTTATTGTGCTAGCTGCAACAAATAGAGCAGATATGATAGATCCTGCATTATTAAGGCCTGGAAGATTTGATAAAATTATTCAGATTCCACTTCCAGATAAAGAGAGTAGAAAGAGTATCTTGAAAATTAATGCAGCAAAAATTCCAATAATTGATGATAAGAGTGATCCTCAACATGTTGATATTGAGAAAATTGCTGATCTAACTGATGGACTCAGCGGTGCAGACACAGCATCCATTGCAAATACTGCAGTGTCTCTTGTAATTCATGAATTTTTAGATTCACATCCAGATGAAAAAGATATTGAGAAAACTACTATTGATGCCAAGGTTACTATGAAACACTTTGAAGAAGCAGTAAAAAAAGTCAGAGAACAAAAAGATCTAAAGTTAGGCGAAAAACTAGTGGCTTCCTATTACAGGTAGTTTTAATAAAATAATAAATCTAATTCTCATAAATGTCAGAATATAGAGGATATGAGGGTAATTCATTAGAATTTCTAAAGGCAAATAAAATTGCAATTGGAGATTCTGTTAAGATTGTTACAGATATTGTGTATTCAGGCATAATAATGCCAAGGTATGAACATAGCGATGACAAACATATTGTTTTGAAATTAAAAAATGGATACAATATAGGATTAGAAATTGCCAATATTGAAAAAATTGAGAAAAATCAAGTTACAGAAAAAATAATTGAAAAAAGAGAAAGAATAGAAAAAAGAGAAGGATTACCAAAAATTTTACTATTATCTACAGGAGGAACAATTGCAAGTAAAATTGATTATCGAACAGGTTCAGTAACCCCTGTATTAACAGCTGAAGAACTTAATGCATCTGTTCCAGAACTTGCTAAAATTGCCAATATTGATGCAGAGGTTTTATTTTCAGAATATTCTGAGAACATAATGCCTGAACACTGGTTGCAAATTGCTAAAAAGATAAACGAATATTCTAAATCAGATTATGCTGGGATAATTATTGCGCATGGTACAGATACTATGCATTATACATCATCATTTCTTTCATTTGCATTAGCAGGATTTTCAATACCAATTGTACTTGTAGGTTCTCAAAGATCTTCAGATCGTGCTTCATCTGATGCAGCATTAAATTTGATTGGTGCAACAAAATTTATCACTTCAAGTAATACTAAAGGCGTCTATGTTGTGATGCATCATGATGAAAATGATGAAATAATTGCATGTCATATAGGGACTAGAGTAAGAAAAAATCACACTAGTAAAAGAGGTGCATTTCAAACAATTGGAGATGATCCTGCATTCATAATTGCAGAAAATCAAATTCAAAAAAATATTAAAGAAGATTTTTTTAAAACAAATGAATTCTATCCAAGAATTAACTTAGATACTAAAGTTGCATTAGTAAAATATCATCCTGGATATGATCCAGATGTATTAGAAAAAATTATTGAGATGGGTTACAAAGGAATAATTTTTGAAGGAACAGGATTAGGCCATATTGGAAGGATAATGTATAATAGTATAAAAAAAGCAAATGATGAAGGGATTTTTTTAGGCATGACTTCTCAATGCATTGACGGTAGAGTTCGAATGACAGTTTATGAAAGTGGTCGTGATTTACTTAATCTAGGCATAATTCCCTTAGAAAATATGATTCCAGAAGTGGCATTAGTTAAGACAATGTGGGCAATAGGAAATTCACAAAATATTGAAGAAGTAAAGAAAATTATGCTTAAAAATATTGCATCAGAGATATCAAATTGAGAGAGTGAATAAAGTGCCAGAATTTTCTATAACTGATATTGGATTAAAAATAGGATTAGAAATTCATCAACAATTAGCAACAAACAAAAAATTATTTTGTAATTGTAAACCAATTGAATCAGAAGAATATACTATTAAATTTCAAAGGAAATTACGTGCAGTTAAGAGTGAATTGGGGGAATATGATCCAGCTGCATTGTTTGAAAAATCAAAATCAAAAACAATAGTCTATTATGCAAATTCAGAAAGTAGTTGTTTAGTTGAACAAGATGAAGAACCACCCCATAACTTAGATAATGATGCAAAAGAACTTGCACTTGTAATTGCAACATCACTTAATTCAAAAATTTTTAATGAAATTTATCCAATGAGAAAAACTGTTATTGACGGTTCAAATACAACAGGATTTCAACGAACTATGTTAATTTCACAAGGAGGGCAAATTGAAGTTGATGGTGAGAAAGTAGGTGTACAATCAATTTGTCTTGAAGAAGATGCAGCAAAACTTCTTGGAGACAAAGGAAACATTAGAGAATATAGTATAGATCGTCTTGGTGTCCCTCTTTTAGAGATTGCATTAGATCCTGTAGAAGGAGATTCTAAAAAAATTAAAAAAATTGCATTATTTTTAGGTAGATTACTACGAAGTACCAAAAAAGTAACCAGAGGAATTGGATCAATTCGACAAGATGTCAATGTTTCAGTAAAAGATGGAGGAGGAGTAGTAGAAGTAAAAGGAGTTCAACGATTGGATCAATTAGAAAAAGTAGTAGAATTTGAGGCTAAAAGGCAGTTTGGATTAGTAAAAATTGCTAAAAAATTAAGGAATTCAGATTTTGATGGAATTTCAAAAAATGAAAATATTTTTGATATCACGGAAAATTGGAAAAGTTGTAAATCTAAAATAATTCAAAAGGCATTAAAAGATAATTCAATTATCAAAGCAATAAAAATTGAGAATTTTTCTGGAATGTTTGGGTATACACCATTTGAAGGAATTAGATTAGGAAAAGAGATAGGACAATTAGTAAAGTTTTATGGTATTGGAGGAGTTTTTCATTCTGATGAACTACCAAACTATGGAATTGAAGAGGACGATATTTTAATTGTAAAAAATATTTTAAAAGTTAATCAAAATGACGCATTTTTGATTATTGCAGCTCCTTCTTCAAAAATAGATTTTGCAATTAATTTAATTATCAATAGATTGGAAGAAGCAAGAAAAGGAGTTCCTGCAGAAACTAGATTGGCTACACAGACCGGTGAAACAGTATTCTTAAGACCACGTCCAGGTGCGTCAAGAATGTATCCTGAAACAGATATCCCCCCAATTTCAGTTACAAATCAAGAATTAGAAAATGCTAAGAAAAATATTCCAAAATCATGGGATGAATCACTTTTAGAATTACAAAAAAAGTATGAATTGAATTCTCAGCTTTCTGAGCAAATTTTTGATTCGCGTTATATTGAATTATTTGAAAAAATTGTTGAAAAAATTAAAATCAATCCTACTTTTGTTGCATCAATTTTATGTTCTACAATTACTAATTTAGAGAGAAATGGGCTAAATTCTAAATTATTAACAGAAGAGAACTTAATAAAATCATTTCAACTGTTAGCAGAAGGAAAAATTGCAAAAGAATCAATTGAGATAATCTATGAGAATATCATGTCTGGCAAGTCCCAAACAATTGATGAAGCTTTGAAAAATGCATCAATTGAGGCTATTGATGAAGTAAAAGTAGAAGAAATCATCATAGATATAATTGAAAAAAATCAAGAAATAGTCAAAAATCAAAAAGAACGATCAATTGGACCATTAATGGGAATTGTTATGAAGGAATTAAGAGGAAAAGCTTCAGGCAAAATAGTAAATGATCTTCTTTTAAAAAACATTGAGAAAAAATTAGAAAATATTTGATAAAGTGCGGGAAGTGGGATTTGAACCCACGA
>JAOTTS010000056.1 GCA_029864335.1 Candidatus Nitrosopumilus sp. | reverse complement strand
TGTGAAGGAAGTTCATGGAACTTTTGGTGCATATGATATTTTGGCCAAAATTGAATCTGATACTGTAGAAAAACTAAGAGAAACAATTACTTGGAAGATTAGAAAAATTGAAAAGATTCGTTCAACTCTTACCCTAATGGGTATTGAAGGCCAAACATAAACACCCTTTTTTCTTATTATGATTTTACATTTTATTTTTGTTGTAAAAGAAGAAGATCGTGAAAAACGAAAATTCGAATTTGAGTATATTAAAAAAATGGGTCAATTTTACAAATTATGGATTAAAGAAAAATTTGGTATAGATTATGAAGTTCAATGTGATGAATTGATTACAAAACCAAGAAGTATTCTTCAAAAACTAGATACTCATACATTTGTACGTGATCACGAACAAAGAGGAAAAGACATCTATCATTTTTACCTTACTCATTTCAAACCATTATGGACTGATTGCACTTGTGATGGATATCATGCTGAAAATTTTGGATTGGTATTTTGGCAACCTCCTAAACAAGCAAATGATACATTGTTTCTTGCAGAAAAAAACTGTACTACTGTATCTCATATTTTACTCCATGAGTTTTTACGAAAACTTGGACACAAAAAATTCATTCAAGACGTTCATGATATTTGGACAAAACATCTCTTTGAACAATTAGAATTTGAGCAGTATGATGGTAACTTTGAAAAAACTAATGACAAACCTATATTTCTAACAATTAATATTTCTCAATTAAATTTGTAAATAATTTTTAAAATTAACACTTTGTAACTGAATATATGTTGTTTTCAAAGTTTGCTGTTTTGAAATCTAATTTGTTTTCAGGATCATTTGTTCTTGACTTGCTCAAGTTCTCAAGTTCTACTAATGCATCTCCTCTAAATCCTACTGAAGAACCATAAATTGCATCAGTTAGCATTGTTCCATGATCTCCTTTTTTAATATCATCAACCATTTCATAAAATCTACTAGTTTCTTTTTTGTTAACAGGATTGCCAGTTGCTTTGTTGTATGCAACCGAAATATACATTCCATTATTTTTTACTGCAACTGGAATCTTGTGATTTTTTCCTGATGCTCCAGGAATTGTTTCGTTTACCAGAACTTCACATTTATGATACATACTTGATACATATGCATAGAATCTATATTGTGCATATTTCCCTGCATCATCTTCCTCACAACCCACAAAAACTTTGTGTAGTAATTCTAAGGCATCATCATTCATACTTTGTAATCTATCATCAATTCTGCCTCTTTCAAGAAGATCTGATTTACATTCTTTAGCAATTAAAACTAGAATGAAATCTGGTAAATTGTAATTCTTTAATGCAGCAACAAATGCGCCTGCTTGTGACATGCCAAATTTTGGAAAACCTTTATTGACCATATTTGAAAATTACCCTGAAAAACATACTACTCCCCAACACTATAATAAAACATGCTTTTCGCTTATAATTGTTAAGGAATTTGTATGCCTATTTTGCTATTTTTTCTAAATTTTAAATTGTAAATATTTAATTCAGGAGACATTCAATGTTTTCTGTGGATATCGATACTACCCCTCAACTTGTTTCAAGTGTTTATTCAAAAATTAAAGAAAATATTGTAAAATATAGAAATGTGATTGGAAGACCTATCACACTTACTGAGAAAATTTTATCTGGACATCTTTATGAAATTCCTGACAAAACTCCTACTGGTGGAAAAGATTATGTTTTTCTTAAACCTGATAGGGTTGCATTACAAGACGTAACCGGTCAAATGGTAATGCTTCAATTTATGCAAGCCGGACTCAAACAATCTGCCTTACCAACAACCGTTCATTGTGATCATCTGATTAGAGCTGAAGTTCAAGGTGATGTTGACATGAAGGTTTCTCTTGATGAAAATAGTGAGGTTTTCAAATTCTTGCAATCTGCAGCTGCAAAACATGGATGTGGTTTTTGGAAACCTGGTGCTGGAATCATTCATCAGGTAGTTCTTGAAAATTATGCATTTCCAGGAGGCTTGATGATTGGTACGGATTCTCACACTCCAAATGCTGGTGGACTGGGAATGATTGCAGTTGGTGTAGGTGGATTAGATGCAGCTGAAACTATGGCAGGACTTCCTTGGGAGTTACTTTACCCAAAAAAAATTGGTGTTAAATTAACTGGGGAGCTTAATGGATGGACAGCACCTAAAGATATCATACTAAAAGTCGCAGAAGAATTAACGGTTTCTGGAGGAACTAATTCTATTGTAGAATACTTTGGCCCTGGCACAAAATCTATCAGTTGTACTGGAAAAGCCACAATTACTAATATGGGAGCAGAAATTGGCGCAACTTGTTCAATTTTCCCATATGATGAAAGAATGGAAACTTATCTAAAATATACAAACAGAGAAAAAATTGCTGAATTAGCAAATCAAAATAAAGAATTACTAGTGGGAGATCTTGAAGTTGAATCAAATCCAGAAATCTTTTTTGATAAAGTGATTGAAATCAATCTTTCTAAATTAGAGCCTCATATTGTTGGACCTCATACTCCTGATTTGGCAAGAACAATTTCAGAATTAGGTGATGATGTAAAATCAAATGATTATGTTGATCCAATATCTGTTGCATTGATTGGAAGTTGTACCAATTCCTCTTATGAAGACATGTCTAGAGTTGCAAGTATAGCTCAACAAGCAAAAGAAAAAGGAATCAAATCTAAAATTCCTTTGTTAATTACTCCAGGTTCTGAACAAATTCGTGGAACCATAGAAAGAGACGGTCAGATGGATTCTCTAAAAGAAATTGGCGCAACTGTTCTAGCAAATGCATGTGGGCCTTGCATTGGACAATGGAATAGACCTGAATTAGAAAATGAAGAGAAAAATACCATTGTTACTACGTTTAACAGAAATTTTCCAGGAAGAAATGATGGCCATCGTAGTACTTTGAATTTTATTGGTAGTCCTGAAATGATTATTGCATTAGCATTAGGAGGTAGATTGTCCTTTAATCCGTTGAAAGATGAACTTACAGCTTCTGATGGAACAAAATTTAAGCTACAACCACCAAAACCTGCACCTGAAGTTCCTGAGAACGGATTTATGATTCCTGAAGGAATTTTTATTGCACCTCCTGAAAATTCGAATGATGTTGAAGTAATTATTGATCCTAACAGTAAAAGACTACAACTTTTAGAACCATTTTCAAAATGGGATGGTGAAGACTTTGTTGATTTACCAATATTAGTTAAAGCCAAAGGAAAATGTACTACTGACCATATTTCTCCTGCTGGAGCATGGTTGTCTCTTAGGGGTCATTTAGATAATTTGAGCGATAACATGCTTTTGGGAGCAGTTAATTCATTTAATGATGAAGTAGGCAAAGGTAAGAACATTCTCAATAATCAACTTGAAACATTTTCAAATATTGCAAGACAATACAAAGAAAAACAAATGAGATGGATAATTGTAGGTGATAATAATTATGGTGAAGGCAGCAGTAGAGAACATGCTGCAATGTCTCCTCGATATTTAGGATGCGCAGCAGTTATCACCAAAAGTCTTGCAAGGATTCACGAAACGAATTTGAAAAAACAAGGAATTTTAGCACTTACCTTCAGCAATCCAGATGATTATGAAAAAATTTTAGAAGATGATAAAATTAGTCTTCTAGAATTAAATGAGTTGGAGCCACATAAACAAGTAAAATGTATTCTTTCACATAGAGATGGAAGTAAGGATGAAATTTTACTTAATCACTCATACAATAAATCTCAGATTAATTGGTTTAAAGCTGGTTCTGCACTTAATGTTTTGAGAAACAGATGATAAAATTTTACGTGGGGCCGACCGGAATCGAACCTTGTGACTAATCGGGTTCACATACTAATTTCCCGCCTGAATTAGTTGACTGCAAATAGAAATCAGTTTAGAAGAGTTTCCTCGATTACAGAACTTGTGTACTTTTCCCAAAGTATGCCTTAACATGTGGTCTAAACAAGTAATACAAAATCACAATGTCAATGATCAGTCCAATAATATTCATTGATGGCAAGTCAAAGATCAAACTGATTATTGTCAGAATCAGAGTAATGGTCCATGCCCATGATTTTCCTTTGAGCAGCCCCCATGCCATCAAAAAGGATACTGCCCCAAGGGCAACTATGATGCCGCTGATTAGTCCCATAACTGCACTCCCGCCAAAATCCATCATCATGTCCATTCCCATCGAACCCCACAATGCGCTAAAGAATATGCCAATTGCAATTGCAATTGCACCTGAAACAATCTCAAGTATTGCAAGAATTGTTACGCCCATTGGCCTTACTTGGGAAGACATGAGACTTTGCATAATACGTCATGTAATAAGTGATTCACTACTGGATTAATCAAAATAATTGGAAGAGAATTTGAAAAAGAATGGGCCAAAATTAGCATGCCCATTCCTTGGACGGTTACTATGGTCGGTTAAACGGTTAGATGACTCCTATCCGCAGAATCCTAAACTAACAACTGCACAATTAACTTAAAAGAAAAACGTATGATTTCTCAGTAGGATCTAAATACTAATTTTTCAAATTTGTTCCATGTCAGTTGATTTTCAATGATAGGTTTATGTCATAAATGCCACACTTCAGGAACAGAATTGATGCTAGCTGAGATTGATAGAAACGATATTGGGATAACTACAATTCCACTTTGTGATAAGTGTAGAAACTAGTTGATTCATCGATCAAGCAATTCTGATCAGTGTATTACCAGTAAACATGATTAAGGGGAAATCATTTTGTGAAGCAGGAACCTCTCCGTAGATGTATTGTGGCAATAAGATTTTGATATGATGAGATTAATTGACAAGTAAACATCTAAAGAGAAGAATGGTTAGTCTAATCGTCTTATTAATTTATGTGTAAAATGACTTTAAGCAGT
>JAOTTS010000029.1 GCA_029864335.1 Candidatus Nitrosopumilus sp. | reverse complement strand
AAAAAAACCTTGTCTGAAAAAGACAAGGAGAAAAAATACTATTGTGATTCTTTTTTCTTCTTTTCTTTCTCAGATTGTAATTTAGCTAATTCTAATTCTTCATTAGTATGTTTGAATTTTTTCAATCTAATATTACATCACGATTTCAATATAAAAACCGCTCATTGTTTTAGATGATCACTCAAGCATAAATTCAATATCCAACTGAGTAGATCGGCTTTTTTCCATTCATCCCTAGATTCAGATTTTTGACAGTAATTTCTGCCATCTTAGCCCTAGTCTCTTTAGTTGAACTGCCTATGTGTGGTGCTAGTACGACATTTTGTAATTTGGTTAATGGGTTTTTTGTACTGATTGGCTCTTCTTCAAACACATCTAGTCCTGCACCTGCAATGATATTTTTCTTGAGAGCTACTGCAAGTTCTTTTTCATTTACTATCTTTCCTCTTGCAGTATTGATTAAAAATGCAGATTTTTTCATTTTTTTAAAAATTTTCATGTCAAATAAATGATCTGTCTCTTTGGTATGAGGAACATGAATTGAAATGATATCACTTTGTGTAACTAGTTTTTCAAATGAGACATATTTTACATCCAATGTTTTTTCTTTGGACTTTGAGATACGATTTCTATTATGATATACAATATTTATGTCAAATGCTTTTGCTCTTTTTGCAAGTGTTCTGCCAATTCTTCCTAATCCTAAAATGCCAAGAGTTTTTCCTTGCAGATCCACTCCAACATAATCATGTGCTCCATAGATTACTTTCCATTTACCATCCCGAATAATTCTGTCTCCCTCCGATACTCGTCTTAATACATCAAGTATTAGTGTGAATGCCAAATCTGCAGTTGCATCAGTTAGTACTTCTGGAGTATACCCAACACGAATTTTCTTTTTCTTAGCATAGTTGACATCAATATGATCAAAACCTACACTATAGGTACTAATCACTTTTAGATTCTTTGCCAAATCTATATTCTCTTTATTGATTTTGTCATACGGAAAACAGATGATACCGTCCACCTCTTTTATTTTTGATCTAAGCTTTGTTTGAGGAATTGGAATTTTTCCTGAATGAATTTCAATTTGGTATCTTTTTTTTAATTCTTTTAATGCAAAATCATGTAACGTTCTTGTAAGAAAAACTTTATTTTTCATCAGTCTTGAGATTCATCTCAAACCATTTATACGATTTCTTTCTAAATCACGTATGTCTTCTAAGGCCGAAGAAGAAGAGGAAGATTTTGCCATTTGTGTAGAATGTGGTAATTCTATTGACAAATGTGGCTGTGTATGTCCCTATTGTGGCGAACGTGATAAATGCGAATGTGCATTGTTTGATGCAGCTACTGGAGGTTGATTATTTTGATGATACAGAATATTATACTTCAACAAAGAGGTAATTTACTGTGAGCACAGCTGATTTTACTTGGTTAATAGGCGGTCCACAGGGTAGTGGCGTTGAGTCTGGAGCAAATATTTTCTCCAAAGTTTGTGCCGAGATGGGGTATCAGATATTTGGAAAGCGAGAATTTTACTCTAACATTAAAGGCGAACATAGTTACTTTACAGTAAGAATCTGTGATAAGAAAATCAATTCAAACGTAAATGATGTGACTCTGATGGTGTCATTTGATGCAGAAACTATCTTCCGTCATTATGATGAAGTAATTTCTGGTGGTGGGATAATTTATGATTTGGATTTAGAAAAATCAAAAACAGATGATGTTAGCACCCTTGATGGGCCATTTAAAGAAAGATTACACAAAGAATTGGAATCACAAAATAAACCATTTACAATTGCAGGTGTTTTAGATATTGCAAAAGAAAAAGGAGTTACACTATATCCTGTATCTTTTAAATCAATTCTAGCTACACTTGCAGAAGAAAAGGAAAATCCTCGATTGAAAGGATTAGTTAGAATGTTTAATGTGATTGGAGTTGCATTGTCTTTGGGATTGGTAAAGATGCCTCCTGATTCATTGAAAAAAACTATTGGAGATATCTTTGCAAAAAAGCCAGAGATTGCAAAAATTAATCAAGAGACTGCAAACTATTCATACAATTATGCAGCTGCAAAGTTTGAATCTTTTAACCATTTACTAACTGGTACTGAAAAAGAACCTAACATAATTTTAGTTCAAGGTTTTCAAGGAACTGCACTAGGTAAGATGGCATGTGGTTGTAGAATGCAACCTTACTATCCAATTACCCCAGCTTCTGATGAATCTGTATTTCTTGAATCAAATGAAATAGTAGAAGTAAGCGGTGACAGACCTGGCTCTACTGCAGTCATTCAATGCGAAGATGAAATATGTGCAATGGGAATGACAATTGGTGCAGCATTAACTGGAACACGTTCTTCAACATGTACTTCCGGACCAGGATTTGCATTGATGGCTGAAATGCTAGGATGGGCTGGAATAAATGAGGTACCAATTGTAATTACAAACTATCAAAGAAGCGGCCCTTCAACTGGACTTCCAACAAGACATGGTCAAGACGATTTACTCTTTGCAATTTATGCTGGACATGGAGACTTTCCAAAGATTGTTTATGCATCGGGCGACATTGAGGAGAGCTTTTACGATACTGGTAATGTCTTTAATTACGCAGAGGTTTTCCAAGTTCCTGTAATTCATTTGATGGATAAATTCCTTGCAAGTTCTGTTATTACTTGTAAAATATTCGATCCTCAAAAAATCGTAATTAATCGTGGTAAATTATTAGAAAAAGTTGAAGATGGTTATAGACGATTTGCATTTACAGACGATGGTGTATCTCCTCGTTCTAGATTGGGAATAGATAATGGTATATTTTGGAATACTGGTGATGAATCTGATGAATTTGGCCACATCTCAGAAGACCCAATTTCACGTGTAAAAATGATGGATAAAAGAATGTCAAGACTTGATTTAATTCTAAAAGAGATTCCTCGATCCCAACAAGTAGTGTCCTTTGGAATTGAAGAGCATACAATCATTTCATGGGGTTCTGCAAAAGGTCCAATTCTTGATGCAATTGATATGCTCAAAAAAGAAGGAATCTCAATTGGATATGTTCAGCTAAAACTAATGCATCCATTTCCAGCTGACTATGTTATATCATTACTCAAAGATGCCAAGACAATAATTGACATAGAAGCTAATCAGTCAGGACAACTAGGAAAACTATTCAAACAAAATATTGGACGTGATATTGATTACTTTATCTTAAAATACTCTGGCAGAGCTATGACCAGTACTGAAATTTATAATTCACTTAAAAAAATTGTTGAAAATAAATCTAACAAACGGGAGGTATTAATGCATGGCGCTTAAACTTGCAGACTATAAGACAGATGTACACAATGACTGGTGTCCTGGATGTGGAGATTTTGGAATTGTCAATGCCATACAAATGGCTTTAGCTGAGATGGGAGTACAACGAGATAAAGCAACAATCTTTTCTGGAATTGGTTGTTCTGGTAAGACATCACACTTCATCAACACTTATGGTGTTCATACATTACATGGACGTGTTTTAACATTTGCACAAGGTGCAAAGATTGCAAATCCTGAGATGACAGTAATTGCTGCTGGTGGTGACGGTGATGGTTTAGGAATTGGTGCAGGTCACTTTGTTGCAGCTGGAAGACGTAATGTCGATATGACTTACATTATTTTTGATAATGGTGTTTATGGATTAACAAAGGGACAAGCATCCCCTACACTAAAACTAGGAGAGAAGACAAAGTCATTACCTTCTCCAAATACAAATTTCAATGTTAACCCAATAGGTCTTGCCGTTGCAAGTGGTTTTACTTTTGTTGCACGTGGATATTCATATGACATTAAACATCTCAAAGATTTGATTATTCAAGCAGTAAAACACAAAGGACTATCATTTTTGGATGTACTGCAACCATGCCCTACTTACAATGATATCAATACAAGAGATTGGTATGCAGGAACTGATTTAGTTGATGAGGCCCAAAAAAGACATTCAAGAATTTACAAATTAGAAGAACAAGGATATGATCCAGTTGTCCATTACGACTCTGTACCTGAGGTAAATGAAAAACTATCTCAATCCCTCATTAAATCACTAGAGTGGGATACCAAGATACCAACTGGTGTCTTTTACAAAAATGAACTAATCTCACCTTACACTCAAAGACTACAAGACAAGATTCCAAATTATAACGAAAATCCACCTGCAAAACAAAACATCTCTCAAAATGGCAAACCAATCAGTGATATTTCTGCAATTTTGGATTCACTAAAAGTATAATTTCTACTTCAAACCTAACAAGTTATAGGCAAGTTTCGTAGTAGTGTATTTTGCATTTGAATATTTACGAGGCAAACAAAATATTTCGAAAATCAATTATCAAGGGATTCTTTGAACCCCAATTGCTAAATCTTGACTTTAAAAAATCTGCAATAAAGCATCCTTCAATTAATGATAACGGTCTTATGCAGTCTGATTTACTTCATGTCTTCTTTGATGTAGATACAGGGTGTGATTACCCTGATGGGGATGAATGGTTTATTGTGGAATTGTTATTCCCACATGATGTGACACTTCCTGATAATTTGAAAGGTACTGATTATTTTACAACTCTCTCAGTTGATGAGGGAAAAACATTTTGGCATCATCGCGAACTGATTCGCTTCAAGTATGGAAAATCAAAAAAGCTTGATGATGCTTTAGAATTTCTAGAGTCAAAATATAAAGAACTTCATGAATTACTAGAACCGTTACAAAAAGATCTCAAGTAATTTCTTTCCAAGCACTTCCACTAAAAGTATATTTTTTGTTTTCAGATGATGCAGTATCTAGTCGCCATCTAATTGATTTTGAATCAAACTTGTAGATGATTTCTGAAATTTCTGAAGGGAGTTTTTGAGGATCAAGATGATGTGGAAGTAATTCTAAAACAAAATCAATTTTTTCAATTGCATTATCAAACCATTGTTTGTCTTCCACATCAACACTAAAAATAATTCTGGGATTTCCAGCAAAATTAATTTTAACCTTTAATGCATTGCCGCTGCCTCTCCTTCTCTTCATCTCCTTGAAAACTGCTTTTACTTTTTCCCAACGTCTAAAATCAAACCATTGAAAGAATTCTTCATTAAATGCAAGTGGAATTTCCATGTCAAGTGAACTGACAAAATCACTATTGTCTTGCTCAATCTCCTCTTGAATAATTGTAAAATGTGAGTTTAGAAATCCATAGAGTACTTCAATTTCCCATGGTGAAATCCCATAGTACGTCAGTGTTGTTTTCAATCCATCTGGCATACTATGAATTCTTAAAAATTGTAATTAAATCTTCAAACCTTGTAAATTGGGACAAATTGACCTTAAAATTAAAATTACATGGATAAAGTTACTATATGCATGAAGAAAGAATTTGTAGTGAAAAGCATTGATTCTGCACCAGATGGGGCACCCTATGTTGTAGTATCACTATCATCAATTAAAGATCTTAAAGAAACTGCTCAAAATCCACAGTCACCTTTTGCTGCTCCCAAAGTCATGGGATTCTCAAACATGAATGACATGATGAAGGACCTAAATAAGATGATGGCAGGAATGGGTGGTGGAATGGGAATGCAAGGTGTAACCCAATTAAAACTTGAAATGCATGAATACAAAGACATGGGTCTCTCTGTTGGAGATAAGGTATTTTTGGAAATGACCAAAGCTGAAAGTCTGGGCGTTTAAATTTACCAGATTGTATTGAAATATTTCCAACCATAAAGGGCGGCAATTGTTCCAATTACAAATAACATAGGCTTCCATGGAAAAACTGGAATGCTTGGTGTTGCAAGCTTTACTCTGTAATTATCCACAATTGTATTGACATTTTTCTTAATTTTGTCATGCCAGAAATTATACTCTACATGATATTTTTTTAGAATCTCTTCTACTTCGTAAACTACTGGGGTTCTCTGTGAGAACAAGTGCTGAAGATAATCTCTTGATACTTCAACTTCTGCATGAATTCCAATTAATCCTTTTTTTAAATCAACCATTCTAATGTGCATCTCCCATGGTTTTTTTAATTTTAGATTTAGACCGCTCCCAATTTGTTCTGGTTGCTTGTGTTCAAGTTTTACTTTAGTAAATCCTTCTTCAGTAAAGATTTTAATTAATTCTTCAAAACTTTTCTTTACCACTACATGAAGTTGTTCTACTCCCTGTTTGTTATCCACATCAATTTTATGTTTTAGCCCATCAAAAAATGAAACTGTCTTTGGGTATGTGGTGAGATACTCCATATTTTTTTCACCAGAAAACCTCTATTTAAAGCAGAACCAAAAAATCCTTAGTGTTATGGTGGATTTAAGAGTCCTCTGACGTATACGCATTGATCTGGGGATATTGCCATCTCTGATGGATTAATCTTTCTATCAGTGAGTTTAGCTTCTGAGTTTCTAACTATTGCAAATGGTTTTGATTCACCACCTTCTCCCATTTTGTAATTTGCAATAGTTGCAATGTTATCCACTACTGCTTGAAATGTGACCTTTAGAGGATTACCATCAAGATCTTTTTTTGCTCTCAAATCTAAAACTGGTTCAATTCCTGCACAAGCAACTGCAACTCCTGTCGTCCCAATTCTTGCAGGCATTAGTCTACTGTCCACTAGAATAACTCCAACATGGATTGACATCTTTAAGAAAATCTTTCTGCGAATTTGCTCTGAAATAAGATATGGATTAAGTGGGTATAGGACTGCCTTGCCTTTTTTTGCATTAGATTTGTCAATACCTGCATTTGGTGCCATGATGTTGTCAGCTGATGTAATTACAAATCCTCCTATTCCGCCAAAGATTTTGTCTGATTCTCTGATAATGATTTCTGCAATTTCTGGCTTTAATTGATATTTTTTTGAAATCTCCCACCCTTGTTCTGATATTTTAATTTTTGAAAGATCTACTATTCTTCCTTGTGAGTTTGAAATATATTTTGTTGAAATTACTAAAACATCGCCTTCTTGCAAATTGGTATTGTTTTTTTCTAAAGTTTCAATCAATGCCTCAAAAACATCGAATGCATCTTGCTTTCTTTCAGCTAAAAGTGGTAAGACTGTTAATTGCACAATATTTCTAAAATTTTGTTTCTTTTTTATTGTTATGAACAATAACTCCCTGAATTTTACATATGTGCCTAATAGACAAAGGCATTAGTTATTTACAAAAGAAAAAAAGTTATTCTTGTGAAAAATCTGAATCCTGATGTAATCTCTCCATTTGAATGGCTATCAATTAATCGATTTCTATATGAGATAAAACAGATTGATTCTCTATGCATATCTGTATATTACCCATATGGCAAGGGACAAGAAACCATTTACTTGCTGGAGGAAACAAAGTGAAATGAGTCATTTGAAAAAATTGAATCAAAAATTGAAAATAAAATCGTAGAACTCAAAGACAATCCAGTCTCTGCTGGCAAGTTTACAAAGACGCTGTGTATTTTTGGATGGATAAAAAACAACAAGGTAAACATCAAGGTAATTGGAACATCAAAAAAACTCCCCTATGCCTACATGGCAAGCAAAAAGCCATTCATTAAACCATTCAAAGACATTCTAGAAACCAATTACAATGTTTTGCTAGTTACACTAGATCAAAAATCTGCAAGAATACAAAAATTTTATGGAAGTCAGATGGTTTTAGAATCTAAACTTAGAATTGACTTGCAAGGAAGACATCGAAAGGGAGGGCAGAGTCAGGGGAAGATTCCTAAGGGCAAGACAAACCAAAATTCATGTTTTCTTTAAGAAAATAGCAAACAAAGTTCGAGAGATGAGTTTAAATTCTGATTTGATTCTGTTGGGAGGCGTTGGTCCTGCAAAAACAGAATTTTATGGTGAACTTGATTCAGAATTGGCAAAAAAATGCAGGTTTGTGGAAAACTTGTCTTTTTCTACATCGATTTATGACATTGAAAAGAAAATTATTCGCCATTTGTATGAGTACAGAAGAAAATACGTTACAGAAATTATTGAAAAATATGAAAACCTAGTCAAACAAGGACTAACTGCAAAAAGAAATGATGTCATTTTCAAGGCTTTAGAAATTGGAGCAGTAGATACAATTATTGTTTCAGCAAACTATTATGCTGATTCCCAATTTAAAAAAATACTAAAAATGCTAGAAATTGCAAAAAATACCTCATGCAAAATAGAGTTTGCATCTTCACCAAAAATTATCCAAAAACTAGAACTTGATAATTCAGTTTTAGCCATACTCCGATACAAGATAAAATAATTCGAAACATATAGAATCTCTAATTATTTATCTAATTATTTAATAGTGATACTTTTAGATCATTAAATTAAAAAAATCCATATGGATGACTGTGTCCAAACCTGGAGAAGAAAATTACGAATAGAAGAACTAGCAAATATTGCCATAGAAAAACTAGAATCAGGAACAGAAATCACTACAGTCTATGAAATTTTAGATGAAATAATTGCCTCAAAATGGAAGTCAATTCCTACTACCAGAAAACAATATTTGGATTCAGTCACTAAAGTTTTAGAAAATCAAAATATTTTGTAAATCTAACACAATATCTGATGTTTACAAAATTGAGATGCCTGATTTAGTTATTTCTTTTAGGAAGAAATGGAATTAATGTTCTAACAAATTCTGTAAAGTTCTTTGTTTGATAGTATCCTGTTCTAGGTCCGATTATCTCAATTACTAGAGCCTCTCCTCCAAATATAGATGTCTTAAGTCCCCCATGTTTTGTTACCTTGTAATCTGTACTTGCACTCATTGCCACTAGCTGATAATTATCTAAAATCATCTTTTCACCACTTTTGAGATTCATTGATAAAATATCTCCCCATGCATTGACAAACATGTCTCCATTACCCACTGTTTTTAGCATGAATAAATTACTCTCAAAAATTCCCTTTGTGAATCCCTGCCATTGAGTATCAAGTGTAAAATCATCAATTGATGCAACATATGCCCCTGATTGAACAATAAATTCATCATTAACATGAATCACTTCAATATCACCTAGCATATTTCCAGTTAGTCCAAGTGTGCAGTTGTCTTCTCTTGCAATGAAATTATTTACAAAAAACGACTCACCACCTAACGCAACTGTCTTGAGTGTCTTGAGAAAACCACCTTTTCACATTGAAGTTACAGTCTCAATATCTCCTTTGATAAATACCATAGATCCTGTTTCTGCAGGAACTTTTTCACCTTTGTTCATTGATACGTGAATGATTCCCATGGGGTTTTTTAGAATCTCATACTTCCCAATTTTTCTATACTATCACTTTAAGATAAATCGTATCCTAAATCATTCTGTAAAGCTTTTAATCTGTAGAGCAGGCTTTTTGGATTATGAATATTGTTGAGAAGATTCTTGCACGTGCCTCAGGAAAATCTTCAGTTGCTCCTGATGATGTGATTTTTGCCAATGTTGACAAGGTAATGGTTCATGATGTCTCAGGACCAGGCGTAATCAAAGTATTTGACAAACTAAAGAAACAAGGAATTTCAGTTGACAAGCTATGGGATCCTACGAAGGTTTGGGTAGCCGAAGACCATTTTGTGCCCTCTGCAGAAAAAATATCAGCTGAAAATATTGTAAAACTATCTAATTTTACTAAGCAATACGGAATTGAAAAACATTTCAAGTATGGAATGGGACAGTATGGAATTTGTCACACTATATCACATGAAGAAGCAATGGTAATGCCAGGTGAAGTCTATGTAGGTGGAGATTCTCATACAAACACTACAGGTGCCTTGGGTGCATTTGCATGTGGATTGGGACACACTGATGTTGCATATGTCTTGTTAAATGGAAAGATTTGGTTTAAGGTTCCTGAAACTATGTATTTTAAGCTTAATGGAAAATTACCAGATCATGTAATGGCAAAAGATTTAATTTTGAAAATTATCGGCGAGATTGGAACTGATGGCGGTGCATACAGAACCATGCAGTTTGGCGGAAGTGGTATTGATGAAATGTCCGTTGAGAGTAGGTTGACAATGTGTAATATGACTACAGAGGCTGGTGCAAAAAATGGAATTGTTGAGCCTGATCAAAAAGTAGTTGATTATCTTTCTAGTCGGGGAGCTACCAATTTTAATTTAGTAAAAGGAGATGACGATGTAGAATATTTCAAAGTCTTTGAATACGAAGCATCTGAGATGGAACCTACTGTTGCAAAACCATTCTCCCCTGAAAATATTTCAGTTGTAAGAGAAGCTCCTGATGTTGAATTGGATAAATCATACATCGGCTCATGTACTGGTGCAAAATACGAAGATTTGGTAGCTGTTGCAAAAATTCTCAAAGGCAGACAAGTAAAGATTAGAACAGAAATCTTACCTGCAGCAATTTCAATTTACAAACGTGCCATGGAAAATGGTCTATTGAAAATATTCTTAGATGCTGGCGTGACAGTTGGACCACCTACATGTGGTGCATGTTGTGGTGCTCATATGGGGGTCTTGGCAAAAGATGAAATCTGCATCAGTACTACTAATAGAAACTTCCCAGGAAGAATGGGTCATGTTGAATCTCAAACATATCTTGCTTCTCCACTAGTTGCAGCAGCATCTGCAGTTACTGGTAAAATCACTGATCCAAGGGATTTGCAATGAAAGGAAATATAATAAAATATGCACAAGATAACATCGATACTGATGTAATCATTCCAGGTCAGTATCTAAAAGTCCATGATTATGCAGAACTTGCAACACATACAATGGAGGGACTGGATCCTGATTTTCATTCCAAAGTAAAGGAAGGCGATTTTATTTTATCGGGAAAAAATTTTGGATGTGGCTCAAGTAGAGAGCACGCACCAATTGCTTTATCTCATTCGGGAATAAAGGCAGTACTTGCATTATCGTTTGCAAGAATTTTTTACAGAAATGCAGTAGATGGCGCATTTTTGTTACCAATTGAAATTGAACAAGATGCATATGATGGAATTTTAGAAGGAGATGAAATAGACATTGATGTTTCTGCAAACGAAATTAAAAATCTTACAAAAAACCAGACATACAAAATGAAACCATTTTCAGAAATCATTGGAAAAATTATTGCTGCAGGTGGTCTCTTCAAGTACAAGCCAGATCAGGATTAAAATGGGAAAAACTCTTTTTGATAAAATATGGGAATCCCATGTTGTAGTTGAAAAACCAAACAACCCTTCTCTAATCTATATTGACAGACATTTGGTACATGAAGTAACATCTCCTCAAGCTTTTGACGGATTGCGAATGAATAACAGAAAGGTTCGAAGACCAGATCTTACTTTAGCTACCATGGATCATAATGTCCCAACAAACGACAGGTCTCTTCCAATTTTGGACCAAACTTCTGCAATCCAAATCAAAACACTTGAAAAAAATTGCAAAGATTTTGGAATCACTCTATTTGATATCAACAGTCCCAATCAAGGAATAGTTCACGTTATTGGTCCCCAATTAGGAATTACTCTACCTGGCTCTACAATAGTTTGTGGGGATAGTCACACATCTACTCATGGAGCATTTGGGGCACTGGCATTAGGCATTGGAACAAGTGATGTTGAACATGTCTTGGCATCTCAAACTATGTGGCTTGAAAAACCAAAACCATTTGAAATTAGAGTAGAGGGAAAAAGAAAAAATCCTCACGCAGTTACTGCGAAAGACATTGTTCTCTCAATAATCAAAAAGATTGGAACTGGAGGTGGAACAGGCACAGTAATAGAGTATAGAGGGGAAGGAATTGAGGATCTCTCCATGGAGCAGAGAATGACCATATGCAATATGTCTATTGAGGCAGGAGCTAGGGCAGGATTGATTGCACCTGATGAAAAGACCTTTGATTATCTTAGAGGACGAAAATACACTCCAAAAAATTATGAGTCTCTAGTTGAGGAATGGCGTGAACGTCTAAAAACTGATGGTGATGCAACATTTGAGAAACAATTTACTTTACACATTGATGATATTGCACCTCAAGTAAGTTGGGGAACAAATCCTGAAATGACTTGTGATGTAACTGAATCAGTTCCATCCCCTGATGATTTTTCAAAAGGTGATCCTAATCAAAAGAAGGGTGCAGAAAAAGCCCTTGATTACATGGATCTTAAACCCGGAACTCCAATTGAACATATCCAAATTGATAGGGTGTTCATTGGTTCATGCACCAATGCAAGATTGGAAGATCTTATTGAAGCATCAAAAATTGTCAAGGGGCAAAAAATTTCACCAAATGTTAGAGCAATGGTTGTTCCAGGTTCTCAAATGGTAAAAAAACAAGCAGAAGAAATGGGTCTTGATAAAATTTTCATTGATGCTAATTTTGAATGGAGAGAGGCAGGATGTAGCATGTGTCTTGGAATGAATCCTGATATTTTATCTCCTGGTGAGCGATGTGCCAGTACATCAAACAGAAACTTTGAAGGAAGACAGGGAACTGGTGGAAGAACTCACTTGGTTAGTCCAGTGATGGCAGCAGCTGCTGCAATTAACGGACACTTTGTAGATGTTAGGAAATTGGATTTGAGTTAAAATGGAGCCTTTCAAAAATATATCGAGCATCATTACACCATTGGATAAAGTAAATGTGGATACTGATCAAATTGTCCCAAAACAATTCCTGAAATTAGTTCAAAAGTCTGGATTTGGAAAGTTCTTGTTCTTTAATTGGAGATATGACGAGGCAGAAAACAAAAAATCTGATTTTGTCTTAAATGATTCAAAGTATGATGGCTCTAAAATACTAGTATCTGGAGATAATTTTGGTTGCGGTTCTAGTCGTGAGCATGCCGTTTGGGCTCTAAAAGACTATGGTTTTTCTGTAATTATTGCACCATCCTTTGCTGATATCTTCTTTAGCAACTGCTTCAAAAATGGACTTTTGCCAATTTCACTTGATGAAAAAACAGTTGATATTCTACAAAAAGAAACAGACCCAATCAGTATAGATTTGGAAAAGCAAACCATCAAAACTTCCACTCAAGAAATTCATTTTGATATTGACTCTCACATGAGAAAAATTCTCTTAGAAGGACTAGATGACATTGCACAAACTTTTCAATACGAAGACAAAATTACAGAGTTTGAAAAAAATTCTAAAATCCCATCTGTTTTATAATCTTCTTTACTGTTTTCTCGTTTCTCTCTAAAACCATTGGAGACTCTGCATCAATCCATTCTATTTCTCCAATGTCATATGCGCTAATTTTTCCCTCTTTTGACAGTTGCTGTAAAATATCAAATGACAAATTGATCTCTTTTTGTTTTGATTTTGCCTTTATCCTTTTTATTACGTCTGAACCTAACATGTAGATTCCTAGACATTCAGAGAGCTGTAATCTCATTAATGGTTTTTCTTTGAATTTTTTAATTACTCCATCTTCAACTACTGCAAATCCCGTCTCTTCTTTTCTTTTTGATCTTATTGCAATACATGCAGTACTTTTCTTATCGATAAACTGCTCATGCATCTTTTTTAGATTTATGGCACACAAGTTATCTACAAACCACAAGACAAATTCTGATTCACCTTTTAGTTTATTCTCAATGTGCAGCAAATCCCCACCTGTACCACTTTGTGAGTCTTGAACAAAGGTGATGCCTTTTTGATTTTCATAATAATTTTTGATTTGGCCTCCTAATCCAGTGAAATCTGAAATTATGATGACCTCTTTTATGAAACTAAATGATTTTAGATATTTTACAACATAATCAATTAGTGGCTTTCCATTAATTGGCGTCATTGCCTTTGGAAAATATTCAGTGTATGGCTTGCCTCTAGTTCCTTTACCGCCAGCTAAAATTATGGCCTTCACAGTCTAACGGTATGATTTTTGCTTTCTTCTTCTTGCACCAGGTCCACCAAATTTCTTTGGTTCTTTCTGTCTGGCATCTCCGCTTACTAGGTATTTGTCAAAATCAGTGATTCGTTTTCGAAGATCTTCTCTAGTGGATTTTGAAAGTGGATGCTCTTTTGGTTCTTTCTTAGATTTAGTCCATCCAATTAGTGCTCTGGTAATTCCAATTGCAGCCGCACTGGCTTGACCCATAAAACCTCCGCCTCTGACTCTAACAGAAATATCAATTTTGTCCCTCAAGTCACCTGTGATTTCTAGTGGTCCTAAAATTACTTCACGGGCAGTTTCTTGAGGAATCATTTCAACTGGAACATTGTTGATTCTTACTTTACCTTGCCCTTTTGTAATGTAAACATGTGCACTAGCTCTTTTTCTAGTTGCAAAATAAATTTCAGTTTTTGGAGTTGTCATTCAGTCCACCCTATTACTCTGCATAATTCGCCTACTGATGTATAGTTTGCTGGAGTTTTTTTAATTTTTGCTTTTTCAAATTGAATTTTTTCAAGTGCTTTGATTTCTTTAGGAGAACCAATGTAAGTTCTTAGTCTTTGATATGATTCTTTTCCAGATGGTTTTCTATCAAATGGTAACATTTGACGAATCATTTTTGCAATTACAGTATCTGGCCTTCTATAGTGGACTGGTCCATGTTTATAATTAATAATACTGTTAATTTCTAAAAATTCTCTGTACTCTTTGATTTGATTTGCTCTTGTACCACTCATCATAATTTTCTCACAATTTACAACTGAAACCCTATTCCCTTGAATTAACAATTTTGCAACATTTGATGCTAGTCGTCCTGCAATGTGATCTGTTCCATCAACTACAATTGGTCTATCAGTTCTGATTACTATTTTTTGCTCAACCAAGTAATAGAACTCCTTTTCCTGTTGGGTTTTGTTCAATCAAATCTGAATAACTGATAATCTTTCCACCTTTTTCAATAATTTTGGTTGCAGCAGAATTTGAGATACCAAATGAGAATAATGTAATTTTGTGAGGAACGTTACCTGTTCCAAGAACTTTTCCTGGAAATACGACTGTGTCGTTTTCTTTTGTTAATTGACCTATTCTATTCAAGTTAAGATCTCTTCTTGCTATGGATGGCTTTAATGCATATTCGGCTAATTTTGCCCAAATAGGAGCATCATTTTTAGCTGATGCTTTTTTCATATCCCTTGCCATGCGTATAACTACTTGATTAGTCATGTGAATAATCCGCCTTGAAACCCAAATATAATGTCTATGCTTAATTTACTCTTGAATCTGGTCAATCGTTTCTTTGAATTGGCCTAATTTGTTACTAACCTCATCTACTCCAGCAAGAATAATTTGCTCTGGATTTAGTGCACCCGTTGACTCTACTGTGAAAATTTTCTCATCTTCCTTGTCTGTATCAATGATTGTTGAAATGTTTGCAGAATTCCACTTTGCATGTTCTGTTCCACGTCCAAGTCTTGCATAACATTCGGCTTTGATTCTTTGACCTGGTGCAAGTTGAACAATTGGAATTTTATCTGAAACTGGTTTTATTGATTCATCTTCAGAAGATAACTCGTTTGAAAGGATAGTTCTTGTGACATCCGATTCATTAGAGTCTAAAACTAACATTACCCTGCAGTTTGCACATCCAGTTTCACTTTTACAATCACATTTTGATGGTTCGTTAAATCTACTCAAATCTGTCTTTAATGGAATTAGTCCTAGTCTATGTGCTAGTCCTTCATCCGGTAGTACTGAAGAATTTTCAATAATGTCTACTGTATCAATTGCAAAGACTGGTACACCATTAAGACATACACGTCTGAGTGCATTTGCATATTGTAATGGAACGCCTTTTAGCTTTATAGCTATTTTTTGATTATCTTTGCTAATTACCTCTAAGGACGACAAATCTTGAAGGAAATCTTCATAGTCCACATAAAAATCTAGCTGGTTTTAGGTATGGCTGCTTGAATTTTTAATTAATGAAAAAATTATTCAGATTCCAAATTTATCTAAAAATGCTAGTAGTGATGAAAATACCGTTTCTGATTGGGTTCGTCAAAATTTTGGATGTGGTCAAATGGTCTTACGTCTGATATCGAACTAGTTAATTTGATACAATATTTTGTAGAAAAAGGAATTATTCAAGTTAATTATATTCTGAACTTGCATGTTCTTAGCTTCAGTTTTATAGTTACTTAAAGATCGAGATAAAGTCATCTTGGAATTGTAAAACGTATAGATAAATATCAAATTGTGATAGATTTTTTAGAAATGACTGATGTTACTTTGGCACGATATTCCTTTGAAGGAGAAAAATTCGAAATTATGGTGAAGCCTGACCCTGCTCTTGATTACAAGTTAGGAAAGAAAAAAGACATTTCAGCTGTACTAGTTTCAGATGAGATTTACACAGATTCTGGAAAAGGTACTAGACCCTCTGCTGAAAAATTACTCAGAGCCTTCAAAACTGAAGACCCGACTGAAATTGCAAAGATTATTCTCACAAAAGGTGATCTGAATCTCACCACTGATCAAAGACGAAAAATGATTGAAGAAAAGAAAAAACAAATCATTACATTTATCGCTAAAACATATGTGGATCCTAGAACTCACTTACCTCATCCTCCATTAAGAATTGAGCAAGCCATGAAAGATGGCCGAGTTTCAGTTGATCCTCAAAAAAGTGTAGACGAGCAGGTAAAAGACATTGTAGAAAAATTACGTTCTATAATTGCACTAAAGTCCGAAAATCTCCAATTGGAAATTATTATCCCTGCACAATTTGCATCTCAATCATATGCTATTTTAAAATCCACAGGAACTCTGAAAAAAGAAGAATGGCAAAATAATGGTTCACTAAAAGCAATACTTGAAATACCCGCTGCAGCAAGGCCAAACGTGATTGATAGATTAGGCTCTATAACAAAAGGCTCTGCTATAGTTGAGGTAATGAAATAATGGATAATAAAAGAAAATACGTTATTCCAGGCGATGTAGTAACTACAGGCCCATTTAGACCTGAACAAAATGTAGAACTCCAAGGAAATAAAATAATCTCAACTACAATTGGCATTTCTGAAATTTATGATGATTCTGTTAAAGTAATTCCACTTACTGGAAAATACATTCCAAAAATTAATGATCTAGTTATTGGCAAAGTCATTTCTCATACTTCTCTTTCCTGGGAGCTTGACATAAATTCATGCTATGTTGGATTCCTACCAGCACAAGATGTCTTTGGACGCGACTTTTCTGCTCATGCAGATGAACTTGCCTCTAAACTAAAATCAGGTGACTTGGTTGCCGCAAGAATTGCAAATTTTGATAGAACACGAGATCCACTAGTTACAATTTCTGATAGAGATTTAGGTAAAATTGATACTGGCGACTTGGTAAAAATCTCTCCAAGTAAGGTTCCGCGCCTTATTGGAAAAAGAGGTACTATGATCCAAATGATAGAGATGGCAACAGATGCTGCAATTACAATTGGCCAGAATGGCTGGGTAGTGGTTTCATGTGAGTCGCCCGAGGGATTATTAAAGGCTAAAAAGGCAATTGAAATGGTTAATGAAAAAGCACATGTTGCTAATTTGACTGATCAAGTGAAAGAAATGTTAGAATCAAAAGGTGAATCATAATGGGCGGAAGAGACGCAACAATGGTCCTATTGGACGAGAATGGTATACGTTGTGATGGTCGTAAAGTAGACGAACCAAGACGGATCATGATTAAAGCTGGGGGACTAAAAAACGCAGACGGTTCAGCATACATTGAATTTGGTGATAACAAAATCCTTGTTGGTGTTTTTGGTCCAAGAGATGTTCATCCAAAACATATGTCAAATACTGATACCGGAATTTTAAGAGTTAGGTATCATATGGTACCTTTCTCTGTTGGAGAAAGAAAAAATCCAGCTCCCTCAAGACGAGAGATTGAAATTTCCAAAGTAATCAAAGAAGCATTAGAGCCTGCAGTTATGTTGGATAAATTCCCAAGAACTGCAGTTGATGTTTTCATTGAAGTATTACAAGCAGATGGAGGAACTAGATGTGCTGCCCTTTCAGCAGCTTCTGTTGCATTAGCAGATGCCGGAATTCCAATGAGGGATATGGTGGCAGCATGTGCTGCAGGTAAAGTTGCAGATACCGTAGTTCTTGATGTTAACAATGAAGAAGACCAAGCAGGTCAGGCAGACATGCCAATTGGTTACATGCCAAATCTAGAAAAAATTACATTATTACAATTAGATGGTGTTCTTACTTCAGAAGAATACAAGAAATGTGTTCAAGTAGGAGTAGATGGTTGCAAAATCGTTTATGATATTCAAAAGAAAGCACTACAAGACAAATACTTTGGAAACGGAGGCGATTAGAACTGACATCTACTTCTGTTCTTGATGATCTAAAGAAATCTCAAATTCTTGAATTACTTGAGCAAGGAAAAAGAGTTGACGGACGTGCACTAGATGAACCAAGAGAAATCTCAATTGAAACTAATGCAATCCCTAAAGCAAATGGTTCTGCAAGAGTACGACTAGGTGAAACAGAAGTAATTTGTGGAGTAAAAATCCAACCAGATAGACCTTTTCCAGATATGGGTGACAAAGGAATTTTTATTTGTACTGCTGAACTCTTACCACTATCCCATCCAACTGTTGAAACTGGTCCACCAGGACCTGACGTAATTGAGTTGGCAAGAGTTGTTGATAGAGGAATTAGAGAAAGCCACATGATTGATGTTTCTCAACTAGTAATTGAGAAAAACAAATCAGTAGTTGGTGTCTTTGCAGATAATGTAGTTGTTGATTATGATGGTAATCTATTTGATGCGTGTTCTTATGCTGCAACTGCCGCATTGCTTTCATCAAAAACTCCAAAATGGAATTGGGTTGACGATGCTCCAACATTAGCTGAAGATGAAGAAACTCCAGTACCAATTGCTACTATCCCAGTCTCTGTCACAATGGGTAAGATTGGAAATCACATCGTAGTTGATCCAAATGGTGATGAATGGGCTAGTATGGATTCACGAATTACAATTACTAGTGATTCTGATGGAAATATCTGTGCCTTACAAAAAGGTGGATCTGATGGATTCTCACAAGATGAAATTAATCAATGTGGGGAAATCTCAATCCGAGTAGGCGCAAAAATAAGAGAAAAATTAAAACAAGCCCAAACGGTAGGTCAATAAAATGGCAAAAGCAAAAAAATCACTTAAAGGATTAGGCGCTCGTTACGGAATTAAACTTAGAAAACAATATACAAAAATCCATCTCCAACTCAAGGAAAAAAGAACATGTTCTCAATGCGGTTCAAAAACTTTTGGTAGGGATGCTGTAGGTATTTGGTCTTGTAAGAAATGCAGCTATAAAATAGCCGGAACTGCATATGACATTAAACTTTAGTGCAAAAATTACAGTTGATGCAAAAGACAAGACAAAGGCAATTTTTGATTCTGTAAATACTGACAACGAATTTTATCCTGAAAACCCTGTGAAAACCAAAATAAAGTTTGATGAAAAAATTGACATTTCAGTCGAATCAGAACAATTAACTCATCTCCGAGCAAATCTCAATTCAACTCTTAGACTCATTCAGGTAAGTTATGATTCAATTGAATCGGTAAAAATTCAAGACAAAGAAGTATCATAAATAGGATTCAATACTTTACTATTACGTGGAAATAACTCATGATGAGATAGTAGAGATTACGGAAGCGCCCTTCAATTATTTGAAAAGTCAGTTCCAAACAAAGAGACATGGTGTTTTTATCGAAACATGAAGCGAGTCTTGTACGGTTATCTCAAAAACATCCTTACTGGTGATCCAAAACTAGTTGAAAAATAAAAACAGGAATGGCAGTATCAGATACTGCAATTGAAAAAATAAACAAGATAATTTCAGAAGACAAGAAGACTCTGTGGAGCAGGCAGAACCAAATCTCTAACTAAATTAGAAAATATGTCCTACTTTATGAGGGTGAATTTACAATGAGAACATGAATCATTTTCGTCTGTAGAATAAACCACAATTTGAACAAACAACTACATCTACCATGTGTGCCTACTACCAAAGCGATGCATAAAGCCTCTACGGATGATTCATCAGTCAGATCTATATACTACATTTCAAGGCTTTCCTTGTTGAC
>JAOTTS010000028.1 GCA_029864335.1 Candidatus Nitrosopumilus sp. | reverse complement strand
ATGAAGTGGGAATACAACCACCAGTGTGCTGGTGTAAATGCACTATCTCTGATAGAAGTCTGATGTAGAGAACCATCAACGAAGTTGTCTACTTCGACTGATGCTGCAGTGGATCCCATAGCAATAATGATGAGCCAGATTTTTTTTAGTCTCTGAATCTCAACTTCTTTTGGGATTAATGCGGGCATCTGTGCCATGACAGTAATGGTGTGAATTCGGAATATAAAGTAAGAGTTTGAAGAGAATAAATTTTTATCAAATTATTTACAAGTTATTTGGAAAATCAAAAAAATTCTAGTCATTTTTGAATAATAATATAAAATTATTTTAAGATTTTTTAACCATTTTCATTGTATAACATGAATGATTAACATATATTCAAACATCGATCCTCGTGATGAAGGTAAAATATATAACGATGTGTACTATTTCCTCAATATTAGGGATAACTATGGTCGAAAAAAGAATTTTCGTATTTGGACTAGCAGTAGTACTTGCACTAGGAACATTAGGTTTCAACTGGGTTGAATCCGTCATTCCAACTGCAGATGCACACGGTGTCCAAGCACAACTCCAGAGTCGTTTCATCAGAATTGAGGATGAAACCTTTAACAGACAATCCCTACAAACTGGCGAAACCTTGACAGTTCAAGGAACATTAGTCAGCCTTGTAGAGAGAAACCTAAGAGGATGGCTCTCAATATTCACAGAGTCAACCAACGCAGGTAATAGATGGGAGATGTTAGCAAGAGATCCACCAGGAAACGTCTTTGACATTTCAGGTAACGCTGTCGTTGATTATTCACTATCTGCAAAAGCACTTGAAGCAGGTGTATACCACGTACACACTCAACTCAATGTAGCACAAGTTGGTCCAGGACTGGGTCCAGGTCAAACAGTAGTCGTTGAAGGAGAACCAATTATCAAACCAATCCCATATACTAACATCGCATATCAATCAATTATAATCGGTGTTGGATATGTTATTACGTTTGCAACACGACCCTGGCAAGTAATCTAAACAACCCAACCTTTTCCTTTTCATTTTTAATCAGTCATTTCGAATTACGTAATGAGTTTAAACCAAGTTTTATGTTCTAGAAAAAAGTATTAAAAATATGTTAAGTTTTAAGATAATCAAATTAAATATTTTTCAAAGTTATTTTTTTGGAGAAGTTGAATTTCGTTCTGACATATTCAAAGTCAACATACAAAATCAGAGAAGAGGTAAGGTTCTCAAATTACCTTTTGAGATAAAATCAAAAAATGAGAAAGTTATTGTAAGAATGACAGGTCATGATGATTTGTTTGTAGAAGATTATCTTCCTTATAGAGGAGAATCAGAATGGTTAGAAATTGACTCAGATGAAATAACATATTTTCTTGCAGACCATCAAGACCAGTTTGACACAATTGAGATTATGCTGGAATAAGAGAAAGGACTTTAAGGAATCTGTCTAAAGTCATCTTTATGATTTGGCCAGGAATGGGGGATCCATATAAGAGGAAAAAAACCATTAAATTCCTTGGAATTACTGCAATCATCGCAATTTCAATAGGATTAGGAAGTACTCTAATTCAAGGTCAACTTAATCAAAATAATCCTCTCAAAGTCTGTATTGATGATAAAGAAACACCGTACAAAATGAAAGTCAATTTAGAGTTAATTATCGATGGTCTACCAACACCGATTCCTGCCAACATAAACGCTGGACTGAATGATGGGGAATGTAAAAGATCTATGTATACATTAACAGATGATGGTACGATTTACGTGGAATGGGAAGAAGATTACCCTTTTGAAATTGGTCACTTTTTGTGGATGTGGGATTTTCCTTTAAGAGATATGGATCAGAGTAAATCAACGATTTACGTTAACGATAAAGAATCACCTCATTTCATAAATCATCCATTACAAGATGGATATCACTACAAAGGAGTATTTACAACAAAGGCCTATGATGAAAGTAAAGACAAAGATTATCTTCCACCTGAAAACTAATTATTTGTAGACAAAAAAAATTATAATTTTAGAAAATACATAGTATCAACTAGAGATTTTAAAAATAATGAAAAGAAGAAAGGAAGTAATGTTACCAGTATTTACCGTTGTCTGGAATCAGACCAATGCCTTCTCTTTCAAAGTGTCTGTCCAACTCATCGACCCATCTCTCACGGTTGTCTTTGTAAGCCCATCCGTGCACACGTAACCAGAATGAGATAATTCCAAGAAGGAATATTGTGAACATCATGGTTCCGAAGATGTAAATCATTACATCATAGAATAATGGATCATAGTTTGGTCCCAGTTGTCCTGTAATTGATGACAGGATGCTTAGGAAAGTTCCTACGATAGGAGTCATGATAATTTGGCTCTATTTGTGCGATATATACATTTCTTTTATTATCAGAAAGTACGAGATCAGTATCACTAAGAGATAGATAATAAAATAAGAGAAAAGTGAGGTTTGATTATCCTCTTCCCATTGCTGCGTATTTGCCGGATCTTCCTCTAATGAAGAATGCTCCTGCAACACCACCGAACACTGCACCTGCAATAACTGAGGCACCAATTACACCACTTGCATCAAGGTATGGAGTTCCTGAGCCAGAAGCTGGGTTTGCTTCAGCAGATTCAATTCTTCTTCTTTGAATTTCAAGTGCTTCCTCTAAGGTGTATGATCCGGTTTCTCCTTCACTACCAACGTTACCCATGTATTGTGCAAATGCGATTGCATCTTCTGCATAGAGTCCTATAGTGAAGACAGCAACTAAGGATGCTGCTAATAGTATTTTTGTATTCATACCGTTTACCTGCTCGTTTTGAAGCCGGTGAGTTATTTAACTTTTATTCTAAACCCCAAATTTCGATACAATGTACAAGATCATATAAGTAACGTTTAATTCTGTACTTTAATCAGCTAAATCATGGGACGAATGCATACACATAGACATGGAAAGTCACATTCTATCAGACCAGCTACATTACGTGCACCTTCATGGATTACACAGAGTCCTAAAGAAATTGAAGAATTAATTGTAAAATACTCTAAAGATGGTTTAACCCCAAGTCAAATTGGAATTAAATTAAGAGATCAGCATTCAATTCCCCTAATCAAACCAATTACCAAGAAAAGCATGGGCGAAATTCTTGAAGAAAATGATTTGAAACCAGAAATGCCTGAAGATCTTGAAAATATGCTTAAAAAAGCAGTGGGTCTTCAAAAGCACCTTAAAGAAAACAAAGGTGACAATAGAAATGTAAGATCTTTGGAATTAATAGAAGCCAAAGTTCACAGATTATCTGTTTACTACAAAAGAATTGAAAGAATTCCTAAAACCTGGAAATATAAATCCGTGGTTGCTCAATTAGAGTAATGACAAAATCACTTGATGAGTCACTTTCATATTTCAAAGATAAAATTTCAGATTGCATTAAATTAAAAAAATCAATTTTTGTAACAACCCATATTGATTGTGATGGACTTACGTCTGGCAGTATCATTACCAAAGCTCTAATCAGAGCAGGGGCAAATTGTACTGTTAGAACATCAAAAGAATTTAGTAAAAATGTAGTAGAGTCTTTCAAAACAGACTCCAGGGATTTTCATGTTGTTACAGATCTAGGAGGAGGTTTTGCAAGCGAACTTGATTCAACTCTAGGAGATAACTGGATTGTATTAGATCATCATCAAATTCCAGATAAAGAGATGGATAATCAAAATGTCATAAATGCCTGGAAATATGGAATTGACGGAGGAGTTGAGATTTGTGCAGGAGGTATGGCATATCTTGCATCAATGGCACTTGATGAAAAAAATTTAGATTTATCTGCCATTGCAATTGTTTCGGCATTAGGAGACAGACAAGATCAGGGAGAAAGGAAATCATTTACTGGAAAAAATTTCGAGATTGCAAATACTGCAAAAGAAGAAGGTTTGGTAGATATTGATTTAGATTTATTATTAGTAGGAAGAGAAACTAGACCTCTTCCAGATGCACTTGCGTTTACTTCACAGCCATTTATAGAAGGTTTGACCTGGAATAGAGATGCATGTCTTTCTCTTCTAAATTCATCAGGAATTAAGCTAAAGGAAGATGGAAGATGGAGAGTTCCAGCAGAATTAAACGAGGAAGAAAAAAGACAGGTAATCGAATCAATTACTAAATTTACATCAGGCAAAAATGCTACGGAGATAATGTCAGAACTTATTGGACACACCTATACATTTCTAAGAGAAGATAATAGAAGCTTCCTACGTGATGGAAGAGAATTTTCAACCATGTTAAATTCCTGTGGAAGAATTAATCGTTCAGGTGTTGGAATGGCAATATGCATGGGAGACAGAAACAAGATACTAAGAGAGGGGGAAACCATACTAACAGATTATAGAAAAATAATCAGAGAATACATGAATATATTATCAAATGAAAGATGGCGAATTTCGGAAAGTGAAACCTGCATCATGGTAAATGGGGAAGATATAGTACCAGAAACAATGACTGGGACCATATCATCATTAATTGCAGGTTCTCCCAAAAATTCAGGAAAAATCGTAATTTTGAGAACAAAGGGAGAAGAAAACACAATAAAATTCTCTTCAAGAAAATCTTTTGGTTGTAATTCAGATATCAATCTAAGTGAAATAATGAGGGCAGGAGCTGAGAAATTCGACGGTATTGGTGGAGGACATAATGCAGCAGCAGGAGCAAAAATAACTAAAGACAAATTGGATGAATTTCTCAATTATTTGGAAGTAAATGTCGTTAACGTGTCAAGTACAAGTAGTCCTCAATAACATATCAAAAGAAAAAGCCGAAACCGTCAAAAAAGCACTAGAACCTGATAATGTGAATTTTCCAGAAGGATTAAGTCTTTATGTTGAAAATATTGATAACAAACTAGTTTTTAATTTTGAAAGTAAGAAGAATATGAAACATCTTATTGGTACGATTAATGAAGTATTAGAACATATCCAAGTAGCCTTAAAGGTGATTGAGTAATGCTGGATCCAAAATTGATCAAAGAAAGTCCCCAGATTATTCAAGATATGCTCAAAGCAAGATCAGTAGAATTTGATTTAGTCGGATTAATAGAATCTGATCAAAAAAGACGTGAATTTATAATTAAAACAGATGAATTAAGAAAAAAGAAAAATCAAGTAGCATTAGAGATTTCACAGAAAAAGAAGAAAGGAGAAAACGTATCATCAATTTTAGAAGAGATGAAAAATGTCTCAGCTAAACTTTCAGAATTAGAATTAGAACAAGAAAACATTGAAAAATCATATTCAAAATTAGCACTAACAATTCCAAATCTTGTTCACAAATCAGTTCCCGTAGGAGTAGATGAAAGTTCCAACATCGAAATTAGAAAATGGGGAAACATACCAAATTTTGATTTTAAAATAAATGATCATATTGATATTTCTGAAAATTTAGATTTAGTGGATCTGGAAAGAGCGGCAAAGGTAGCAGGTGCCAGATTTTACTATCTAAAAAACGACCTTGTAAGACTAAATCAATCATTAATTCATTATGGATTAGATTTTCTTGCAAAAAAAGAATATTCCCTAATTCAACCACCCTATATGATTAATCGAGAATCAATGGAAGGAGCAGTAATAGCAGATGATTTTGAAGAAGTTATTTACAAAGTTGAAGAAGAGGATCTCTACATGATTGGTACATCTGAGCATGCAATGGCTGCAATGCATTCTAATGAAATCATTGAGGGAAAAGATTTGCCTTTAAGATATGCAGGAGTTAGTCCATGTTTTAGAAAAGAAGCAGGAGCACATGGAAGAGATCAGAAAGGAATTTTCAGAGTACATCAATTTGATAAAATTGAACAATTTGTATTTTCTAGACCAGAAGATTCTTGGAATGAGCATGAAAAAATGATATCAGTTGCTGAAGAATTTTATCAAAGTTTGGAAATTCCATACAGAGTAATGCTACTATCAACTGGAGATATGGGAAAAGTTTCATCAAAAACATACGATATTGAAGCATGGATGTCAGGACAAAATGCCTACAGAGAGATTGTATCTTGCTCAAATTGTTTGGATTATCAAGCAAGAAGACTGAAGATAAGATTTAGAGATAAAACAAATGAAGATACTCAATACCTGCATACACTCAACAGTACTCTAATTGCCACAACTAGAATTTTGGTAGCATTAATGGAGAATGGTCAAACAAAAGATGGACACATCAAAATTCCTCATGTTATACAGAGTTACATGGGAAATCAGAAAGAGATCTAGCGACATACCCTTATATTTTGGGTTCAAAGGTCGATAATAATTGGCACGTAGAAAAGGTCGAGTAAAGGACAAGTGGAGAGAAAAACGTTGGATTACAGTTAATGCTCCAGATTCATTTAACAACGTACCAATTGCTTATGTCCCAATAACTGATGATGAAAATGCATCAGGCAGGGTTTTAGAAGTCACACTTTACGACATTCTAAAAGGAGATCCTTCACAACATCAATACAAAATCTATTTCCAAATTGACAAGGTTGATGGCGATAAGGCAACAACAATCTTCAAGAGATTCGAATATTCAAAAGAATTTTTGCGTAGTTTAGTTAGACGTGGTTCATCAAAAATCAATTTCATAATAGATATCAAAACTAAAGATGGATACATCTTTAGAATTAAAGTAATTGCTCTAACACATAGACAACTAAACACATCTAGAAAACATGCTCTTAGATTAATTGCAAGAGATGTAATCAATAAAACAGTTCCAGGGATGACAATTGACCAATTTGTTCAAGCAACCTGTTATAGTAAGATCAATTCAGATATCATGGCAGCATTCAAGAAAGTTATCAGAGTAAGACATGTTGGTCTTGAGAAAGTAAAACTCATCAGAACTGCAGATAAAGAAACAGTGTTACTTGAAGCATAAATGACGTTAGTTATTCTTTTACAATCATGATTGATAAGATTGAAGTAACAATTGATGTTATTGTTCATGCAACAGAAGATATTTCGAAAATATTCCAATCATTTAAGGATGTACTAGGACTAAAAAAAGAAGAGTTTACAGTTCATGAAACTACAGGGTATTTTGAAAATCCAATTACTATGTTAAATATAAAAATTGTAAAAAAGCAGGCTGAAAAGTTTATGAAGAAACTTTTAGAATTGCTCTCCAATCAACAAATCAGTGAATTAATTGAAGAGATTGAAGAAAGAACAGTAGATTCCAGATTCCATATGAGATTAGATAAACAAGAACTAATCAATGGAAATCTCATTATTAGAGAAAAAGACACAATAAAAATAAAAATTCACACACCAATATACAATAAAAAAGATACTGTCAAAACATTTACAGAAATTTTTCAAATTGCCAACTAGATTAAATAGGAATAAAAGAGCAATTCAATTTGGGAATGAGGAAATAACAGCCGCTCCAGTCTGAGCTAAAGCTATGAAGACGCCGCGACGAACCGACCCCATTTTAATCGATTAATGATCTAGGCATACGAGATTGACACATATCATCATGGTATTATTTTAAATACGGAAAGACGAACCGGATTGTCGTGGTAGATTATGACGTTATACTTGCAGGAGGAGGTCTGGCAGGTACAATTACAGCACAAGCAATTTCTCACTATTCAAATCAAAATGCAAAAATTTTGGTCGTTGATAGAAATACAGAATTTTTCCCAGGTAGAAAATCATTAGCTGGATGGGTATGTGGTGACGCATGCTCTAAAGAAGCAATAGACTACATGTCAGATCGAATCAAGGTTAAATGGACTAGACCAGAAATTGAACATGATGTAAAAGGAGTCATGGCATTTTCACCAGACAAGGAAACTGCAATTCCATTTGATGGTGCAGGATACATGTTGAATCGTCAAAAGCTTCCTGAAATTCAAAATGAAAGATGCAGAAAGATGGGAATTGAATTTATGTATGAAATAAATCTCACAGGTCTAGTTTATGATGGCCAACAAGTAGTGGGGATTCAAGGAATTGATAATAAAACCAAACAGCCTTTTAAGAAAACATCAAAAATTGTAATTGATGCAACAGGTGTAACATCTATGCTCAGAAATGGGCTTCAAAATTCTACAAAAGTGGAAAAGAGAATCGATAGACGAGATTTAGAATCAACAGGTAGATACATTATGTATTTTGATCAAGGACAAAAAGATCTTTCAGAATTTGATCCTAATTATTGTATTATTCATTTAGATCAAGACATTGCACCAGGAGGATATGGATGGGTATTTCCTAAAGCAGAAAACAAAGTCAACATTGGTTTAGGAGTAGAGAAGTCACTTTTAGATAAAAGAAACAAGAGATTAGGCAAAAAAGATAATGTTGAGTCGTTAATGAAAGAATACCTTGTAAGAAATGTAGCTATTAAAAATGCAAGATTGTCCGAAGATCCTCAAGACATCAACAATAATTCTGGAGTTTTCCAAGTATCAGTTAGAAGACAAAATGATTGCATGGTTTCAGGAGGATATATGATGGTAGGAGATTCTGCATGGATGCCAAAACCAATTGATGCAGGAGGAATAGGACCTGCATTAATTGCCGGAACAATTTTAGGAAATAATGTAGCCCAAGCATTACAAGCAAATGACGTTTCAGAATCTAGTCTTTGGCAATACAATCTTGATTATATTAAAGAATATGGATACAAAACTGCAGGTCTTGAACTCTTTAGAAGACTAGTGCAACAAATGACTAATGAACAAATTAGTTATGGAATGAAGCACTTTTTGGGAAATCTGGATGTTGAAGCAATTAGTAAAGGAGAGCATCCAGATTTTACTGGATTAGGAAAAATTGGAATGATCATAAGAGGTGCAATGAACAAGACAGTTGCGGACGGATTAAGATACACATCAAAACAAAATCAATGGTTAGTAGAACATTACCATAATTATCCCAAAGATCCTGTAGGTTTTGATGAATGGAACAAAACACTACATCAAAGACTTGATGAAGCTTTTTCAAAAGTAGAATCATTTGGAAAATAGATCTAATATTAAATATTGTTTAAATCAATGAAAACGTACTTTGGAAGAAATTCAATACCTTGATTGGAATGATTCAACTCAGATTCTAAACAAAGCATTTGAAGCAGGTCTTTTTGTTCTAATAATTGGGCCCAAAGGTACTGGAAAAACATCACTTGTAAGAGATTTTGCAAAATGCAATAATGTGAATCTGCAATCAATTAATTTCAGCCTGAGAACTAGAGAGAGTCATCTGGTAGGTTCAAAAACACTTACTGATGGAACTGTGATCTTTGATGAAGGAGTTTTGATAAAATCAATGAAAGAAGGAAATATGCTATATTTGGATGAGATCAATGCAGCTGAAGCAGATGTCTTACTCAGACTTGATGAAGCATTAGATGATAGACGACAAATTGTGTTAAAAGAATCATCTGGAGAATTAATCAAAGCAAAAGAAAATTGGTTTGTAATTGCAACAATTAATCCATTAACTCATAGTGGAACAAAAGAACTACCACCTCAAATACTAAGTAGATTTCCAGTACGAATAAGATTAGAATATCCTCCAGAGAATGTAGAATTAGAAATTATAAAAAAACATGTTTCTGGTGAACATGAATCAGAAATTATTCAAGCAATAAAATTAGCAAATACATTAAGACAAGCAGCCGCTGTTGAAGAATTATTTTATTCACCTAGCTTAAGAGAAACTATTGCTTTTGCAAAATTATTAGATAAAGGCATGTCTGCAAAAGAAGCAGCGAAATTTGTTTTTGGTAATGTTTACACACAATGGGGAAGTATAGAATATCAGAAGGTAAGCGACATCATTACGTCGATGTTTGGTAATTAAATGCAAGCAATCCAACTACAAACAGAATCCATTGTAGAGATTGCTACTTTTCTTGTAAGAAGATGGTCTGAAAAAGAAAATATAATTGTTGAAATTTCAGATAAAGTTGAGACAAAAACAAGATTAAATGAAAATAAAGTAATTTTAACACCTCTAGAAAAAAGAATTGGGAATGATTTTCAGAAATACCGTCAATTTAGGACATCATTATGGTATGAAGCAATGAGGGTAAAATTCTGTAAAAAAATTCTTAGTAATGATCATGCATTTGGATTTATTCTCAATACATTGGAAACACAAAGAGTAGAAAGACTAGGGAGAGAAATTTGGAAAGGAATGGATGATGAAATTATCTTTAATTACACATACATGCTTGTTGCAAGACCACAACTACACACAGTTTATGGAAAAGCAAGGGTAGTAGAAGCATTTTATCAGTATTTCATGTTTGGTGTAATTAAAGGAGAAATTCAATCAAGTCAATTTGAACAAATAAAAAAAGCAACAGCATTTGCAAAAAAAATAGTCAATAAAGCAATTGATGAAAATTATGAAACTGAATGGCTTGAAGGAAATGTAAGTGAGATAATTAATATTCTAGATATTGATTCACTTCTAACAATACCTGTGTCCCTACCTTTTATGAAAGCAGGGATGGCATTATCTGAAGAAGAATTACTAAAAGTTCTAAAGATAGTTTCAAAAAACAAAGAAGGGGATTTTGGTTCAATAGATTCTGCAGCTATAATGAGAGGAGACAATGTTTATGATGAATACAAAGTATTACTAGATGAAAATAAAAAAACAGAAAATAAAGGATTGAATCCAGAAGCAATAGGAGTTCAAGTTCCTTCTACAAAAAATATTGATGAAACAAAAATTTTTGATATGAGGTTGATAAATGGATTAAAAATGAAATTTAAAGAATGGAAAACAGGTTGGAAAGAGCAACATCTAAGAACTGGAGATGAGTTTGATGAGGAAAATTACATTGAAGGTAATGAACCATTCTTTACAGATGTAAAAAAATCCATAAAAACTAAGATTGTGATCTTGTTAGATCATTCTTCAAGTATTGCATCAGATGCCTTAGAATATAAAAAAGCAACACTTGCTCTTTGTGAAGTTTTGTCTTATCTTAAAGTAAAATTTGCAGTATATGCATTTAGTACAGAAAATAGATCAGTGATTTGTTGGTCCGTAAAACCAGATAATGTAAAATGGAATAGTATTACTGCAAAACGATTAGCTCAGATTGTAGCCAATGGCTCTACACCACTAGCAGAAGTATACGATAAGATGTTTCCAATTTTACAATCAAAAAGACCAGATATTTTTTTGACATTAACAGATGGGGAACCTTCAGATCCTGATGCAGTAAGAATAATGACTAAATCATTCAAAGGATTAGGCATCAATATGGTATCTTTAGGCCTGGGTCCAAATACCGTAAGAGCAACTACCATTGCAATTAATCTAAAACATTTAGGTTATGAAAAAACTATGGCCGTAAGTAGATTAAAAGATATCCCTAGTAAGGTAATTAGTTTTTTAGATGTGTAAATGAAAAATCGAAATTCAATTAACACTATTTTTCTTATGAGATATTTTATATGAGATTACAAATGTTGTAAATTCAGAGCGATAAAAATGAATGAAAATCAAAATAAGAATATTGACAATACACTATTGCAAAAATTTGAAGAAGAAATATGGAATAAAATACCTCATCTAGAGGAAACCAAAATAGTAAACCCAACACCACTAGTTGATCTAACAAAAGATTTGAAAGAATGTGCTAAAACTATCTATAAATTAGATCTTATTGATAAAGATTTGAAAGTTTATGGAAAGTTTGATTCAGCATTACTAAGTGGTTCAATCAAAGTCAGAGCTGCTGCCCATATCATTCATGATGCAATTGTCTCTGGAGAATTAAAAGGGGATCAAACAGTGATTGAAGCTACTTCAGGGAATTTTGGAATAGCACTTGGGCAATTATCAAAAATAGGAGTAAAGGTAATTGCACTTGTATCTAGAAAATTACAAGAAGGAGTGTTTAAAGAATTAAGAAATGAGAACATACGAATTATGGATTTAGATATGGATATTTGTCCAGCTCCAGGAATGGAAAATAAAATAGATGAGCTAACCGCAAAAGCAACTGCAGGAAATATTCGTTCACAGTTATCAGAGCTTGGATTTGATCCTGAAATTTTTGACAAAAATATTCAAGAGATAGAAACATTATTAGCTAAACAAGATATCATAAATTTAGCAAGATTTCTTGCAAAAATTTTCGATTTATTCTGTCCAAAACAATACGACAATGAATTGAACATAGAAATTCATAGAACTGTAACTGCTGTTGAGATTGACCAACAATTACATGAAAATGGAGACTCGTTGGAAGATTATCAGATAGTTTGTTCATTTGGTACTGGAGGAACTTCTGGGGGTTTAAGTCAATATATCGCCGAAAAATTTGACAAAAAATCAATACATGTTGTTTTTCCTAGTCCAGGTCAAGATGTTGCAGGAATTAGAACAAAAGCCAAGGCTACAGGATTAACATTATACAAACCTGAAACATATGCTGCAGAGCATGAAATAGATTATGAAAAGGCAAAATTTCTTTTGAAGTTTTTTGTAGACAAAGGTCACGATATAGGAGAAAGTACAGCTCTAGCATTATTTTTTGTAATGCAAATGGCAAGTTCAGGAAATTATAAAAAATTTGTAGTAATTGTAGCTGATGGAATTGGAAAATACATAAAGAATTTTGAACAAATATCAAAAAATCAAATTCCAATGACAATTTCCTTAGCAGATGCATCATCAATTGCAGAAGATTATGACAGGATAATTTGGGTTCATACTCAATACACTCCTAAAGAAGAGGGTATTGAAATGATTGCAAAATCACTAGGTGTTGATAGATCAAAAATTTCTGTTCCTAAAGCGAGAACTATCAATGAGTTATTATCAACACAACAAGTTCCAGAAGAGCTAGATAAGGAGCTGAATGGAACAAAAGGAAAGTCATTGTTAGTATGTATGGCTGGAAATACTTCACTTATGACGGCACAAGTTTTGGCTAGTAAGGGAATAGTTACTCAAAGTTTGACTGGGGGAATAACAAATTTACCTGAAGGAAGAGGTAAAAATCCTGGTGAATTCATTAAAGCAGCTACCGAATAATATCTTGAAATGTCTTTCAGTTTCTCAACCATTTGCTGATTTAATAATTTCAGGAAAAAAAACTATCGAATTACGAAAATGGAATACTAATTTTCGTGGAGATTTTTTGATTCATGCACCATTGAAAATCAGAACAGAAGATTGTAAGAGATTAAAGATGAATGAGAAATTTGTCACCGGGGCAATTATAGGAAAAGCTGAGATTTATGACGTAAAAAAATATAATTCTATAAAAGAAGTAAAAACGGATCAAAAATTACATTTTGCATCAAAAAATTTTCATAACAGAACTTTTGGATTTAGATTAAAAAATGCAAAATCATTGAGAATTCCAATTCCATGGAAAGGTCAACTAGGATTTTTTGATATAAATTTACTAAAAACAAAAATCAAAAACACAGAGATAGTGTCAGACATAATTGATGAGGAATATCGTTACCAATGGATAGGCCATCATTAAGACTTGCAAAGATTCAAAAAATATGACTAGTATATATAAAGGCGCTATTTAAAGTCCCTCGTTATGCCTCAAACAAAACCCATTGTTAGTGTTGAAAATGTTGTTGCTTCAGCATCAGTAGACCAAAAAATTGTTCTTAATGATATTACTGAAAAATTTCCAGATACAGAATACCATCCAGAGCAATTTCCAGGACTAGTTTTCAGATTAAAGAGTCCTAGAACTGCAACATTAATTTTCAGAACAGGAAAGATGGTTTGTACTGGTGCAAAATCTGAAGAGATGGCAATTAAAGCTGTAAACACAGTTGTTCAAAAATTAAGAAAGGGAAAAATCAAGATAAAAAAAGATGCAGTTATAACAGTTCAAAATATAGTTGCTGCAATTAATCTTGGTGGAAAAATTCATTTAGAAAAAGCTGCAAGAACGTTACCAAGAAGTATGTATGAACCAGAACAATTTCCAGGACTTATTCACAGAATGCTAGATCCTAAAACAGTGATTTTATTATTTGCCTCTGGAAAATTGGTGTGTACTGGTGCAAAAAAAGAATCAGATGTCTATCGTTCTGTTCATAATTTACATGCGTTATTAGAAGAAAAGAATCTAATGATTTATGATCAATGATTTTTTCACAATTCACATACTTTAAATAAATGGAAATTGACTAAAGATAAATTTGAGAACGAAAAAATAAAGTTAACTCCTGAAACTGGGTTTGACTTAGTTGGGATTGATTATTTTGCAGAACCAGGTAATCAATTGTATCTAGTGAAGCATTTTGAACTGTATCAAGATGCACTAAATGCTAAAAAAGATAGGAAAAATCCAGATGAATATTTTATTTTGTATAAAGGAACCGGGGAAGAATTTTTCTGCAGGTAAATCAGAAACTGTACTAAATTTTACAAACTCTCTTATCATTCAGTTTAAAATTCCAAATACATGGTAAATGAAACTAGTGATTTGATTGATACATTGTATGAGAAAGATAATTCAATTCAATCTGAAAATATCCCTCAACGAATTATCCGTAAAAGTCCAAAGGCAAAATATCAGATTTTTGATGAGTCGGAATTTACTCGTGGAAGAGAGGTATTAGGAGATCTTATTGTTCATGGAATGATAGCATCGGGTGGAACGGATATTGACTGGCTAATTGAGCACAAAGGCGGTTTTGTTATCTTGGAATTCAAGGGATTTCATGATGATAAGATCAACATTGCCAAAGGCCAAATGATAGCGTATGAAAAATTGTATGAAAAATTAAATCAATCTACAAAATGTTATCTTTATGTTGTGGGATGCGATAATATTGATTTTTCAAATCCAGATTCAACAGTATGGATTTTTGAAATGGGTCAATGGAAATCAGGAGTAATTCCTAAAAATACTAGTGACATTTACAGTGAAAAAGCAAGTGCAAAAAATAAATTCATTGTTTATCGGGAATATATGGATGAAATTAGTGTAGAAAAATTAAGAGATTTAGTTGACTCACATTGGAAAGAGTTTGAAAAAGTTACGCTTTAAATGAAAATGTAATAGATTTTGTTTCTTTGTCATTGTCTACTTTGATTGTATAAGTGCCAGAATTTTCCCATCCTTGTCCACCAGCAATAGCTAATGTAGAATAATTTCCATTACTTTTTAGAGACACTTGTTCTGCCCATACAAGTTCATTTTTTGGATTTTCGATTGATAAATTTACAGTTCCAGAAGTATTAGATATACCGCTAATTGAAATTAAATCTTTTTTGTTATAAGATGATAAATCAGATTGTATGGATAATGTTACTGGAATTGAACTTTTTGGAGTGTCTACTTTTGGAGTTACGTCAGAAGTACCACTAAAGGATACTCCTACTGCTATAATTATTATCAAAGCAACACCTGCAATCCCCATAATCGTTTTTGAGTTTTTTGAATTCGAATTAGAAGTTCGTGGAGTTTGTGGTTGAAATGTTTGCATTTTTTGAGTAGATGGAGTTTCAGGAATTACAACATCAGGGATTATTGGTTTTTTTTCTATTGATGGGGTTTGAATAACTTCAGGTCTTTTTCCTAGATGTTTTTCTGCTAGTTTTTGAACATAATTTCTTTCATAATTACTAATTACTTCATTATTTTCACAAGCTCGACAAATTTGCTTTAGAATCCTGTCATCTCCAAAGTCTTTATCTAAAAGTGCCTTGACATCATCAAGCAAAGAATCATTCATGTGTATTTTCTCCCCTATTGATTATTTATCAATACCTTGTTTAAGATTTCGATTAAGTTCTTCATGAAAAGATAGAAATTTCAAATTTGGATATATTTTTAGAATTTATTGTGAGTAGATTTTTTGGGCTTGTATAATGACTGTTCTAATGTAATCCTTGGCAGTAGAATCAGATATACCCATCTGTTTAGCCCTCAGATAAAGATCATTTTCTTTAGGATTAGTCAAATAGTATTTTAAAAGATAATTGAGTCTATGAGATCTTCTTTCATCACTTTTCATAATCTTACTTTTTTCTAATACTAAAAAGCTCAGCGGATAATGAAATAACCAATAATTCTATTGTATCATAAAATAGGAATAAAAACATATGATCTTTTTTAAACAATAGTAAAAAACAAATGAAAATGAAACAAATTGATGCGACAATTCAAGCGACAAAGATTGGAGCCGTAACTGAGGCGCTTAACGATATTGTCGGAGGATTTACCATTCTGGAAGGAAAAGGTAGAGGTTCTGGAATACGACAACAAGTGAGATCAGGCAGAGGAACAGGTTCAATCACTAAAGAATACAACGCAGTAGCAACTGTCACTACAGTTGTTGATGACTCAAATGTAGAAAAGATTTCAAACGCAATTGCGGATGCAGCTTTTACAGGAAAAGGAGGAGACGGAATTATTGTTGTAACAAATGTTGAAAGCGTATTGAACATAGCATCCAAAAAGAGTGGTACTGAAGCCCTCTAATCATTTTCTTTTATTAAATTCAAAATTATTTGATTTGTAATGAACTACTGAGAGGTTAACTATCCTCTCAGTGTGGTATCCCTTTGGGGGACATGTTTTTTGAAGGGATGTATTGTATTGCAATCTAAGTATAAAAGCAAGATTTTGAGACCTATTGTTGGCCTTCAATTCCCGTCAAGGTCAAAGTAGAACGGATCTTTGGAATTTTCCTTATTTTCCAAGTAATTGTTTCACGTAATGCTTCAACTTGACCAGATTCAACTTTGGCAAGTATATCATATGCTCCAAATGTACCATGTACTTCAACTACACCTTCAATGGATTTTAATTCTGAGATTACTGCTTCTTCAGAACCAAGCTCACAGTTTATGAGAACATAAGCTGTTGCCAACTATGATTCAACTCCAATTTTCATATATAAAATGCCATCATGAAATATATAAGAATAGTCCAAATTACTTAAAAATTCAAGATTAATTTTGATTAAATCATGAACAAATGTAAAATAAAATAGAATAATTTCATAAATTTCTAATATACAGAATATGCATTATTCATAATTTTTTCTAATTCATCAATATTTTTTGAGATGGTAATTTTGGAACGCAATTTGGAACCTCCTTTCATTCCTTTAGTAAATCTCATTGCCTGACTCTTAATATTAGCAAATTTGATTTTGTATCTAACAGTTAGATGCAGATAATCAAAAAATGAATCCAATCTATCTTTGAAGGAATATTCATGATAAGAGTTTGTTTTAAGATAGTCATTGATTTGCTTAAATAAAAATGGATTTCCCATGGCACCACGACCAATCATCACATAATCACAACCAGTCTCATCAATCATTTCTTTAGCATCTTCAGGGGTAGTGATATCACCATTTCCAACAATTGGAATGCTAGAAATTTCTTTAAGTTCTTTGATCATTTTCCAATTTGCATTTCCAGAATATCCCTGACTTACAGTCCTAGGATGTAGAGCAATCATCTGAATTCCTTCATCTTCAGCAATTTCAGCAATATCTCTAAATAGAAATTGACTTGCATTTGTCACCCCAGAACGGATCTTTAGTGTTACAGGTTTTTTTATAGCATTAACAAGAGTATTAAAAATTTGTTGAGTTAGATTAATTTCTTGTAAAAGAGCACCCCCAGCCATCTGTTTAGTAATATGTGGTGCAGGACAACCCATGTTGTAATCAATAATATCAAAATAAGGTTCTACTATCTTTGCAGCTTTTTCTAATGCGACAAGATCAGATCCAAATAACTGAATTGATAAAGGACGTTCATCTTCGGAATACTCTATAAACTCTTGAATTGTTTTCATATTTTCTTTGAGTTGTTTTTCTTTGGCAACGATACTATGAATATTTGTAAATTCAGTGACAACTAATCCAGCTCCCATTTGCTTGCATTGTAGTCTAAGTGCAGGATCAGTTACCCCCGCCATAGGAGCTAAAAATGTTCTGCTAGAGAATTTTGGAAGCATGAGACAACTTTACAACATGAATATATTTACTATATCAAAATTTTTGTATTTAATTACAGATTAATTATCCGGACAACCGTCTGTGTCTCTGTCACCATCATAATCTTCAGGATCTTTGGGACACAAATCTTCATCATTAATGATACCATCTAAATCATCATCATGAACAAATCTTTGTTGTTCAGGTGCAATGTCTGGGCATCCGTCATGATCATTATACTTATTCCATTCTTCAGGTTCAGTTGGACAAGAATCAATTGCATCATAATAGCCGTCACCATCTGAATCAATTCTTGTCGGAGTTGTGGATTGAGCAGCTAATACATCGGGGCAACCATCCCAATCTAGATATCCATTAAAGTTCTCCTGTTCATCAATACATGAATCCCATCTATCATCTATTCCGTCACCATCAGCATCTGGGAAAGCAAAAGATGAAACTGTAGAACCAGTTGCATCGGGGCAGCCGTCTTCATCTTGATAATAGTTGTAAGTTTCAGGTTCTAGTGGACATGCATCAGAGACATTTACAATTCCATCCATGTCGGAATCCAATGTAAATACAAATTTATCTGGACAACCGTCTTTATCTTGGAATTGATTAAACGTTTCAGGTTGGTTTGGACAAGAATCTAAATTATCAACAATTCCATCACCATCAGAGTCAGATGTTAATTTGTTGTCTACAATAGAATCTGGACAACCGTCATCATCAAGATGTCTGTTGAAAGTTTCTCGGGCATTAGGACATTGATCTATATTATCTGGAATTCCATCAAAGTCTGAATCACCAAATGAGTCATAGGCTATGGTATCAGGACATCCGTCTTCATCTTGGAATTGATTATATTTTTCAGCAATTGTTGGACATTCATCAAATATGTCAGGAATTAAATCGTAATCAATATCTGATAAAGCAGGTTTGGAGACACCTGGTACATCAGGGCAGCCGTCTTTATCTAGATAACCATTGTAATTTTCAGGTTCATTTAAGCACTGATCCCACCTATCATCTATTCCGTCACCGTCAGCATCCGGAAAATTATATGCTGAATCTACAGCATCAATTGAATCAGGGCAGCCGTCATCATCTTGATAATAGTTGTAAGTTTCAGGTTCTAGTGGACATGCATCAGAGACATTTACAATTCCATCCATGTCGGAATCAAGTGTGGAATTAAGATTATCAGGGCAGCCGTCTTTATCATCAATTCCATTGAATGTTTCAGGTTGGTTTGGACAGTGATCTAAATTATCAACAATTCCATCGCCATCAGAATCATAAGTAAATTTGTTATTTACAATAGAATCTGGACAACCGTCATCATCTAAGTAAAAATTGAAGGTTTCTTTATTATATGGACAAATATCAAATTGATTTAAAATTCCATCCCCATCTGTATCTCCAGCTATTGCATATTCAACTTCATCAGGGCAACCGTCCTCATCTTGGAATTTATTGAAATTTTCACGATCCAAGGGACAAGCATCAACAGAATCAAGGATACTATCATAATCAGAATCAATTAACCCATTAGAAGAAGCGCCAAGTACATCAGGGCAGCCGTCTTTATCTAGATAACCATTAAAATTTTCAGGTTCATTTAAGCACTGATCCCATCTGTCTTCAATTCCATCACCATCAGTATCTGGGAATTGGTATTGTAGAGTAGTAGAATCAGCAGTATCAGGGCAGCCGTCCTCATCTTGGAATTTATTGTAAGTTTCAGGTTCTAGTGGACATGCATCAGAGACATTTACAATTCCATCCATGTCGGAATCAAGTGTGGAATTAAGATTATCAGGGCAGCCGTCAGTATCCAAAACACCATTGAATGTTTCAGGTTGGTTTGGACAGTGATCTAAATTATCAACAATTCCATCACCATCAGAGTCAGATGTTAATTTGTTATCTGCAATAGAATCTGGACAGCCATCAGAATCTTGGAATTTATTGTAAGTTTCCTTAGCAAATGGACATTGATCTAAATCATCATAGATGCCATCAAAGTCAGAATCAATTACTGTTTGGAAATCAACGGTATCTGGACAGCCATCATGATCATTATACTTGTTCCATTCTTCAGGTTCAGTTGGACAGGAATCAATAATGTCTGGATACCCATCACGATCAGTATCAGTGTACAGAGGAGTGATTGATTCTGCTCCAGGTACATCTGAGCATCCATCCCAATCTAGATAACCATTGTAATTTTCAGGTTCATTTAAGCACTGATCCCACCTATCATCTATTCCGTCACCGTCAGCATCCGGAAAATTATATGCTGAATCTACAGCATCAATTGAATCAGGGCAGCCGTCCTCATCTTGATAATAGTTGTAAGTTTCAGATTCTAATAGACATTCATCCAAAGTATCAGAGATGCCATCTCTATCAGTATCTCTCAGAGCAGTATTATTTTCAGGGCAGCCGTCTTTATCATCAATTCCATTGAATGTTTCAGGTTGGTTTGGACAAGAGTCCATGTAATCTGGATAACCATCATTATCAGTATCAGCTGTTACTTTACCGGTTTCAGGAGATATATCAGGACAACCGTCCTCATCTTGGAATTTATTGTAAGTTTCTTTTACAGTTGGACAACTATCAATATGATCTTGAATTCCGTCATAATCGGCATCATACCATGGAACAAAATCAGCGGGACAACCGTCGATATTATTACCGTATTGTGGATCATAATCCTCTTTAAGATTAGGACAAAAATCGATAGAATTTGGGACTCCGTCTCCATCAGTATCGATTCCTTCAGCGGCATAAACACCACTTGGCAACATTCCAATTGTAAAAGTAAGTAAAAGTAAAAATCCTAAAATAAATTGTTTATTCAAACTATAACAC
>JAOTTS010000027.1 GCA_029864335.1 Candidatus Nitrosopumilus sp. | reverse complement strand
ATCATTTCGATAATTGCAGTATCTGCAAAGTCAAGACTAAGCATTATGCCAAGAATCTAATTCCAATTCTTTCTTTTTATTTTTTGTCTATATCGCTTTAGACGTAACCTCGGTTGTTTTGTTGCAGGCAGTTATTTTTATTCCAGGATTAGACCCAGTTTGAATTATCATTTGAAGGCCTCCAATATTTCAGGATGAAATCTTATCGAACTGTCTTTTCGCAAATTTCTAGATAATGTAGACAGTATTATTTGAATCAAGAGTAATCCCGATGTTTTGTGGCATGTCTTTTTTATGAAATGATATTTGAAATAATAATAACCAGAAAAAAGCAAAAAAGAAGATTACATTTAATAATTCTTGAAGTTATTTTATTTCAATGACTAAAACAATACTTTTAGCAATTTTCACAGTTGCTGTACTACTTACAGGAACTATTGCCAGCCCACTTGGATTAATTGGATCAGCTGATGCTCTAAAAAGCAAAGGAAATTTAGTAAGCGCAATTAACTCAAAGAAGGTTTGTGGCGATAGACTCTGCTCTGAAACGCCAAAAGAAGTAAAATCTGAGATTAAGAAGAAAGAAGAGATAAAGACTGAAAAGAAAACGGAACCTGCTGAAAAAGCTAAACAAGTACCAATGGAAGATATGAAATCTGAAACAATGAAAGATGCAAAAGTGGCATTACCCATATCAACCATCACTGCACGCGCAGTATTTGGTAGCATGATATCTGCACAAGACCCAGGAGTGGGACATGAGAATCATCAATTAGCAATAATCTTGCCTCCCAGTGATAGCATATATCGCGGTCAGCTAACTTATGCTGCATCAGAAAAGGTTCAACTAGTTGTGTTGCATGGACCGTTGGCTGATGGAAAGGCAAAAGGCCAGGCCACGTGGACTCCTGATGGAAAAACAATCTATGGTCTGACATTGGTAGATAACAAAAATTCAGCAGGTGTGTGGCAGTTCACAGGAAATGCATTGGCAGTTCATACAATGAATGAAAATCCATTCACTGTAACTTATTCAGCATCCTACACCGAGCATTCAGTAGACCAAGAAAAAATTCTTCGAGGAACAATAACTTCCAAACAGGATCCAGGATTAGGCCATGAGAATCATCAATTAGCAATCATCCTTCCACCAAGAGATAAACCATATTCAGGTCACCTGACATATGATGCATCAGAACCAATACAATTGGTTTCTCTGATTGGTCCTGTAAAACAACAGCATGTTGCAGGGCAACCCACTTGGACTGTGGATGGAAAGATTCACTATGCACTAGTCTTGGTAGATCCACAAAAGTCATCTGGCTCTTGGATGTTCTCGGGTAATGCACTTGCAATACATACGATAAATGAAACTCCATTCACTGTAAGCTACTCGCTAGTACTTACAAAATAATTTTTTTCTTTTTAATCAAATCAAGGCATACCACAAACTGTAGGTTATTTTCAAATAATGTTTGTGATACAGCATTTCATGCAAATCACAATTCCTTGTGAATACATCCAAAAGTCAAACCAGTCAACGTTTCCAGTTGGAAGTGAGGCCAAAAACCCTCTTCCAACTGGGGAAGAAAAGATAGATTATGAGTGGATTGGGTCATCATGTCTCGTATCCTGATGATTCATTGGATAATTATGCTTAATCAAATAAGAGGAGGTGAATAGAAAAAATGAATGTTAAATTAACAATATTTACTGCAATTCTTACAGTATCATTATTCTTGCAGGCCCAAGCCAGCATTCGCAGCTGAATCTTCAGGTTCCAGAACATTATCAGTTGCACCAACAAGCGTTGAAAATATTCATTCTGTAATATTTGAGGTGTGTGCAAGCGACACAACAAATATGCGAGCACCAGAAGTGATAGTAAGATCATTAGATGAAGTAAAAAATGTCCAACTGAACAAAGTCATTTCAAAGGGCATATGTACCACTACTGCCACACAATTAACTGCATTTGATCCTGCAAACATCAAGATCAAAGTCATAGACAAATCCATGCTAAACAACATGATTACTCAAGCTGAAAAGAATCTAATCAAAACAAAATCAGAAATCTCAAAGACTAATGCTGAATTGCAAGCTTTGTTAGAATCAGTATCTGGAAACAGCCCAACCAAACAATCAGACATCCAAAAGATCAATGACATGACAAGCAAACTAGTAAAACTAAGAAAAGATCTCAAAGATGCAAGAACTGATTACTATAAATTGCTATATGTATTAAAGGCAAATTAGCAATCGACAAATCATTTTTTTATTTTTTTAAATTTTTCTTCAGTTGGTTAATAGAACAAGTGTTCTGGGATATTTTTTACGAACATCACTGATATCCTTTCTTAATTTTACAATTTTATCAGTAATCAAAAAATAAAATTTCTTTAGTAAAAGAGACTAGTTGTACAACAAGTACAGTGTTCTAAAATAATTCTCACGTACGTTATTGAGATCCATTCGAAGCTTTACTATTTTGGCAGTTATCTCTGAAATCTTTTTGTCGGCGTCAGCAGGTTGCGGTTTTTCATTTATTGCCATCTTGAGGTTTGACTTTTCAGTCTGCAGCTTTTCTTTGACTTCGTCAGAGCATAGCGGCCTAAGAAAAACATCTTCATGTCAATACCGCTAATCTAGAAGTTATCATTAACTCTACATACTTGTGGAATAAAAGAACAACCAGACAAACACCAAACATATTTTAAGAAATCAGATCTTTTCTTCACATTTTGTGATGTTTCACCATGTGCAATGAACTAGTGTATTTCATGTGTATTTAGAATGCATTTTCATGTTAACATTTATCGGATTAATGTAATTTCAATAAATAACCAGTGCCTTATAGTACTTCTAATGCTATAGAGTGTGGCAGACTATTTGGGAGACAATAACAAGAAACAAGTTCATGATCTTCTAAATGAAAAAGAAAATTGCCAAATCGATGAAATCATGATAGTTCACAAACGTTACTTTATTCCAGACACGTTTACACAAGCCAATTCTGAAGGGTATGACAGTTGTATTTGGTGTATTGGTGCATCGCAAGAATAGTGTAATTATTGAAAATCAATTCCTCACAACTAAAAATAAAACAGGTTATATTCTCTTTATTTGCTGTATCAGCATTAATCTCTGTCTTGCCTGCGTTCCTTTTGGTTTTGTCCTCAGGATATAACTGCAACATGGGCAGTACTTGCCGTCCCAATTAATGAATATCTCACAAATAGAGCATCTTTTCTGACCCAATTGATACCTGCTGTTTACACCAAATGGTTTGCCTGATTTGTATCCATTACAGATTCCCTTGCAGACCATATCTTTTAATTGAATAACAGACAGTTATGAATCATGTATGGTTGACTTTTTTTATTTGCAGATAATTCTAAAATTTGTCCTGTCTGCCAATTATTTTCTTCAATGATTTGAGGGTCAATAATTGCCACTCCATGACCAACATGGCTTTGTGGCATCTCTTCGATTTTTAGTTCAATTTCCGACATGATTTTTTGGTTTAATTGTTTTATTACAAATCCTTCAAAGATTGAATTATCTCATCAATGATTGGTTCAACCTTTGCAGCAGATTCAGCAGAAATCAATACAAGATAATTATCGTTCACGGGAATTGTAATTATTGTAATATTCTTTCGTTTTGAGACAATATAGTCCAGTGGTCCCAGGATGTCATCAAGATCTTTTTTCATAAATAATTCTAATGCGTGCTCCATGCACATCTTGTATTGGTCTATCTCTGCAACTGGAATTATTCCTTTTTTGTAATCACCTACAACAAGATTGCCCATATTGTTTATGACTCCGACAAATCTAATTTCTGGAAAACTCAGAATGTACTTGCTTGTAGATTCCCAATGGGGTATATTTTCAAATGTTAATTTTGACATCACATTGTATGGTTGTCGTTTGTATTAAGGCTTTGATTGATTGATTTGGGAGATTATGAAAATGATTTGACAAAATTCATTGGTACTTATACCTGTAAACGCGGTAAATTTTATCTTGATCATCTGAATAATGCTGCAAAGGATTAACCAACTCATCTGTCATGTCTGAGAAAAACTCTTGCATGTATGGGTCTAGTTTATCGTATATGTCTTGGCCCACTATGATCTGGTTTGGTTTTGCCAAATTTTGGATCTTTGATGCCACATTCATTGTAGGTCCAAGCAAATCAACGTAGGCCTTTTGTTCATCAGCACCATATCTGACTACCGTATTATTCCCAAAATCAATGCCAATCTTTATGCCAATCTCAGAAAGCCCCACTTTTTCAATCAGGATTGGATTGATTCCTTGTTTTACGACCTTTATCATGGATTCTGCACAGGCCACTGTGTTGTATGCTGCCGGTATTTGGTCTGTCTCGTTTTCTACAAAATATCCTATAACTGCATCACCAACAAATTTTAGAACATATCCATGAAACTGCTCAATCACATATGACATTTCTTGAGAAAATGAGCTTATTATTATCGATAGTTTGTCAGACGGCAATGTCATACTCATTTTTGTAGAGCCGACAATATCTACATAAAGCACTGCCATGTTTATTTGTCCAAAAACATTTTTTCTCAGAAATTTTTCAGACGAATCAATTACTCTGGTATACTGATATCCTTTTTCCAATGCATTGTTGATTCTGTTTTGCACGTTTTTTATCAGCAAAGCAGCATCAACTTTTAGATCTATTTTTTTTCTACTCAAAAGTACGTCTATCATATTGGGTGTTTGTTCTTTGTCAGGTTTGGAACTCATTGATTTTGTAATGTATGACTAGTATATACGCCATAATCCTCTTTTATTCTTTTTTAAGATTATTTTTCCATCAATTCTAAAAAATCATGTTAAGTAAAATATCGTGTAAATAACAACCAAAACTAGTTCTAAATAGCAGTGTACTGTTTGATTGGCATTGAAGGAGCCTCTGAGCCAAGGATCTTGAATCCAATCTAAATGATATCTAAAACATTATACCATGTTGCTTAACTTGATATAGACTATTTACAGAAAACACATTTTATTCTAGTTTGATGTTTTAGAATAATCTATAATTTTAGTCATCTTCCCAACTGTTTTCTAAATATTGGGGCGCTGTATGATCAATCTCTTTTGGTTTAATCATGGAAATGAATTTGTGACAATTTGTACATTCATACATGTCCTTGAGTCCTGCCATCCTGACTTTTGCATTATGAGAACACGTTTTTTGAGTCACAGCACCCGATGTCAATTGTTCTTCAAGGCTCCCAATGACAATCACAGTTGCATCCTTTCTGACAATGTATTCTCTTACAGTCTGAACATATTTTTTGATTCCATGATTGCATTGTATTCATGATGTCAATGGTCCTTTCATCCTAATTAACCTCAAACAGTATGAAACTCTATAAGCAATATTGGCATAATGTTAGTATCGTAGTGGTGTGAGTTTGCATATCTGCAAGGAAGGATTGAATTGACTACTCAGCTACGTGTTGTTGTATTATGATTGGAATTTTCTGTCTTTATATGCCAGTAGCTACCTAGTTGATCATGTTGGAAAATATTTTTGCAAAATTCAAAGTAAGAAAAGAAAAGACATCAAAGGACGTTAACGCATTCAAAGAATCTGAAGAAAAGAAATTAGTGAGGATAGAAAAATAAATGGCGTATCGCTGCAAGCATTGCAATTTTAGATGGGATGCATGGCAAGGCAATTTTCAAAAAGTGTTAGATCATGAAAAGACCCATTTGAAGGATAAGCAAGTCCAGACGGTGGAGACAACAGGATAATACAATGATTTCTATTGATGATTTGAGATCCTGTGAGAATTGCGGTAACGTGTTCTTGAAAAAAACAGGGGACAAGATGACAAACAGATGCCCTGCATGTAATGTGTGGAAGAAGGAAATCCTCGCCCAATGAGATTAAACACATATTCATATCTCAAGAAATTACTGCACAGGTTCCTGCACCATAATGTGGAAGAGAAGCATCATTGGTGGAATGAACAGTAAAACCTAATGAATGCCATTTTGTGCAAAACAATATCTATTTTCAAATTATCTGATTATGACTTTATACTTGCAAAGCATGTCCACAAATAACCTCAGATCCTTTTTGTGTTCTTTTTCTGCCTCGTTTGATTCTTTGAGCAAGTCCTTGTAGTCATAATCCGAATGCGATTCCATCGATTCCAGTTTCACCTCGTTTTCTGAAATCCTTCTTTGGATTTGATTGATCTTGTTTTCCCCATATTCTATTATGGAATTAATATTTTCTTTTGGGGTATATTCGTCATGGGTACATTTTGGCTTCCCAGTTTTGGATGAAAGTTTTATCTTCATGTATTACTAGGTTGAATCTGGTATATAGTGTGTTAAGATATCGTAACATTGTATATGGTTTTTACCATCTTTTAAAAAGAGGATTACTAAGAATGCATTTTGCCAAAATACTTTTCCATTATTTGCAAAATATCATCAGCAATTGTATCGTGTTTGCCCTTATCCCATATTGCCTTTAATTCTGTTATCATCTCCTGATTATCTAGAATCTGTCGTTTTAATTTTTCAAGATTATCCTTTGGATATGCAAGTCTTGGAATCATGAAATAGTTGTAATTCATTCCAACCAAAACAAAATCATCCCCAGTCAACCTGATTTTAGAAGCGTATTTCATGGCTCCATAGTTCTCTTAACGTGGTTTTCTTTTCCCAAACATGAATCACACAATGGCTCATTTGTCATACTGTATGTTGGTTTGAATTTATTGCCACAATTTCTACAAGAATTAAGTAACTTCACACCATTAATCATATCTGAATTATTTCTTGTTTCAGTCATTCTAAATCACCAACACAGTATGAGTATCAAAGTTTGTTGCAATGATATAATATTTTTGGCTAAGATGATGTATGCCACTGTCATTTGATTTTTTCAATATCATTTCCTTTGAATCTCATATACAGGGTATGAATGCTTGAGTCCAATTGATAGTCCTTTTATTTCCTTGAATTTGTAATCATCAAATTTTTTTATCATGCGATAAAGATCCCCTCCTATCACGGAACCATTTTTTGTGGCAGCATAGTTTATCTTTGAGCACATGTTTATAGGTGCCCCAATCATATCTAAAGATTCAGAAGTGCTTGACTTCATCAAAACTACTGATCCGTAATCAGCACTAATTCTATAATTAACAGGAGGTAGTCCTTCTTTGGCCATTCTTTTGCATATTTTATCATGGTAATCAATCATTGCAAGACTGCACTCTAGACATGACATGAATCCATATTTTCTATTTGATTTTGATGACTTTGGAAAATAGTATATCAGGCAATCACCGACATTTTTTATCACAAAACCTCCAAACCTGGCCAGAATCTTTGCCATGGAGTTTAGAAATATTTGGTAGTATCTTGGGATCCTTTCATTTCCAATAGTGGCTGCAATCTTTGTAGAGCCTATCATGTCAACTATTACAACACAATAACTTTTGTTCTGTCCAGAAAATCCAACTAGATAATCTGAGGGATTCATGGTTTGATTAGAATTATCAGCACTGTCATCTGAGACTAAAAAATCTTCTCCAGATGCAGTTTTTTCTTTCATTGTCATAGGGAAAATCCCCATGTGAGGGCAACTGCTGAAACCGCACTGGAAAGATAAAACGAGTAATACGTCCGCCTGTATTTTGGCCTCATCTATGCAATCACCGTTTTTTTAATTCCAATAGTCTTGCACAGGCCTATCCAACAGTCATGACAGAGATATTCGCCAGACACATTCTTGCAACCGCAATCACATGTACACGTATAATCATTCATTAATTGAGCCCAGAGAGACTTGAAGCCGTATGGCTCTGAATTGAACTGGATTCCAAAAAATCATTCTATCTTAAATGGACCAGTCTGCCCTATAAAGGGGCGTAATGTCTCATAGAGTTTCTTTTGTTACTTTTCATGATTTTTTTGAAGAAGGTTATTGTCCAAAAGTGAAAAAAATATTCCAAAATTATCAGCTACGATCAGACTTTCGGCAATTTTTTGGCAGTTTCGGAAAAGTTTCGGTAAAATCTCCGAATTGATGCAGAAAAGATAATCAAAATGTGGAAAAATCCTCATTTCTGATGGATAGAATTCCTTATGAACTTGCCATTATTCCTCTAGTCATATTATGAAATATTTTGTAATTTTCTTGGTTTTGATTAGTTTTACAGGAATAACACTTGCTTCTGAATATTCAGGAGAAACCCCGTTGTATCTTTTTGATTACCTTGAAGGCAAACCAATAGCATACATTGTTGAGTATAATATAGATGGTTATCTCAGAAATGCAGTAGTAGATTTTGATTCTAATATGATAATATTTGAAATAAAAAACAACGGAACATTAACAGTAGAGATACCAAAAACCCATTTTTTACCAAATGATTATTTCCCCACACTGCTGATAGACAAAACAGATAAAGATCCTAGGGAATTTTTGATAAAAGATGAGGAATGTTTCAAAGAGTACAGATTTTCAGTCAACCAAAGTACCATGATAGAATTAATCATGGATAAATCTCAAAATGATTCATCAGTTGTAAACGAGAACATTCTTGTCAGTTGCCAAAACAAAATGGACTCTGAAATTACAGATACATTTGATTTTAACACCATTTTTGAAGACAGTCTGGAATATATAATCATTGACGGTAAGCAATACTTGAGTAAAACAATCAAATCGTCATTGGTTAGTCTCACACATAATGAAACGATTTTTGAATTATCTGAAATAAAATTCCATTTTTATGATAAACGTGAGGATATACCTCGAGTTCCAGGAATGGGCATAATGGGATTACGTACTCCTGTTTTGTTTGAATTTCCAGATGGCGCAACAAAAGAGATGTTCATCAAAATAATTCCCACACCACAGGACATGAGTAATGAGCAATATGCTGCTATTGAGACTTATGCAAGACCCAATTGGCCAGAAATTGGCATAGTTGCGGGTTTGACTTCATCAAACCAAATTACAAAATTATTGGTCTTTGAGAAAAATATTTCTCCTTACGTCCAACTACAACAGGGCATTGAACCTGAAAATATTTCATGTAAAGTGGACTTGGGATTAATCCAAAAGTATGATGGCGCTCCATCTTGTGTAAAGGAACAATCTATCCCAAAACTGATTGAAAGGGGTTGGGCCTTGCCAAAAGATGAGCAAACTAGAGGGATGGCACAGATTTCTGAAACCACACGTGAACAAAACGTGGCAGATGGCGCAGGACTAAGCATAACGCCTGAAATCATTAATGGGAAAAACTATCTTGTCTTTGAGGGTACGGGGTGGCACAGATTGCACAATGTAGAAATCACAATTACAGATGATGATGGTAAAAATACAGCATCTATCAGAAGCAAGACAAATGATAACGGAGTGTTACATATGCCATGGCCATTGCCTGAAAATTTGCCTAGAGGACTATATCGGGTGCATGCAACTGATGGAATACATCAAAATGATTTTGTAATTTCAATACCTCCTGAGGTTCCAGTCAATATAAGATCAGTTTCGTCTGAGTTGGAGGTTGATGTAAGTGGAGAAAAGCAGGTAAGGCGTGGAACAACTCATTCTATTGAAATACAAGCATACAGAGACAAAAACCCTGTTGATGATGCGCAAGTCTTTATCCGTATAGAGGACTATGGTGAAGATATCATACGCGAATTTAATGGTCGCACAAACCAAGAAGGTTACTTTGTATTTTCTTGGGAAATTCCACAAAGTTTTGATGATATTGAAACGCTTTTGGCATTTGTTGATGTCACTGACGGAATTTCATCAAAAACGGAGTTATTCAAGTTTCAGGTATATTGCCTTCCAGGAGAGAAAGGCTGTAAGACCGAAGGAAACTGAAAAGATCCGATGCACGCATACTCTACTATGTTTTAGCAGTAGATGCAAAAAAGTCAGCGAAATAGATATTTTTTTGATTAATTGTCAATTGTGAATCACTATATCTTTTAACAAAAATCACACCTTTCAAAATGTGTGGTAAAACGCTACAACTCACCAATATCTTATCGTCTCAGGGAGATTCCAGTAAAGCAGATCAAGATATGGAAGGATGCACAGGCAAGAAAACTTGACAGAGTAGGAATTGCAGAGCTTGCACGGTCCATCAAGAACGAAGGACTTCAAAATCCACCGATGGTCCAAAAGGAATCAAAGAATTCGTACCTTTTAATGTCTGGTCAGAGAAGGCTTGCGGCTCTGAAAAAACTGGGAGCAAAAAAGATACCCGTACTGTTACTCACCCAGAGCACAAAATATGACTTGAAAGATGCAAAGGCAGCATCAGTAATTGAGAACATTCATCGAAACAAGATGAGTGTCAAGGATGTGGCTGCAGCAAGTGTATTTTTGACAGAATCAGTCGGAAAAAGTAAGGCTGCACAGTCCCTAGGAATCTCTCCGCAAACCCTTAGGAAATACCTTGGATTTGCAGCAGTGCCTGACAAATTAAAAGAGTATGTTCCAAATGAAATGTCACGAGATGACGCCACAAGGCTGCATCAAACCATTCCAAACATCTCAAAGGCAGTACAAATTGCAGAGAGGACAATCCCACTTGATCAAAGACTTCGTAAGCAATACCTTCGTGCTCTTGCAAAAAACCCAAACTCATCTCACAACAAGCTGCTCAAAAAGGCAAAGTCAGGATTGCTACAACAGAGAATTACAGTTGAAATAAACAAGAGCAACGCAAGAAAGCTGCAAAGACTTGCTACAAAAAATGATTTGGAAGTAACAGATATGGTTGAGAAAATAATGACAGATTACTTGAAAAAAAGATAACATTACTAAATACAATTAATATTTCTGTGATAGATAATTAGGCAAAAAGAAGATCAAGAAATCTGATTTTATCATTATAGAGAACTATCAGACTAGACTGGGAGAAGATGTTACTAATTACTCGTTGAGAAAATAAATTCAAACTTTAATGCTAGATACAAGTACAAGGATGGTAAAAATTATTCGTACCAAATTATCTTGCAAGTAATTGTAGTATATTTTACAATATGAAAATTATGAATTTAATTTATCAAATCAAAACTGTTTTGCAATAATTGGATCTTAAGACCAACAATGGTTAGTTACTTGGTGAGAGTTCCAATTATTCATCACTAATCAGAAATAGTATTTAGATCATTCTGATGAATGATACTATTCTCTTTTAAGCAAATTCTACAGTTGTTTGTTTAGGATTCATGCGGGTAGGAGTCATCTAACCGTTTAACCGACCATAACCGTCCAAGGGATTGGGACAATTCCCATCCTTTTCAAATTATCTTTGTAAATGATTTATGCATCACTGCAAACAGCTGATGATTTGCATGAACGATTTGTTCGTTAGTGTTTTAAGTAAACTTTGTACAGTGGTACCATGACAGTTCTGTTCATTCCAGTGAGGCCCTCCAGAAGAGACTCGGATGATATAGAAGATTAGAATACTTTATGATCTTTCAATAGTTCGCTTAATCATATTATGAAATATTTTGTAATTTTGCTATTTTTAATTGGATTTACAGGAACTGTCTTTGCTTCTGAAAATCTATTTTATAGCACTTCAAGCTTTGAGAAATTACCCACGTTAGTTCCAAATGAATCTCAAATACTTGAAATCAAGTTTCAATATCAAGACGGTCCATATTCATTAAATGATTTACAACCAATTATTGATGTTAGCCCCAAAGAGGCCACACATATGTACACATTGAATTTAAACCAATTGAGGGAACATATCGCAATTCAGTTACAAGAATACATGGAATAATAACTGTTGATTCAGGTATTCCAAGGGAGAAAATCTTTCTAAATATTTCCTATGTTGGAGCAGATCTTAATGGTGTGTAGTTTAGGAGTAGATGGAATGATTCTGCAATAATTGGTATTAGGGAAAATATGTCTGGAGGAACTTTAGATAGAACAGTTTATCCAGTTCCACGGGAAATTATATCTCCACTAAAACAAAACAAATCCGGCGTTTGTAAAATTAGTATACACTATATCATTATTTAGAATCAGAATGAACATTAAATCACTATGATTGGACAACATGACCTTGTGCATCAAGTAAATTGCCACATGTTTTACATTCCCATTTCCCATCATTATTTATTTGATCAATACTTGTAACCTTTGGAGCATTACAAACTTTACAGCGATTAGACATTATTTTTCCTCAATGTTTTTGATTTATTGTTTTCTGGATGAGTTTTTTCGTGTTCACGTACTTTATCAAAAGTGTACGAGGTTCCCTCCCAATTAAAATCACATTGATTGCAGTGATATTTCATTTCATTTTCTCGTTTGATTCTTGACATGATTTTTTTCATGAACAAGCACCTTTCCAAAAGTATCTGAGTTGCCTTCCCAATTAAAACTGCAATCTCTACAGTGATATTTCATTTCGTCAAATCCTCTTGTTTCTTTTCAGATTCTTTGAATGCATCAACATCATCTGCTACTTTGGTTTTACAAGAACCAAATTTCAATTTTTTAATTATTTTTTCGAACATGATTTTAATAGATTCATCATAGATATATATCGACAGAATTTTGCAATTTCATGCCTGAGTTTCTATATATTTTTTATTTGACTATAAACTTCAATACGCAGGTATATATTGTTCATAATACACTATATAGTATGGAAAATAAAGAAACAAAGCCAACAATAGTAGGCAACGACGACAAAAAAGAAGAACCTAAAAAAGAAGAAACAGCTAAAACAGAAAAATAAACTAGCACCCTCTTTTTACAGGGATTACAATCTTACTAATTACAATATTAAAATCGAACATGATATTTTTCCAGTTTTGGAAACTAGTGTTTTTGTAAATCGTTCTGTCTTTTTGTCACATACGATTTTCTTTTAAATTTATTTTATTTGATCGAAAATAATTTTGTGGACTAAAAGTTTTCAGAATAAATTTGAAAAATTCTGTTCAGATGTAAAATAACAATCCTGTATTTTAATTTATTATAATATTCATACAAAAAGATATGTTTGTTTGCTGATTATGTATCTTTTATATGATGAATGCGTAAACAATACATGGCTTTTAGAAATTGTGTTCATTGCAATAGAGAATATGAAAGTTTGTATGATAATTCAACATGCTCATCACAATGTGCCAAAGAAATTGGAAAATAATTCACGAATACTTGATTAAAATTTCTGCAATAGTTTACATTATTGATTATGGTAAAGTTGATTCACTACAAGAATATGCACTGAAATCATGATATTCAGATATTGTGATGGTCTACTTTGTAAAACAGCAAACAAGATGATTCTTATATACAAGAGACCAAAAAAACTTGATTATATTTTTGGTGCTACAAATTATCAATGCAGATGCGGTCTGTGGACGTTGTGGAAATAAAATGCTGACTGACAATGTAACAGGCGAAAGATTTTGTGGAAAATGTGGTTGTGTTCTTTCTGATACATTACAGGACTCTGGACCTGAATGGAGATCATTTTCAAAAGAAGGCGGCACAGATCCTACAAGAACTGGTGCCCCAACATCACTTGCAATACATGACAGAGGTCTTGCTACAATCATCAACCCCATAAACCGTGACTCTACTGGAAAACCTCTCACATCCGTTATGAAAAATAGCATTGAAAGGTTGAGAACTTGGGATAGTAGAAGCAAGGTTAACGCATCTGCCGATAGAAATCCCAGGCAGGCATTTGGCGAATTATCCAGATTAAAAGACAAACTAGTAATTTCAGACGCCGTAGTTCAGAAAGCAGCATACATTTACAGAAAGGCACTAGAGAAAGGCCTGGTCAAGGGTCGTACCATTTCAGCTTTAATAGCATCTGCATTATATGCTGCATGTAGGGATGCTGAAACACCAAGAACGCTAAAAGACGTTGCAGATGCAGGTAACCTCAAGAAAAAGGACATTGCCAAATGTTACAGGTTACTCCATCAGGAACTGGGGATAAAGATGCCCGTTGTCAATCCAATTCAATGTGTTGCAAGAATTGCCAGCAAACTTGGAATAACAGAAAAGACAAAGCGTCATGCAGTCAAAGTTCTTGAAGTGTCACAGGAACACAAGGAATCTTCATGTAAGTACCCGATGAGTCTAGCAGCAGCTGCACTGTACCTGTCATGTGTAAAAAACGGTGAAGACAAGACTCAAAGAGACATGGCAGAGGCCGCAAATGTAACTGAAGTAACCATTAGAAATAGATACAAAGGTTTAAGGTTAGATCAAAACATTGATTGTAAACTAATAGATAAAAAACCAGAAAATACAGCAGCTTAGATTTTTTGCAGTTATGTGTTGATGTTGTTTTCAAATCAAATGGATTAGATTCTTTTTTCCAAAAAATGCTGCAAGGCTAGTTGTACCGAGTTTCTTTTATTCCTAATAGAATTGTTTCCCTGTCAAAGTTTTCAGGAAATAATTTTAGAATTTGTTTTGTTTTCATTTCAATATTATATGAGCATTATACAGTAATAAACTACATCTAATTGAATGTTAATTGGACTGACTAATTACCACTTGGTTTTAATCAAATAGATGCAATCTAACAAAAATACAATTACTGCATCTTTTTCTATCGTCATAGTTTTTGTTTTTATCATAAGCAATTGCACGTATCTGAGTAGTCAATTCAATCCTTAAATGATATGCAACAAGACAAAAAAATCAAATTACATGTACATGCCAATTGATTTTAGTAAAGGTGTTTTTGTTCTGTTTCTTTCTTTGTTTGTCAAATGGATTTTAACACCAATGTGTTTGCAGAAAATATACTGATTCAAAAACCAGGATCAAGATAACATGGTCCTCTGGAAAATTTTTCATAGTCTACAGTTCCACAATCAGAGCACACTTTCAAATTTCTCACGTATGTCCTATCAATTAGCCAAATTTTATGTAAACTTAGACATATTGAAGTTTAGATGTCTTATTTTCATATGTAGTGTTTTTCTCTACCAAGGCATCACGATACTTTTCTAACATTATATTGTCCATTCCAGCTTTGAAAAATAGAAACTCCAATTCTAGTCTCTTCAATCTATTCATTTCTGCTAATTCTTCTTCAATTCTTCTTGTCATGGTTCTATTTCTGAATCATGACAGTTAAAGATGAATGCTTTTTTGGTCTAGTATGGTTTTTTCTAGAATATCATGAATAAAGAATCCAGAGTCTACGATTTAGATTCTCTTTATGTATGATGAACTGCCTATTACATCATGACAAAAGAAGAAAGAGAAGAAATCTTTGAGGAAATCATTTCAGGTCTCAGAAAAAAATTCGTTCACTCAGATAAAGAACAATTAGATGTCACAGGGTCTGACAAATAATAGACTTGCCAAAAAACATCAGAGATTGCTTTTAGACTAGGGTTTAAATCAAATTTGAGGTTTTTAATGAAACTAATGCAGTAAATGTGGAGCATATGCTAACTAGAATCATTAGAGGGAAATAGTGGAATAGAAGAGAAATGCAATAGGAGAAACAAACAGCATGAGTAAAGAAAAAAATATGAAACATTTTACAAAATGTACATTTTGTGGCAAGTCTGATCATGTAGAATACTAAGGCGGACTTGATTGGTTTTGTAATAAGAGATGTCATTACAATTACAGACATGTGAAAGATAATTCGTGAGTGATATTGTGGTGGAATAAAAGATACAAATACAATAAGCAGAATGGATAGTATGACCGATTTTATTGTCTGTAAAAATTGTGGTCTGTCTTATTCAACATCAGAGCATATCTCGTGTAGTCATTGTAATTTTACTGTCCACTAACGACACAATAGATAAGTTTTTTTTATTTTAAATTGGTAGTGGTGTCATTCTCTATGATGAACCAACAAAGCACTTTCCATCACAGGCAACACTGATGCAATATTTTCGCCATGTTGAGATAGAAAATGAAAACTAAACTGCTAATTACTCATATGATTCTTCTTGGCATAGTTCTAACAATAATTGAAAAAGTAATATATAGACATCCAAGAGAGTCGGCATTTGGTTTCTTCTCAAGGACTTGTTCCGTCATCAGTAAACCGTAGATTCTTGTTTGCAGGTGTCTTTCTCGCTTCACTTTCAGGCCTTGTTTTGGAGATTGCCCTGACAAGAATCTTCTCTGCTGCCATTTGGTATCATTTCACATTTGCTGCAGTATCTGTTGCATTGATAGGATTAGGGGCATCCGGACTTGTGGTGCATTATAGGTTAAAGAAGATCAAGGAAAATTGGGCAAGTAATCTCACTATTGCTTCATCCATGGGAATTGTGTTTGTTCTGCCACTCTCATTGTTTGTAATGCATGTTCTGGCATCCGACATAACATATCTGCCATTGTTTATGCTTCTTTTTTCAATCCCGTTTTTCTTTGTGGGAATTATAATATCTGCTGCATTTAGTGCCTTTGCACACGTTGCAGGAAGGTTATATGCATCTGATCTGATTGGTGCATCACTAGGTGCATTATCCGTAGTAGCACTATTGAGCATTCTTGGTGGGGAAGGAACACTCCTTTTGGTAGGTGTGACATCTGCAGTATGCGCAGTTATTTTTTCAGCTGCATCAAAAAATAAAAAAAAGATTTTGATTTCATTGACAGTAATTGCTTTTGCATCGATATTATTAGTAGTAAATGAAACAAGCCAGACATTTTCTATTCCAACTGATTCTAGAGCTCAAAAAGATCTCCCAATTTTTCTAAGAGAGAATCCAGGTACACAAATTGTCAAAACACAATGGAATTCTTTTTCAAGAATTGATGTTGTTGAAGGGCCCATAGGTAACTGTGATCCTAGTATGCTGGATCCAATATTTGGACAACCCCAATGTGCGGGTGAAGGTCTTATTGCAAAAATCTTCATTGATGGAGGTGCCGGTACCAACATCATATCCTGGGATGGGTCTCCCAACAGCAGACAAGAACTGTCGTCATGGATGCAGTACCTGCCTTTTACTATGATGGATAATCCTAAAACACTCATTATCGGTTCTGGTGGAGGGAGAGACGTCATTGCAGCAATAACCAGTGGAAATACTGATGTTACTTCAGTTGAATTGAATCCGATAATTTTTGATACAGTAAAAAGCTATGGTGAAAAAGCTGGCAACTTGTATACACATCCGTATGTAGATGCAAATGTAGATGAAGGTAGAAGTTTTGTTTCACGTTCAGCTGACAAATATGATATAATTTACATCCCATTTGTTGATACATGGGCATCCGTATCTTCAGGAGGTTTAGGAGTTTCAGAAAATTTCCTGTATACTATTGAAGGATTTCAAGAATATTATGATCATCTAACAGACAGAGGAAAGATAGTTACAGTACGTTGGTTAATTGATACTCCTAGATTTGTTTCCACGTTTGTTACTCTGTTGGAAAATAATGGGATTTCTCAAAGTGATACCTACAAACATGTTATAATTGTCAGTTCTGAATCTATTGAAAAAGATCCTAGTGTAACCATGTCTGTTTTCTCCAAGGAACCATTTACTAGTGATGAAATTGAATTCTTTACAAAGGCATTTTCAAAGAATGGTTACAAACCCATGTTGGTTCCAGGACAAGTGATGATTGAACCATACTCAAAATTGCTAAATGAAAAAATAACATTAGAAGAATTCTATGCTTTGTTCCCAACAAAGGCATATCCAGTAACAGACGATAGCCCATACTTTCTTTCATTTGAAAAACCATTTCCACAGATATTGGAACAATTATTGTACGTAAGTTTGGGGATTGCAGGAATATTTCTGATTGGACCATATATTTGGCTAAATAAAAGCAAAGATGCTAATGTAAAAAATCACAGTACACTCACAACAAGGAGTATTGTTGTTTATTTTGCTGCATTAGGATTTGGGTTTATACTAATTGAATTGGCTTTATTACAAAAATTGATTCTATTTTTGGGTAACCCTACTATGACTTTTGCATTATTGCTGTTTACAATATTATTGTCAAGTGGCATTGGAAGTTTGGTAAGTGTAAAACTGATTAGGTTGAATACAAAAAATTTAATTTTTGTAATATCGGGAATAGTGGGAATTGGATTGATTTATGTCGGGTTGTTAACTCCACTAATCTATTCTATAATTTCCGAACCATTTGCAGTAAAAGCAGCAATAAGCATTGGTCTTTTGTTTCCAATTGGTTTTCTCATGGGAATGCCAATGCCAACTGGAATGATGTTGGTAAAATCACATACTCCAACATTTGTTCCTTGGATGTGGGCAATAAATGGTGGATTTTCAGTACTAGGTGCAGTTCTAACAGTAATACTAAGCATAGTTTATGGGGGCTCTTATGCAATGCTAATGGGCATTTCAGTTTATCTTATTGCCTTATCTGTAAGCCTCACTTGGAAACGTCAAACCATTGAACTTACAATACGTAAAACGTAGATTCTATATTTTTTATTGTTTTTTCAATTCCACGTGGGTACGATTTCTTACTGCCTAACTATATCCTCATGCATGTTGTGCTGGGGATATAATTAAGGCTCTAGATTTTGCACTAATTTTTGATTAATGATTTTGAGTATTGAATAATAAACAAATTTATGACAATCAATAAAAAGGCAGTCCCCCAAATTATGCCTAGAAATCTGACCTGCTCGTAATGTTTAAAGTTGTTTTTGATATCTATAATTTCGGTTTGACTCCGCCATATTACCTGATTTTATCATGGATGGTCTTTTAAAGAAAAAACGTGGTATTGGGACAATTCTTAATGTAAATGACATTAAAGATACTAGAAAAATTATATCAATGATTCATAATCCTGAAGAAAATAAAGCATCAAGAGAATATGAAATTATTCATAATGGAATCGTTTAGTTTACCATATTTGAAGAAATAAGGCTAGGAAATCTTGGTTCCGACAATAATAAATGAAGTGCCACATGTCAAATTTTGTGTATATATTTTTAGTCCATAATCCCTCATGACATCTTCATAATCTTTAACCCATTTCGTGGTTCTTATCAGATGAGGTAAATCTACAAAGACCTGTTTCCAATTAGGGAGAAAAATTCCTACCAAATAAAGCACTTTGAAATAAAAATTCCAGAGTTTTTGTATTAATTTATTTTTTGGATATGTAAAATCATGTAAAATTATTTTCCCACCTTCATTAAGATGTTCAAGGCAATTTTTGACAAGAACGTCAGGTGTGCAGTATTTTGGCAAGTATGATGCAGTAATACAATCAAACTTTTTTCCTAGATTGAGGTTTTCAGCATCTTGATTTACAAAAGAAATTTTTTTATACGAAATTAATTTTTCTTTTGCCTTTTTAAGATAGTTTTTAGTGACATCGACACCCATGATTTTTGCATGGGGAATCTTTTCTGCAATTTGTTTTGTAAGAATACCAGTACCGCAAGCAAGATCTAACACCGATTTTTCAGTTGATAATTGTTCTAGAATTTTATTTTTCCAATAACCATCTTTTCCAAAAGTAGTCCAGTTTACTATACTATCATATGAATTAGCGGTATTGTTAAAAAATTTTGGAATAAGATCTTTGGAATTGTCTTTAATCACAATAATAATCAGATTTTTTATCTAAAGTACTTTAAGTTGAGATGTATTCAAAGTCCATAAAGGATTGAACCATTTATTTATTTCACATCGTCCGGACTAGGGTACCAACTTGTCTCAAAAAAAGTTCCAAATATGCCTAGAATTTCATACTATGAAGATTCGGCATGGAATCTTTATTAGAAAAAAACAACCTAGTAGAGTGATTAGTTATGGAAAAAGACCAAAATTTATCACAAGATAAAATATCTCAGTCAAGCGCTGATTTGATTGATGCTCTGAAACATAGCTTTGAATTTTGGCATAAAAATTACATCGATGCCCCACTAAACTATCCACTAATCTGGAAAAAAGCATTGGATTCTAATTCTGAGATTTCAAAAAGGATTGAAAAGACATGGAGAAGTACCATAAAACAAGGTACAGAAATTCAGATAGAGCAATTCTTGGAATGTTGGTCACAAGCAATACGAAAATCTAACTTTGAATTGGCAAAAAAACCAATACAAGAATGGCAAACATTTTGGGAAAATACAACTGCTGAACAATTTAAGATGTATTCTGAAGTTTTGAAAGTATTGGAAAAATATTGGAAAAATGAACAAAGAAAAAGTATAGAATAACTAAAGAATTAAACTATAATTATTCACAACTAATCACGAAATTACCCTACCAAAACCCACTCTAGCACTTGGGCAATGTCCAATTTACCGATAAATTCCTGAAATAGAATTGCTGCGATCAGACTCTAGTTTCAATATCTTTCCGGTAGTCTCGGAAAACTCTTGGAGAGTTTCGGAAAAAATACGAAATTAATAACCAGAAAGATAGAATATCGATCAAAACTTTCGGAAAATATTGACAAAGTTTCGAGACTCGGAATTTATCAATTCGATAAAATACAATAATGTATCGGAAAAATCTTTCCATTCCCCGGAAAGATAATTATCAATCCGGCAATGTCAAAATATTCTACCCGAAAGATAGAAAATTACATCGGAAAGATAAATTCGATTACCGAATTGATAATGCAATTACCGAATTGATAGTTTGTTGTCTCCGAATTGATAAAAAATATCAGAAAAACAGTTTGTTACAACTGCTCTTCTAACATCCATATCTGTTTTCGATATCATCATTTTTTCTATTTTTGTACTGATTGTATAACCACAATCCTCCAAAGATTGCAATCATTGCTCCACCAAAAATCAAGAAGGCCTTTACAATACCAGTGTTTCCAGTAATGTCAACTCCTTTCACATCTTTAAGATATTTCTTAAATTCTTCAGGTATGTCATTGA
>JAOTTS010000026.1 GCA_029864335.1 Candidatus Nitrosopumilus sp. | reverse complement strand
ATCATTTCGATAATTGCAGTATCTGCAAAGTCAAGACTAAGCATTATGCCAAGAATCTAATTCCAATTCTTTCTTTTTATTTTTTGTCTATATCGCTTTAGACGTAACCTCGGTTGTTTTGTTGCAGTTCATTGCCTGATTCCAATTAAATTTACACGTAATGCTTAAAGTGGCTAAAATAACAAAATTATCAATGATAAATAACAACATCAAATCAACACTTCTAATACTTTCAATAGCATACTGCAATTATTACCATAAATATAAGAAAATTTTGTTTATTGAGCATTAATAAAAAAATTAATTGCATATTTATTAAAGATAAATAAAATTGTCATACATGACAAAATTATCTTTGATGTTTATCAAAGATCTAACAACTACTTGTTTCTATCAACATATACATTCAAAGTATTAGAATCATCTATTTTGATATTAATTGCTCTAACTCTGCTTTTGTACAGAAAGAATTTTTTCCCAGTGTCTGTATTTGCACGAACAATCAGCGTTAGTCCTGCTTTACAAACTACATTTGCAGAACTTATTCCAGCATCCATTTGTTCTCGTGGTGAGGGAATTGGATTTGTTGCACCGTATGATAGAATGGTTGTCCCTGATAGTAAGGATGTAGTAATGATGATCGTAAGTATTAAATTAGAATTTTTCAAAATTATTCGATCCTCCCTAAAACAAACAACATCCTTGGAGTTGATCTGATTATCATCACTGCCTATTATTGTATTATTCTTTGTTAAAATACTAAAACATAATTGCCATTGATGACATTTTTACATAGGTCTTATTAAAAATAAATGGATGTATAAGATATTGAAAAGTTTTAACAAATGTTTGATCATATCTACAATCTTTTTGGCATCGATGTTAATTATTTCAGGAATGAATCTTGGATATGCACAAACTAATCCTAATTCAGATGGAAGAAATGTTAAGACAATTGCGGTAGTGACTTTAGTGGAACCGGACAGAATAGTACCAAAGCAAAAAACAGGAACATTTAGCTATATCTTTGAGGCATGCGCAGGAATTAGCGACATACTAAGTCCTGAAGTCTTGGTTACATCAGACAGTGAATCCAAAAAGATCAAACTATCACACAAACTTGATGCAAATCAATGTCAAGTAAGTGTCTCAAAGGTAAAATCAAGCAGCAAAGACACCATTTCTGCTGTCCTAATTGACAGGGGAGGCATGACCAAGATTGTAAAGGATTTAGAGAGTCAAATACTTCAAGTCAAAGAAAAGATAAAGGTTGAAAAATCAAACCTCAAGATGATGATAAACGAAAAACCACAACCTGCTGATGCGGATAAAAAGATTTCAGAGGTAACTGCCAAGATCGTGAAACTTCGAATGGATCTCAATAATATTCGTGAGAATTATTTCAGAACACTGTACTTGTTGTATAACTAGGCAATTTTTTTATTATTTACAAAGATCTGAAATTTTGATTATACGTAATATGTAAAAAGACCTTTTGTCACAAAAGGCAAAATCATTATGATGTAATAACAATGCAGATGTTAAACTAGCATGGGTTGCATGCAGGATAAAAAAAGTCACTTTATTTCAGTTTCAGATTTTATATCTGCTGATTTTATTACCGTTAAAACAGATGACTCACTAATACATACAATAAAAAAAATACTTCAAATGGATCTAAATTCAGCAATAGTCATGGAAAGTAATTCTGCAGAAAATATTCCTGTTGGAATTATCACATTAAAGGATATACTAAGAACAATAATTGACAACAATTACAGAGCATTAACATCAATTTTGGATAATATTTTAGCAAGAGATGTGATGTCTAAACCATTAATCTATGCATTTTTAGATCAACCAATATGGGACACACTGGACTTGATGTATTCAAAAAAAGTTAGCATTTTACCTGTAATTGACAATCATGATAAAATACAAGGTGTAATAAGAATGAATTCAATTCTTAAGAATTTATCTGAATTCTAGATTTTTGTTTAATCTAAATCTGATTTACTAATTTTACATTAAGCCAACTATGATAGAACGGAATTCATGTAACATTAGTAAATAGAGATGAGGTAAAATCCCATCAATGGATTCAAGTTTATAATGTTCGGTAAATTTTCTTAAATGAAACAGATATTGTTCTCTAGTTTTATCTGATTGAATATATTCCTCAAATACAGAAATTGATCGAGATTTCATCATAGTATTAAAGTGAATAAAGTGTTTAAATCCTCTTTTAGTTCATTATGTTAAAGTTTAAAATTTTTTGAGATCCAAAAAACGCTAGTAATAAATCACCGTATGTTTTATCATTAAACATGGCAGAATTAGAACACAAATACGAAGTAGAGATTAATGAAAAAGAAGGAAGACAAAAGCTGCCACAGGAAATCAAAGACGAGTTAAAAGCTTCAGGCATGATGGATGAAAAAGGAAAATTAAAACTAAAAGGCGTTAGTCCAAAAATGCTCAAAAAAATGAAACAAGAGTATGTAGATTGCCCAGTATTAAAAGAAGAAATCCAATTCATCCAGTGTTTTGTGTGTCCAAATTTCCAAAGTAGAGTAATGGGCAAAGTTCTCTGTAAAGGGGATTCTCTTTAAAATTCTGAAATAAATTTACAATGTAAAACTATTCACGAAAGGCTCATTAGTTAAATTAATTCTTGGAGTTTTAGTTTGAGTAAAGAAGACGTAGGTATCACAGTTTCAAAAAATGAAGATTTTAGTGAGTGGTATACTCAGGTAGTTCTAAAAGCAAAACTTGCGGATTATGCACCTGTTAAAGGATTAATTGTACTAAGACCCGACGGATATGCCATTTGGGAATCATTGAGAAGTACCTTTGATAAAAAATTTGCAAAAAATGGCATCAGAAATGGATTTCTGCCAATTTTAATTCCAGAATCATTGTTAGGTAAAGAACAAAAACATTTTGCAGGATTTAATCCAGAAGTTTTTTGGGTAACTCATTCAGGAACAAATGAAATTGGAGATAAACTTGCTCTAAGACCAACATCAGAAACCTTGGCATATACAATGTATTCTAAATGGATTCGAAGTTGGAGAGATTTACCATTAAAAATCAATTTTTGGAATACAGCCTTAAGGGCTGAAATTAAAGCAACAAAACCATTTCTTAGAACATCAGAATTTTTATGGCAAGAAGGTCATACTGTTCATACAACTCAAGAAGAAGCAGAAAAAGAAGTAATGAAAATTTTAGAGATTTACAAAAATTCTGTAGAAGATGAATTGGCAATTCCTGTAACAACAGGAAAGAAAAGTGAAAAAGAGAAGTTTGTAGGCGCAGTATATACAACGACAATGGAATCAATCATGCCAGATGGAAAAGCACTACAAATGGGCACATCTCATTTTCTAGGACAAAATTTTTCCAAACCATTTGAAGTCAAATTTGCAGATAAAAACAATGTAGAACATTTTGCTTGGCAGACTTCTTGGGGAATTTCATGGAGATTAATAGGTGCAATGATTATGACACACGGAGACGATAAAGGTCTGGTATTACCACCAAATGTAGCACCAACACAAGTTGTGATTGTTCCGATTTATAAAAATGATGAAGGTAAAGAAAAAATCCTGTCCAAAGTAGATGGAATCAAAAATAATTTAGAATCAAAAGAAATCAGAGTACATGTTGATGACAGAAGTGAATTATCTCCAGGTTACAAATTTAATGATTGGGAACTAAAAGGGGTTCCTTTAAGAATTGAGATAGGACCAAAAGATATTGAAAAACAAAGCATGGTAATTGCAAAAAGATACAATAGAGAAAAATCAACTTTGAGTTTTAATGAAATTGAAAAAATATCCATAATTTTGGATGAAATTCAAAAAGAGATGCTAAAAAATGCCAAAGAACAAGCAAGAAAAAATACCATAGATATTTCAGAATATACGGAATTCAAATCTAAAATTGAAGGCGGGGGCTTCATTAATGCACCATGGTGTGGAAAGTCAGAATGTGAGGAAAAAATCAAAGAAGAGACAGGTGCAGATATTAGAGTCATTCCATTTGATAGTGAGAATTCAAATCTAAAATGCGTGTACTGCCAAGAACAAAGTGTATCAATTCCTATTTTTGCAAGAGGGTATTAGAATGAATTTAACCACAAATATAATAATAGAAAAAAGGTAATTTCTCAATAATGCCCTCTAATCAAGAATTAGATCAAAAAGGAGTATTATTGGAACGGTTTAGAGAAACTCGAAGTAGAACATTAGAACTTGTTAAAACTTTAGAAAAAGATGATTTTGTTGTTCAAACTGCCTTTTTTACGAGTCCTCCAAAATGGCATGTCGGGCATGTTAGTTGGATATATGAAGCAATTATGAGCAAATTAGATAAAAATTATGAATTTTATTCAAAAGAATTTTCAGAGTATCTGAATTCGTATTATCAGCAATTTGGAGTTCCTCATGACAAAGGATTAAGAGGAGTTATTTCAAGACCTACTGTTGATCAAATTTTTCAATACTTTAATACAATTAATCAAAGAGTAGAGAGATTTGTCGAATCTCAAACGTTAGATGAAAATGCAATCAAAGTAATTACAATGGGATTACATCACGAATGTCAACATCAAGAGCTCCTAGTGTATGATTTGCAACATTTTCTTGCTGAACAATATAGGCCAGTAAGAAAAAACAAAGGGGCAAAACCAAATGAGACTTGTAAAAAATCAGTATACATTAAGGGTGGACTATATGAAATGGGATACAATGGCAAAAACTTTTGTTATGACATTGAACTTCCAGAACACAAAGTTTACCTAAATGATTACAAGATAGATATTTTTCCAGTTACTAATCAGCAATACCTAAAATTTATGGAAGATGGGGGATATGAGAATTACAAATACTGGCTATCTGACGGATGGGAGAAAGTAAAAGCAAACAAATGGATTTCACCAATGTATTGGGAAAAAATTAATGATGAGTGGAATGTTAGAGACTTTTTAGGAATTAGGAAAATCAATCCAAATGAGCCAGTATGCCATGTCAGCTATTTTGAAGCAGATGCATATTGTAAATGGGCAGAAAAAAGACTCCCTACAGAAGCCGAATGGGAAAAAGCTGCTTGTTGGAATGAAAAAAAGCAAGAAAAGACAATCTATCCATGGGGAAATGAAGAACCCACAGATGACAAATGTAATTTACTTGAATTATATTATTGGAAATGTTCTGAAATTGGAGCATTTCCAAATGGAATTAGTCCATCAGGATGCCAACAGATGATCGGCGATATTTGGGAATGGACTTCATCGGAATTTACAGGATATCCAGGATTCAAATCAGGATTTGATGAGTATAATGATAAATGGTTTGCAAATCAAAAAGTTTTGAGAGGAGGATCCTTTGCGACTCCTAAAATGTCAATCAGAGGAAGTTATAGGAATTTTTTCAGACTGGATGAACGTTGGTTATTCTCAGGTTTTAGATGCGCAGAAGATATCTAAATTTTTGATACAAGAGTCTGCACTGGTACTAACTCTTGAGTAGAAATCAATCATCAACCTTGTACTTTATGTTTCTTGTCTTGGGTTGGAGTTGATAATGGCAACATGGACGAGATACATTACTATATTTTTACCATCATTGTCTTGCATGTAGGACAGATAGTAAATGAGACACTAGAGTCTAAAAACAGAACAAGGTTACAACCAAAACACTTCCAAATTGTCATGGACATCATTATGCCATGATAAGGTGAAACTGAAATAAGAACAATATCATTTAGAAACTTTACATTTGTTTAACAAAATAAAATTAGAAATAACATTACAGGAGATGAGAAAAAATGAATCCCTTGTTGATTACAGGTTTTGGAACATCAATCAACGTAGACAAGAGAAAACTGATAATCACAAACAAACTAAAAGATACAAAAATGGAATTTTACCCTCATAAAATTTCACATGATGGAATCATCATTGATGGCCACACGGGCAACATCACGTTTGAGGCAATGAGATGGCTCTCAAAGCACAACATCAACCTGACATTGCTGAACTGGAATGGTCAATTATTGGCAAACGTAATGCCAGAGCAACCTAAATCAGGAAAATTACGCATAAAACAGTATCAAAAGTACCTTGATTCTATAGATAGATTTGAGATTGCCTTGAAGATGGTACAGACCAAGGTAGAACATTCACTCAATTTGTTGGAAGAATTGTCAAGATTCTATGAATCTGTAGATTTTACCAAGATTAGAAAATCGGCTGAAAAGGAAGATTTGTTTTTGTTGGATATTATGAAAAATAACGAGAAGCAGGACATTTCAAGATCAATCAAACAACTAATGACATATGAGGGAAGGATTGTAGGAATATATCTTCAAATCATCGAAATTACTTTTACTAGAAGAAACAACTACTGATAATTTCTACGCGTTGCTTTTATGCCAAACTTGCAAAACAACATCATAATAGATAGGTTGGAGGTTTCTTCCCGACCGTGGTAACCTCACAACCATCTATTTTTCACTAGTATTGTTGAATGTGATTTAAAGTGAGTTGATCATATCTTCAAATCCTGATACAGATTTATCAAACACTCCTGGTTTGTGATCTTCAATTAGTCTGTCAACTAACTGTTTGTTGGAAAGATGATATTTCTTTTTACAGCCAAAGTCCAGAGTAATCATTACAATGTTGTCTTTGATTAATTGCGAAAGATAAAGGGACACTGGATGGAGATTTAGATACATCAGAAATAATATGACTAAAATCAAGATCATTTCTACTATCTTCACTGTTTAACAAAGTGTATATCATGTCTCGAGGAGTATTTCTTCTCAATGCTTTTGCAACAATGAACTCTTCATCTGAGAAATCTCTGGGATAGAACCTTGTCTGTCATGGGAGTCTTTCCACTTTGACAGATTTTATCTTTTCTAATATTCTGAGATGATGACTAAGAACACCGTTTTTTAAATTTGTAAGTCGCATCAGATCCCTGAACTGAATTCCTGGATTTTTTTCTATCAATTTTATTAATTCAGTCCTTCTGCTTTTTGCTCTTATCTTTGTAGAATCTGAAAGCAAGTTTTCATCTTTTTTGCAGTCAAGACACAGGCAGTTACTCATCTAACTAGTCTCCTGTAAATACAATGACGGGTAAACTGAAAATGAAAGTGATAAAAATAAAACAGATGTGAGTGTCATTACTGTTTTCTCACATTGCGTATGTCTTCAGTTTGTAGCCATGCTTCCTTCTTGGTCTGCATCAATGCCCAAACCGAGCCAATTACAACTCCAACTTGAACTATCTTTGAGACCATTCCAAGATGGCCTACATTTCCTGCCTCCATTCCGAGTGCAATTGCCATGTTCGTTCTGGTTACTGCATACAATGCGATTATCCCAACGGTTCCTGCTATGGTTACAAGATATGAGGTAGAACTATTTGGACTTCTCAGCATCCAAAATGCAACTGGAAGATATGCTATGGCCACTGCCAAAAAGAATGGCCTTTTATCATGTCTTGCTCTTCAAATAGTTCTTCTGATGCCCCAACAAAGTAAACTGTAGAAGTTGCTATCATAAGACCAACAACAATTCCAACTATTGATTTTTTATTCATATATAAAATATTGTTAATTTTGGATATAACAGAAGTACATATTTTCCAATACAGATTATCAATAATGGAAATTGTATCTAGCAGTTGTTGTATACAGATAAAATTTTATTTAATTTTTTACAAAAAAATATGACAACTAAAAAAAGAAAAATAATAAAAAAATTAATTTGTTGGATTCATCAGGGCTGCACGTTCTTTTGTCTTTTGATCAACTAGAGCGTTAACGTATTGATCTGGTTTGGCATTACAATCACCAATGTTAACTGCATATCCGTCCATGGTCTCAGCAACACATCCATCATCAGTAACTGCTATCACCTTTACCAATTCCAATGTTTCTACTGATGCGGTATAGAACATCAGATATGCAAAAAGCAAAACTGCTACTAGTACGATTGCTCCCGCTATGATCAAAGTGGTATTTTTACTTGATTTTTTATCCGTGCGGTTATTTATTGCAGACATGCAAAATTATTGTTTAAATTGATTATAAAGCAAATAGACATTTTCCACTTGTAGCTTTCAAAGGTGAAAACTGTATGTGGTAATTGTTTCTGGATATTATATCCTGTTTCCACATACTCGTAATGAGGAAAAATGTTAAAACAAAAACAAAAAGAAAAGAAACCGCCTCGACTGGCAATATGGGGAATGGTAGCTGCAGGAACGGCAGTCATCCTTATTTTGCTGGTGACTCCGTGGAATTTCATCCCAGTTCAAGTCACTGAAGATGTGACTGTCATAGCCAATATGGAATATGGCTGTGTTGGAGAATCCCAATACGGAGTCAGTGTGGTTGTGCCTGAATGCAGTGCACAAGTTGGCGACATAGTAACTGCTACGTTTTACATTCCTTCAATGAAGTTGAACGGATACTATGACAAATTGCAAGATAGAGTTGAAATGGTTCAGCCATAAACTCTGTTTTTTTTGATTTTTTAAAAAATACATCAACTCAAACAAGATAAATCCAGATTCTATTTTACGCTCTCGATAATTCTGATGAGATTATTTTCAATCCCTTCTCCAGAAAATTTCAGATTCTCATCTGATGCCATTGAAAGAAATGATGTTGGCCTTGCCAAACTGATAAAATTCTCATCATCTTTTTGGTAGACTGCAATGGTACATGGCAATAACAACCCCAGATCAGGATTGGCCTCTAGTACTTGTTTTGCAAGTTGTGGATTACACACCTCTAATAGTTTGTAGTCATCTGAAAATTCTAACCCTTTATCTGACAATATTTTCTTAAAATCCAGTGTTTCTAACACTCCAAAATTTATCTCTTTGAGTGCTTTGGTAAGTTCAGGGATTACGTCATCAATATTTTTGTAGGTTTTTACAGTATGTGTAAAACTCATTGCGTATATTTTCTTTTTAAATGATATATTGGAGAAATACGATTTCCATACTTGATATCTATTGTTGGAAAATGTATTTTGGTATAATAACAATCTCTGACTAGTCTAGTTCATGAAATTAAAAAATATTGGAGTTATTTTATCGATGATAATTGGAATTACAATTATTGGCACAATAACTCTAGAACTAAATCAAACGCAAGACGGTGCTGACCCATCCGCCGTAGGCCTTGATACAGTTAATGCATTACTTGAAAACAAAGAGCATGTTTTAGTTGTAGACATTAGAACTGCAGAACAATACCAATTAGGTCATCTGGCAGGGGCATCTCATGATGTTTTAGATTCTACAACTATGGAAAAACGAGTAAACACCATACAAAGTAAATTGCCTGATGTGGCAGCAAGGTACAATTTTGTTTTAGTTGATGATGATGGAATCCAAGCAAAGCAAGCGGCTCAAAGTATGACTGAGATGGGTATTCAAACCTTCTATCTTGACGGTGGAATGAGTAATTTATCTGAAAATCTTGTAACTAGTTCCTCCACTGTGATTGATTCTGAAGAATTGATGAGGAAATTAGAATCTAATGAAAATCTGTACTTGCTTGATGTAAGACAGCCTGATGAACTATTGGAATCCAAAATTGATGGATCTGTAAATATTCCGCTTGCAGAGATATTCAAACCAAATGGCATGAATGGCATCCCTACAGATAAGCCCGTTGTTGTAATTTGTGGTTCTGGAAATCGAGCAACTATTGCCTCTTATGCACTTGCCCAAGAAGATATCAATTTTCAGATTTTAGAAGGAGGGATGTCTGCATGGAATGCTCAAATTCAAGAAAAAATGAACAAGTAGATTTTTCTAATTTGTTTTTTCCAAATCAAGATATATTGTATGATAAATTAAACATTTCAGATTGGCTGATTTTAAAATTTTAGCAAGAGATTCAGAATTTAGAAAAGCAATTCTAAAAGCTTTGTCTGATGATTATTCTAGAACCATCATGAATGCCACCATAGAGAAACCAAAATCCGTAGTCGATCTTGTAAAAGAATGTGACATCCCGATGACTACTGCATACCGACGGGTTCATGAACTAGAAGAAAATAAAATTCTCAAAGTTACTGGTTCAATTCTTACTGACGATGGAAAAAAATATTTTCTTTATCAAAACAGGCTAAAGGCAATCTATGTTGTATTTGGTTTGGAATCATTAGATGTACAAATCATAGACAATGACGGAATGGGAACCAGTGCTTATTGGTAATTATCCATAATTCTTTTAATTTTAGAGTTTGTTCCGTGCTTTTGTTCTCAGTATTGTTTTACAACAGGGGCATCTTACACCATCACATTTCATAAAAATCCCACAAAAACTGCAACGTTTCTGACCCTCTTGGTATTTTAATTGCATTGCGGTTCCTATGCTTTTGAATCTATTACAAATTCCTCTACATGATGCACCCATGCTATTCAAAACCTCGTAAAAATCCACATGATTTACAGTACATACCGCGCTGATTTATGCACATATTGTCACTTCCACATTGAAGACAAATCTTTACCTTTCTTTCATGAATTTTACATTTCTGCAAAACATTTGGATTTTCTAATTGTGGTTTCATATCCATAGTTTAAGTTTGTAATATAATATCAAAGTAGACAAATTCCGAAAACGATTTCCAATGTTGAAAGCCAGATGCGGAAAGTGTCTGTGAACATTATATGGTAAAAATCATTCAATTTTTCATGAACAAACAACTTACAGTGGTATTTAGCATGGCAATATTGCTGACAGTTACTGTTGTAGCATCAATTGATCTTAGTCAGGCAGCTGATGCTGTAAAATCAAAAGGAAATTCCCTCACCGATATAGGTTCATCAAAAGTCTGTGGGGACAGACTATGTTCTGAAATTCCTGCAGAGGAGAGAAAAACTATGACAAAGAGTTCAACTAATACATCAATTAACATCGACTCGATCTTTGACAGAATGGATTCAGTTCACAAGAAACATCAATCAGAAATGAAGCAAATGTGGAAATCAATGACTGCACAAGAACAATCCAAAATGTTCCAGAACATGGAGCAGATGATGGAAAAAATGGAGTCAATGAACATCAGTGAACATATGAAGATGATGGAAAAAATGATGATGGGTAAAGAACCAGTCTACAACGAGACGCTCAACCCAAGACAGATTGATTATCCGAACGTTCTGGGATTCAATGATCTGCACATCCATGCAAACAGACATCTTGACGTCAACCAATCACACGGTACTGCTGAGCATCTTTTGCAGACAATAGTTCATCATCACTGTAAGGCATATGATGACAACACTGCAACATGCTTGCTATTCCCATACGGAATGACTGACCAAGACAAGCCATACGGAATAGAATACGTCATCACGACTGATCAATACCAAGAGTTACCTGAAGATGAGAAACCATACTGGCACTATCACAAGACAGAGTTTCCTAGAGCAGATGCCGCATTTCCAGAACTCTCAGATGAAGAACTAGCCAAAATTCAACCAGTTCTTGATGAGACATACGGAAAGGTCTACTACTTTTGGAACTACGGTGATACGTATCCAATGGGTGAACCATACATCCTAGTTGTTCAGGAGATTCCTGATCAATGACTTTTTTTATTTTCAAGATGAGAAAAATTGGCACAATAAAACACATTAACGAAAACAATACAACTTACAGAACACATTGGTGGAGAGCCATGTCGATGAGTGTGGCATTGTTCATTCATGCTTGGATACCCTCTTTGTTTCCAACTTATGCTTTTGATAAAATGAATCAAAATTAAGACAAAAAATGAACTATGAGAAACAACATGTTAAAAAATACACAAATAATTGATCTGAGGGAAATTCTTTATGCCTGATCAAACTTCTAAAGAATTTGAAATAACTCCTGATGAACTGTACGCTTTACTACAAAAAAAAGAGTCTCTACTTTTGTTTGATTTAAGACTGCAAGACATCTACAAAGAAGGACACATCAACGGATCTGTTCATGCAGTTTGTGATGCCAGGACTAAGGAAACTCTGATGCCCAAGATTCCAAAAAATGTTAAACTTGTTCTAATTGATGAAGACGGGGCAATGTCTGCTGAAACCGCAACGATGATGCGTTCATTCGGATTAGATGCTCATTACTTGAAAGGGGGAATGAAAAGTTGGACTAAAGAATTGGTGAAGGGCAGCCCTCCTGATGCAATTAATCCTGATGAACTGTCTCAGAAATTACATGATCCAAATGTGTATTTACTGGATGTACGAGATCCTGATGAATTTTCTGAGTACAACATTCCAGGCAGCAAAAACATTCCACTTTCAGACTTGTTCAAGCTTGAAAACATCTCCAAGATTCCACATGATAAAGAAATAATCACAGTTTGTCCTCATGGCAACATGGCAACGGTGGCAACTTTTGCTCTTGCAAGAAATGGAATCAAGGCCCATGTTCTAAAAGACGGTCTTGCGGGCTGGAGTCAGGTTCTCAAATCAACAAGTGCAGAAGAGAATCCCACTGTAATTCAGGTGGAAAAAATTGGCAAGGGTTGCCTTTCTCATGTTGTAATATCTGAAAATGATGCAATAGTAATTGATCCGCTTTACCCTGCTGAAAAATATCTAGAAGTGGCAAAAGAACAAGGGGCAAAAATCACCCGCATAATTGACACGCATCAACATGCTGATCATGTATCTGCAGCCCAGCAGCTGGCAAACCTTACTGGGTCTCCAATGTATGAGAGTAAGTTTGAGACATGGGATAGATCAGCTAATTTTCTTGATGATGGTCAAGAGATAAAATTTGGCAATTCCAAACTTCGCGTAATCCATACTCCTGGACACACCCCTGGAAGTTTGTCTTTTGTAGTAGATGAAAAATATGTGTTTACTGGAGACATATTGTTCATTGAAAACATTGGCAGACCTGATCTTAGAGATGATGCCGAAGAGTTTGCAGTCCAACTTTATGATTCGTTACACAATAAACTGTTGAAACTTCCGCCAGATACGGTAGTGTTTCCCACACATCATGGAGCGTCTGTGACTTCTGTAAATGGAATATTTTCAACCACCATAGAAAAAACAAAAGAACATGATATTTTGAACCTGCCAAAAGAAAAATTTGTAAAGCAGATAGTTGGTGTTTCAGTACCTCGACCAATGAACTATCAAAAAATTATTCAGATAAACAAAGGCACTATTCCTTTGATTCCTTCTGACATCCCAGATTTAGAATTGGGTTCCAATAGATGTAGCATTGCAGGCGCATAGTTTTCTCGTATGACTTTAACAGGGTTGGATTTTGCTAGTTTAACTCTGACAAACATAATACTGAATCCAGATGAAAATTCCATACCTGTAAAATGATACATCCTAAAATTACAAAATACTTACACCTTAATTTTTTCATTAGTATGATGTTGTAAAAATGATCAGTTGGTTATTCATAAAAAATATCAATATACATTTTGTAACTGAATCCGAACAATACGCAATGCAACTATGTAAAAATTGAATTCAAAATAATTAATATTTTTAGAAACAAGTATGTGAAATATTTATGGGATCTAGGTTAGATGTGTTGATTTTTGCATCTTTCCTTCTTTGCTAGGACATGACTTTCCTTCATGTTCTCCATCTTTGTATTCTCCATCACCATCTGGCACAGCATTGCTAGTCTGAGCAACTGCCACATCCATTGGAGTTACAAGTGCAAATACTGCTGCTAATGCAAGTACAGTAAAAGCCATAGTTGTCTTATTCATACAGAATAAACTACATCATCTTTGGATTTAAGGATTATTCATGATTGTACCAAATAGATTTTATGTAAAACAAATTTAGACGATTTAAGCATGACAGAATCCGTAATCAGACAATCAGTACTTCATGATGTGGCCCACTTTGGGGTACGCATTACAATTGGTTTGATTTTCATCATGCACTCACTTGGAAAGTTTGATCCCGGATTTGCAGGATTTCTCACAAAGCAGGGACTGCCTCCAGAGATGCAGATACCAATTGCCTTGGCAGAATTTGTGCCAGGAATATTATTAATTATTGGAGGATTGACGAGAATCTCGGCATCATTGCTGTCAATTGTAATGCTTGGCGCAATATTTGTTGTAAAGGGTGCACAAAATCTAACAGGTCAGGGAGGTGTGGAATTGGATCTCTTGTTGCTGGCATCATTGCTTGTGGTCATAGTAATTGGGCCTGGAAGAATTTCGATATCTCATGCTCTCAAAAAAGTACCGCGATTCTTGCAATGAGTCAAATATTTTGTTTGTAAGATGAAATCTGAATTTAGATCTAGCCATTTTACATTAGAATAATATTTCTCTAGATTCATAAATTCCTGATTATCATTCATGTTATGGCCTGTAAAGGAACATGCGTAAGATACAAGGCAAACAAGCCATTTGGAATAAACAGCAGATATGAAAATGGTCAAAAAAGATGTTCAATGTGCGAGATTTTCATAAACTGGGACGGTAAGCATTGTCCATGTTGTGGATATGTCCTGAGGACAAAACCGAAGGGCACACATACAAGGCACAAATTGATGGTATTGCAGAAGATAAAAAGAATATAGGCAAATCACAATTGTTCTTGTCTATCCGTAGTGACATGCTTGTTTGATAATGGATACCTAGTTTCTACACTTGTCGCATACTGCTTCAAATGTTTCTTCATGTAACACAAGAGACACACCTGACATATAGTATTTTGAGCATAATCCTATCATGGAATTTTACATTGCTTAAGTTTGGATTAGAACTGTTTGATTGAAACTTTGTTCGATCTTGGTCAAGGAATATTTAGATCTGAAATTATTTACTTTTTTTGAAAATCAAGACATGATAAGGGAATTCTTTGGATTCATATGGGATTTAGTTACTGGCAACTGACTCTCTTTTTTCTTTTTCAAATGTTTGCATTATTCATGGTACGGTCTAATATTTTGTACCAAACTGACTTTTGTATGTAGTTTCATTCGATTCATTTATGACTTCAAAATCAATTATGACTGCAGTCTCATCCAGTGGAAAAAAGACTCTGGGTGAACTTGGTACTAGTATCAAAAAACTACATACTGATTACGACAAGCAGTTAAAAAATGCAAAGACAAGAGCAAGACTGCGCCAAGTGTTTCAAAAGCACAGACGTGATCACCAGAACCTGTTGAAAAAACATCTCAAAGCAGAAGAGATGACGATCAAGAAACTGGGAAATCTATTAGATCAAGAAGATTAATCTTCAAGCACACAAATCAGTTTTTTTCATTTTTTATATTATCAACAGTTCCACGTGGGTCCATTATCGTACCCACGTGTAAAAGAGAAATTCCTGAAAAAATTATCCGGTAAAATTGTTAATATGTGATAAGTGACATTCCTCATACAATGGCACAAACAACAGATACACCAATAGAAAAAAACTTAGACATAGGAATTGCAGAGCAAGACCGTGAAGGGCTAGTAAGCATCCTCACATCACAGCTTGCAGACGAATATGCACTTTACACCAAAACAAGAAACTACCACTGGAACGTAACTGGACCTCATTTTAATGACTACCACAAGTTCTTCGAAGGACAGTATGGCGAAATCGAAGTGTTTATCGACGATATTGCAGAAAGGGTAAGACAGCTTGGCGGCAAAGCCATAGGAACACTTGATGAGCTAAAGTCACACACCAGATTACCTGAACACCCCGGACAATACCCATCAGACAAAGAAATGTTATCCAACCTGATTGCAGATCATGAAGCAGTTATCAGGAATTTGAGAGTGGATGTAGAAAAGTCTGCTGAAAGCTTTCATGATGCAGGTACAAGTGACTTTCTTACGGGTTTGATGGAAAACCATGAGAAGATGACATGGATGCTAAGGGCAACTGCAAATTCCTAGTTTTTTTATTTTAAGATCCACGTGGAAAACTAAATTAAATCAAAAAATCATCAGACTTTTTCACCGAAATAATAATAGTTTTTTGTTTGATGTTGTAGAATATCAAAATTTAATTTTAAATAATATCTTTAATACAAATTAGCCACATTTAGGATAACCAATACACAGAACAGAGGATGGTATCAAATCAGTTCAAATCACATTCATTACTTTTTTCTCATCAAACATACCTATCCATATTGAGCTCAAGCCCAAGCCTTGTGCTGCAAGCTGGGAATATGCTGTAGCAAGTGTTGCATCCTGTATTGCAAATTTCTTCAGGATTCTTGCTGGAAAATCCAGTTTTACCCTGTCGGGATTTTTACAAAACACCAATACCAGTGGCGCATCAACATAAGGCTGCTTGTTGCATGCCTCTATGAGGTCTTTTTTCTTTTTTGGGCTTTTGATGTAAAATATCTCAAATCCTTGAAAGTTTCCTGCAGTTGGTGCAGTGTCTGCAGCTGCAATGATTTTGTCTATTTTTTCAGTCTCTACAATCTTGTCGCTAAACTTTCTAGTTAGCGTCTTTTTGCCATTACAGTAAACAGATCTGTGTCAACAGATTCAGTAACAGGGGAAGGCTTTAGGATTTCATTGAGTAATTGATTTCTTGTGTTTGATTCTTCCTTGATTGTTATGTTTGGCTCATATCCTTCAGGATATAGTTTCTCAGAATTATCTGGTTGATTCAATTATGTTTTATGAGAAATACAGTTATTTAATTATTCTTAGTCTGGAATTATTTTTTAGTACTCTTTTTTCTAATTTTCTTTTGAGTCTTGTCTGCTGCCTTGAATCCATACTTTGCAATCTTTGCTTTCTTTGCAAGCTTGATTGCCTTGAGAATTTTTACTCCTGAAAATATTGGAATCAAAATTACCATGGCAACATCAAGCCAATACTTTTTTAGAAATAACCTCCAATCCCTTATTTTCATGTATTTTAGTAAGAGATCAAATGAAAGCAGGGAGAGCATCACATACAGTACCATTCCATTGATCTCCTTTAACTGCTGTGGAATCTCAACTATAGGAATTTCCCACCCAAGCGTCTTGTATTCAGAGAAAAAAAGTATTACAAAATAAAATATTACAAGAAACAGAATTAAGTATTCTAATGATAAGACAAATCTTCTATTAGGATTTCTTAAGAAATCAGAATTCATAATTTTATTCATTTTTTTGTATAATAAAAATGAAAAAAGAATAATGGATAAAATTTTATTTTCTTGTCACAATGAAAACCACATATTCAAGTCCCTTTATCAAACTCTGATCAATCTTTGTAAACTTGAATTTCTCAGAGTCTTTTGTTTTTTGGTACAATGAATCCCCTATGACCACAGTATCTGGCAATGCATACTGATTAATCTTAAAGCAATGGTTTACTGGCTCCCCAAATATGTCTTGGATTACTGCAGTAGTGGATTTTGTAATGTTGACATATCCTACTGTGGAACTTATTCTGTAGGCTATTCCTGGCAGATCTTTTGTTTTTAGTTTTTCATTTAGATCTTCATTAGAGTATGCAATGTCAAGACAGCATTCAATTGTGTCTTCACTTGTAATTTGAGATGTAAGTGGAAAGTAGAACAGCAAAGAATCATCCACAACTTTAACAGATGTTCCGTTGTGTTTTTCAACTATCTTTGAGACGTGTTCGATAAATTCATCATAGTATGTTTTGGATTGTTCCTCTGAAAGTGACTCCTTTATCATTATAGAGCCAACAATGTCTACAAGACATACACAGCATTCTTTCTTTTCCTCTGAATACTTCATCAAGATATGTTCTTGCTGCTTGATGATGTTCTCACGCTTTGTTATTGCAGATATTGTCTCTTTAACGGTCTTTGCCATGGAGTCAAATGATGATGATAACTCTCCAATCTCGTCGTTTGTCTGAATGTTTGTCTGTACATCAAAGTTACCTTTTGAGATCTCATTTGTGGCATTTCTTAGCTTTTGTATTGGATGGGATATTCTTCTTGAGAGTACAAAGGTTGTAACACTAGCTGCTGCCATTATGCCTCCTCCAATTACTATTATTTTTTCTTGCAGTTCGTATATTGGTGCAAGAACCACATCCTCATCTACTTCTGTAATAAGGACAAAACCTAAACTCTGCTCACAATAGGATACACCAAAAATGTCCACGCCACGATAATCAGTATATGTCATGCCACTTATGCTCAATCCGTTATCAAAGCACTGGGTTACTGGCTCAGACTCTACCTTCTGTTTGAATGGTGCGTCATTTACAAAAATAGATTCAGATATCATCTTTCTGTCTTTGTTTACAAGGTAGACCTCGCCAGTCTCTTGCAGGCCAAATCTGTTGAGAAGAATACTGTCAAAGACAGATGTGTGGGTAGTGGCAATGATTGTACCTAGAGAGGATTTTGTCTCCCCCATAATTGGAACAGATATTTTTAGCAGTCGCTCTTTGCTCTTGTCTTGAATGAACTTTACGTTTGTCTTTGCAAGACCCAATTCAGAAGGAGGTACTCTTTCTGAAAATTCTTCATTTAGAGAAAATATTGGGGTTCCTAGGCGATTGACAATTTTTAGATCCTTTAGTCCTCCACTAAATTCTAACTGAAATGATTTTACCTGTTGCTCTATGATGTCTTTTTCTTTAGATAGATTATGTCCAAATGTGACATCATCTAGTCCTGCAGTGTTCAGCAAAAAATTTTGTATCATATCATTATCTGCAAGAGATTCAATACCATCAATTCTTTGCTTTATTATGGATGAAACAGTGGATCCTCTTTCTTCAGACTCGTCTGCAAGTGCTTGCTCTACATTTGTCTTAAGAATAGAATCAGTAAGGTTGAATGCAAGTGTAGTAGTTACGGCAATTGATACAAGAGATATTGCCAGAACCAAAAAAAGTAATTTGGTTCCAATGCTGAGAAACGACTTGCCCATTTACTGAATTGGTTGTTTTGATATATTTAACAGTACGCGGGTTGTGTTTCGAAACTTGTACCAGAAAATATTCACAGACTATGATTCAAGATAATTTTTCATTGCTTGACAATGCTCTGTCATGAACTCATCTAAATTGTTGAGTTTTCCTTGCCATTGTTCAGTGGTTATTTCAACGCATTTTTCAACAGCATTATCAGAACCAACTAGAATTACTGCTTCTTTGACATTGTCCATTACATCCAGCGCAAACTGTTTGTTCTGCTTGATATGATCCTTTGTAGTTAAAATTCCAGTGTGTCCTGAAACCAATACATCAAAATCATTTATCAGCATGTCATGTGTCTGCAGATACTGATCCATATCTGGAGTCACAGCAAATGCTCGATATGGTGTGATTCCAGGTCTCAGTAAATCCACTGCCATTGCAATATTACCATCTGGAATTGTAATTATGAGGTCACCGTTTGAGTGATAGTTTCCAATAAAATGCAGTTCTAATATTTTGTCTCCAATTGACAGGGTATACATATCATCATCAAATGTAATGGTTGGGATTGGTCTATTTGGGTCATTTTCCTGTATCAATACATCTGCAGTTTGCTTGTGTGAGATGTACTGTGTGTCTGCAGGAAATATCTGTCCTGCAGCACTAGTATGGTCTTGATGATGGTGTGAGTATATCATGTGAGTAATTGGTTCATCAGTTACTTCTTTAATTGCGTCGATGTATTTTTCTCCAATTGGTTGTGGCGCATCAATTACAATTACCCCTTCTCCTGTTGTTAGAAACATTGTCTGGTAACCGTTTCCAATCAACCAGTATACACCATCAGCAATTTCTGTTACAGAATATCCTTTTTCAGCATCAATGATAGGAGGTTGAATAGTGTACTCGAGGATTTTATCAAATATCCCTGTTGTTTCATTCATTGTATTTGAGCACTCACCTGAATGTTTTAGTGTTATATGTGATGTATTAAGCATACAAGGATTACCATAACTTATTCCATCAACTCCACACATTGGATTGTATTCTAATGTACATGCCAAATTTGGTAATTCAGTTTGCCATCCTCTGTTTTTTAGATTGTCAACTGAATGTTCATGGACACATGCAGGGGAAGAATCATGTGATTTGAACATAAGATGTTTTCCTTCTGCACAGATTACGTTATCTGCAGAGATTCCCGCATGCCCTTGATGTAGCGGTTTTAGGTATGGCTGTGTCTTGCCATCCATTGTACAAACCTTGCCTGGATATGCTCCAGGACCACATCTGTCATTCAGCACACATATCTCTCCTAACGATGTAAAGCCTGGTGCACATACGCCTTTGTATGGTAGATGACGAGTTGATTTCTCATTGTGTTTCATCGATGTATTTTCCTCATGATGAGATGGATTATGGTATGCAAAAACAAAATTATCACTTACAGAAACGGTAAGCATTACAGAAAAAACCAAAATTACAAAAAATCCAATTTTCACAAGAATTACTTTATCAACCTAGTATTTATTTCAAAATTATTGGAGTTTGGAAATAGAGATGTTTAATTATTTATTCAAATACCAATCCCTTGATTCCAGCCAATCAATCTCTGCAATCATTTCATCGACTTTTTTTACTATGGCAAATACTGATTTGTATTCCGCATACATATCTGCCTCTTCTTCTTTTGTCAATACATCTGCCTCGGCATCATCAAAAAACTTGTTTTCTTTGTGCAAGTGATCTTTTAGAAACACTCCATATGCTTTGAGGTATCGTGAAACAGGCTCTCTTTCATCATTTCCATCTTTCCATTGTTTAAGATGACGAGATATTAGCTGTGCTACATTCCTGCCAAATTCGTGCTCTACGAGAAACTTGTGAATCTCTTCTTTTAGTGATTCATGGCTTGCAACGCATGGAAAATAGGAATCTTCTTCTCTGGAATGATGGATGGTATCTACAAATTCAGATATTATTATAGTAATTTTTGTCAAATCAGAAAATGGGATTTCTGTACCTTTTTTCAACTCCTCAGAACATTTGAA
>JAOTTS010000055.1 GCA_029864335.1 Candidatus Nitrosopumilus sp. | reverse complement strand
ATAATAAAAAGAAATTAAAAATTGATGAATTAATCTAATCGATTAATTCAGTCCAACCTTTGACGAAGACTGAGTTCTTGTAGAGTGGAACTGGTTGTCCAACAGTAAAGTCCATTGGTCTCATCCAAAAGATTGCTTTTGTTGGGCATACACCGATGCATGCACCATCAGAAATACATCTTTCTGGATAGAAAACAAATGCTTTACCTCTCTTCCAGCCTTCAACTGGTTTTACTCTAAGGACATCTGGACCTAATGTTGTACAGATTTCTACACATAGTGCGCATCCGATACACATTTGTTCGCTGATGTCTGGAATAATTCCTACTGGCATAACAAAAATTAATGTTGATTTGTTCTTAATATAATTTACCTAAAAATTTCGTCTTATAACGGCGTTTCAAATCTTATAACGGCGTTTAAAACATGATCGCATTAAAATCAAATATTTTCATGTTCTATTTTGAATGCTTTGCGATCAGTTTCCTCTAAACTAGTAAAAATCAGATCGCTTTGATTTTTTTTAATAAAATAAACACCTGTTTTTTCTGATTTTATGATCTGTTTTCCTCCTGGTGATATTACCCATCCAACATTTTCTTTCTTTCTTGCCATTCCAGTGACAATAACTGATGAACTTGTTTGATTTGCAAGAGATGATAGCAACATAATACAGGAATTGACAAATCTTGCAGATTCAAGATCATCGAACATATTGTAAACCCCATTAAACGAATCAATTACAACTAAAAATTTCTCTTTTGAAACTTTAGAGATAATTTCAGTTAATTTTTTCCCCCAATTTTCCTTTTCTGGATGAAAAATTATTACATTATTTTTATTTGGGATTATGCCAGATTCAACATATCCGGTGTAAAGTAAATCCATATCTACAAAGATTATTTGATTTTCAATAGAATTCATTAATCTATAAAGAAATTCTGCCTTGTGAAAAGGTTCAGAGCATAAAATTAAACTTGGTATATTTAGCTCAAATTCATTTTTAATATGTACTAAATTATTATCTAAAATCAACTCAGGACTTTTATCCAACACCACTTTAGCATTTTACAGATATAATAATGAATTTAACATCAAAAGATATTTCTGATGATTTTCCAAATTCAAACAAAATCTATCTAAATAATGCATCAGTATCTTTGATGCCCACTCAAAGTATAGAGGATATGAAAGAATTTCTAATCTCATACAATTCAATTGGACCTGATTCAAAGGATTCAGAACCATTTGTAATTGAAAAACTACAAAATGTAAGAAAAATAATTGCAAAAATCATATCATGTCAACCTGACGAAGTAGTTCTTACTCAAAGTACAACTGATGGAATAAATTTTGTTGCAAATGGTCTTTCTTTTGATGACAAATCTAACATCATCATTCGTGGAATGAGACATGAACACCATGCAAACTATTACCCTTGGATTCAACTCAAAGAAAAAATTTCAGTAAGAAATCTCCCTATAGATAAAAATGGTTTTTTCAAATTAGATGATTTAGAATCTTTCATAGATGATAACACAAAACTAGTTGCATTAAGTCATGGATTGTACAATACTGGCTTAATATTACCTGTAGAAGATATTGGAAAAATTCTTGATAATAAAATTCCATTCTTTATTGATAGTGCACAAACCGTAGGGTGTATTGGAGAAATAGATGTATCTAAGATTAAATGTAATTTTATGTCTTTTAATGGTTCAAAATGGCTTTGTGGTCCCATGGGTACTGGATTGTTTTATTGTAATAGAAAATCAAGTGAATTACTAAAACCAATGACCATTGGTGGTGAATCTGCAATAATTTATGATGAAACTAATCTTGCTTTCAAAGAACTGCCAGACAAATTTCAAACTGGTTTTAGAAATTATGTTGGAATGGTTGGCTTGGAATCATCTGTAAGATATCTACTGAATTTTGGTATGAAAAATATTCGTGAAAAAAATATATACTTGTCAAATCTTTTCAGAGAAGAATTATCAAAAATCCCAAATATTATTTTGTATGGACCTGATGAACCAAATCAAAGAACCAGCATTGTATCTTTTAATCTTAAAGGACATGATTCCCAAGTAATAGTAGATAAACTTGAAAAACAAAATATCATTTTAGCAGTTAGGGAAATTATGGATCAAAAAATTATCCGAGCATCTCCTCACTTTTTTAATACTGAATCTGAAATGCTTCAGGTAATTGATAAAATAAGGAAACTATAAGTTTTCTTGTTCTTCTATTACCATCATAGTCAATGTTGACTGAACTTTACTGATTTTTCTGATTTTATTGGTGATAATCGCGCGTATTTTTTCTGCATTATCAGATGACAATTTTAAGACAATATCGTATACTCCATAGACTCCCTGAACCTCATATTTGATATCCTCATCAGCAAGAATCTGTTTTACTTCGGTGATAATTGACTCGTCTGATCCTAAATCAGAATTTAATAGAACATATGCAGTAGACACAGGATGATTTTCATCAAACAGTATTTAACTTTTCATAATTCAAAAACTGATTAATTACTAATAGATTCTATTGATATGAAACCAATAGATCTTACACTTACAATATCAAAATCTATTCCAAGTTTTCCAGGATCCCCAAAACCTCAATTCATTTTATGGTCTGATATCAAAGATGACGGATATACTCTTGAATTATTATTCCTAAGTTCTCATACTGGAACCCATCTTGATGCACCATATCATTTTGTTAAAAATGGTATCAAGATTCATCAAATTCCACTTGATAGACTAATTGGAAAAGCTATTCTAATTAAACTCAAAAAAACTAAAAACTCCCCAATAACAAAGGGAGATATTATTTTATTTGAAAAAAAGAATCAAATTATTCCAAATCATTCATCAGTCTTATTTTTCACCGAATGGCAAAAAAATCTAAAAAAAGACAATTATTTTACTGAAAATCCTGGATTAAACAAATCAGCTGCAAACTATCTTGTATCAAAAAAGATCAATTTAGTTGGAATAGATTCTCCAAATATAGATCTAGGAAAAGATGAATCATTTCCTGTTCACCATCTTTTCTCAAAAAACAATATTTTGATAGTAGAAAATTTAACAAATTTGAATAAAATTTCTTCTAGGGAATTTAATTTTACAATTCTACCATTAAAACTCAAAGATGCAACAGGCTCACCTGTAAGAGCAGTAGCATCATAATTTTCTTCATTATTTCGCAATGCTAAAAATACACCTATTCCAATGACTGATATGAGTAAACCTGGGAATTTATGGAGAAAAGTTCATGGAAGAATTACAAAAAAACCTACAAACTTTTCTTGGTTGATTGAAGATAAATTAGCTGGTTCAGGAATTCCCACAAGTTTTGATGAATTCAATTGGCTTTTAGATCAAGGAGTGAAATCAATCGTTACTATGACTGAGAATGCATTACCTGATAATTGGGTAGAAAATATTAGGTATCTTCATGTTCCAACTCCTGATCTTACTGCTCCTGATATGGACAGAATAGATTCAGCAGTAGATTTCATTCATGAACAAATTAAAAACAATCAATCTGTGATGGTTCATTGTGCAGCTGGAATGGGAAGGGCAGGAACAATCCTTGCATGTTATTTTGTAAAATATAAAAAATATACAGCAAAAGATGCAATTAAAAAAATTCGAGATGAAAGACCGGGATCTATTCAATCTGAAGTACAAGAACTATCTATCGGTTTTTATGAAAAACATGTGAGAAATTAGTTTTAAACAAATTCAGAAACTAATTTTCCATCTACAACTTTAATTTTCAAAGTTTTATTTTCTTGGAAAATCATAGTTATTCCCCCGTCTGAATCAGGATCTTCAACTTTAACAAGTTCTAACATTTTGATTGTATCAAATTTTTCCATTCACATTCACCTATTCTGGAATTGATACGGTCTCAATTTTTCCATCAACTGCTTTGAGAAACAAAAACCTGTTGTCTTTAAAGATAAAGGTGATTCCTTCTTCTTTATCAGGTTCTTCAACTTCAAGAACTGGTTGTCCTAACAGACCATCGTATTTTGCCATATTGATTCCCTCAAAAAGTTCCTTATATCCCTAATTGATTGTTATTTCAATTTCACTAGAATTATTTTTGATACTTCCAGTTTCTGTATAATCATGCTTTTGCCAAGATGCAAATGCTTCTGCACCAATCTTGTGTTTACCTTTTCCCAGATCTAATGCTTTGAAAACAAATTTTTCATTGAAGTCAAAAAGCTCCTGTCTTACCTCTTCTTCAGTTAGTCTGATAAATGGCTCAAAATTTTTGGCTACCTGAACCCAAATCCTTCTATCTTTCATTGGATTAACAAGTTTGGGATTTCTGGTCCAAAAAATTGATGCCTTTCTGTAGGTATCAATGGTTCTGCCTAATTCCTTCTTTCTGAATCCCCCTGTTGTCAATTTAATACCATATTTCATTTTGAATGAAACATCATTGTTATTGTAGGCTTTAGTCCAATTTGTTTCATTGAACGTATTTCTAAGGTTTCCTTCAACTGAAAATTGGACATTAATCTCTACATTTTCATTAGATGAGTACTCATCCTTAGAATTTACTAGTTTTATCTCTGAAATCTTACTTTCTGCCATTATTACCGCTCATAATGATTTATATCCGCAATAAGTGCTTTTTCTGAATACATGAACGCACAAGTGATCAGTTCTGAACCAAAGGAAATCAGCCTTTCAATCACTGAAACTGATATAGGAATTTTATACATTATTCAACATGAACTCCTAAAAGGATCAAATATTGATTTTGCAGGAGTTATAGTAAAGCATCCTCTTACCAATGAATGCTGGATGAGGATTCACTGCAGTACAAAACCTCTAGGAGAAATTAAGAAAGCAACAGATTCCGCAATAAAAATAGCAGAAGAGTTCAAACAACTATTTAATTCTAAAATCAAGGTAAATTAGATTGAAATTTTGCCCCAAATGTGAGGTCAAATTAAAGAAGAGTGCTTCTGGTCTTGAATGCTCAAAGTGTGGTTATGTAGAAGGACAAAAAGTAACGCAAACAAAAAAAATTATTAATGAAGAAGAACCAGATTTTTCACTTTTAGCTTTTGAGGGAAATGAAGGAGAAGATACACATCCAACAATCAAATTAGATTGTGAGAAATGTGGTCATGATGAGGCAGTTTGGTGGATGTTTCAAACTAGAAGTGCAGATGAACCTACAACTAGATTTTATCGTTGTCAGAAATGTAAATACACTTGGCGTGATTACACATAACGTTTAACTGGAACTTTAAGTCAAGAAAATT
>JAOTTS010000009.1 GCA_029864335.1 Candidatus Nitrosopumilus sp. | reverse complement strand
GTCAACAAGGAAAGCCTTGAAATGTAGTATATAGATCTGACTGATGAATCATCCGTAGAGGCTTTATGCATCGCTTTGGTAGTAGGCACACATGGTAGATGTAGTTGTTTGTTCAAATTGTGGTTTAGAGTATTCTACAGACGAAAATGATTCATGTTCTCATTGTAAATTCACCCTCATAAAGTAGGACATATTTTCTAATTTAGTTAGAGATTTGGTTCTGCCTGCTCCACAGAGTCTGCTTGTCTTCTGAAATTATCTTGTTTATTTTTTCAATTGCAGTATCTGATACTGCCATTTTCTGGCCAAACGTGTAATATCTTTGCGTCTGATTTTGTGCTTTTAGATGTGAACTAATAGGGTCAGAAGGTTTAGTAGAGTAATCATCAATCATACAGCCACCGTCTCATCATACCCCCCATTATTTCATTAAATCAAGTAATGATTGCGCTTTATTTCTAATTTCGGGAGTAATCTTTACTATTACAAGTCCTTCGTTTGGCTGACCATACAAAACAATTGCATTTTCAGGGGCATGAATACAAACTGGGAGTACTAAAAGATCTTCTTCTCCATCAACAAAAAGTCTCACAGGAGGCTGCATCGTAAATGCATTCTCAATCATATCAATACTTTGAGAAGTAATTTCTGCTGCAGGATTTTTAACAGTCAATTCAATAGCATTTGCCAATTTTGGGGGTTCTTTTTTTTCTCTTTTTTCCTGACCATCAATGATTTGTAATGAGGGAATAAGACCAAATTCAATCATCTTTTTAGTTGTTCTATCACCAACAGTAATGATATAGGAATTTTTCTGGAGGTATTTTTGAATATTTTTTTTATCAGCTTGGGTTTCGAGTAAAAGTGTTCCTAAAGGAATTTTCAATTGATCTCTTAAAGAATCAGGTAATTTCACATTAATCGTGATTAACTAGTACTTGCCTCAGGTATAGATTCTTCACTAGAACTTTCAGATGCCATTTCATCTTGTAGTTTTGCTGCAAGAATACTACATTGTGCTGCAATATTTTTTGCACTCTTTCTAAAAGCGACTGCACTTGGTGAATCAGGATTTGTAATCATAATTGGTTTTCCTAAATCAGAGCCTGCCATGATTCCAGAGTTTAATGGAATCTCACCTAAGAAAGGCATGTTAAACTGTTCACTTATTTTCTTTGCACCACCATCACCAAAGATATAATGTTTCTCATCACAGTTTGGACAAATAAAGTGACTCATGTTTTCAACAACTCCAATAATTGGAACATTTAGTTTTTCAAACATGGAGACAGCTTTTACTGCAACATTGCTTGCAACATCTTGTGGAGTTGTAACAACAAGGATTCCAGTAATGGGGATTGTTTGAGCAAGGGTTAGTGGAATATCTCCGGTGCCAGGAGGAAGATCTACAATAAGATAATCCAAGTCAGACCAATTAGTATCAACTAAGAATTGTTTTAAGATTCCAGAAATGATGGGACCACGATAAATTGCTGCTTGATTAGATTGATCTGCAAAGAAACCAAAGGAGACAACTTTTAATCCATGAGAGTCTGCAGGCTGAAGTTTGTTATCTTCAACTTCCATGGATCCGTCCTTCATTCCCAACATTAACGGAATACTAGGGCCATAGATATCAGCGTCTAACAAGCCAACTTTAGCTCCTGATTCAGATAATGCCAATGCTAAATTTAGTGAAACAGTTGACTTTCCAACACCACCCTTTCCACTTGCAACACCGATAATATTTTTGACAGATGCCATGCCAGTATCTGCATCAAGTGAACGACCCTCCATTACTTTAGCAGTTACTTTCAAATCAAAATTTTTCAAATCAGTAATTTCACCAATTACTTTTCTTACATCATCCTCAATTTCGACATTAAAAGGGCATGCAGGGGTTGTTAATTCTAAAGTAAATTTCAGATTGCCATCATTTAGTTCCAAGTCTTTTATCATACCCATAGATACAATGTCTTTTTTCAAATCAGGATCAATGACAGTACTAAGTTTTTCAAGAACTTGATCTATCCCAACCATTGCCTCAAAAAGTCATCCTACATTATTTAAACATAAGTCACACATCAAAAAAAATTGTCATTTTTTTGAAAAATTAGCAAAATCTTTAGAAAATTATGAGTAAATCACCCAAAGATTCATAAATTGAAATTCAAGAAAAATACGTAATTGTTTTCTATATCCACCCTAGTTGATGTTGTTAGGATTCCTCCTAGCTTATTTGGAACTACGCTCAAAAAGGCAGCTGTAAACATCCTCAAAGAAAAATACGAGAGTATGATTAATGCAGATTTAGGATATATCATTATGATTTTAGATGCTAAAGTTAACGAAATGGGAAAAATGATTGCCGGAGACGGGGGTACATTCCATAGAGTTCAGTTTGAGGCATTAACATTTTATCCAAAATTACAAGAAATTGTTCAAGGAGAAATTGTAGACATTACAGACTTTGGAGCATTTGTTAGAATTGGTCCAACTGATGCATTACTTCACTTGTCGCAAGTGATGGATGATTATCTTAAAAGTGACGTAAAGTCTGGAATGATTTTAGCTAATCAAAGTGGTAGAACATTAAAAGTTGGCTCTACACTTCGTGCAAGAATTACTGCTGTATCATTAGGAAAAGCTGCTGCAATGGGTAAGATTGGAATTACATGTAGACAGCCATTCCTTGGAGCAGATGACTGGATTGCAGAAGAGATTAAAAAATCCACAGGGGATTCAGATAAACCTGCAAAAGAAGCTAAAGTGGAGGCAAGTTAGAATGGCACGAGAAATGGCATGCCGAAAATGCAAATTTGTTACAACGGGTAAAGTTTGTCCTAGTTGCAAATCATCAGATTTGACACCTGACTGGAGTGGAATTGTATTAGTAGTTGATCCAACAAATTCAGAGATTTCAAAAACTCTAGGGATCACTCAAAAAGGCAAGTATGCAATCAAAGTAACATAGAATATTTCTAAATCTTTAAAATCACATTAATATTTTAACAATAATGTTGTCATTTAATTCTAAAAAACAATTATTACAATTTCTTGCTGAAGATATAGGGTCTGGAGATATCACCAGTGTTCTTTTACCAAAGAAAAAGATATCAGCTAAAATAATTTCAAGAGAAAATGCAATTGTTGCAGGTGCAACTTATGCAAAAGATATTTTCAAATTAAAAGGATGTAATGCAAAAATTGTTAGAAAAGATGGTTCTAAAATAAAACCTAATCAAACTATAATGACAATTAGTGGGGACGCAGAAAAAATTCTAACGTGTGAGAGAACTGCATTAAATCTTCTTACAAGAATGAGCGGAATTGCAACTCAAACAAATGAACTTGTAAAAAAGATTCCAACAAAAACAAAATTGTATGCAACTAGGAAAACTGCCCCAGGACTCAGATATTTTGATAAAGAAGCAGTAGAGATAGGTGGAGGTAAAAAACATAGACTAAGGCTAGATGAAATGGTGATGATCAAAGACAATCATATTGCAATTGATGGCTCGTTATTATCATTAATTAAAAAAGCAAAGAAAAAACACAAAAAATTTGAAGTGGAAGTTGAAAATATATCAGATGCAGTTCTTGCTGCAAAAGAGGGTGCAGCAATAATCATGCTAGATAATTTCTCACCTGCACAAATCAGGAAAACAATACAAGTACTCAGAAATCAAAGATTGCGAAGTAAAGTAATGCTTGAAGCATCAGGTGGAATTAGTTCTAAGAACATCGTGAATTATGGGAAGACTGGGGTGGACATTATATCAGTTGGAAGCATCACAAACTCTGTTAAAGGAATTGATATGAGTTTAGAAATTTAAGAATTCAATTCTTCCAGTAATACAAGTACTGCTTTATTTTTTGGATCAATTTCTTGAATTTTTTCACAACACTGAATTGCCCTTTTATTTTCGGCTAATTTTTGATGAGAATATGCTTTGAGCAATAAAACTTCAACATCGTAAGAAGCGATTTCTAGTGCTTTATCAAAATAAGATATTGCAGTTTTGTGTTTGTTTTGTAAATGGTAAATTCCACCCATAGTAAACAAAACATCATGATGATGCGGAACTTTGTATAAAAAATCTTTACCTGATTTTAAGGCAGCATCATATTTTTTTTCTTTAACAAGTTTTTTTATCTCTTTGAGTTTTTCTAGGTTTCTTTTCTTTTGAGGATCTTTTGGGATTCTGCTAAATAACCCAACCAAAATAGTCACAGTCTAGTTGATTTCAAGCATTCTATTAATTGCTAAACGAGCCTTATCGGCAATCTCTTTTGGAACGGTGACAACATTTTTTTCATTCACTAAAGCATCATATACTTTTTCAAGGGTAATCATTTTCATGTATTGACATTCAGCTTTCTCTGATGCAGGGATGAATGTTTTTCCGGGATTTTGTTGTCTCATTTTGTACAAAATTCCAGTCTCTGTTGCAACAACAAAGTTTTTTGATTTTGATTGACTCACATGATTTAGCATTCCCTCTGTAGAAAGAATTGAAACTTTTTTGTCGTCATAACTTCCATCTGCAACATCATACATCATAGAAGTTGTACAACTACATTCTGGATGAATAACAAATTCTGCATCTTTCATAGAATTTAATTTTTCAGTTACATCTTCAGGTCTAATTCCAGCATGAACATGACATTCTCCTGCCCATATATGCATATTTTTTCTTCCAGTCATTTTTGCAACATAAGAACCAAGAAACATATCAGGTAAAAACAATATTTCTTTTTCTTCAGGTATTGCCTTTACAACATTAACAGCATTAGATGAAGTACAACAATAATCAAGTTCTGCTTTAATTTCTGCAGTAGTATTAACATAACCTACTGCAATTGCATTAGGATGTTGTTTTTTCCAATTACGCAATTCTGCAACAGTGATTGAATCAGATAATGAGCATCCAGCTTCTAAATCAGGAAGCAGTACTTTTTTGTCAGGACTAATAATGGCAGCAGTTTCAGCCATAAAGTTTACACCACAAAACAAAATTGTCTTTTGGTCAACAGTGGCGGCTTGTCTTGAAAGACCTAAAGAATCACCTGTAAAATCAGCAATATCCTGTACATCAGGAATTTGATAATTATGCGCTAAAATTACTACATCTTTTTCCTTCTTGAGTTTTAGAATCTCTTCTTTAAGGTGGGATGATTGCTGTACTAACATAGACTATAAAATTTTGAATTTGTGAGGATTTAAAGAATGGGAAATAGTCCAGAATTCTCTGAAATGATAGATAATGTGGCAAGAATTTCCCCTTTTCAGATATACCTCAAAATATAAGGAATGGTAGAAATCTGTACGCTCATGGGAAAGCGCATTACAGTTGTAATTGGTGATGACATCGTAAGAAAACTTCGTGAAAGACAAGCAAAAAAAATCAAAGAGTCTTCTGAAGCAGTTAGTTTCTCCAGAGTATTGAATGAATCATTACGTAATTGTATCAAATAATTACAACTGTTGGTATTAATTTAAAATCAATACTTGGAAATTATCTAATACTATGTGCCAATCTGAATATCATCAGAGCAATATTTTCTCAGAGTTTCAATTGCGGATAAAATTGCTAGTTTACTTGTTTTAGGATTATTAGGATCTGGGAAATTTTCAATTGTAAAGATCATCTTTCCAAATTTTCCTGCAGCCTCAATATGATGGGTATTTTTGTCAGTATTAGGATCAGCAATAATTTTTACAACTGTTTTCTCACTTCCTATTCCTGATAATGAAAGAAGTGCAGCAACATTGATGTTTGCAGGAAACAAAAAAACTGCTTCTTTTGCAGTTCCTTCAAAGATTGTTGTAGGAGAATCAATAACATCCAAATCAATTTGAGAAGTTTCAAAAAACTTTGCGCCTTTTAGAGAACGTGGGTGTTTTGTTGTTGTAATAGATACAGATTCTAATTCATCTTTGACGGATTTTATTCCATCCAAACCAGCAATTGCACCAGAAGGAAGGTAGATAGTTTTTTTGAAATGATTGCATGCATCTGATAAAATATCATATACTGGTTCATCTAATAATGCACCAACACTCATGATCATCAAATCACGTTTATTTTGCAATACACTTAGTCCAACATCTTTAACAGCATCTTGAGATGCAGCTTCAACTATGATATTTACACTATGAGAAGATAAAAGGTGTGAATTTTCAACGATTTCTGGTTTTGTGTTTAATTTTGAGACTAGTTCAATTGCAGTTTCTTTTGATACATCATAAACATGAGTCAGTATTCCAGGGATCTTTCCTGAATCAATTGCAAGAGCAATCTGAGTACCTATTGCACCGCATCCCAACAAACCAATTTTTTTCAAGTGAATTTAGTACAAAAGGTCACTTAATTAATTCTAGTCCAACCCTTTAGAAGAGGATTCTTTCTTACAAGGTAAATTATTCCCATTATAGAAATTCCAAGAATCAAAATTGTCAATCCTGCAAATTCTGGAATGACTCGAGTTCCAATAATTTCAATATTTTTAGTGTCTTCTGAAATAATAAAACCAATTACATAATCATTAGGAAATTTCATCAAATCATATCCAGTATCAAAACCATCGACTAAAACTGTGAATTTTTCACCCTCAGCAAAAAGAACATCTTCTGGAGTCCTTACCCAGAAATCAGTTTTTTCAGGAACATCCTCCATGATAATTTCAATGGATTTTCTTTCTTCATTTATTTTCATAGAAGACAGTTCTGGAAAAGGGTCATCAGAACCCATTGCATCTAGACTTCCATGATATCCATAGTAAACATCATATAATTTTCCATCAAACTCAAAAGTTACTTTTTCTGATTCTAACTGAGAGATGTCAAGATATTGAGCATATGCATCAGAATTGAAGATATGTTCAGCAAAAGCATAGCTGGATGCAGGTATTATCAATAGCAAAGCAAATGCAAAAACGATTTCATTATTACACATATAAGAAAATAGCAAAATTCTCAATTTTGATTTTCTAATTTAAAATCAAGGATGATTTATCATTAAATTATTTATGTAAAGAAATTCAAAAATTATTGATGAATTTTTTTCAAATTGCTATATTTTTTGGTCTTTCTCTCTTAGTAATTCAACCATCTTATGGTGACTTGGAATCGCCTAGAAAACAGATGGAACAAGGAATTTTAGCTCAAGATGTTATTTGTAAGACAGGATTAGAATTAGTAATTAGAACAAATGGATTTGCTGCATGTGTGAGACCAGAAACTGCAGATAAAATGGAGAAATCAGGGATGTTATTTATTCCAATTAAATTCACAGACTTACAAAAAGAATTCAAATCAGTTCCTGCATCAGAAAAAGAAATTCAGACAGTTCCTGCATCAAGTATGTCAATAGTAAATTTCTATATTACTGATCAAGACTTGAATGTAGCGCATAATGGGGTTGAAGTAATAGCAACACAAGGATTGTTTGAATTTACAGTAAATGGAATTCCTATTACTGGACCAAAAAATATGATTGAGACAGGACCTAACACAGGTGAATTTTACATCAGACTAGAACTCCCAGAAACAATCAATGGGAAACCATTAAGTCAAGACGACATTGTGCTAATTAAATACTTGGATGAATCTGATTTTGCAGGGGAGAAAAGAATTCTAGTCAAATCAGTTTCATTAACATCTACATTTGCCAAAGTTGAAACTACAGGTGGTGGTTCCAGAATTGGTCATGAATTTACATTAAGAATTTACGAGCCTGATGCAAATAGAGACTCCAAAAATGAAGATAAGATTCCACTAAGTTCTTTTGAATTCAGAGGAGAGGGCGGCATTAGGACTACACTTGCAAATCCAAGATTTGATGCAAATTCCAGTTCATTAATTGAGACAGGTCCCAATACAAGCACGTTTGAAGTAAAGATCAAGATTCCAAGAGAACTAGATGGTAAAGTTATCCATATTGGAGACAAGTATGAAATCAGATACATAGACAGAAGTACGCCTTCAGGAACTGATGAGAAAATTATTCTCAAAGGCAGAATTGGATAAATGGTTTTGATGGAACAGCTTTGTCAAAATTTAGCATAACCTAAAGATTTTATTTAAACCAACTAACTATTGTTGTGCTCAATACAGTATACAAAGATGCCATCATTAACAGAGAAAAGATGTTATCAATTCTAAAGGGCCCAAAATTTGAGCAAATTCTACAAAAGGCAAAGGAGAATTGGGTGGAATTTATGCCTGTAAAAGAAGAGGCAGTAACAGCTGGAATCGATAGTAGTTTTAACAATACCAAATTTCAAGGAATAGAGCTTTGGGCAACAACTGCAGTTTCAATCAAATCTGATGGGGAAATTTTAGTGGATTTGCATAAATCAGGACTTGGTTCAGACACTGATCTTTCAAGAATTGCAAGTAAAATGGAGATAGAAGCATGCGAGAAAACAGTCGACATGGTTGATTTGGTATTAATGGATGGTTCACTTCATTCTCAATTCATGACAAGACAGTCATCACTTGACTCACTAGTTGTCAAAACAATGAAAAAAAGAAACAATGTAATTTTCATTGCAAAGACATCAAATACAAAAAAACAATTTGAAAATTTAGGTTCTCTTGCAGGAGATATTTTCTACTACAATCACGTTACAAATAATTCTGGATTTAGTAAAATATTTGTAGAAAAAAAATATGGTGCAGATAAAGTCATTTCATCAACATTTGTAAGATTAAGTGATTCTACTCCAATAATTAAATTAGAATTTCTAGGAGATCAGTATGATGAAAATGATATCAAATCAGCAATGAACAGACTATACAAAAATAGTGTTGGTGGATATCCCTATGCACTAAAGCTTGCACACAATAACTGTAAAATATCTGATAAGGAACTTGCAAAAATGGTTAGTTTGTTAGGATTAGGTAATGAGATTGGTTCAAGGGAGGTACTAGGTTGAGTTTAGGATTTGTAATAGGGGAATCAAAGCCCACATTTGTAACAGCAATTACTTCAAGGGCTCTTTCTGTAGGAGAATATATCAAAATAGGCACAGATGAAGGAGAAATTTTAGGATTGGTTGAGAGATCATCAGTGTCAAGTGCAGCTTTTACTGATGTTAGGAATTTTGATGAAGCATCAGAAAGTACTGAAATTGCAGAACTCAATAAACGCGATAAAACATTCACAGCACACATAGGAATTTTAGGATTTTTAGACAACTTGAGAAAAGGTCAATCAATAATACCTGCAATTCCACCAATTCCAGGTACAGAAATCACCCAACCAACCAAACAAGATTTAGAAGAAATTTTTAGTCCAAAAAAAGAAGGATGGGTAACAATCGGAAATCTTTTACGAAACAAAACCATTGATGCCAAAATAAATTTGGACAAGATTGTTTCAAGACATTTGGGAATTTTAGCAATGACAGGGATGGGGAAAAGTAATCTTGTTTCACTTGTTACAAAACAAATTTCAAAGTTAAAGGGAACTGTAATAATATTTGATTATCATAATGATTACACAACTCTAAACATTCCACGCATCAATGTAATTGATGCGAAAATAAATCCAAGATTATTAGATGCAGAACAACTCTCAGAAGTATTAGAAATTAGAGATGGGGCAAATGTTCAACAACGAGTTTTAAGAATGGCATTTACAAAATACGTTAAAGAATCAAAGGAGTTTTGGAAAAAGCTAGAAAACGAAATTGATTTTATTGTAAATTCAGAAGATAAAAAACTAAAAGAGATCAGAACATCTGCATATAGAGTGCAAGACATCATTGAAGAATCTCAAAGGAGATTTGAAGATATTTTAGATCCAGACATGGGAGATCCAATAAGTTTTATCAAAGAAGGTCGTACTAATATTCTCAATATTTCAGAATTATCAGAAAAGCAAGCCAATGTTGCTGTAGCATTTTATTTACAACAATTACTAAAAGACAGAAAAGATGCAAGTATTGCAAGACATGGAAGATCAAAGCGAGAAAGAAATTATCAATTCAACTCACCAATATTTGTAATCATAGAAGAAGCACATGTTTTCATTCCAAAAGATCATGACACTAGTGCAAAGTACTGGGCTGCTAAAATTGCAAGAGAGGGAAGAAAATTTGGATTAGGTTTAGGAATTGTATCTCAGAGGCCAAGAAGTGTGGATCTCAATGTTCTCAGTCAATTAGGGTCATTTGCAATAATGAAAATTATTCAAGAAGACGATCAGCGTCAAATAGCTTCAGCTACTGAATCAACCAGTCGTGAATTGATTGCCCAATTGACCTCACTTAATGTAGGAGACGCGGTCCTAGTTGGACAATGGACAAATTTGCCAGCACTTGTCCATGTTGAAGAAGTAAAGGAGAAAATTATGGGTGCAGATCAAAGTGCAGTTAATGCATGGGCAAATGCAGATAAAATGAAGGAAGTTGCAATTGAATCAACACAAGGACTTGTTCAAAAAGATTTGTTATTAGACTAATGTTATTTTCTCACATTTCAGACACGCATTTGGGATTAGTGCAATATGGTTCAGATGAACGTGCACAAGATGTGTACGATGTATTTAATCAAGCTATTGATACTTCAATTAAAGATCATGTAAATTTTGTAATTTTTGCAGGAGATATTTTCCATGTTCCAAATCCAAATGGAACAGCAATTGTGCAAATGGGAAATGGATTAAAGAGATTAAAGCAAAGTAACATTGATTCGTTTTTTATTTTAGGAGAGCATGACATTAGTAGAATTAGAACCACACCCATTCCATATGTTTATCATAATTTAGAATTTTCAAAGTATATTGGACAAGGAAAACCAATAGAATACAAAGGAATACTCTTAGCAGGATTTGATAAAATTAGAAAAGCAGAAATTTCACAATATGAAGAAAAATTTTTTGAAATTGATAAAGTAGCACAAAATCATTCGGGACATAAAATTTTGGTTTTGCATCAGGGAGTTACAGAATTCAATAAATTTGCAGCAGAGATACAATCAACTGACTTGCCAAAAAATTTTACATACTATGCAATGGGGCATCTTCATGATAAAGATATCAAACGATTCAATCATCTAAATGGTCCAATTGCATATCCAGGATCTACTGAATTAACAACAAGTGAGGGAATCAAAGATACAAAAAAAGGATTCTTTGAAGTGGATATTTCTGGAGAAGAAGCAAATCCCAATTGGGTAGAATTAGAGACTAGACCTCAATTTTCTTTTCAAACAGAATACCAAGAATTATCAAAAACAATAGATGAGATTTTTAAAAAAATATCAGATTCAAAGAAAAAACCAATCGTGGAGATAAAAATACAAGGCGAAAACATAGAAACAGACCAAATTCAGGCACAAATTGCCAGGTTAAACGCATTAGTTCTTAGATGTTTTTGGAGAATAAGTACAAAACAAATTTCAAATTCTTCAGTATTCCTGGATAGACCAAATGTCATCGATGATGAAATGTTTAGATTATCAGTTGATGCGTTAGGTTCAGAAGAAAATGCAAGTTTTGCGATAAAAGAATTACTTCCAATATTAACATCAAATGAAATTAAAGAAGCGTCTCAATTAATTTATGAAAACTTTGAGAAATACAAAAAGGCGAAAAAACAATGATTACATCAATCGAACTGGGAGATTTTTTAGCACATTCGAACACAAAAATAAAATTTGAAAATGGAGTCACAGTATTTGTAGGAGACAATGGTGCAGGAAAATCAAGCATTATTGATGCAATAACATTTGCATTGTTTGGTCAGCACACAAGAAAATCAAATAAAGGATTAATCAAACGTGGTGCAAATCAAGGATTTGCAAAGGTTGGATTTTCTATTAACGGAAAACAATTTGAGGCAGTAAGAAAAATTGACAGTAAGGGAAGTCTAGCTGCAAAATTTTCAGAAATTATAGGAGAGGATTGTCTTGAAATTGCAGCAGGTGAAAGAAAACAATTTGGAGAATCAATGACTAATGAAGTTGAAAAAGTAATTGGTCTTGATTTTGAAAAATTAAAGATTGCGTCAATAGTACAACAAGGAGAATTAAATACCATTATCAATGCTAAACCCAAAGAATTCAAAGAATTACTTAATGCAATTATAGGAATCGATAAACTCGACATTGCATCAGAAGCAATGAAGATTGTAAATAAAGATTTTCGTGAAAAAATCAGAGAAAGAATTGGTTATGATGATACACATATTGAAATTTTATCATGTGATTTAGAAAAAAATCAGAAAGAAATAACAGAATCAAAACCTGAAAAAAACCAACTAGAATTAAAGCAAAAACAATTACAAAATGAAGTTGATAATATGAGGCATAAAGTAGAAACAGATTCTCCAAAAATAGATAAAATCAACCAACTAGAATTAAGAAAAAAAGAGCTACTAGCATATGCAAAAGAGGCAATTCATGAAATTCAGCGTGAAATTAGTGAAAATGAGCGTAAAATACATGATTGTAGGGATTGTTTTGAGTATGTCAGTTTAAAAGAAGATTTGGAATTAAAGATTCAAAAAATTGATCAAGCAATAGAAGAAACAGCAAAAAAAATCCAAGAAATGACAATTCAAACTGCTTCCTTAAAAGAAAAGCAATTACTAGCATCAAAACTTCAGTTGAAAGATAACAAATGTCCTGTATGTGATTCAAATGTCGAAAAACTAAATCCACTTTTTCAAGAGGAACATCTTAAACAAGAATTGACAATATTGCAACAAGAGATTATTGCAAAAGAAAAAGAAAGAGATATGTATAATCAAAAGAGGAATGATTTTTCAGAAAAAGTGGAAAATGCACGAGATGCGGAGGCTACACTTAGAGCTTATTCTATAACCAATAAAGAAGAATTAATGAAAATTCAACAGGATGTGAAACTAAAGAAACAGAGAATTTCTTTGACAAGTAATGGGAATTTATTAGAAATTTCACAAATTGATACACGTGCAAAAATGATTTTTGAGAATATTTCAAAATTAGAGATAGAAACTAAAGGATTTGATGATGAGGAATTTACTAGTCTAAAAATAACAGTAATTCAAAAACAAAATGATCTCTCTCAAATACATCAACAAATTGGCGCAATTTCAGAAAAAATCACTAAAGGTGAAGAGCAAATTAAAATAATTCAAAACGTGATATCAGAATTAAAAATAGTAAAAGATTACATTGTAAAACTAGATGAAATTCAATCAAATATTTTCAGCAGAGATGGACCAGTTGCAACAAGTCTAAGATCATGGGCACTAAATACAATATCAGTAAAAGCTTCAGAATATCTCACGTTACTTAATACAAAGATACAGAGAATAGCATTGTCAGAAAAAGCAAGAGACATTTCTATTATGTGTCATTCAAAAAGTGAAATGCTAGATTTAGAATCACTTAGTGGAGGAGAAAAAGTTAGTGTGGCATTAGCATTAAGATTAGGAATGGCAAGTCTTCTTGGTGCATCAAATCTCAATCTGATGATACTCGATGAGCCGACAACCCACCTCGATGCTGAAAGAAAAAAATCTCTAGTAGGAGTATTATCTCAATTATCAGAGATTTCAAACTCACAAACACCTATGCAATTTTTAATAATTACTCATGATACAGAAATCTTCGAGGATTCAAGTGTGGAACAAATTTACAAATTTGAATCAACTGAGCAAGGAAGTTTAGTTACAGCTCTTTAGTTAACATTAACAATTCCAGTCATCCAAGGATGAACCATACAGAAATAATCATAAGTTCCTGTTTCATCAAATGTAAATTCAAAAGTTGAACCAGACATGAATAATCCAGAATCAAACACTCCAGTTAGTCCCGCATCAATAGTACCACTAGTTACAGTATGAGCTGCAGAATCATCATTGCTCCAAGTAACTGTTTGACCAATAGATACTGAAACTTCATAAGGCAAGTAACATTCCTTTGTTTCTTCACATCCTAGAATTGCAGCACCTGCTGGAATTGAAACTATAGTACTAGACATTGTTTCGGGTTCTGCAATTGGTTCAGGGGTTGATTCCACCATTGATTCTGGTTCTGCAATTACTGCCATCTCTTCAACATCAGTAACAATAACTTGACCGGTCATCCAAGGATGAACCATACAGAAATAATCATAAGTTCCTGTTTCATCAAATGTAAATTCAAAAGTTGAACCAGACATGAATAATCCAGAATCAAACACTCCATCATGTCCATCTGAAATAGTTCCACTAGTTACAGTATGAGCTGCACTGTCAGGATTATTCCATTGTACATCATCACCAACAGAAATTGTAATAGAGTAAGGCAAGTAACATTCCTTTGTTTCGTCGCATCCTGGAGTTCCAGAGCCTTCAGCAATGTTTACTTTGTGCATTCCAGTTGCCATTGGAAGTGGAGCAGTCATAGTTGGTTTAGGTGTTACCTCAACTACGGGTTCAGGTTCTACAACTGGTTCAGGTTGAATTCTTTGTTTAACCATAGGATCATCAACACTGCATTCTCCATCATGAGCTAATTTTACATCTGCAGCCTTTAACATACATAAATTGCCATAAGTTTCTCCATCAATACCACACATAGGATCCCACTCCATTGTACAAACAGTTGGTTTTTCTTCAACTGAAACCATTCTTGGTTGTATAACTTCATCAGGATTCATTGTAATGAATCCTAAAGTGATAGCAGCTAGAACACCAACAATTGCTATAATTCCAATTGAATAGTTCATCTCATCCACCTGTTAACTTTGCAAACTTTTTGTTCTTACTTAACTTTTCCATAAATTCAATATTAGATAGTGCAACAACTGCAGATTCTACGACTGGTTTGTCTGGATCACTTAATGCCTTTTCCAGAGCATCTTTTGCATCTTGGTTGCCAACAACACCCAATGCGATCGCAGCCTCATGTCTTACAAACATACTTGGATCATGAAGGGTTGCATCAGTTAATGGTGGAATTGCACCAGAGTAGCTCATTTGACCTAATGAAAATGCAGCCTCATGTCTTACCAGTTCATTTTCATCATTTTTTAAAACTTTAGCAATATATGGAATTTTATCTTCTCCACCAAAATCAACTAAAATGCAGGTAGCTCTTGTTCTAATTACATAATCAGGATGTTCTAAAAGAGAGACAAAATAATCAGTATCTTTTTGCTCATACTTTGCCTCCATTTCAGCAAAAAGTGCTAATCGTTTATCAGTTACTACTTGCAATTTGTTTTGAAATTTTCTGTGTCCTATATTAGGTTACTTGAAAAAACTTGGTAATTTTGATTCAATACAAAAGAATTCGAAGTCCTTTTGTCTCTAAGAGGTTTTTTCTTTGAATCAACCTTTTTCCACAATACAACACATCAATGAGGTTTTCGTTAGAACCATACAGATCATAGGTTTTGAAAGATAGTTAAACGCACCAATTTTCATTATATGATAAATACTATCTTAATCATTAACATATGCAGAAGTTGCAATTACTTGAGTATCCATATTATTGCGGACAAAAGCATCCAATACGTTTGATCCGTCCAATTTTGGTATTTTCAAATCTAGTAGAATTACATCTGGCTTGTGTTTTAGATACATTTGAAGTCATTCATATCCGTCTTTGGTCTCAATGATACGAACCCATTTGATAGTTCTTTTTAGTACATCTCTTAAGAATACTCTAAATGTTTCAGAGTCATCAACTAAATATGATTGGAAATTTTCTCACAAATATAGTCAGTTCCTAGAGAATTTATCGAGTTGTTTGTTTATTTTAACAATTAAAAATTATGGATTTTGCATTATCAATTGTGTTTTTTAGTTATCAATGAATATTCAAGAAGAAACTCAATATAAAGAAAATACATTCAGCAGTTAGTATTTAATGGAAAAAATACTAGATTGTAATATGAGCGCAGTAATAGGCAAAAAAGTACCAAATTTCGGGGTTTCAGAATGGGTTCAAGGAGCCTCAACAAATTTCGATCAGGAGAAAGACCATATTGTAATTTTAGAAGTATTTCAAGTCAATTGTCCAGGATGTTTCATGCATGCACTCCCAGAGGCAATCAATATCTACAACAAATTCAAGGATGATGGAGTTAGAGTGTTAGGTCTTGCAACAGCATTTGAAGATTTTGATAAAAACACATTGGAAAATTTGAAGATGCTTGCAGAAACTGGCGAAGTTATTGGAGAAACAAAGAATGCGCTATCAATGCATGGACAATTAAAAGATGGAAACAAACTAAATTACAAAATTCCATTTCCATTAGGAATGGATAATTTAACTAAGACTTCTGGTGAAATAAACCAAGAAAAAATTATGCAGTTCATTTATCCACAAATTCCTGATTTTGATTCACAGCCAGAGGATTACAAAAATCAAATAATTCAAAGAGTTAAAGACTACATGAAATCAAAGGAATATTCAGCTGAAACATTTGAGAAATTTGCATTGCAAGGAACACCCTCAACAATAATAGTGGATAGAAAAGGAATTCTCAGAGATGTTTCATTTGGGCAAACTGGGCATGTTGAATCCATTATTCAAAAATTACTCGCCGAAGATTAAATCAACGAATTAAAACAAGAGTTATTGATAAAGCAACAACTAAAACAAATCCCCCAATTAGAGCAATTTTCGGATTATCCATAAGAGAATCAATTAGGATTTATTTTTGTAATAGAGTCTTATTACTTCCTCAACTACTACATTAGTGTCTAAATCTTTTTCAGAACTCACAAGAAGTAAGTGTTCATCCCCAAGATAAAATGAAAATCGTTTAAGTTTATCATATTCACCCAAAGTATATTTTGTCAAACCCAACCATTTTGCCATATCTTTACGAGATTTCCAATCAATAATTGAAAGATTAACTAATTCATTTTCAGCGTGATTGGAAAGTAAACTCTCAACTCCTGGTCGCATTCCACCTGCAAGGCGGACAGCCCATTCGTCATATATGGATGCAAATCTAATTTTAGGATCTATGTCTAAAATCTCTGAACAAAATTTTTCATAATCCATTGATTATATGGCATATCTTAAATTATTAGAGTTTTTGTATTAGAATCAGAGTTTTGCCAAGAAAATAACAAAATCAGATGAATTATTTTCTATTCCTTATTTTCACTACGATTAATGCAGAAGCAACTATCAAAAATCCAAGCAACGCAAGCCAGCCAAGGGAATCAGATAACGTTTCTGTTTTTTCTAATAGGAGTATTTCTTTTGGAGTTATTTTATCTTTTTCCACTAAACCATCAAGATATGTAGTTCCAATAATATCTAATTTATTTTCACCAGAGCCTGTAAAATTCAATGTAATAAAAGAAATTTTTTCATTAGAATTAATTTTTGGAAAATATTGGTTTTCATTCAGATAAAATGTAAAATTTCCACCCAAAAGGGTTTGGGGAATAAGTATCTCACCCAAATTATTTTCCAACCCACTGTTAATGAAGAGAGATAATCTTTTCTCATCCTTGTCAAAATCAAAATCAGGAATATTGAAATTAGATACAGTCTTAATTTCAAAAGTATATCCACCTGTTTGAACATCCAGTCTATTTACTAGTCCTGTAGCGTCAGATAGTATTTGTCCATATACGGGAGAAATCGCAAAAAGTGATACTAGTGAAACTAAAAATATTATCTTCAACTTATGCAGTTTGAGGAATTCGTCTGTTTAATTCTTTATCTTGAGCAATTCGTGGATGTTGTGGATCGGCCAAGATAACTTCAAACCAATAATGCTTTCCATCTTTGTAGATGAAATAAGATCCTAAAAGTTTCATGTTTGGATATCTTTCAAGAACTCTTCTGTTTGCGACAGTTTGCATGTTATCATCTGCCTTGATTCTTGTTACACCAAGATGTTTTGGTCTTCTACCACCAGTAGGTCTTTGTTTTCTCATACCACCAGTACCAACTCTCATTCTAACAACAATGATTCCTTGTTTTGCTTTGTAGCCTAATCTTCTAGCTCTTTCTAATCTGCTAGGCTTATCAATTCTAGTGATAGCATTTTGCTTACGCCATCCAACTATACGCTCACGAAGTTCAGGAGCATTCTCTTTCCAAAGACTGATCCATATTTTGTCTTGATGACTAGGCATATCAGGCATAAAAAAATCCCCTTTAATAACTGTAAATCAAACAATTGTGCCAAGCACCGCTAAGCAGTAAAAATTGCTTTGAGTGAACGAATTTCACTCACTCAAAGATTTTGCTTCCGCAGAAAACTCGATAATTGAACTAATCCAAAGTTGTTAAAAAGGATTCCTCAGCATTAATTTGGGATTTTTATTGGACAGAATAAGAATGTAAGAGATGAAGACAAAAAGTGTTTTATTGCCAATATTAGTGGCATTGAGTTTTGGGATATTTTTGCCAAATATTCATGCAGAACCTTCAGTTGCCATTACGATGGAAAAAACAACATACAGTTATTGTGAAAAATTATTCTATACAATTGACGTTTCAGAAATCACCGGAGATCCTGCGATAATTCACATTAGAGATGAAGCAGGTAAAGGGAGCAGTGCAATTCCAATTACAATTACAGATTTACAAACTCCAGTTCCATCATTGATTGCATTTGAAAAAGAAATATTTCCATTAGGAAAATATTTCATAGATGTAGAATATTCTGGAGCACAAGTTACTGCAGAATTTAATTTAATTGATTCAAATTCAACATGTATTCCAGAGTTAATCAAACCCATAATGGCCAACTGGCTTTCTGGAAATATTTCAGATGGATTTCTAATGGATGCATTTGAAAAATATGTGGATAAAAAATTAATCAACATTCCAATTGAGATTAATGAAGAAAATGTTTATGATATTGCTATTCCAGATTGGGTAAAAAATGTAGGATATTGGTGGATTGAAGGAATAATATCAGATGAAGTCTTGGGTACTGCTTTAAACTATTTAATTGATAAAAGGATCATCTCATTTCCAATAGAAATAAGTGACTAAATATGAACAAATAGTTAATCAGTATAGGAATTGCAGTAATCATAATCATTATTCCATATTCAACTACAACTCAAATGTCTGGATTTGATTTTGATAAAAAATGAATGCTGAAAATTTATCTTGTGATTAGTTTGAGCTCTTACTTGCTTTAGAGATTAGTGCTAAAATTATTCCTATAGCTCCAGCAATAATGAATGCTGCAATAAATGCCACAACTGTTTCTTTACCCATTCCTTGTGTAGATGTTTGAGATGGTTTTGGAGTTGAATCAAGTACACATACATCATCTTTGAGAATAGTTCCAGGTCCACATCTTTCATCAAGTACACATGCTCCATCTTTGAGAATAGTTCCAGGTCCACACTGAACTTTTGGACTAGTTGCAATGGGTTTATCTTCGACTTTCGGTGGTGTTACAATGGGTTTATCTTCGACTTTCGGTGGTGTTACAATGGGTTTATCTTCGACTTTCGGTGGTGTTACAATGGGTTTATCTTCAACTACAGGTGTTTCTTCGGGTATTTCTTCTACTATTGGTGTTTCTTCAACTATAGATGAACCAAAAAAGGTATTTCCAATTATTTCTATTTCCTCAGTTCCAAAAGGTAATTCAATTCTAAGAGTTCTACTTTGAGAAGTAGTTTCTGTTTCAGTAAATTCCCCTTCAGTTTGATCAACTAGAATAAAAAATTCTTCATCAAGACCTTCAAATGTAGAATCATAGAAATTTCTATCAAGAGTAATTTCTAAAGATGCTGCTGGAGTGTCAGCAACATCCACAGAAAGTAATAGCAATCCAAATTCATCAGCCTCAATACTGTTAAGAGTCATGCCAGTTGCTGTATAATCAACATCAAACGAAGAGCCTTCTACATTAACGGAGATTGTTTCAGCATATACCAAAGCAGTGGAAATTATTGTAAATAGAATTAGTCCAAGTGAAATTTTCAATAAAAAATGGACACTAGGAAAATGCTTTAGTCTGCCAGATTGTAATTGATATATAGTCATATTTTGCATTATGATATTTTAACCTCCAGATAGACCTTAAAAACGAAGAGCCGACAATAAATCACGTAAAAGTCAAGCTTTTTTACATATTTTTAAAGTTCAGGCAGAAATTATATGAAAACATTTTAGATGACACCACGAAGAATTTGAATAATTTTTTCAGCAATAACGTTTGCAGCCAAGGATTGTGCCTCTTTTGTTTGAGCACCTATATGTGGTGTCAAGATTACATTATCAAGTTCTGCCAATTTGGTTCCAATTGCAGGCTCTTTTTCAAATACATCTAATGCTGCACCTCCTAGTGTTCCATTTTTGAGGGCATCATAAAGTGCATCTTCATCAACAATACCTCCTCTAGAAGTATTGATGATTTTGGCAGTCTTTTTCATGGTGGACATTTTTTGTGCATCTAAAAGATGATGTGTGGAATCCAACAATGGAACATGGATTGAGATATAATCAGAACTTTGCAATAGAGTATCCAAGTCAGCTTTCATCAATCCCACTTCTTTTGAAAACTCTTCATCAATTGGAATTACATCGTATCCAATAATATTCATGTTTAATGCACGTGCAAGTCGTCCCAATCTTTTTCCAATATTTCCTAAACCAACAATTCCAAGATATTTTCCTCTAAGTTCAGTTCCTTTGAGTTCTTTTTTGAGCCACTGTCCATTTCTAATTGCCCTATCACCTCTTGCTGTTTGTCTTGCAAGAGAAAGCATTAAACCCAAAACCAATTCAGATACTGCATTCATTGCTCCTTCTACGGCATTAATTACACGAATGTTTTTTGCTTTGGCTGCTTCTTGATCTATATTATCTAGTCCAACTCCAACACGTGCAATAATTTTACAATTATCTGCTTTTTCGATCATCTCTTTTGTGATGGTAGTTCTACTTCTAACAATTACAATATTGAAATTTGAAATTTTTTCTACTATTTGCTCAGGAGTAATCTCTGGTTCATAAGAGACTTTGAGTCCATTATCTTGTAAAATCTTATTCAAAATAGGATCCACTTCATCACATATCAATACTGAATCATTAAATCCCATAAGAGTGGAAAAAAAGATATGGAATATAACTCATTATAATTAATTATGTTTTAAAATATGGACATAGTTTTAATCAAAGAAGTCACTATAATTAAGAATAAGATTAATTATTAACACAATCCTTGTTATTTGTATTTCAATAGTATTTTTTATCTTTGTGCCATTTTCACATGCCAACACATCTGAATTTGGATATGCGTCAAAAGTATTGATTCCTGAGGAGGAATTTCTATCCTATTTTGATTCAAATGGGATTTATACAGTTGTAGGCAATGTTAAAAATGAAAATAATTTTGCAGTAATTCCCATAATTACAGTTTTAGTCAAAGATGATTCTATGATTCATTCAAAGACAATTCAACATGTACCACTTGCTTCCGGAAAAGAAATTCCTTTTAAAATAAAATTCCCAGAAATACTAGGAAACACACCAATTCTAATGCCACCAAAATTGGCATTTAATATAACAGAAAAAGATCCAGTTTCAATTGAGATTCTTTATGACAAGACTTTGATCAAACATGATGATGGTCACATTACAGCTAGGATCCAAAATATAGGTGATAAAACAGTCTATTATCCTAAGGTATACGCTGTAGTTCATGGCTATGAGATGGTGTTGGATATTGTTCAGAACATTGAGTTTATTGAAAAAATAGAACCTGGAGAAATAGTAGAGTTTTCGATGTATCCGGATTTGGCCATCACAGAGGATGTTTTTTATTATAGCTGTTTTGCCATTACAAATTCTTTTGTTAGACCAATGTATGCAGAAAGAAACGGAGAGAATTTTTATTATCGTTATGATTCAGGAACATGGTTTACTTCACCGCAATTCAACAATGAAGGAACGGAATTATCCTTAAGAACACTAAACAGTTACCCGCTTGAAACTTATGCAAATTTTGAATTCCCGGCATTTTCTGATGATGAAAAGTTTAGTGTTTATGTAAATGGTGAGAAGAAAAAAATCATTCAGAGCATAGATGAAAGAGGAAACTGGCATGTAGCATATACTGTTCAACCAAGAGAGGGCGGAGAAGTTCTAATTACAGGTTTCAAAGAAGGATGGGATCCGGGAGATAGAATTTTACTCCCAGATTGGGTTAAAGTTAATGCTTCTTGGTGGGCAAATGAGTTAGGAGAGGATGAGCTTTTTGTTAAGGGTGTAGAATTTATGATAAAAGAAAAAATAATTATTCATACTAATACAATAAAAAACGATGAAACAACAATTCCAAATTGGTTTAAAAACACAACCAAATGGTGGGTAGATGAGAAAATAGATAATGAAACATTTGTCAATGTGTTACAGAATTTAATTAATAGAGAAATCATTAAAATTCAATAAATCGAGCTGATTTTTTGGAGGTTTTTAAAGGACATCATTTTCAGTAATAAGATGAACAAGCATACGGTAATTGTAATTGTCGCATCAGGCATCATAATATGTTCCATAGGCTATTCTGGCTGGAATATTTTTGCATCAGAGCAAATACAAATCAAATCAATCAATGAGGGGTATTTTAGTTATTTTGATTTAATCAATAATGGGGCAATTTTATTTTGTAATCCATTATCATTGCCTGCCAGTTTCAAGGAAATTAGAATGTCCATGATTTATCTTGACAGAAATGTAGGAGTGCTTCATTTTCCAAATGTAATTTTAGATGGCAATTCAGAAATAAGAAAACAAGGAGAGTTTGAATCAGAGGATTCTAAACAAATTCAATATCTTGCATTACATTTTGATGGAATGTATAATGGTGTAATTCCAAGCAGGATAGATTTGGAAAACATGATGATAGTAACAGAAATTGATTCTCAGGTATTGGGTTTTATTCCATTCACTAAAATTAAACAGTATCCAGGACTAGAGTTTTGGAGTCTAATGAACAATCAAGATACAGACTACAATTGTTAGATATTTAAAAAATAGAAAAAGATTGAATTTTACCGCCTAGATAGGTGGTAAAGTTGGTACAACATCCCATAGAGGAATTGCACCTTTTGCTTGTTTTTCAGAAGCGACTTTGTCAGTGTACATACCGTGAACATTTACTGCTGGATGTTTAATGGTGTTCATTCCAGCTGGTGGAACTGCATCACTTGGGTTACCTAATGCATAAGCATATGATGGTACTGGTGCTGCAATAACTCCTGCTTCAACTAGTCTTGGATTTAATCCAAATGGATCACCTGCTACAAATACTGTAGCTGCGCCAGTGTAAATTGCTGCATAGTCATGGTTTACTGCTGCATATGTTCCTGGTTCGTCAAATACCAAGTCAACAATCATTCCTTGTGAGCCACCGAGCAACCATGTTTCTGTTGCTGCAGATTGGACTCTGTTACCTTGAGTAACTCTATCCAAGATTTCTCCAACTATGTGGAAGAATACTGGTTCATTACCATGGTTTTCAACAAAGAGTCTCACATGTTGATTATTTTCAACATACAAGAGTTGTGATTGGTATTGTTTGAGGTCTAGACCATTCCATGGTTGTGCTACAAAGATGTTCTCACCCATGTCTCCTTTAAGGAGGAGGTTGTGAACGCCGTTTGGCACATATGCAAATGGAAGTCCATTAACTACTGTGTGTGAATTATGATGTTGGAACATTGCCTTCTGATCATAGAAACCACCACCAGTCAAGTACAATTGATTGTACTGTAATTGGAATTCTAATGCATTTGCATCATAGAATTTTCTATCCATTGATACTTTGCCAGCATCAACTTTTGTCTTCTCTACCATTAATTTCTTGTATCCATTGACAGGATCAACTATTGCAATTCCGTACATGCCGGAAAGAACGTGTTGGTCCATTGCTGCCAAATCAACACCGGAACAATGGTATTTGAAAGTACCAGCTGATTCTGCAATGTAGCAGTAAGCCTTAGAAGTTCCTGGTTGTACGGCACCGAAGTTGGCAGAGGACATCTGAGATGCATGCATGTCATTTCCATGTGCAGTGGCTTCACCTGCTGGAATAGTGAGTGTCATTTTAATGACATCACCTTGTGTTGCTCTAACTGTTGGTCCTGGAATTTGACCACTGAAGGTCATTGCCTTGTACATTTTAGGACTGTCTGCTGAGTGACCTAACATAGGTAGATCAACACTTTCACCAGTTAGTTTGAAGTCATGTACCTTACGGCCTGAACTTGAAAGTACCTTACAATCAGTTTCAGCAAATGCGCTTGGCATTACTAGCTCTAAACCGCCCATTTGATGGATCTGCTCTAGGACACCTGCATCTAATTTTGAGGCATCAAGAGATTGTCCAGCAATCTGGGTTTGTGTGTATGTGCTTCCGAATAAGGTTGCTCCCATTACAACTACTGCTGCAATTGTAAAGAGCATACTAATTCGCTTATTCATTAAGCACGATGACTAGCGATTCCTATATAATAATTCCCATTGTAATGTTGAGAAATTATAAAGTATTCTGAAAAAGAATGAATAATAGGTGTAATTTGAATAAAGTCAACATGAAATTCAGACTAGATCAAGATTCACTTGGAAAAGTCAAAATCCCATCTGACGCATATTATGGAGCATTTACTGGAAGAGCAATCAAGCAATACCATGTAACTGGAAACAAAAGCCACGAGAATTTAATAAAATCGTTTGTAATGATAAAGCGCTCTGCAGCAGTTGCAAACATGAAAACCAAGGCAATTGATGGAAAGAGAGGAAAGGCCATAGTTTCAGCATGTGACAAAATTTTGGCTGGAAAGTATGTAGATCAATTTGTAGTCGATATGATAAATTCTGGTGCAGGTACTGCATTTAACATGAATTCTAATGAGGTTATTGCAAATGTTGCGCTAGAAGTATCACACAAAAAGAAAGGACAGTATGAGTTTCTCCATCCAAATGATCATGTGAACATGTCGCAGTCAAGTAACGATACATATCCTACTGCTATGCATGTTGCAATTTTGATGAATCTAAAAGAGACAATTCCAGCAATTGATATTTTAATAAAATCATTATCAAAGAAGGCAAAACAATTTTCATCATTTAAGAAAATTGGAAGAACACACCTAATGGATGCATTGCCAGTTACATTAGGAAGTGAATTTGCAGCTTATGTAACATCAATCGCTAAAGCAAGAAATGAAATTGTTTCGTCACAAAAAGAATTGCAAAATATTGCATTAGGTGGAACAGCTGTAGGTTCGGGTGCAAATACTCCTAAAGGCTATAGAAAGATTGCAGTATCTGAACTTTCAAAAATTTCAAAACTTGAATTAAAACCTGAAAAGGATATGCAGCATGGCTTACAAAGTAAATTCGCTGTTGCAAATGCATCAAGTGCTTTAAGAAACTTGGCATTAGAAATTGGAAAACTTGCAAATGACATAAGACTCATGGCATCAGGTCCAATTGCAGGATTGGCAGAACTTGGAATTCCTGCAGTCCATGCAGGCTCATCAATTATGCCCGGAAAAGTGAATCCATCTTTGGCTGAATGCATGAATATGATTTGTTTTAACATAATTGGAAACGATACAGCGGTATCTTATGCAGCACAAAGTGGACAGTTTGAACTAAATGTCATGTTACCTGGAATGCTAAAATGCATGCTAGAGTCAACAGACATGCTGAAAAATTTCTTGCCAATATTTTCTGCAAATCTAATTGATGGACTTACTGCAAACAAAGAAAAACTACGTGCAGACATTGAGAATAGTCCGGTGATCGTTACATTGCTAACTCCAAAAATTGGATATCTAAAATCTGCAGAACTTTTCAAAGAATCACTGAAAACAGGAAAAACTATCAGAGAACTTGTTGTTTCAAAGAAACTAATGAGTAACAAAGAGATTGATTCCCTTTTTGGATAGAGCATGGCAAAAATTTTCGTAGAAGCTTACGGATGTTCTGCAAGCTTTGGAGACTCTGAGATGATTTCAGGATTGATTCAAAATGGTGGCCATACGCTAGTAAATAATTCTGCAGAATCGGATCTCAACATAGTAGTCACATGTTCTGTCAAGGATGCTACTGCAAACAAGATGATTCATAGAATTAAATCATTAAAATCAAAACCACTGATTGTTGCAGGGTGCCTTCCAAAGGCTGAGCAAACTAGTGTAGAAAAATTTGCAGGTAAAGCCAGTATTTTAGGACCTAACTCACTTGGAAAAACACTTCAGATAATTAATTCAACACTAAATGGAAGAAAGCAAATTGCGTTAGAGGATTCAGACTTTTCAAAAGTTGGACTCCCCAAAGTCAGACTAAATCCAGCAGTGGGAATTGTAGAGATTGCAAGTGGATGTATGAGTGAATGTACATTTTGTCAAACCAAATTATCCAAGGGAGATCTTTCAAGTTACAGACTTGGAGACATTGTAAGGCAAGTCCAAACAGAAATCAAAGATGGATGTAAAGAAGTATGGCTAACATCTACAGATAATGGATGTTATGGATTTGACATTGGAACAGACTTGCCATCACTAGTCAACTCAATTGTGGAAATTCCACATGATTTCATGGTAAGAGTAGGGATGATGAACCCAATGTACATGCCAAGAATAAAAGACAAATTAATTGAATCTTATGATAATGACAAAGTCTTCAAATTCCTTCACATTCCTGTACAAAGTGGAAGCGATAAAGTTCTACACGATATGAAGCGAGGTCATACTGCAGGAACTTTTAGAGAAATGGTAAAAAAAGCAAGAGACAGATTTAGTCAATTTACTATTTCAACGGACATCATAGTTGGATTTCCTTCAGAAACAGAAGAAGATTTTCAGAAAACAATTGCATTACTTGATGAAACAAAACCAGATGTCGTAAATCTATCCAAATACAGTGCAAGACCAGGTACAGATGCAGCCGAGTGGAAACAATTGGATAAATCTGAAGCCAAACGAAGAAGCAAGATAGTTTTTGAGCAGATCAGCAAATTATCAATAGAGTCCAACAAAAAGTGGATCGGCTGGAAGGGGAAAGTGTTATTTGATGAAATGACAGATGAAGGCATCAAAGGCAGAAACTTTGCTTACAAGCCTGTAGCAGTTTTTGACAAAATAAACATTGGTGAATCGTATATAGTTGAAATCACAGATGCCTCTGTAAAGAGACTTGTTGGAAAGATCGCAAGCTAAATTTTTTAGATCTAAAATTTGATTAAAAAAACGTAAGAAGGTTTTTTATGTAAATCAGAAGATAGAATCAGAAATGAGTTTTCAAGTAAAGGAGCCAATTTTAGTAATAGGCTTGGGTGGCGTAGGCTCAAAATTAGCAATTAAAGCAAAAAATTCTCTTAATTCAGATTGCCTACTAATTAGTAATGATGAAAAAGATTTCTCTTCAGGAAATCCATCAGTTCATGTTTCTACAAATGGAGTAGTTAATCCATCTGTTCAATTAATCAGAGGCTCAACTTACAATGTAGCAGATGAGATAAAATCAAAGATTTCAGGATATTCCACAGTTATTCTAATGAGTAACTTGGCAGGCAAAGCAGGCTCAGCCATTGCTCCAGTAGTCTCTGAAATGTGTAAAGACAAGGGACTAGTTTCATTTGCAATCATGCCTTTCAAATATGAAAAGGATAGAATTTTCAATTCAGGTGTATCTCTAAAAAGAATCAGAGAAAATTCAGAATGTACAGTTGTATTAGATAATGACTCATTGCTTGAAAGTAATCCAGATTTAAGTCCTAAAACATGCTATGATATTGCAAATTCAGCAATTATGCATGTAGTAGAATCACTTGGTTCATCAGAAATATCTAATGAAACAAACATCCTCACAACAAGTAAAGATGGACAACATATTGAAGACTCCCTAAGAGATTCACTAAAAATGCTATACGGTAATGCACCACCAAATTCAGTTAAACGTTCTATGTTGTATGTAGTTGGAGGCAGCAATATCCCAGTAGGAGTAATAAATTCAATTACTAACCTTACAAGTGGAATTCTAAATGATAGTAATTCACAGATAGATATGAGTTCAACTTCTGATGAGTCCAAAGTTGTAATGTTATCATCAATTCAAGGAATGACAAAATTTGACAACTACGATCCACTTGGAATGATTCCACAGGAAGACACATTTGATTGGTCTACTCCAGATTGCAGTATTGATTGCAAATTAGATTTGTACCAATTAGAATAAAATAATTTTTAAAATTATAATTTTTTGAGAGTTTATTCTTTTGATTCTTTCTTTACTTCTTTAGCTGGTTCCTCTTTCTTTACTTCTTTAGCTGGTTCCTCTTTCTTTACTTCTTTAGCTGGTTCCTCTTTCTTTACTTCTTTAGCTGGTTCCTCTTTCTTTACTTCTTTAGCTGGTTCCTCTACTTTGTCTGGAACTTTTTTGGTTTCTTTTTCAGGGGTTACTTTAGATTCTACTTCATCGGTATATGGGGAAACAAGAACGTATCCTTCATCTGTTTTACTCATCCTAACTCTAATTTTTCTTGGAGGACTTCTAACACCTTTTGCCCAAATCTGATGAGCCAGTTCTTCCTCAATTTTGATTTGTTCTACTTTCATATGATGGCGAGCAAATTCTTTGATCATGTTGATTGCTCTAACAGCTCTGTGTTGAGACTGTGAAAGCAAAGCTTTACCTAGATTAATGGTATAAACGCGTTCTAATTCTTGAGACATCTATCCTACCTCCACATCAGTTGATCTCCAAGCCCTACGTTTTGGATTTGTTCTAACACTTCTCTTTGTTTTGAGAATAATCCAAGCCGGTACGGGTGATGCTTGTCTTGTCTTTTTTAGAAGACGGATTTTTCTTGGAGAAGACTTGCGTGCAGCCATAGTTTTTCAGGCACGAAGAGCTCTTTTTAAACCATGTGTTCAAGTCTGCGGCGCATAATGAAGAAAAAATGCTCCTTTTACACAAATGGAGGATTACAAAATATGAACGATAAAAGTTCTGATGACATTTACCTCTCAAAGAATAAAGTGGAGCGTTATAGAAAAACTTTGCTTAGATACAAAAATGGACAGACATCCGTACTATTTTTGGATGCACTGGCATTACAAAATGCCAGTAATATCCGGATAAGAGATTATGGGATGCAAGAAGTCGAACAAAAAATTCTTCGGAACGAAATCTAAGAACCGCCTTATCTGAGATGGAAAAACTAAGAGAGAAATTAGGTTTGTCAGATGCAATTATGGAAAGATCATCTTATCTCTATAGAAAAGCTGCTAGAGCCCAATTAATTCGTGGCAGAAGCATTAATGGAGTAGTTGGAGCATGTGTGTATGTGGCATGCAGAGAGATGGATGCCACACGGACGATCATGGACATTTCAGAAAATCTTCAAGAACATAGAAGATCAATTGCAAAAAACTATAGAATGTTGTTTCAAAATCTTAGGCTTACTGTATCGGTACCAGATCCAATCAAATGTATTGTAAAGATTGCAAATAATTTAGAAATACCTGAGAATACAAAACGGGAAGCAATAAACATTTTCGATACCCTAAAGGAGAAAAAATTAACTGCAGGAAAAAAACCCGATGCAGTTGCAGCCACTGTAATCTACATGGCAGGCATCAAAACAGGTTTAAATTTATCTCAACAAAAGATTTCAAAAGTTTACGGAATAACAGGAGTGACTATTCGTAATCGCTACAAAGAATACATACAGCATGTTAAACTGATTTGATTTTTTACACCGTACTAACTATCAATCATAGGACAACGAGGACATGACTGGAAAACAAAACTATTCCATTACCACCTGCCACCCAGTTCTGCGATTGACAGCATTTCCTCGTTATATAAGATACGTCAAAATAACACTAAAGTCTGATCTAAATTTTAAAAAAAAAGACCCACAATTTAGCAATTCTAGTGGTTTTGCATAATTTCATTTGTATTCTGTTTTACGTAATAAATACAAAAATAGTATCTTTCTTCTAATCATAATTTAATTCCGTCAAACCAATGCATAACGAATGGAGAACTTTGTAGACGGAATTGGATCCAAAAAAGTATACAACCCTGATTAAACAAATGTTCAAAAGTATTGCATTAAATATTAAATATCTCAATTACTAAGGATGTTTGATGTCACTAGACATCCGACATGTTGAATAGGCGGCGTAACACACAGAACAAAAATGGTAAACAGGTCTTTGACCTGGCAAGAGAGGTAATCTCTCAGCGTTCTGCAAAAATGGGGTTACGCCATTTAATTATCTTGTTATGGTATTTGTAAACATGAGTTGGAAGACTAGTGAGAAATCAAATAAGGCATTTTGTCTTTAACGTGAGGAGTAGGATTTGAGCATTGGCCACATTTTGGACGAATAATCTCTGCATCATAATCAACTTCACCAATTGTTTGTCCACAGATTGCACATGAGATGGATTTTGTATCATAGATATTCAATCTGAAATTAATATGGTTACATCTTCAATAAAGTAGAGCATCACAATAATGAAAACTTGTCAGGTTTTACAATATCAAATTAAACAAATTGTTCATTTTGATACAGTTATGTTTATTGTTAATTTTGCATTAACTATTTCATGGCAGAAGCTGGACTTGCAGCATACGGTGCTGCAATTGGAGTTGCCATTACACTTGCAGCAGTACTTTTTGCACTTCGTGGAAAAGGACACCCCGAACCACTCGAATAAAAAAGGAAATGGGATAATGAATGTCCCAATGTGCTTGTAATTGCGGCTGTAAGAGAATAAGTGATGGCTATGTGTGTGATATATGTAATGCAGGATTGTGCAAATTATCTTTAAATGAAACCAAAATAGTTTTTAAAATAAACTAGATAAATATACAATCGATAAAACGCCACAAAAAGGAGGGAATACAATTTCTTACACGATTAATAATATGAAAATTTCAAATTAATTTGTATTTTCATTTACTTTCCATCTAAAAAATATTAATCATCATTTTCAATTAATTTCTAGCATTCAAACCTTTAGCGAACTAAGAATTTCAGATATATCTGTTGTTGGTTTCCCATCTTTTGTTGAAATGGTTTGTATTGCTGGTGGGTTTTCAAGATAGTTTGGAACAATATCCCTTATTCGCTTACCAAAAGTCGAGATAATCTCGTTTTTGTAAAATATTCCTATTGGAATTTTATCTCCCCATTCTAATGACTTTACCAAGGCTTGAGTTAGTTTCTCATCTAAATCTGCAGTCGAGTTGTAGTGGACAATTGGGTCGTATCCTGTCTCTTGCAGATCATAAAGACGTGGAATTGGTTTTTTTGTAGTTTCGTCTATGTTGTCACTACCTGCATACCAATCTCGTGTATTGATGTCATTGTATGTTGGACAAGGCTGTAAGATCTGTATGAGTGCTAATCCTTTGTGTTTAATCGCACGCACAATTGTTTTGACAAGATGTTTTATGCTGTAAGAGTAACTCCTTGCAACAAAAGTAAACCCACTTGCTATTGCTAGCCCAATTGGATTTACATCATAATTTGGATTGGGATTAGAAAGTGACTTTGTTTGTTCACCCAGCTTCAGCGTAGGTGAAGCCTGACCCTTTGTTAACCCATAAACTCCGTTATCATATATCATGTATGTCATATCCACATTTCTTCTTCCAGCCGCCACAAAATGTCCTGCACCAATTCCCAATCCATCCCCATCTCCTGCAGTACCAATAACTGTCAGCTTGGGATTTGCTATTTTGGCACCTTGTGCATATGTTAGTAGTCGTCCATGTGGCACATGCATGCCATTAATGTTGATAAAATGCGCCGTCTTTCCAGAGCAGCCAATTCCAGAAAAAACAACTGACTTGTCTCTTTGTATCTGTAGTTCAGCTAATGCCATTTGAATTGCATTAATAATACCAAAATCCCCACAGCCAGGACACCAGTCATTGTGCACTTCAGTCTTGTAGTCAGCTAGTCTGAGTGTCATTTATTTTATTATCCACCTGTTGCTGCATCAAAAAGAGCACACTCACAACGGTCTCTTTCTCCACAATATGGACAAGTACAATGACAGTGAGGTAACAGCAAACCACATTGATCACAACATGTATAGTCATAATCTGTAGAATCATGACTATCCTTTTTATTGGAAATCAGATTTATTTTACCTGTCATGTTATGTGGATTTTGTAAATCCGTATGAACCAATGTGATTGTAGAATCAATGTTTATCATCTTACCTAACTCATCTCTAATAGTTGTCATTAATGATTTTGTATTGTTTGCATTAATTTTTGTGATTATGCCATAACTTCCTGAAACATTATTTATCTCTGCTACATTTTCAAGATTGCTTATCCTGTCAAGCAGTGCTTCTTTTTCATCAATTCCACAATTTATCAGAATATGTGCTCCCACCATTTTCTGATTATTTTCTTTCACTGTCACCAACCCTGACCCATTGCGTCTCTGAGAGATTCTTCAAAAATCATTTCATAGTTGTTATAAAATTTTGTTTTCTTTGCATGAAATTTTTCAATTTTTTTATCATCCAAATCTCTTTTTCGTGTCTTCTCTAGCATTGCCATATCATAGATTCATAGAGATTATATTTGAAGTATTTTATAGTATTTCTTAAAATAAATATAGAATATCCATGAATATTTTTATAAATTTATAGTTTTAATCAAATATTACTTATATTTATCAAAGGACAAATAAAACTGAGTTAATATGGCATGGGTAATACAATGTCCAAAACATGGAAAAGTTTTAGAGGATTATCACTTTGAAGCCTTAAAGAAACTAGAATTACATAGCAAGGAAGAAAGAGAGTATGAGGAAATAGAGAAGGCCTATCTCTATGAAATTGAGGAACAAACAATATGGGAGGCTAAAGGAGAAAAATTGATGTCTTGTGTGGAATTAAAGGACAATTGATTTTGTAATTTTTGTAGATTGGTTATTTGTTTGAAATTTTAATTAGAAAAAAACTACTATTTGATGATTTGGAATGTGTTAATGGTAAAGATTTTGAATAGGAGTAATTTTTGGAAGGATGCCAATTAATTTTATTTGGAAAGCAGTCTGTCAATTCCAAAGGAACTAATTCTGTTTAAAGTGCATTGACCTCACTAAAAGTAACAAGACCCTCATCGTCCACAATCTGCTTGATGTCCGGCAACAGTGGCTGTAGTTTTGATCTTTTATCTATTATTTCAATTAACAATGGGTTATTCATCAAAAGTCCTTCAATCCTTAATTTTGCATCTCCTCTCTTTCCGTATCCGTCAACGCCAGTCCAGACAGTGGCTCCTGAAATTTTATTCTTTTTTAAGAAATCTAAAACCACCTCAAATGTGCGTTTTTTAGACGTCTTGTCATTTCTTCTCATTCTAATTATTATTTGCCAGCACTTAATCGGTCTCATTTTATCAAACTCTTAATTTATAATCAAATTCATCAGATATTTGCTTTTGCTGGTTGCAACCCGTAATGGAATAGGATATTATTTATTCCAGTTAGTATGGATTCAACATTTGAATAGCATGAAATATTTTCAAATATATCGTTTTTAATAACATCAAGGTAATTATTAATCTGCCTTACCTTTTTTGCCTTCATTTCATTTGAAAGACCAGACTTGTGAATAGCATTAAGGTTAGAGGAGACATCACAAAGCTTAATCATCTTAGCATCTAGAGGGGAGTTTTTTAAAATCTTGACATATTGTAACTCCCTTTGTTTTTTTGGAAGGGATTTATCTTTTGTCAATGATACAACAAGTAAAGCAACTGTTTTTCCAAAAATCTGACTTAGCTCATCATAGTCAGTATCCGTATTCTCTATTGAATCATGAAGCCATCCGGCGCATAAAACCTCTTGATCTTTTATCCCTAGTTGTTTTAACGTATCAACTACACTTTCTAGATGTTCTGAGAAAGGAGTTATCCCATCCTTTCTTAATTGACCCATGTGTTTTTTTCTTGCTAACGTTTCAGCAAGTTCTAGTTTTGGGTTTTTATTCATGACAAATTGATGGACATCTTCTTGATCATACTAAAAGTGTAACCTTGTTTGTGTTATGATTAAAAATAAGCAAGCATTTCACAAATCCTATCTGTTGAAAATAATTGAATTTTTCCATTTAAATCTGTAATTTAACTAGTCAACAAAACTGTAAATCCCACCGTGAATCCAAAGTCATAACGGTCATACCAAGCAGGAACAAGTTATTCAGACCAGATTTTATACTCATGATTTGTCTGCAAAGCAAACTAACTGTCTCTCATGTTTTTATTAAAATTTGTACAAAAATCTATTATAATTTCAAATAACTTTACTTTGAATTATGTTGGTATTATAATAACTATTATTGATAAAATTAAGCATGGATGTTGTTATATCCAAATGTGAATGTCCACCAGGATCTGAAAGCTATGAGGATGAAGATGGCATGCTGATTTGTCGTTCTTGTGGGGGATGGGTCAGCCCATATGAGCTGGTATAGTAATGGCTACGGCATATGTTCTCATCAACTGCATACTAGGCAAAGAAGAAGAAATCATTGATGAGCTAAAAAATATTTTGTGTGTTAAAGAGATTCATGGAACTTTTGGGGCCTATGATATTGTTGCCAAAGTTGTGTCAGATTCAGCAGATGCATTAAGAGAAGCAATTACTTGGCAGATACGTAAATTACCTGACATCATATCAACAATTACCGTTATGGGAATAAAAGGTCAAGAATTCAAAAGAGATTGAAGCAATTAATCAAAATGATAATCAAAAATTAGGATATTGCCTAAACTCAGTAACACATATAGGATTTTACTCACAGCAGACTGCCAAAAAAGAATCACATGCCTCAAGAAGTGAAGGCTTGCATAGTGAGATAGAAAAGTTTGTTGAAGAACTAAAAAAATTTTCCAAAACTGTTATGGGTTTTCTTGATGAAAATAAAAAGCAGAGTATTATGTCGACATATAGGAAGTGATGTCATATAGCATCACCAAGGATTGCACAACAACGTAAAAAAAGGATTAGAGTGTTTGATTTGAAAACAAACAGTTCATCAAAATGTTATATGGCCCTAAATGCCCCTCATGGCGAATTTATGGATGTAGGTCCTGCATTTTTGATTAAAAAAGAAGAGGGGAAATGGTGCAAGGTGAAAAACAAAGACAATAAGTTAGGTCCTGCATGGGAATGGTATCTAAAGGAGATCGAGTTACGATGACAATCAATCAGAAATGTTATGTATGCTTACAGGCTGGTGGAAATTCCGAAGATGTTGGTCCAGTTTTCTTTAGTAAAAAGAAAGCTGACAAATGGTGTGATAAGAAAAATGAAAACATAGGCTTGCCTTCACGATTATGGTACTATAAGGAAGTTGAACTTTTTCAATGACAGATAAACTAACTCGTATCGTCTATGTTGTAATTGCTACTTGTTACGATGGTAAAATGATGACACCGCCTATGGTTTTTGCCACAATGGATAAGGCAGAAAAGTATTGTGAAAAACGAAATGGAACCAATAACAACAAAAATCAAAATAATTCAATTGATTGTCAATATTATGAGCTAAGGATTATAAAATAACTTGAAGCAAAATCAGATTTTGTGTAGTAAACTTACTTTATGGGAAATCTAGCAGCAGATGATTAAGGAGGATACAGAACTGCTAAAAGAATATTGACAATATTCAGTTTTTGTCATCATATTAAACGAATTTTTATGTTATTGTATGACTGGATTAAATACAATGTTTTGCCAAATTTATTATGGTTCATCACAAATTGCCAGAAGTAGCAGAAAAACTACAAGCAGTAAAAACTGATGTGGCAGCTGCAATACATATGGTTGAGGAGGAAAAAAGTTACCCAGTGATAATGCAGAAGATTTCAGAGATCCACTCAGAATTAAACAAAGCTGAGCAGTTAATAGTTGATGATCTGGCAGAACATGATTTACTTAGGGTGAGATAATAAGAATATTTGATTAAAACAAATGATGTCATAATTTCAGACAATAATTACTGATGTGACTCATAGGGAAGTAAAATTTTGATTAATTATAGTTTAAATTCTCATTTATTTTTGTAATATTATTTATTGAGACCTATCATTATTTTACTTCTTGCTGCCATGTGATATCTCTTTTTGTTTTTCTAAAAAATAAAAACAAAATATGTCTGTGCTAAATATGAAAACCAAGATTGATAATCAAAAAAATCTCTTTTAATAATATTATCCGAGTTCAATCATGGTAGATCAAATAAAAAAAATTCTTGTGCCTCTGGATGGTTCTAAAAATTCAATGAAAGGTTTGAACAGTGCGATTGCACTTGCTAAACCACTTGGGGCTGAAATCAAGGCAGTGTATGTAAGGCCAACTCCTCCAATATTTGGAAGAATGAAACCGATGTATGCTGAAAAGATAACCGCAGATGACACATTCCTAGATTCAGCTAAAAAACTTGCAGAAAAAAACGGAGTTAAATTTACTGCCAAGATTACAGAGTTTCAAAAACCAGGCGACTATATTGTCAAATTGGCTCAAAAACAAAACTTTGACTTGATCGTTATTGGTGCAAGAGGAATGGGCTCAGTCAAGGAGTTTTTCTTGGGAAGTGTTTCTCATTATATAATACACAAATCCAAAATTCAGGTATTGGTAGTTAAATGAATCTAATTTCTAATTGTTGTATAATTTATCCTAAGATATGAGCAATTCCAAAAAGATCCAGTACTACATACACTAACTACTGATCCATTTGATTGACATGTTCAGTTGTTGCATGGTAACCATAACTCAACCCGTTCTTTTTTGTTCATCGAAATGATCCTCTATATAACTACAATTCTTAATCTCAAAAGAGATATTGTACTTAATAATTAAAGGGTAATGCAAAACTCAAATAATTATGGCTAATCCAACTACTACATACATCAATTTTGCTTATTGCGAGTTGGAGGATAAATGGAAACAAATCAATGAAGATAATTTTGATTTAGATATTTACGAAGCTATAGAAGATAACGCAAAAATAAACGTCCGATTATTTTCAGAAAAAAAGATCCCTTACTATATGAAAAAAGGTTCTAAAATAATGATAAAAGAACACATGTTAAAGTTCAATAAATCTGATTTTCATAAATAATTTTTATTCTGAGAATAATCGATTAATCATCTGATGATATTTGAATTTCATAATCCTATACAAGATTATCAAACAATACCGTTAATCTCAAGACACCGTCTAAATTCCTTCATGAAAGGGGACACTATTTTTAACGATAAAGAACGAAAATAAAATGTCCCACATTTGTGAGAGAAAATAGACGATAACTAAGAGATTTGAAATGTTATGATTTGTTTGAAATGTCATAAATAACATTATGATATGAGATTCATATGGAGAAAACCTGTTTTGATTATGGGAAAAAACTTGGTTTTAATGATGTTAAAATTTCTGAAAACGATATACAAAAAAATAATACAAATATCCATTTAACAAAGCAGTCAATCTCAAATTAATTCCAAAAAAGGTTTAAGCCTCTATGGAATTGAACCTTGAAGAGTATTAAACTAAAACACATGCCCAATAATGAAAATCATATGTGTTGTTTTTATAGAAAACCAATTGAATTGAAAAAATGTCACTTTCAAATATTTCAAAAAAACCAATTTCAATTTTAAAAAGATCTAGTATTTCAGAGTTAATCAAAAAATTATTGGAATACAATCTCAGCAGATTAATTGTTGTGGAGGATGGAAAACCCATAGGCATTGTTACAGAAAAAGATGTTGGCTTATTCTTATTTTCTGAGACAACTAGACAAGGATTAGATGATATTCCTATTACAAAAATCATGAAGCCGATTTTATTTGTGGATGAATCACAATCTCCAGAAAAATCTGCAAAAACTATGATTGAGAATGGAGTTAGTTCTCTTACGATAGGTTCTGATGCAGAACTAAAGGTATTTTTACTAAAACTGATCTTGTAAAATATTATTTGAATAACATCTCAGATGAAAGCAGAGTTATAGATCATATGACGCATGATTATATCAATACGCATACTGCAGCACCACTGTTCAAGGTTGTAAGAAAGAGGTTAGAAAGAAAGGTATCAAGAGTAATTGTAAAGGATCAAAATGAGAATCCTGTGGGCGTGATTTCATTTAGGAATCTGTTTAGAATTTCTATCGAGTTGGGTGATGAGGAGGAAGATTCAGAACATACCACTTTAGATCAAATCAGGAAGGGGTTTCTTTCAGAGGAAGGATTTGGAAATATTTCACTAGAAAGAGACGTCATGACTAAAGGACTAATCACAATCAAGTTCAATCAGAGTTTATCTAATGCATGTAAACTGATTTTAGAAAACAATGTTAGCAGTTTGATAGTATTGGATGGAAATGAATCAATTGCTGGAATTCTTAGCAAAACAGACATCGTCAAAGCTTTGGCATTTTCAAAATAATTCTATTTTCATACCTATCTGTACTTTTCATCTTTGAATGAGTATTTCAAAAAATGAGATTCTAAAAAATTTGTATGAGACAACTTATCGTAATTCATATAAAAATCCATCTTTTCATTACTAGCTTTGAAAAAACTAATTTTGGTTTAATTTAATGATCTTATTATGGTGGTTATGCAGAAAAAATTTGGTCTGATAGGAGTACCAATCTTGCTTGCATTTTTAATTGTAGCAGCAACAGGAAACATTCAACTCTTGCCAGAACTAAATACAGAAACACAGACTGTCTCTAATGTTCAGCCTCAAAGTGTATCTGAATTACAACCACAAATTGCTGAAGCTGAAGAACAACCAGTTAAGGAATACACATTGATAATCGAACAAACAGACATTCAAATATCTGATACTGCTGTCTGGCATGCTTGGACATACAACGGAACAGTACCCGCGCCAACTCTAATGGTAAATCAGGGAGATCTATTACGAGTCAAAGTAATCAATAATCATGATGTGACTCACAGTTTCCATGCTCATATGAGTGACTATGATCCTAAACATGATGGATCCCCAGTCAATGTGATTACAGGAGTCGGTGCCGGTTCAATGATTCCACCAGGTGGCGAATGGACATATGAATACAATGTAAATACTTGGGGTACAACATTTTTCCATGATCACGCAGCATCTGAGGGTCTTGGAATAAAAGATCATATTTTGCAAGGTCTTTATGGTAATATCATAATTGAAAGAAATCCTCCAAGACCATACATTGACAGACACATTCCAATCGTAATGTCAGAAATAGGTCACGACGTTGAGAGAATGGAAAAAGGCCCCACACCATACTATATCATGAATGGAATGGGAGTGCCTGGTGGAGAAAAAGCTCTTGAAGAAATCTTTGCAGAAAAAGGACTGGATGGAGTTGCTGCGCAATTCAATTACACATTACCTGTCTACAAAGCAAAGGTCGGAGAAACAGTCGAATTTCACGTTACAAATCTGGGAGAACAAATCCATTCATTTCATCTACATGGAAACAAAATGATTTCAAGTACAAATGAAAGAGGTTCTGTGATTACCTCCCAAACATTCCCCCTTGTACAAGGAACACTCGAATCATTCATTATTAAACCAGACAAACCCGCCATATGGCTATTCCATTGCCATGTTGTTGGCCATGCAGATGCAGGAATGATAGGTCTATTCATAGTAGAAGAATAACTCTTCTTTTTCTCTTTTTTATTTTGTCAAACCTACGTTATGTGTAACTGCGTCCATTTTATTCCAAAAAGGTAGGTGAGTCCAGCGGAGTTAAACCCAATTGCGGTGTTGAACTAAAAGTTTGGTGCCGTAAAAAAACTTCCAAAAAATGGTTCAAGCCTCTTAGGACTAAAATCAATATTTTTGAAACTAAATTTCCATTTAACGATAAGCAGCAATTATGTTCTTTTTTGCTATCTGATCAAAACACTTCGACATTTCTTTGTAAATAAAAATTACCAGATTACATCTCGAATACAATGTCAACAAATTGGTGTCATAAATGCAGAAATCATACACAATCGGATGGAAAATGTCATTGCACTGTCTGTGGTACTGAATTTTAGATATCCCACATTTTTTTCATATTATATGATACCCGTGGGCCCATGGAACTTTTTTCTACCCAAACAAGTGGATGAATCTATGGAATTGAACCTTGAATATTTAGAGGGTTAACCTAATTCTGTAAATCCCTTTGAAAGAACTAATATAGGATTAGTAGACAACAATGACGGCAAGAGCAATAACTTGACTTCATTGAATGCCGAATTTTTTGCAGAGAGGTTTGAGTTAAATGATGATTTTCAAGCGTCTTTGTAGCAGAGATCCTTTATTTCACCAGTGTTATTTTTGATAATCTTATCTAATTCGTGTAGTTATTCATGAGTCATCTCCTTAGCATATGTGCTTACGAATATTGTCATAGTCGCCCCTCCTCTTATTTTTCCTAATATCAGGCCGTATGAAAAATCTCTTGGGTTTGCCACACCATATTCTTCTTTAGCTTGTTTCAAATCTGGTACGAATTGTTTTAGTGACAGTTATTCTTTGTATAGGCTCTACTACTAAGCCCATAAAATTTGTTGGTAATATCATGAGCATATTCTTCTATTGAGATTACTATCTCCATTGCTCTAGATTTTGTTCATTATACAAACTTCCTAGCCTTCATTCTCTTTATCTTCTCTTGCAATAACATACATCCTTGGATGAGAGTTTCAGGTCTAGGTGGACATCCTGGAACATAGACATCAACTGGAATGACTCCGTCAATTCCTGGAAGTACATTGTATGAATCAAAATACAATCCTCCAGTAATTGCACAAGCTCCCATAGCAATTACATACTTTGGTTCTGGCATTTGATCATAAACTAATCTAAGACGTGGTGCCATTTTTCTTGTAATAGTTCCTTGAACAACAACTAGATCACATTGTCTAAGTGATCCAAATGCTTCAATGATACCAAATCTTTCAACATCATATCTAGGACTTGATGCTGCGCCAAATTCAACGCTGCAACAAGCTGTTTCAATGTGGACAGGCCAGAGTGACCAAATTCTACCCCAATTGATGGCATAGCCCAATGGTTTGTCGATTGCTTTTTCTAAAATATCTCCAAGCTTTCCTACAAAGACATTTGCGTTTTCTGGCGTTACCAAATCTTTTAGCAATCTTGTTCCCAATTAACATGATACGTCATCAGATAAATAATTGTCAAGAAGCTACTTGATGAAATGTGCCTTATTAGATAAAAGGAAAAGTAAATATGAATTCTTAAATTTAATCCGGATCTATCTGTAGGTATAAACTATAATGCTCTGGTAAACACAATAATAGAACAGTTGTGCTATGGTGTCATCTTTAATCGAAGTTCGTTCAAAAATGTAAATCGCCTTGCCTTTATCAGCATCGATGATGCAACAATGACTGCAATAAGTGGGTTTGTCATGACTGAATTTGAAGAATTGGATAATGATCCTCTCGATTTTAATTCTCTTTTAGAGTTAATAGAAAAGAAGAACAAAATTACTAAATCCGAAAAAAATGACATGTTAAAATTTCATAATCTAAGAAAGAATTTGTTCAGTCAACCTGAAATTCTCATTATGGATTATGTAAACAAGTATGTCTCTTTGTTGAAAGTTCTTCTAGCACACCTATATCATTACAGGGCATCAAAATCAGAATGGGAAGAAATGGTGGAAAAGTATCGTAAAAATCTATATGCTAACTAAGTTCTTCTAAGAAAACTAATGATTAAAAGCAAAATCTAGTTGGAAATTCCTTATCATGGTTTTTAATAATTTTGATAAATTCTAAAAATTCTTCTTCTGTAGGATCTCTTTTGAGTATTCTTCTGCACTGATAATAAAATGAATTGTATAGTCTGCCTATTATCAAGCCATATGCAAATGATTTGTCACCTGAAGAAAGATGCTTGAAGGATTTTATCATAACATGAAGGTCTTTGTGGCAAGTGGCAGTTTCATTAATTTTTTGTTCAATTTTTTCTTCTAGTTTTTTATCCATGATTTTGATAGGTAGGGTATAGTTAAAAATAGTGTTGGAGTATCAGTGTTTTTTAAACTGTCTTTTTAGAATGCAATGTGTAGAGTAATTGTAATTTTTTGTGGTTCGCCAAACAGATTTTCAAAGATTGATTAAGAGATGGGTGTTTCACCATTAGATCTTTGTTTGAATAAAAGTTGAAAGTATTTTAAAATAAATTTACTTCAAGTTTTTAAAATTAGAATACCATTTTACAAATTATTTTAGAATAAAATCTGAAATTTCTTTCTTTGTTTTCACATATGGGAAGGAATGTAAGATGTACAGATATTCCCGTTTTAGCATCTTAACCATGCTACCTTACAACCATGACTGGACAGTGTACATGATGTATGACCTTAAGAGTGACACTTCCAAGAAGTAATTCCTTAAACGTACTCATACCGCGGCTTCCAGTGACAATAAGATCGTAATTCTGGGTATTTGCAATTTCAATTATAATTTGAGCTGGATCGCCTTGTTTTAGCATCACCTCGATTGGTATGTTTTTCTTTATGGCTTCCTGTCTATATTCCTCAAGAATTAATTTTGCTTTTGTTTGGAGTTGCTCTATTAACTCAAAAGTTGTGGCACTATCGCCCCCAAGTTCACATGGGGTTACATGAACTAGATCCAATTTGGCGTTACACTTGAGTGCCAAAAAGAGAGACTTTGTAAAAGCTTTCTTTGCAGATTCAGACCCATCAATTGCAACAAGTATTCTTGAAAAGTCCATACTTTATTACATGCACAATATGATTTATTGTCACCCTTCCCAAAAAATAATTTGACACAAAACAATAATGTTTTAAAAATGACCAAAGCAAACAAGGAAAAATTAACTAAAAATCTAAAAGTTTCTAAAAACGCGAAACAGCATCATAGAATTAGTACTCAGTTTAAAGTGATTTTTAAGTAAATGGTTCTATGGTTTTAGGGGCACGTCTGAAGATTTGTCTGTATTGGAGGAAAGTTTACTCTATTACAAAAAGCAAAGATGGCTATCTGGCATGTCGGAGCATTTTGGTGCCATAGTTTGACTTGTAGAGGGATTTGTGAAATTAGTTTAACACCCTTAAAACGTAGGTAAAAGTCTACCAAGACTCGCTGTTAGTATGAATCTGTATGGATTTTGCATAATCGATACTATTTGAATTTGGACTTGAGATTCTAGAATTTGTTCTAATTCAAACTGTAGTTAAATACAATGATGGACCAATAACTACATGAGCCTTAGGAAAACGCTTGCAAAGTTTTGTGTGCTAAAAAGTGTGCGTGATAAGGCAAACGCACCTGAAGAAAAATAGGAAAACCGATGTTATTCAGAATCCAAAATTTTTAAATCACTTTTGCATATTTTTTAAATTCCTTAAATCTATTACTTATGGTAATTGAAACAATGACCAGCCTTTGGATCCAAACACAAATTGGTTCTGTTCCTAACGAATTTTGGTATGTTGATTACATAGAACACATAGTTAGCAAAAGCAACAAAAGACCGAAATATCAAAGCGTCAGGAAATGGAACGGCACAATAGATAGTTTTCTTGATGGTAAAAATATCAAATATGTAAAAGAAAATAAAAATATCATTAAATTTGAAAACAATTCTTGATCATTTTTTTTAAAGATATAGCATATTAGATTTTTTTACGATTAAAATGAAAAATAATAGGATAGTGATTAGTTGTTTATTCTAAAGACTTTAGAAGATGTTTGTCTTCTGATAGATATTTCTCAATAATGGTTTTGAGATATGATTTGTCTGGACCAAAGGGCTTTTTGTCTTTCTTGAGATCATTTAAGATTCGCATTAAAATCTCCTTATCCCCCATATCATTTTGTAATAGTACAATGATTGATTTCATGAGATCCTCACTCATAAGATTGTAAAGGAAATAGTAAACAAAATATCTTACTTAAAAATAAAATTTTACATAAAATACTGATTAGTCATGGTAAAATGTCCAAAGTGTAGAAATGAAAAATGGGAAAGAATTTCAGATATTACTATTACAGATAATTATCTAAAAGCCATGAAAGAGAATTTACCACCATACCAATACGGTATTGAACACCCAGAGTGGGCAAATATTGCAAGAGTAGGAAATTACATTATAGAATTTCAATGCAAGAAGTGTAATTTCATAATACCTGAACTTTGTTACTGAATCCTTGATCCTTTTAATTTTTTATTTTGTCAAGGACTCTAGGGGAGATATGCCAATTCCCTTTACCAAAGTTTGATATCCATGTCTAATAGTGACAGTAGTTACTCCGGAGACACCAGAAATCTTTTCCTGGGAAATATCTTCGTTGTTGTGAATGCCTGAAAAGTACAGAGCAGCAGCTGCCATTCCCATTGGATGTTTACCTGTTAATATCCTGGTCTTTCTTGCCTTTATCAGAATTTTCACAGCATATCTTCTAGTTTTCTCACTAGCACTAACCTCACTTGAAATTCTGCTTACAAACTCGATGGGATCATATTGTTCAATATTAAGACCTAGCCTTTTTACAATATCTCGGTAGCTTTTTTGAAGGCGTTTCTTCTTAACGTTGGCAGCCTGGGCTATATCATTTAATGTTCTGGGAGTATTTGTAGACCTACAAGCAGCATATAATGCAGCAGCGATTAATGATTCGGTGAATTTTCCAGTTCTGGGATTTTTTGATTTAATTTTTCTGTAAAAATATGCTGCTTTTTCTGATACGAATTCGGGTAGGCCCAGCTTGGCTGCCATGCCATCAAGCAGAGTAAATGCATTTTGCATACTCCTCTCTCTGCTATACATTTTGCTTCTCGCATCCCATACTCTAAGACGATTGAATGCAAAATTCATTTTACTGGATAATCGTTTACCAGATACATCCTTATTTTTTGAGCCGATTTTTGTGGCAAGTCCCATATCATGTATGGTTAGGGTGGATTTCATTCCTGTTCTTGTCTGTTGCATATAGTCCTCTTTTGTAAAAGTACGATACTCTTGTACATAATCTTCCATTTTTTCAGATAGGACAACTCCACAACTGCCACACATTAACTCACCTGCCATATTATCTGTGATCAGTGGTCCGTCTTTACATCGTGATAGAATACATTTTTCAGAAAGTTTCAATGAATCAGTATCCATTAATTTTTTACACGTCTTTATAGTAATTAGATTTTTTCTCATTCTAGAAAAAGTTATCATACTGTAAAAATTAGAGGCAGTTAATTAGCTCAATCTAATTCTAGTATTATTTAAAACAAATTACGAATCAAAGAAAGTATGGGAAAAATATTGGCTGGTAAGACTTCGGACATTCCTACTGGAGAGATGATCAAGGTAAGTGAGGATGGAAAGGAAATTCTTGTAGCAAATGTAGATGGAAACTACTATGCAATGGACGATACCTGCACTCATCAGGGTGCAAGTCTTTCTGAGGGAACCTTGGAAGGCTCCACTGTAACGTGTCCTTGGCATGGTTCAACATGGGATTGTAAAACAGGCAAGCTAATTGCGTTTGCTTCACAGCTTAAGGATTTGGCTTCATACAAAGTAATAGTAGAATCCGGTAGCATCTATGTAGAGACATAACTTAGTCTCTACCCAATTTTTAGTTCATTTTTGGTTCGGACAAAGTATGTTAAAAATTAGTTTATGATTCTAATGTCATATTTGATCCAATTTTCACACCGATGGTAGGTGTAACAACTTTGAATTTTTTTCCACAATGAAAACACAAGTGTGTCTTGTGAGGCTTGATTGCATATTTTCCCTCATCTAGATGTTGGCCATGGCAAAAAGGACAGAAAATTGTGACTCTGATTTTATTGACCTTCATTTTTTTGCTAATTGATCACGAAAATCTTTTGCGTGATTAAGTAAAATATCTTGAATTTCTTTTGCTTCTTTTTTATTAGGGGCCTTGTGATAGTGCAAAAAGAATTGATTTCTACAAAAATCATCTGATCTACCCATATACCATCCATACAAAAAGTCATCTTCGTTTGTACAATTCCAAATTTCCTTGAAATCCATATTTTGCTTGAAGGTAAAATCTATGGATTTTCGAAGTTCTCTTTCTAATAATCTACGAAATTCTAAACCAAGTACCATTTTGAACTCACATTAAATGGTACTTTGAGGTATATTGATATAATGAATACGTGTAAGCATGAAAAAATAGTACTAGATGATTTTATTTCCCACAAAACTGATAAAAAAGGTAGATGTACAAAATATTTGTGTAAAAGTCATTGCTCAACGTACAATCTTAAATTCAGAAAGTTTTTTCGAATTGCTTGACAGCAAAGGCAAGATTAGAACCTATGTGATGACAAAGGAGGAACATGAATAATGAAGCTCAGATGTACTGGTTATGCTGAAAGACTTTGTGGAAATGATTGTAACTGTAAGTGTCACAAAATTAAGGAGTGGAAGAAGATAGATTGAAAACAAATAGAATTTCTGCAGTAACATTATTTGTTAACGACATGCAAAAATCCTGTGAATTTTACTCAAGAATACCGGGTTTTAGGCTGGTATGTGGTGGGCCTTCTGCTAATTTTACCACCTTTAAAGTAGGTGAAGAACTACAAATGTACCTAAACCTTGAATTAAAAACTGAAAATAAAAACAAAGATTTTGGAAGGATAATTTTTTACACAGATGATGTTGATGGACTATATTCATATTTGAGTAGTGACCAAGATTTTGCTGAACTTACTACTTTTGAAAATGAACCAACCACAGCTGATTGGGGTGAACGTTTTTTTCACTTGAGAGATCCAGATCACTATCAGCTTTCTTTTGCCATGCCCATTACATCTAAAGAAAAATCTAAAAAACCATAATTAGAAAAAATATAAATTTTATAGATTTTGAAATTTTTATCAGATAAAATGAAACATTAAACTTGAATGTAATGTGCCATCTTAATATCTCTAATATTGTCCTTCTATCCATCCTCCGCAAGAATTACAAACAATAAAACCGTCTTTATTGACATAACTTGAGGATTCGGGAGGGCATTTACATATTTTAATTTTCATAGTGACTATTACAAGTTATAATATTATAGTAAATTTTTTTAAAACTTTAAAATTATTCAATAATTTTATTTTAAATATACAAATTTTTTGATCCTTCATAAATTACATTATGAGTAAAATATGTTCATAATGGATAAAGAGCAATAAAAAAAGAGATGAAAAGAGTAGTTGTACAAAGTATCTATGTTACAGTCATTGTTTGACTTCACATTCTCAAGATCCAAACTTATTCACCAAGTATTGATATCCATTTCTTACGGTAACACTGGTTGTTCTGGCCTCCTTGGCAATTTTTCCCTGTGAAATATTTTCATTATTAAGAACACATGCCAAATACAAGGCAGATGAAGCAATACACATAGGGTTTCTTCCTACAATAATTCCCATTCTCTGAGCCTTTTTGAGAAAATATATTGCATCGAGTCTAGTTTTTTCTTGAACATTTACATCTGATGCTAATCGTGTGATGAAATCTGTCGGGATGAATGTACTAGATTTAAGTTCCAAGTTCTCAACTAATCTCCTGTATGATTTTTGAAGTAATTTCTTTGAGATATTAGATGCTTTTGCAACATCAAACAAACAAGATGTGATTTTTGTAATTGAAAATCAATTATCTAACCAGAGTACAACAAATCAGAAAATTCTTAATTTGAGAAAAATGATAAAATTACATACGCGATAAATGAGTATCAATTAGAGAATTATTTATCAAATAAAAAGAAAAGGAAAAAATTCCTAGTTTGTTCGTGGGGATGATATGAAAGTGGATATCCACGATTGCATTATGTTTTTGTTTAGATCTGCAAATGACTTTAAATTGTCATTACATGTCTTGATGTTTTGTTTTGTAGCATCAATTGTGGCAAGAGCTATTTGATCTCGTGTTGAACGTGCCTTGATTAATCCATCTGTTATGTCCTGCATGAATTTCATCGATACTTTGGGTATGCTGGGGCTCAGTCCAGTCTTGTCTGCAAAGTCTTTTTGCAACGTTAAAGAGGATTTTGTTGCATTGCCACATGCCCTAAAATACTCTTGTTGTACATTTGTTATTGACTGGATATATTTTGGTATGGATTCCTCTACATAAGAACAATATCTGTCTAAATTTTTTTGATATGCCGTAAATGCATCTTCTGCTTCTTCAGTTTTACTCATCTTTTCACCTCCTTTTCATTGTCTAAAAGATGTACCCACAACTCCAAAATCTCAAAATTTACATCTCACTTGTAATAAATTTTTAAAATTATCTTTCAGATTTAAATTATAATACGATTCCACATTTTGATAATAAAAGAACGAATATGATTTCAGTTGATTTGAAATATATTCAAAGGAAGCTAACGTGAAGGGAGTTTCTCCATTACATTTTATCACGAGTCTTCAACTCTTGATGCATGTAACTTATCCAACCAGTGGGTGGTTGAACAACCATTAGCTTCCACATAATAATGGTAAAATCAAATGTTAAGTATTATTCCAAATTAATTATATAATCATTTGCTTTAACGAATAAAATCTTTATGAATTTTAATTAAATTCATATTTGAATATATTATTGTATAAAACATGTATATAATCCAATTGATTTTGTCACGACTATCCGACTATGTAAATATGCCTGAAAAACTAGACTGGGTACAATAGAATGGTCTTGTAAAGGCAAATTATTTGATGGTACCGCACAGACCAAAAAAATGGATGGAAAACAACAAAACTCCCAAATTTTCTGTGATAAAAATAGGTATACCATCAGATAGAGTCAAAACATGATATTTCTGAGTACAATTTGGGAGAAATTTTTTATGAGAAATTTTCAGCAATAATACATGAAAGCAATATGGGATGATACAATATTAGCTGAAAGCGATGATATTATTACTGTTGAAGGCAATGCATATTTTCCAATGGACTCATTAAAGAAAGAGTATTTTGATCAAAGCAAGTCCATGTCTTTGTGTTTATGGAAAGGCAAGGCAAGTTATTTTTCGGTAATAGTAAACGGAAAAACTAACAAGGATTGTGCATGGTACTATCCCAAACCATCATTTCTTGCAAAAAAGGTCAAAAATCGTGTTGCTTTCTGGAAAGGTGTTCAATTAGTGAATAGGAATAATCCTAATTGTTGCTATGAACAATCAAATGCAATTTTTTAAAATAACAAGTTCCTGACTGTCATTCTTTATAGTAAAGAGATCTCGTTCTCGTCCTCCTGAATTACTGAGTATACTCCAGCGAATGTACGATTTTAAACACTCAAAATCACCAACATCCTTGTTGTTTTGTTCTCGATTCTCTTTTATCTGAGCCAATATCTGTAACAATGGAATTTCAAATTTTTTAAGAGTATCAAATGCAAGGAGAATTTCATCCAGAATCGTAATTTTCGGCAATATGTTTTGCCATTATAACAACTACTTATTCACCTTTGCAGAATATGTAATTCTAAACACGTACTAAAAATTGCCTAATTTGTTACTTGGTAGTTCCACGTGAGTTCAACAAATTCATCACTTAATTCAAGTAAAAATTAATGCAAAATCTTTGCCATTAAATACATCCCCATACACGTTATGTTCCTAATCAAATTTGAACCGTAAAAAGATATAAAAATAATTTTTGAGATGATTGAATAATTGTTAAATAGTATTATCGCTCACTGTTTGCATCATGACTCAACAAAAAAGTCATTGGTACAAAGTTGTTAAAAATGTCTTACAGGACACGAGAAGAAAGGTTATGTCTCCCGCCTCGGCATCGAACCTAAGAGAACTTTATGATTAAGAATATTCATTATAACAGGGATTTGGACGCTGTATCTACAAAAAGCGGACAGAGTGATAAGTCAAAGTGGTAAGAGTTTGTTGATGGTGTTAAATACGATCAAAAATTTGAACCTAGAAGAAGGTTTTATTTCATTTTAAATTATCAAATTATTTCAAATCATATAGAAAATTATTTCAGGTTTTGAAAATTATTAAAATTGTACCCAATTTAGATGCAAAAATTTGGCATGATTTGTTCATAGAGAGTCTTAAATATGACAAGCTCGTTTTAAATGAATCTCAAAATTTAACAAGATTTCGAATCTGTTTGAGAATTCTTGCAGATGCTCCCCAGACTATTTGATTTTGATACTCAAACGTGTACATTTCTTGTATGATATTATGTGAAGGATCTGGATCTTTAGCCATGGTATACAAGAATGATTCAAACGGAATATGAAAAATTTTTTCAACTTCACGATTAGCTGAAAGCGGAGGAATCCTATCAACAACAGAAACATATGGCAAAATTAAAAATCTAGAATTCAAAGTCACTACCGGTTCAAGCTGACCAATTACTTGCTCTCGTGGAATTTCAAGTCCAATCTCTTCATTAGTTTCCCGTAATGCAGTATGTAAAAGATCAGTGTCATCATCTTCCAATTTTCCTCCAGGGAATGATATTTCTCCTGCATGGAATTTCATATGTTTGGGTTTCTCAGTCATTATAATTCGTGGCTCTTTTCCATAAATAACAACTAGTACTGATGCCAATCGATAATTTTCATCATAGTCAATTTTTGGATTTACTGGTTTTGATAGTACTGATTTTAATTCATCTAAATTCATTTCAATCTTTCCTATTATTCCATATCGGTTTTGGTATTCAAAGGTTTTAACCAAGGATAAAAAAATGACAATATGACAATCAGGTATGAAGCAAATCCACCAAAAATATTACCTGATGTTGATACAAAAAAATCCATTCTAAAATTTATAGAAAAAATAAAAATTATTTCAAAAAAATGTGACGCAATTCATCTTACTGAGAACGTATTGGGATATCAACGGGTATCACCAATTGAAGTTGGAAAAATTATTAGAAAAGAAATTCCAAAATTGCCAATTACAGTTAGTCTTAGAGTAAGAGACAAGAGTGAAAAGGAAATTTTTGAGTTTGTAGAAAATTGCATTTCGATTGGTTTTTCAGGAATTCTTGTACTTATGGGAGATCCATCACAGTCAGGAAAACAAGATTCATGTCAAATTCCTAGCGGGATTGTCAAGAAGTTAAGAGAGCAAGGGCTGGATGCAAAAATTGATTTGTATCTTTCTATTTCAAACAAACCAAATTTTTCTAAAATTGGAAAAAAATTAGAATCAAAACCCAAAGGATTCATTACTCAAGTAGTTCAAAACATTGAGCAAGTTCAAAATTTATCAGACAATCTTAAGGAATTTTTAGTAATTCCAATCATATTGTTTCCTTCTGGAAAAAATGAAAAATCTGCAAAATTTTTGAATTTAGATTTAGCAGTATATAGCCAAGGATTTGTAGAGTTTGTAAAAAAAGTTCACGATATTACAGGAGATGTATTGATTACATCTCCTAGTGATTTTAATGGCTTGAATGAGTTTTTAGAAAAATTATCCAATTAAAGTACAAAATATTGTGCGTTTGGATGATGAACTACAATTGCTGCAGTTGATTGTTCAGGAATAATTTGGCCAGATTCAGTTAATGTCATTCCAGATTTTTCAGGTTCTAAAAGTTTCCAGACTAGATGATGTTGTGAGACATCAGGACAACTAGGAAAACCCCAACTATATCGTAATCCTCCTTTTTCTAAATTTAATTCGGATTTTATTTTTTGATTTACCCATTCAGCTAAAGCCTCTGCAACTTCAACTGCCAATCCATGGAGATAGTAGGCATCAGTATACTTGTCTTCATCGTTCCATTGTTCAATGATTTCTGCCACTTTATTTCCAACAGTTACAGATTGAAATGCCACAATATCATCATCACCAAAATAATCAGTCAAACATAGATGTTCAGGTTTTGTAGAGCGAGGAAAATCAAATTCAATATTTTCACCAGAAGATTTCTCAACTAATAATTTCCCATCATGATTATGGCATCTAAAATATCCGTAAACAATCTCTGGTTCAAAGAGTTTTTCTCGAATTATTCTAATTTTCCATTCTGTAAGTAATTGTTCATGATCTGCCTCTGATTCAGACCCGGCTTTTCCCCTCAGTCCCCAAGATAATTTGAAGAGAGATCTTTTGTCAATCATTGTCCAAACCTCATCCATTTTGATTTGATCTAACTTAAGGCGAATAGGATCTCCTATAATTTTAGGTGTTGGAGGGGCAACAGGTTTAATCTCACTTTTAGGAAGAGTTGCAGGATCTACAGGTGCAGTAGATTTGTCTTTCCAATTTTCTAAATTATGTTTCCATTCAGACAATAGTTTTGGTTTTTCATCTGAAATTAGAACGTCCATTGTCTTGAGACCTTCAAACATAGTATTGCAATAAAATACTCCAGGTTCGTATATTCCATCTTCCTTGGCAATTCTGTTTATGTAGTTGCTGTTAATTGCTGCACCGCCGCAAAGGATTGGGATATTCATTTTATTTTTTCTTGCATGCTCTACAAAAAACTTCATTTGTTTTGATGTGGAGACTAATAGTGCAGACAGACCTATTGCATCAGGATTTACTTCGTCGATTTTTTCCAGAAATTTTTGCAATGGTACTTGTTTTCCCAAATCATATACTGAATAACCATTATTTTGAAAGATTGTCTTTACAAGGTTCTTTCCAATATCATGCACATCACCGTAAACAGTTCCCAAAACAAGTTTGCCTTTACTTGTACCCTCTTTCTTTACCAAATATTTTTCAAGTTCGCCAACAGCTGCCTTCATACATTCTGCAGATTTGAGAACAAAGGGAAGGATTAGTTCGCCTGCACCAAATTTGTCACCAACTTCTTTCATTGCAGGAAGTAGATCTTCATTTAGGGTTCTAATTGCACCGTCATGAGTAATTTCTTGTGCAGCATCTAGGGATAAAATGCCATCATTATCCTTGATTATTTCATTATTTCCAAGTTTTTCGGCAATTGCAGATACAACATCATTTTGAATTCCATCTTTGAGTCTATTTACAATTCTAAAATTTGCTCGTTTTCCAGGTGCCCAAGAAGGATCAACATCGACTTTTTTGGAAGCAGTAATTCCTTGTTTTCCGGTTTTTTCAAAATAAGTAATCAAATCAGATAGAGCATTCGGATGAGTGTTAAAGATTAGATCCTCTGCTAATTTTTTTTCTTTCTCATCAATTTCACCATAAGGGATAATCTCTTTTGCGTTAACAATTGCAGTATCCAGTCCAATTTTAACTGCATGATACAAAAATATAGAATTTAGTATTTTTCTAGCATAAGGAGTCAGTCCAAAGCTGATGTTACTAAGACCTAACGTAGTAAAGGAATTTGGAAATTTTTCTTTAACAAGGCGGATTCCCTCTAGAGTATTTTTTCCAGCATCCAGAAATTCATCTTCTCCTGTTGCCAAAGTAAATGTAAGAACATCAAAAATAAACTGCTCAATTTTTAATCCATATTTTTTTCCAGTTTCATATAGAAGCTCTGCAGTTTCTAGTTTTTCTTTAGGGGTTTTTGCCATTCCTTTAGGACCAATACACAATGCAATTGCAGGTAAACCATATTTTGCCATTAGTGGGGCCAATTTTTCGAATCTACTACCATCACCTTCAAGATTTATTGAGTTAATTATTGGCCTGCCAGGAATTTGAGTAACTGCCGCTTCAATAACTTCAGGGTCTGTAGAATCAATAACAAGTGGTGCATCAATTTCTAAGCTTAATCTTTTTACAAGATTTAGCATAAAGTCATGTTCATCAGAGCGTTCAGTAGTTGCAACACAAACATCAAGGCAGTGAGCACCATCCTCAACTTGCATTCTTGCCAAATCCACCAATCCATCAAAATCATCTGCTAGAACAAGCTGCTTTGCTTTTCGAGAACCCTGAGTGTTTATTCTTTCTCCAATAATTAGTGGTGCTGGAAGTTGTTTTAGGTCAACTGCCTTTAATGCAGAACTTACTCTAGGAATTGTCAACGTTAAAAAATCACCATTGTTTTTGTAAATACTTAACCCTCGATGGAGTTGGCTTTTTCGTCAATTACTTTTCTTAGTTCCCGTATATGTTCAGGATTTGTTCCGCAACAACCACCAATAATTCGTACTTTGCTGTATTGATTAAGAAAATCACCTAGGGCTTTTCCCATTTTATTAGGAGTCATTTTGTAAACTGCTTGTCCACCTTCATTTTCAGGCATTCCAGCATTGGGAACTACCAATATGTTGTGTTCATTTTGCTCATCAAGCCACCTTACACTGGGATTCATCTCAATTGGACCAGTAGAACAATTTAATCCAAATACATCAATGCCCATATCAGAAACAGTTGTGTATGCAGCTTGAATATTTGTTCCAAGCAACATTTTTCCATATTGATCTAAAGTAGTGTTAGCTATTATCGGAACTTTTTTGCCAGTCTTTTTTATTGCATTGTGACATGCTTCAATTACTAATTTTACTTCAAGAATATCTTGACTTGTTTCAATAAGTAATGCATCAACACCTCCAAGAATCAATCCTTCAGCTTGCAACTCAAATGCTTCCCTTATTTCATCAAGAGACTTTTGACCTAAATCAGGATCATTTGAGCTTGGAAGAAAACCTGTTGGTCCCATAGAACCAATCACATAACGTGGCTTGTCTGAATACTCTTTACATACTTCGCATGCAAGTTGTGCAATTTTTTTGTTAAATTCAATTGTTTGATCACCAAAACCATATTCATCTAGCTTTATTTTGTTTGAACCAAAAGAATTTGTTTCAATGCAATCAGAACCTGCATCCAAATAATTTCTATGAATCTGTTTAATCCATTCAGGATGTGTAATGACTAAACCGTCATTGAATCCATCTTGATTATTTGGAAAGTCTTCAGGTTTTGGATCATATTTTTGAATCTCAGTTCCCATTGCGCCATCAAAAAGTAATATTCTCGTTTGTAATGCATTCAGAAAGGGTTCTTTTTCAGACAATTCAATTTCAAAATGGGATTAGATAGTTTAACTCTTTTCAGAAAATTCCCCAAGCATTGGTTGGAATGATACGTATGTTGAAATTAGGTGAAACGTATTTCTCTGTAGATTTATGCTTAAACTTCAAGTAAACAACCTGGTTCGTAGTGCAACCTTTTTTCAGCATGCTGGAATCTCAATAATCTTTGTGTTCATGCCCATTATTGCAAAGGGCGTCACAGAATCTGTTTTTGAGATTGGGCTACTAGTTGCATCATTTAGTTTTGCCCAGATTTTATCTGAGATTTATTTTGGAAGACACTCAGACAAAAAAGGAACTAGGCTCAAATTCATCAGAATTGGCTTCATAGGATGTGCAATAGCCTTTGGATTGCACTATTTTGCAGATGACTTATCCATGTTTTTCCTAGTAAGAATTGCCGCAGGGGTAGCAAGTGGAATCATGATTCCTGCAATGATTGCATATACCTACGAGGCAAATATTGACAAAAAGCGTGCAGCTACTGTAATATCATTTCATGCATTAGGATGGTTAGCTGGAATTGCAGCTGCTGGAATTGCAAATGACTTAAGATTGATTTTCTTGATTAGTGCGGCTTCGTTTGTAATTGGATTATTATTTACAATAAAACTGCCAAATCCACAACAAGAAAAAGAGCTAAAACCTGGAACTACAAAAAATGTCATTATAAAAAATAAATTTCTCTTCTCATCATTATTGCTAAGACATATTGGAGCAGCAGCAGTATGGACTATTTTACCAATAATGTTAATGGAGAGATTAGGAGCTGAGCTTTACCAGATATCAATAGTATATGTTGCAAACACATTGACTGCATTTATTCTGATGAATGTGATGGCAAGCAAAATTCATCTCTCAAATGTAACAAAATTTCAAATCGGGATTGGATTTACAACGTTTGTATTTATCGGGTTGGCAGTAGTTACTGATTGGTGGATGGCAATGCCATTTATGGCACTCGTTGGTGCAACATGGGCATTTTTGTTTATTGGTGGAAATTTCCATTTGATGGAAAACAACCCACGTTCCACATCAACTGGAATATTTAGTTCTACATTATCAATTGCTACAGTAGTAGGCCCGGTAGTTGCAGGAAGCATTGCATTTCTATTTGACTATACTGCAGTAATGTATTTTGCAATTGCAATAATTGTTTGCGCTTTTATTGTTTCATTGAAGATAAAAAAATAAGATTACAATTTCAGAAGTGTCAATTATAAACAAATCAAAATAATTGTCAACTCTTGCCAAACAACTGTCACCAAAATTTAGGCAAATTACGCATAAAACAGTACCAAAAATACCTTAATTCTATAGATAGATTTGAGATTGCGCTTAAATTCGTACAAACCAAGGTGAATAATTCTCTGAATTTATTGGAGGAGCTGTCAAGATTTTATGAATCTGTAGATTTTGTTAAAATTAGGAAATCCGTAGAAAAAGAAGATTTGTTCCTGTTGGGAATAATGAAGAACAGTGAGAACCAAGAAATTTCAAAATCAATCAAGCAACTGATGACATATTTCTTAGAAATTACAATATTTCTGCTAGAAATCCAAGTTTGTCTATTCGTAAAAAATCAAAATCGAGAAAAGATCTGTTATCTGAATTAAATAAGCATGAAATTGATTTCGATAAACAACTTATTGAAATTAATGATAATATCAACATACTAAAAAAATCTCATAAAGTTTTGATTGATATTCAAAAGAAAATTCTAGAATCAAACAAAACTACCATTCCCGTTATTTCTATGTCCAAATTTTTAAAATTAAGAAAAGAACCAATTACAATTAATGATAAAACAAAATACAAACGAGTAAAAGTGAAAATCCATGGAAAAGGAATTCAATTAAGAGATGAGGTTTTTGGGGCAGAAATTAAGACAAAAAAACAATTTATGGTAAAAACCAATGATCTAATTGTTGCTGAAATTGATGCAAAAGTGGGTGGTTTTGGAATAATACCACCTGAATTAGAGAGTGCAATCGTTAGTAATCACTATTTTTTATACGAAATTGATGAATCAGTTATGCGTCCAGACTTTGGCCTTTACTCCCTTTGATACCTCAATCTCTGCATCCTGTGCAATCAGCGTATAGCTTCTTTTTTGTGGATTCGGATTTTCAGCCCTTGGATAAATGTCATCAATGGTGATACCTGCAGTCTTGATTTGCTGGTTTTCTGCTTGAATAGTAATGTCCGAATCTGCCATCTCTAGAAAATAGATTGCTGCAGAACCGACACCGATTATCACTCCAATGGATATTAGCCAGATAGGACTTACCGTGTTAGTGTTAGCATTAGCCATTGATCTACTTTGCATTGCAAGTGATAATAAATGGTCAGATACTCCGATTCCCATTCAGTATAACAAATACCAGAAATAAGTAAATTTTGATAATCGGATCTTAAGACCAAGAACGATTGTACCTTGTGACAGATCCAATGTGTCTATCTGCACTTTTGCAGAAATAGTATTTAGATCATTCTGAGTAATGATACGTTCTTCTTTTAAGCAAACTTTGCTGTCATCAGTTTGGGATTCTGCGGTAGGAGTCATCTAACCGTTTAACCAACCGACCATATACCGTCCAAAGGGGTGGGCCAACTTTTGCCCATCCTTTTCAAATTATCTTTTATCAATTGATACAAATACACTGAGGAATAAGATGAACGAATCATTCGTGTTGCTTTTATTAAAATTCTGCAATGTTACATCACGAGCAATCAAGATAAACAAAACAAATCAAGTTGGGAAGAAGTGCAAGGACTGTCCTGGATTTTTTACGAGGACTAAATTTTCTTGTAATGAATAAAGTTTTTCTTAAAAACTCTCAATTTTTTATCATTGCATTTCAAGACAACTTGTATTGTCATATTGCATCATCAAAAATATGCAATTAAATAATTTTTAAAATATAATGATTCACTAACTTTTCCTTGAGATCCAATCAGAAACAATCTTTCTTACAAGATCCTCAGGTTCCAAATCCATATGTGTAGATTCTTTTGCCAATGTCTTTGCCTGGGTCTTTGATAGTTTTAGACGGATGTTTTGTTTTTCTCGGAAATGGTATGTGTTCTCAGAGTCTGCTGACTGATTCCTAGAGCCTTGGCTGCTTTTTTTGTGGATTTCATTGATTTTACCAAAAAATCACAAGCTTGGGCCATCTCTTGGGAATTCATCTGTTTACGGTGCAGGTTCTCGATAATTGATACGGCTTTTGCATTCTCATCATCATATGGTTTTTTTACAACCATTACTGGGATGTTTTTACTGCCAATTCTTAGTGCTTCCAGCCTCCTTTGACCTGCAATCAGTTTGAATGTCCCGTCTTTGTTTTTTTGAACAACCGGGGGGTTTTGCAATCCTTCTTCTCTGATACTTTTTGTTAATTCTTCAATCCCATCAAGATCTAATTGCCTTGCCTCCACTTCATCCCATACAATTACTTTTGAGATTGGAACGGTTTCAATTTTGTGAAAGACGAGAGGATTTTGTTTTGCCAACATTTGATATAATTTTCGTGTACATAAAAATATTTTCAGGATGGATTCTTGAAATTAAAATAGCAATCAAAATAATTTGGGATATGGTAACTTAAATAATTATTAACAAGTTTATCTGTATTATTTTTATTGGCAAAGAAAACTACCGAAAAGAAATCATCACAAAAGAAAACAATGCCTAAAATATCAAAAACTACAAAAAAGAAATCCACAAAAACACAACCATCCAAAAAAGAGAATGGCATTTCAGATCTAAACTCTAGGTTAGAAGAATTAGAAAAGAAAATAGATGAACTCTCATCAAAAGTTTAGAATTTAATAATTTTTACAAAGATAACATGTGGTTAACAGATCTTGGCGTACAGACCTACTAACTATGAGTAAAGAACACAAATTCTCATTTAACAATAACTCACAACTCTTAGTGTGTGGATTAAATTCTCAGTATGTTACATTGTAATTAATCAAGATTTAATGTCAGACGATGACAATTTACTAAAAGATCTTTCTCATATTGCATATGCATATCGCAGGGCATTATTGATAGTTGTTTTACTCAATTCGGTGAAATGTTCCGAGAGTTTTCGATAGTTTGATCGATTATTCCTATCATTTCGGTATCATTCCATATTTTTGGAGATGTAATAAAAAATAAAAAGCAATAATGGGGTTTTATTACTCTATGTTGATTTTGGTAGTCTTTGGTTGGGGTGTTGGCTTTTCCTTTGGAATCTCTACAGTCAGAATTCCATTGGTTAGTTTAGCCTTAACATCTGATGGCTTTACCCTCTCAGGAAGTGACATCCTTCGATGAATCGATATTTCACTGTGTTCTTTTCTGACGTATTTTTTCTTCTTTTCTTCTTCGGATTCCTTGTGTTCGGCTGAGATATCGATATAGTCATCACCCACGTTAAGGTTGATCTCTTCTTTCTTTATTCTGGGCATGTCTGCAGTAACTACAAACCTGTCTCCTTCATCTACCAAATCACATGCTGTTGTGGCGTCAAACAGATGAAGGGGTTTTGTTGCAAATGCATGCTCAAAATCTCGCTTAAAGTTGTCAAAAACTTTGTCTAGTTCGCCAAATCCTGAACGCCAAAATGGTACAACCTCTTTTCTCTCTTTGTCATTGTTTTCAGTATTCATTGAGAACAATATATCAAAAAATGGATTTGTACTTTCTGTAGATTATCAATTATGATTTTTGTCTTCCTGTTGTCTAGTTTTAATAAAAAAGGATCCCAATCTAATCTCAAACTTTAATTGAAATATGGCTTGCACATAAATGAATCAACACAGGATTTTTACCGTCTAGGTTTAATCTATCATCAGATGTAATAAAGTTGGATATCTCTTTATTTTGAAATCAAAATGACATGGTTTCAAAAATGAAAATCATATCATTGCAATAAATATATCAAAACAAAACTAGGTAATCTAATGTCTCAAGTTGGAACAACACCGGAGGGTGTTCCTATAATTTTGCTTAAAGAAGGAACAAGACAATCACGCGGACGTGATGCACAAAGAAACAACATCAGGGCAGCAAAACTAATTGCTGAAATTATTCAGACAAGCCTTGGACCAAGAGGGATGGACAAGATGCTTGTAGATTCAATCGGGGACATTACGATTACAAATGATGGTGCAACCATTCTAAAAGAGATTGACGTGCAGCATCCCGCTGCAAAGATGATGGTGGAAGTAGCCAAAGCTACAGATAGTGAGGTGGGAGATGGTACAACATCTTCAGTTGTCTTGGCAGGGGCTCTGCTTGAAAAGGCAGAATCATTAATTGATGATGACATTCATCCAGTAATAATTGCCGAGGGTTACAAAAAGGCCTCAAAGAAGGCAATGGAATTTTTGACTGAAATTACAATAAACTTTGAACCAAAAGACAAGGAAATACTTGAAAAGATTGCAAACACGTCAATGCAGACAAAGCTTGTATCAATTGAAGCAACTGATCTTGCCAAACTGGCAGTCAATGCAGTATTGGCCGTCATTGAAGAGAAAAATGGAATATTCAAGGTAAATCTTGACAACATAAAGATAGAAAAAAAGACGGGGGGTTCAATTTCTGACAGTGAGTTAGTAAGTGGTATCATACTTGACAAGGAAATAGTTCATAGCGGCATGCCGCGAAGAATTGAGAATGCAAAGATTGCTTTAATCAATGAGGCCCTAGAGATTAAAAAGACAGAGTTTGAAGCAAAGCTAAACATCTCTACCCCCAACCAGATAAAGTCATTCATGGAAGAAGAAAATCAGATGCTCAAAGATATGGCAAGCAAGATTAAATCAACTGGCGCTAATGTTGTTTTGTGCCAAAAGGGAATAGATGACATTATTCAGCATTATCTGAGCAAGGAGGGAATACTTGCAGTTAGACGAATCAAGGAAAGTGACATGACAAAACTTGCAAAAGCCACTGGAGGCAGAATAGTGGGAAGAGTTGATGATTTAAATGATACAGAGTTGGGTCTGGCAGAAAATGTGGAGGAGAAAAGAGTTGAGGAGGACAATTGGGTGTTCATTGAAGGATGCAAGAATCCAAAGGCAATCAGCATATTGCTAAGAGGTGGCACTCAAAGAGTGATTGATGAGGCAGACAGGTCAATGCATGATGCATTGATGGTTGTAAAGGATGTAATTGAAAAACCAAAGATAGTCTATGGCGGCGGAGCCCCTGAGGCATTCATTGCACTAAAACTCAGAGATTGGTCAAAGTCACTTTCTGGGAGGGACCAGCTTGCAGTTGAAAAGTTTGCTGACGCCATGGAATCCATTCCACTTGCACTTGCAAGAAATGCTGGAATGAATCCTATTGATACAATTACGCAATTACGGTCAAGACAGAGCAAAGGAGAGAAATTCACTGGCGTGGATGTAATTAATGGAATAATTGCAGATTTTGAGAAACTAGGCATAATAGAGCCAGTCAAGGTAAAAGAGCAGATAATAAAGTCAGCTACTGAGACTGCAAACATGATACTGCGAATCGATAACGTTGTTGCATCATCAAGATCATCTGCTCCACCTCAAGGAGGAATGGGAGGCATGCCCGGAATGGGGATGGAATAGGAAAACAGATTTCAAGATATGAAAATTAGTTTGTCATCATTATGTGTATGTCGTCTTGAATTGTTTTCTAATTCATTAAAAACCTGTAATTAGTTGATCTAACAATGATGTAAATGGATTATGTGTTAACGGTCGGTATTGCATTAAGTGGAAAAACCACTTTTGCAAAAAAACTTGCTCCGTAAATAATGCCATTATTTTATCCACTAAATGCTAATTGATTTTGATGGAATGACCGACTATCTTTTTTGGAATTTTTATTTCTAATCTTCCTTTTTGGAATTTGGCAGTTGTTTTTTTAACATTTATTCTTTCAGGCAATGAGATTGATTTTTTAAAATATTCAAACTTTATGATATTGCCTTGTTTTTCTTCAGAATATTCTTCCTTGAGCTTTGCCTTGATACTTATGATGTTTTCATCAAAAGTGACGTCAATATCTTTTTTATCCACCAGTGGAAGATCAAATTCTAACATCCAATAATTGTCAAACTCTCTCAGACACGATAGTGGTGAAAGAATTCTTTGTTCTATATCATCAAATAATGAACTAATCATGGGAAAAGCCATTCTGAATTCAAACTTATCGAAATTGTTCATTAAATCACCTGTAAATCTGTGGAGCCCTTGTCTTCTTTTCTTGTAATGTTCGAAGTGTTTCTTCCATTAGGTTTCTATGCTGTATTCGAAGTGTGTCTATTTTATTTTGAATATCTTTTATGTCTATTTCAATATCTAGAATTTTTGCTAGTGTGACTATTGCGATAATTGATGCTTCGGGATCTGGGAAGAATGAATGACATTCTGCATACAAAACCATTACAGGAATGTTTGTTTTTCTAAAAACTGAAATTATGGCAGCGTCTGTCCCAAAAATTGAACCATTTAAAAATTTTGGAATTTGATTATCGTAAAGTTTACTTTCTAAGATCGGATGTGTTACAAGACCATAAATTTTTGGACCATCTTCTTTTTGGTTAACTGACTCCATACCACTGACAAGTACTATTTTCTTTATTGTATGATCTTTGCAAAACGCATGAACTGCAAGTGCAAATTTCTCTGCCAAGTACTGATCAAATGGAACATCTGAAATTATCACAAAAAGATTATTTTTATTGTAGACTCTGATTGGGGCTAAAATTTCCCCCTCTTCTACAAATAACGTTGAAGGAAGATCTGATACTTCAACATCTCCAATATACTTCATCTTTAGATGATGAATCAGGTAGGATATTGAAAAAGTGCCAACAAGACCATTGCTTGGAAATCCTACCAGTAATGTCTTCTCCTGAGGGCTTATTTTTGCAAGTTCCAAGTCATTATTTTTCACAATCTTACAATTAAAAGAAAAACGTAGATTTTCTAACATGATATTCATCCATGATAATCCCCATCAGACTAGATGTCGCTCTGAATTTTTTTATTTATGGTAAAAACATTTGCGTGTTCTCGTATATTTTGAGAATTTTGAAAATTCAGAGTAGTGAGAAAGAAATCATCTATTGAAACGAGTCATCTATAACATGTTGTAAAAACAATTTTGGGACCTTATTTATCTTTATGATTTTATTTTTTCTGCATTTCTGTAAAAATATCCATCCACTTGAACCTCATGTGTATATTTCCAAGATACTGTTGATTACTTTATCACAGTTACTGGCGTCTTTGTAGTTTGAACAAGATAGCTAGAAACACTTCCCAAAAAGAGGCGCTTTAGAGTACTTTTTCCCTTTGCGCCAACTACAATCATGTCATGCCTGTATTTACGCGCAAATTGCTCAATATCATATGCAGGATCAGAGCCATAAATCAATTTGGTCGTGGATTGAATATTTTCATTGATACATCGGTCTTCTGCATCTTTGATGAATTTATGAGCTTTTTTTGCCAAGGATCTTTTTACTTTATCTAATGGATGACCAACAATATGTATTGGTGGAAGCATGGCAACATGAAGCAATGTAATAGTTGAATCTGTTTTTCTTGCAAGGTCAATTGCTTTTTCTAGTCCTCTTACAGAATTAAGAGACCCATCAATAGGAACCAGAATTTTACCCATGTTCAAAAATATCCATACTCAGATTTATACTCTCAGAATAATCCTGTGACATGCCTAAAAGTAGTCAGCCCAACCTCGTTTAATCAAAATTTCTGCAGTAGGTTCTGTTAAACAAACTGCATTTCCGTTGGACTTTTTCTTAAATAATTTATCCCTCATTACATACCACATCACTTGTGTGTTCAACTGACATCATTTGTTTTAGTGGGGATTGGAATTCTTTTGGTGCAATACCAAAGTCAAATGGTAAAAACAGACTCTAATGTTCCCGAAGTTACAGTATGTGCTACGGAATCAGCATTTCCCCATTCGACCTTGTCTCCAAATCTTATAGAAACTTCAGAGGGTACAAAATGCACTGGCGATGCAGGGTCAGAAGATCCTGCAGGAATTTGTACTTTCCACGTTTCAGCATATACAGTAGCAGAAATAATTGTAAATGTTAAAACTAAAAGAATTGAGATTAACAAAATTTGCATTTATGCTTTATTGTGAGAGTTGTTTTGTATATTATTAGGTATACTGATTTTCAATGCTGAGAAAAAGTATGACAAAGAAATAATATTTCCACTAGTTTTAAAAAATCAATCATGTTTTATAGAATTTCATCAAACATACAAAAAAACTACATTAAAAAAATAAAGAGTGTTACTTGTCAATTGATTCTAGAGTAACAGTGTATGATATGGTAAATGGATTGTCTTTCATGGTATGAAACGCTATTCCATTTCCAGAAAATTCCCACGTACCGCTTGTCTTGTCTGCCCTGATGAAGGTAAATGCATACTTTGTCTTTCCGTCAATGGTCCATGTTGGCTGTCCCTTATCATCCCCGGTACCCAGTGGTCCTGTTAATGATGCAAATTGTACTGGTTCAGAGGCAACAAATGTCACCCTACCTCGGTAAAACTCGTCACCTGGGGGAAGTATCATTGCAATGTTATGTCCTTCGTGTCCAAGAGCTGGACTTTTCATAGATGTCATGCTTTCTGAATATATTGTCTTTGAGGATTGTGTCTCCTTGTATGTAACAGAGTATGTCACCGTAAATGGTTCAGAATTCATAGAATGTATTGCCAATGCCTTGCCGCTAAACGTAAAGATTCCAGAGTCAGATTTTTGATCAACTAGTGTAAGACCGTACTTTGTCTGTCCATCAGTTGTCCAAAACAATTGTCCCTTGTCTTGTCCTTTCTTTAGAGGACCATGTAAAACAACTATCTGAACATTCTCAGATGCTGAATATGTTAAGTGGCCCTTGTAGAGATTTTTACTCGGAGATAGCAGTATTGCCAACTGGTGCATCTCATGTCCTATCCCAGGATCCTTGTCTGATGTTATGGTTCCTGAAATGGTTTTCCAAGATGGACCTTGACCACGCTGTTCGGCATATTGTCTTGCTTCTTCCTCGTGGGATTCTGTTGGATCTTTTTGTACTTTGGACTTTTCAGCTTCGGCCCTGATTTTCTCTTCAGCCTTTTTTTCAGTCTTTATCTCTTCTTTTTTCTTTGATTCCTTTTGTGATTTTACTTCTGGCTCTGAACATAGTCTGTCTCCACAAACCTTGTCTGAGCCCGTCACGGGATTTGGGGTTCCCTTGCTTTTGATTGCATATGAATTATCAATCAGACTAGATGATACAGTAACACTTAGCAAAATAATTGTCATCAAAGACAGTATTTGAATAGTTTTTGTCATTATAAAATAATCCCAATAAAGATATTAAAAGTAATTAGACCAATGTCACTTTTGAAATTAGCCGATAATTCTTGTTTGAAGTTATAATGTTGGTTATTATCCAATTACAGAATAATATTTTAAAAGAATTTTATTTTTTCTTTAACATTGATTCTCTCACTAGAATTGGGATGTGATAATACGTTGCCAAAGCTATTGCATCGGATGCCCTAAAATTTCTAAACACCATGTCTTTTTTACCAGCGAAATACAGGTTTGCTCTAAAGATACCTCCACTTTCATAGATTTTGACTTTGACTAAAAGAAGTCCATTTTCTTCACAAATTTGTTCAACCAGAAGATATATTGTAGGTGGATCTTCTCTTTTTTCTTTTAGGAAATTGGAGATAAAGCCTGTAACTTCGGATGAAAACCCAGACACTAGAAATTCAACTCTCTCATCTTTGAATAAAACCACACCTGTAAGTGGGTCAATAACACCTACTTGATCTATTTTCAGTCTCATAATCTGGGTCAATATCGTCCATTTTCATCGGCATTCTTTCATTACTTCCTCTATTTTTCTACCTTCTTCAGACATGACTTTTTCAAACTCTTCTCTTAATTTATCACATTTTGTTTGTTTATCGTTTTCAGTCATTTTGGAAAATCTGATATCTCGGATTTCATTTACAATGGCAGAAATTTTCTCATTTGTTTCATACATTATATCATCAATCTGTTTTTGTGATTGAGAATTCATGCATTAAAAGTGCAATATAAGTAATTAAACTAGAGACAAATTTACCAGAATTGGAAATAAAAGTTTGCACATGCGTATAGTGATTTAATTTTTAAAACACGGAATCGTGAAAACGTCAAACCGAAGTTTATCGTTTGGGTTAATACCCCACGTTTCCGTGCATTGTGCTAAATCGAAATCCAGCCCATGTAATATACGTAAAAATAATAATTAAACACATGACATGATTTTCATTTCTGATTTTATTCTTAGTAATAAAAAAATGTGAAATCTCCAATATATTCATGAGTGAGTCAAATTACCTTTCCTCATCAAAAAAGAAAGAATTCCTAATCTGATACCAAGTTCAATGATGTCTCTTGCAAGAAGATCAGCTTCCCCTGTTGTTTTCATCTTTGCCCCTCTTCCAGTTGGAATATCGACTGCAAGATGGGTTGCGCCAACTGCTTTCTTTTTACTCATGATAGAAGGTAAAAGTAAAGGATCAATATGGAGAGAAAATCCAGTTTTCACAAATAGATCATCTGCTGGGGCTAATTCAATTGCATCTTTTAGCTGATATTTTTGTTTTAATACTGCGCCTCCTTTTTCTTCACTTAATGCAGATAATACCATTTTGTAAATATCCCGTGTCCATTCCACGATAAATGTGACCCCTAATTTTTTTGAGGATTCTCTTAGTTGCATCCCTGCTTGCTCCAGATCTCATACAGGTTGAGATGATCTTATTAGGATTGAAGAAAACTTTGCTGCCATCTGCTTTAATTATAATTGTTTTTTTGGTTATGGTTTGTTTTTTTCAATTAAGAAATTAATCTTTTACTGTAATTCTTCAAGTTTCAAATTCATGTCTGGTAATTTGCATATTGCTTTTAATTGAATCTTAAAGAGACTCAAACTGATGGTATCAATTAACAATGATGATGGGAATTTACAAAAAATACGAGATACTCCCGTGACATCCTTGATCTCCAAAGCAATTATGATTGATCCTGCAGATACACTTTCTAGTGTTATTGACAAAATTTCAGAAAAAAATGCATTTGATGTTTTTTATTTTAATGGTAAATCAACACTTTCAACCAATATGAGGGAATTGTTAAAAGCAAAAAATATTTCTAAAATGAGTGTAGAGTCACTCATTCACCCCATCCCGTTCATTGGACCAAATGACACAATTCAGAAAGCTGCAAAGATTATTTCGGATTATAGAACTCGCGGTGTTGCAATAGTGGAAAAAAATAAGATTGTTGGTGTGGTCACTGCAAAAAAAATATTGGAATTACTTTCAACTAAAGGCAATAAGTCAATAAAAGCCAAAATGATTTACACCCAAAATCCAATAACCATATCTTCAGAAAAACCCCTCAGCAATGCTAAAAAAATAATGACTTCAAAAAGATTAGATCATTTACCTGTGATCACACATGGGAAAATCAAACAAGTTCTCACACCTGCTCATATTATAGAATACATTTTGCCTCAAGAACGTCAAGGGAAAAAATCTCTAGGAATAAAAACATCCCGTAAATTGGAATCTGAAATTGGCAATATGGGCACTACACGAGTTCCTCAATGTACCCCTGATGATGATCTTAACGTAATTCTAAAATCAATTCTAAAAAATGATACTTCTTGTTGTTTGGTGAAAATCGGGGAAACCCTTCAAGGGATTATTACTTTTAGAGACATATTGGGATTGCTGATATGAAAATAATCCTTGTAATACTGTAAACAGCTATTCAAAAGATCACAATTTTATCTGAGATGAAATCCAACATTCTCATCTTCATTAAACTGCAAATATTTTTACAGAATTCACAATCGTTAATCATTTCAACATCTTAAATTACTAGAATGAACTTTCAAAGTACATGGTAGCAAGCAAAACTCGCAAAACCGATTCTGAAGAATTGGAAAAATTACAAAAAGATGAAAAAATACGTAATGATGCTAGACGTAAAGGGCAGAAGAAGGGTGTAAGCATATCTACAGATAAACCAAAACTAAATACAGACAAGCCTGACAGACCAGTGCGAAAAAATACCAAAAAACGGGTTTCAGTTAGATAAAGAGTGTAATTGCCAATAACTGGTTCTTCCTTGTTTTAGCATTCATTAAGTTTCTTAATGTTAGTAGCATCTCACGTTTGTTTTTTTCATGTAAAGTGATAAGATAATCCTTTTTCAATCTTTTTTTGAATATTTGATGTGTAAAAATCACTTTGTTTTTCTTCATTTGTATTTCCACGTGGGTATCAAAAACACATCACTAACTATAACCCCATGCACGTTGTGCTCTTAACCAAATTTGAACCGTTAAGACAGAAAAATACCGCTAAGAGTCAAGTCCAGAAAACTTTCTCCAGTGGTTTTTTTGGACCTCCTCATTGCTCTTTTGCATTGCTACAAGGCTGCCATTTTTCCGTCCAATATCGCGCCAAAGACTCTGTATAGAAGTGCTTGCCTCAAATTCCGCCTTGTTTTTTCTTAGATTCTCCCACCATTCTGGTGCCACTGTCATTCCGATAGACTCTGGAGACACTGTAAGCATGTACCGTGTGGCCATACCCGTGTCTTCCCTTTGATGCTGTCTGGGACAAAGCAATGCCGGTGTTTTGCAGCTCAACTAGCAATTCAGATACACGTCTGTATGTCAGGGGTTTTGTCTCCTTGTCCAGAATCATCCCGTATTGCTTGTACACTGATGATGTAGAACGCCATGTCTCACCTGACAAGAACGTGATTCTTGCAAGGGCCATCACCGCAATCCGGAAATGGTATGATGCAGTTGAGATAATCAAGCCGACTCTGTCTTTTTGCAGCTGCTCTGATGCCAGATCAATATGGCTCTGAGAGTTGCTCTGATTTCCTGCCAGCAATCTCTGCGGCACTACGCAACAAGTCAACTGCACGTCTTGCATCGCCATGCTCAGATGAACTCATTGCAGCACAATACTCCAATACTGCAGAATCAACCTTGCCAGAAAATGCGCTCTTTGCCCTGTCTCGTAATATTCCAAGAACATCTTTTTCTGAATATGCCTCAAAGAAGACTTCAGAGGATCCAATTCTAGAACGTACCCTGTCATCAAGATCAAACTCTGTCATCACATTGTTTGATATTCCTACAATGCACATCAGGTGACCTTTCTCATGGAATCTCTCCTCTAACACCACAAGCTTGTAGATAAAGTCAGAAGGATTTCCTCTTTGGTCTAAAAACAATGCATCAAGCTCATCTAGTACCAACACAAAAAGGTTCTTTCTTTCTGATTCTCCCAACAACTTTGCCACCGCGTCACCTATCGTCTCTATTGCAAGACTTATCCCTTGGGCGTTTTTCATGTTTGATTCTCCAAGTTCTGCTAGTACCAAATTTGCACATCCAAAAACGGTCTTTGCTTTTCGCAGATTGACAAAACAACATACCACATCATCAAGATTCTCACAGACAAATTGAAACCCAGAAAAGAGAACTATCGCAGTCCCCAACGAGACATTACTTTGTTCTCAAGTCTCGTAAACACAATGCCGTCAATTGCTAAACCAATTCCCATTATCACCATCATTATAGAAATAACTTCTGAGACATCATTTAGAGAGCGCCCAGCATTTAGCAAGAATCCCAATCCTAGGAATGAAAAGAGTATCTCAGCACCGATTACGCCTCTCCATGCAAATGCCCAGCCTTGTTTGAATCCTGAAATCATGTGTGGGAATGCTGCAGGTATCAAAACCGCAGTAATTAGCTGGCTACCCTTTGCCCCCATATTTCGCGCGGCTTCAATAAAATGAGGATCTATATTTTTGACACCAGTGTAGGTGTTTATTGTAACTGCAAAAATTGCCCCTATTGCTGTGACAAAAATTATTCCACCATCAGTTAATCCAAACCAAAGAATTGCTAATGGAACCCAAGCAATTGAAGGGATTGATTGCAATCCCAAAACTAGAGAACCTACAGTTTGATTGATAACTTCAACTCTTGCCATAAAAATTCCCAATACAATTCCACCGGCAATTGCGATTGCCAGTCCAATAGACAATCTCCACATGCTAGTTACAATTCCGTAAAACAGACTACCATCTGCTGCACCATATGCCAAGTCTTCAGCTACATCATATGGAGATGGGAAAATATTATCAGGCCAAATTCCAGTCATTGCAATTATTTGCCAAACGACAACTATACCAATGTAAAATGCAATTCTGTAAGGTGTAAAATTTTTTGCCATTGTAATCATCCTTTACTTTTCTTTATTTCAGGTCTTAATTCTGCCAAAATATCTTGTTGAAATTTTATTAATGTTTCATCTTCAGTGACTCTAGGTCGTGGAAAATTATTATCAACTTCTTTTTTAATAATTGATGGACGATTACTAAAAATTGCAACTTTTGTTCCAAGAACCGCAGCTTCTGCAACATTATGAGTTACAAACAAAATTGTCTTCTTTGTCTTTTCCCAAATTAGCTGCATCTCAACTAACAACAAGTCACGAGTCTGCGCATCAAGTGCTGCAAATGGTTCATCCATTAGTAACACATCAGGATCCATCACCAGTGCTCTAGCAATAGCCACGCGCTGTTTCATTCCAGTGGAAAGTTGGAAAGTGTAAGAATCTGCAAATTTCGTAAGTTGCATCATGTCAAGATATCTATGAGATATCTTTGCTCTCTCCTCTTTTGGAATACCTGCCATCTTTAATCCAAATTCCACATTATCTTGAACCTTCAGCCATGGAAATAGAGCACCTTCTTGAAAGACCATTATTCTCTCAGGTCCGGTTTCGGCAACAGGATGACCGTCAAACAATATTTGTCCTTCGTCAGGGGATTCCAAGCCTGCAACTATGCGTAAAAATGTCGATTTCCCACATCCCGAAGGACCTACCAAGCATACAAAGTCACCTGCCTCAACTTTGAGGTTTACACCACCAAGTGCCTTTAGTTTGTGAGAATCATGAGTAAAATATTTTACAATATTTTTTGCCTCAAGTTTAGTCATTACGTACTTTCCTCCAAGACAGAATTTGAATCAAAGTGGTAAAAAATTCCAGCTAAGTCATATCCATTTCGCCCCAAATATCCTAACCTATCAGCTTTCTCAGCAAAAGAATTAACGGAATCAAGAAGAGGATCTGCAGTGATTACAAGATTAGATAATGCAACATCTACAACCTCATCAGACAAGGATTGCCCCAAATGAGATTTTAGAAAATTATTAAAAATAATTCTTGTTTCGATAGGATTTTCATTAATCCAATCTGCAGTTTCATGATGAGAGATCAACAGATCAGAAACTAGTTTATGATTTTTTTCAACATAATCTATATTTGCAATTAAAAGAACAGATGCAAATTCATTATTTGGCCATAATTCTTCTTCATGGAATAATCTGTTCCCACCAAGTTCAGTTTCTAAAATTGTGGCCCATGGTTCGGCAACCCATGCACCATCAATATCTCCTTTTACAAATAGTGTGTAGATATCAGGATTTGGAATATTGTAAACAATTACCGAACCACCTTTTTCTGCAGTTTTTAAACCATTTTCAGAGAGATAGTTTCTTAGTGAAACGTCTTGAGTGTTTCCAATTTGAGGTGCAGCAATCTTTTTGCCTGAAAAGTCAGATGCAGAATTAATTTCAGATAACGGATGAGCAATAAAGCTTGTACCACCACTTGCAGCCCCTGCAAGAATCTTTACATTATGATTCTCTGAATTTAAAAATCCGTTTATAGCAGGACCAGGTCCAACGTATGCAAGATCAATCGAATTTGCAAATAGAGATTCTATTGCTTGTGGACCACTATCAAAAACTCGCGTTTCAATTTTTATTTCATCTCCAACACTTTTTTCAAAAAAGCCTTTTTCCATCCCAACTATCGGAATGGCATGACCAATATTTGGGAAATATGCAATACGAAGTTTATTTTCATGAGTGGTATCGCTAGAATTAAGAGTAATTCCCACTATAGACAGTAAAATTATACCGGCAATTACTGCTAAGAAAATCGATCGATTTTTCATAAAACAGCGTTATATTTGGCTGTTAAATAATCATCGAATTTTAGCTCAAGCTAGTCAGAAATTTTTCAAAAATATTGCATTCTAGTCTATCACAAAAGATAAATTCCAAAATACGACGGGAAAGTTGTTTTATGACTCAAAAAGGAATTCTCGCATTTTCTGGAGGACTCGATACTTCTGTAGTTGTAAAATATTTACAAGAAGAACATGACATGGATGTCATTACAGTAACAGTGGATGTAGGGCAATGTGATGATACTAAAAAAATTGCAGCCAAAGCAAAAAAGCTTGGCGTAAAAAAACATTACAACATTGATGCTAGAAAAGAATTTGTCAAAGATTACATTTTTCCGTCAATTAAAGCAAACGCTCTTTATCAGAAAAAATATTGCCTTGCAACAGCTCTTGCGAGACCATTAATTGCAGAAAAAGTATTAGAGATTGCAAAAAAAGAAAAAGTAACCTCGCTTGCACATGGATGTTCAGGCAAAGGAAATGATCAAGTAAGATTTGATATTACATTACGTTCTGGTTCAGATCTTCCAATCATAGCTCCTATACGAGATAAAAATTTGGACAGAGAAACAGAGTTAAAGTTTGCAAAAAAACATGGTATTGAAATTGATGCTGTTGCAAAAAGATTCAGTATTGATCAAAATTTATGGGGACGTGCAATAGAAGGTGGAGTTCTTGAAGATCCATACAATGAACCACCTGATGATGCATTCATTTGGGTTAAAACAAAAAACTTATCGGATAAACCATCATACTTGGAAATTAAATTTGAAAAAGGGATTCCAATTGCAGTTGATGGAAAGAAATTGGAATCACAAAAACTCATCGAATACATAAACAAAAAAGCAGGAGATGCAGGTGTTGGAATAGTAGATCATATTGAAGACAGAGTTGTAGGCATCAAATCCAGAGAAGTATATGAGACTCCAGCTGCAACCTGTCTAATTGAAGCTCATTCAGATTTAGAAAAAATGGTCCACACAAAACATGAAAATAAGTTCAAATCATTAATTGACGATGAATGGGCATATTTGGTATATTCAGGACTTTGGCAAGATCCTCTAAGGGCAGATCTAGACGGATTTATTGAGGAATCACAAAAAGCAGTTTCTGGAACTGTGAAACTCAAGATGCTCAAGGGAAGTCTCAGAGTTGTTGGCAGAAAATCAAATAATTCATTGTACAGTCATGAAATTGCAACATATGGTACGGAATCAACTTTTGATCAAAGATTGGCCAAAGGATTTGTAGAATTGTGGGGAATGCAGTCAACAGAAGCTAATAAATTACAAAAGAAAAGGTCAACAAAAACATGAACTGCCCAGAATGTGATGCAACACTAAACATCCCAGACGATGCCTCAGTTGGAGAAATTGTCTCCTGTCCTGATTGTGGCGCTGACTTTGAAATCTCCAAAAAAGACGGATCAAATGTTGAGCTTAAACAAGCAGAAAGCGTAGGCGAAGACTGGGGAGAGTAATGTCAAAAGTCTGTATCGTGTTTGACCGCCTAAGAGCGGAAGAGAAGATGCTCCAAAAAGAAGCATCTAGTCTCGGGCATGATACAGTTATGCTTGATGCAAAAATTACTCAAATAAACACAGATAGTAAAAAAGAAGACTATGACTTGGGTGATGTTATTCTAGAAAGATGCGTCAGTTATTTCAGAGGCCTTCACTTTACTGCAAGTTTAGAATTTTTAGATTTTCCTGTTTTAAACAAATTTGACGTTGCAAGTATTTGTGGAAACAAAATGTTTATGACTCTACTTTTAAAAAAAAATAATATACCTACACCAAAAACATATTTTTCATTTTCAAGTGAAAGTGCAGCTGAGAATTTAAAAAAAGTAGGATTTCCTCTAGTTATCAAACCTGTAATAGGAAGTTGGGGGAGAGGAGTAATGCCGTTAAAAGATAAAGATACCATGGAGGCAGTTTTTGAAATTAGAGACATAACAGATAGCCCACATGACAGAATTTACTATTTGCAAGAATTAATCAAAAGACCACCAAGAGACATCAGAGTAATTACAGTAGGAGACGAGCCTATTGCTGCAATGTATAGAAAATCCTCAGGAGGTTTTAAAACAAATATTGCACTTGGAGCAGATCCTGAAATTTGTGAGATCACAAAAGAGATGGAGGAATTGGCCGTCAAAGCATCAAAAGCAATGGGAGGTGGAATCTTGGGGATTGACATGATGGAAGATGATCAAAAAGGACTAGTTGTGCATGAAGTGAATAATACAGTTGAATTCAAAGGATTGGTAAGAGTATCACAACGAAATATACCAAAAGAAATGATAGAATTTGCTCTAAACTACGTTAGGAAATAAATTATACTCCTTTACGAGGAGACTTATCATGAAAGTAGGTGTTGTTGGGGCATCAGGTTATGTAGGTGGAGAGACACTTCGTCTGCTTGTTAATCATCCAGATGTTGAGATTGCCATGGTTACATCAAGACAACATGTTGGAGAATATCTACATAGAGTCCAACCAAGTTTGAAAGGATTTACCGATCTGATGTTTTCTGAATTAGATTACGACAAACTAACTGATCAGTGTGATTTAGTTTTCACCGCTGTTCCTCATGGAACTGCAACTGAAATTGTAAAGGCTCTGTATGACAGAGGAGTCAAAGTTGTTGATTTGAGTGCAGATTATAGATTGCATAATCAGGATGCATATGACAAATGGTATGGTTGGGAACACCCACATCCAGATTATTTAGCAAAATCAGTTTTTGGGGTACCTGAATTACACCGAGAGGCAATTAAAAAAGCTCAGCTTGTTTCATGCCCAGGATGCATGGCAGTAACATCGATGTTAGCACTTGCACCATTAATTCGAAATGACATTATTGATACAGAACATATTATAGTTGATTCAAAGATTGGTTCTTCTGGTGCAGGTTCTGGTTCAGGAACTGCACATGCGATGAGAGCAGGAGTAATTAGACCATACAAACCTGCAAAGCACAGACACACTGGTGAAATTGAACAGGAATTAAGCGAAATTGCAGGACATAAAATTCGTGTTTCAATGAGTCCGCATGCAGTCGATGTTGTTCGTGGAATTTTATGTACAAATCACACATTCTTGAAGAAAGATATTGATGAAAAAGAATTGTGGAAATTATATCGACAAACTTATGGTGAAGAAAAATTCATCAGATTAATTCGAGATAAGAAAGGATTGTATAAATTCCCAGATCCAAAATTCTTAGTTGGTTCTAACTTTTGCGATATAGGATTTGAACTAGATAAAGATAATAATAGATTAATTGCATTATCTGCATCAGATAACTTGATGAAAGGTGCAGCAGGTTCAGCCATTCAAAACATGAATGTAATGTGTGGTTTTGATGAAATGGATGGACTCAGAAACACGCCACTAACTCCTGTTTAGAAATGATCACAATCAAAATTGGTGGAAGTGTAGTAGATAATTTACACCCATCTACTATAACAGATATTAAAAAAGTTGCAGAGTCAGAAGGAGTTATTTTAGTTCATGGTGGAGGAAAAGAAGTTACAAAAGTTTGTGAACAACTTGGAAAGGAACCAAAATTTGTTACATCTCCAAGTGGAATCAAAAGTAGATATACAGACAAAGAAACTGCAGAAATTTTTACAATGGTAATGTCTGGAAGAATAAACAAGAAAATTGTTCAGATGCTTCAAAAAAATGGAATTAATGCAATTGGTCTTTCAGGAGTTGATGCAAAAATCATTCAAGCAGATAGAAAAAAGAAGCTTCTCATAGTTAACGAAAAAGGCAGAAAACAAGCAATTGACGGCGGATATACAGGTAAAATTACCGATATCAATTCAAAATTCATCAAATCTCTCTTAGAGCAGGGATTAACACCTGTTATTTCACCCATAGCAATTAGTGAAGAATCAGAATTTCTAAATGTTGATGGAGACAGAGCAGCAGCATATGTGGCAGGTAAAGTTGGCAGTGACAAAGTATTATTCATTACAAATGTAGATGGATTACTAATGGATGACAAACTTGTTCCAAAGTTGACATTAGCAGAAGCAAAAGAGATCAGGTCAAAAATAGGACCTGGAATGGAAAAGAAGATTTTAGCATCTACAGAAGCATTAGATATGGGAGTAAAAGAAGCATTGATTGCAAATGGTCAAAAAGAAAATCCAATCTCTGCTGCAATTGCACATGATAATTGTACGGTGATAGAACATGAGTGAAGATCAATTTATGGGAAATCTCTACCAGAGATTTCCAGTTACAGTTGAGAAAGGGAAAGGATCACATGTATGGGATATAGACGGAAAAGAATACATTGATTGCATGGGAGGATATGGAGTAGCATTAGTAGGTCATCAAAATCAAAGAGTCAAAAATGCAATCAAAGAACAGATTGATAAAATTATTACAGTTCACAGTTCTTTATACAATAAAACAAGAGAAGAATTTTTGAAAACATTAATCGGGTTATCTCCTAAAGGACTCACACAAGTTCATCTAAACAATAGCGGTGCAGAAGCAATTGAAGCTGCAATAAAGTTTGCAAGAAAATTTACTGGTAAAAAAGGAATGGTTGCAATGAAAGGCTCCTATCATGGTAAATCATTTGGTGCGTTATCATTAACATTTAATCCAAAATATAAAAAAGCATTTGAGCCACTAGTTGAGAAAGTTTCTTTTGCATCTTTTGGAAACATTGAGTCACTTTGTTCTGTAGTTGATGAGGATACAGCATTTGTGATTTTAGAACCAATACAAGGTGAAAGTGGAATCATTGTTGCGCCAGATGGATTTTTACAGGATGTACGAAAACTTTGTGATGAAAAAGGAATTTTGTTAATTTTTGACGAAATACAAGCTGGTTTAGGAAGAACAGGACGATTATGGGCATGTGAACATTGGAATACTGTGCCGGATATTTTGTGTCTTGCAAAAGGAATTGCAGGCGGTGTTCCAATGGGTGCAACACTTGTAAGACCAGATATACTTGCTTCAATGAGTAAGGGAGAACATTCTTCAACATTTGGAGGAAATCCATTATCATGTGCAGCAGGAACTGCAGCACTCAAAGCATTAACAGAAGATGGTTTAGTAGAGAATTCTGAAAAAATGGGGAAAATATTCAGGGAAGGTTTAGAGAAACTAAAAGAAAATCACAACATGATTAGAGAAATTCGAGGTAAAGGATTAATGATAGGAATAGAGATGAAATTTGAAGTTAAAGACATACTTATGGGATTGATGAAAAAAGGTGTTCTGATGCTATATTCTGGAAGGAATATTCTACGAATTCTTCCACCGCTAGTGATTTCTGAAGAAGACATAACAAAAGTTTTACATGCTCTAGATTCTGTACTTAGTGAGGAGGAGCAAAAAAAAAATGTACAAGGATAAAATAGACGAGAAGATAATCGGATATCTAAAAGAAGATGCTAGAGAATCGTTTGTAGATATTGGTAAAAAATTAAAGCTTTCTGAATCAGCAGTTAGAAGACGAGTGAAAAATCTTGTAGATAGTGGAACAATCAAAAAATTTACTTTGGAGATTGGTGAGGAGAATGCGACAAGTGCAATTGTTTTGGTATCAGTTGATTCTGCCACAGACACATCAAAAGTTTCTCTAAAACTTGCAAAACTAGAAGGAGTGAAAACAGTTTATGAAATAACTGGTCAATACGATATTACGACAATTATGAGTGCATCAAGCATTGCTGAAATCAACAACACCATTGACGCATTAAGAAAGATTCCAGGTGTGGTTGATACAAATACTGTGATAATTTTGAGAAAAATAGTCTAAAAACGACTTTCGTAAAAAAAAAATTATTTCATAACTAATTTAGGATCATTAATAGTTTTTTTCAACGAAGATAGTACGAATATGTTTATATCATCAATTTATGTGAACGATTTCAGTAATGAAAGATCCGAATCACTATGCAAATATTTACAATGCATATGACAAAAATCCAAAGAAGATCAAAGTATTAGATAGTACTCTAAGAGAAGGAGAACAACATCCAGGTGTATCGTTTACTAACAAACAAAGAATTCAGATTGCATGGATGTTAGATTATTTTGGAGTAGATCAAATTGAAATATCACCAGTTGTTTCAAATGATCATAAAGAAGCAACTAAAACAATAATTAAACAAGGATTAAAAGCAGACATTGTTTCTCATGGGCGTGCACTAAAAGAAGACATTGACATTTCATTAGATTGTGATGCTAAATGGTGTGCTGCATATCTAGGAATTTCAGATATTCATCTAAAAGACAAATTACGTATTTCAAGAGAAGAGGCTCTAAGAAGATCAGTTGAAACAGTAGAGTATGCAAAATCTCATGGTCTAAAAATTAGATTTACAGTTGAAGATGGAAGTAGGGCAGAACCTGAATTTTTAATCAAGGTTTGTAAAGCGATTGAAGAAGCAGGCGTTGATAGAATTAGTCTTCCAGATACAGTTGGAATATTGCGTCCAATTGGAATGTATAATTTTGTTAAGAAAGTAAGAGATACTATAGATGTTCCATTAGATGCACATGTTCATAATGATATTGGATTTGCAGTAGCAAATGCATTTTCAGCATGTGATGCAGGAGTTGATCAGATTCACACTACTATTGATGGAATTGGGGAAAGAACAGGAATTCCACCCCTTGCAGAAGTAGCAGTTGCATTGACATATCTATACAAATCACCAAATGATTTCAGATTGGATATGTTACTAGATCTTTCAAGATTGATTGAAGAATATACAACAATCAAACCATATGATTCAAAACCAATTGTTGGTTCATCAGCATATAAACATAAAGCAGGAACACATCTTGCAGCCATTCTCAGAAACCCAGCAGCATATGAGCCCATACCACCAAGAGCAGTTGGAAACCGGAGAAGAATTGTCTTTGGAGAGCTTGCAGGAAAGACAGGTGCTGCCTATTTGATGTCATTGTTAGGACTCGAGAAAAACGATGAAAGTGCAAAAGCAGTAGCATCCGGATTAAAGGGACTCAGAATGGGGGATCTTATAGAAATACCACTCGAAGATAGACTTGAAAAAAAGATAATTTCTGATAAATAAAACAATCAAAAAAATATGGTGACAAAGGTAAATCTCACATAATGGCTCGGATCCTATTGTAATTTTAGTAAAAAATTCTATTAGAATTAATTACTGAGTTTCATTTTTTAATTATTTTCCATACTGAAGATAATAAGGTTAACGTATTTTTACTACGTTTTGATTTTATAAAATTTACAAAAATATTATGCGGATGGTTAGAGTTTGTAATAAAAAATATTGCATATTGAAACAATATTTTTGTTCACATAAGTTAAGTATGCTTTCATTAAACATTAACAAAAAAATGATTTTAGCAATCGGCCTAGTTTCCATCATAGCATTATCTATAACCGCACTTTTGACATTTAGTATTGTCATCTTGACAATTGAAGAAAAGACAAAAGATCAACTTGTTAGTGAGTCTATCATACAGGGAGAAACGATACAGGAATTTCTTAATTTAAAAATTCAACAAGTACAAAATCTTGCAAAAAACCAATTAATACAAAAATCCATTAATGATGTAAACAGGTTAGAAGATGAATCCTTATTTAAAGTTACAATTGAAGAAAAACGACTAGATTTTTTAGATAAAATTCATGAATACCAAAACAATTTAGATCATTCATTAGAATTAGAGGATTTGCAGATTTTGGGTCAGAATGGAAAAACATATTTTTCTTTGAGCGAAGAAACCGATGAAAATAATTTATCCCCCATTTATGATTCTGAAAGAGGTGTTAAAGCACCTCTTATTGAATTTAATATTTCTTCAATTTCAAATAATGGAAATGCGATTATATCAGTACCTGTTTTTGTTTCTGAGACAAATATTCATTCTGAACCAATGGGCACCATCATTGCAACAGTAGACATATTGGAGATAAATCAAATTTTACGTAAACCATTTAAAACTACAGAGTCAGATCAATCATTTTTAATAAATAATGATGAGTTGATCATTTTAAAATCTAGATCTGATGAGAACAATTCATCTTCCATGATGCTAAATACAATTCCCACAAAGATGTGTTTTGATGAAGGACTGAATTATTACGGAAAATACTCCAATTCTGCCAACAAGCAAGTATATGGTTTTTCTTATTGTCTAACTAATTTTAATTTGGCCTTACTAACTGAAATTGATGAATCTGAAATTTTGAGTCCAATCACAAAGCTACAACAAGCATTCTTCTTTATTGGCATCATAATTATTGCAGGTGTGGGAATTGTTTCCGTCTTTCTTTCCAAATCCATCTCAAAACCAATTATGAAGCTTAAAGATGCTGCAGATGAAATAGCTAACGGAAATTTCGATACAAGAAGTAACATAAAATCTGGTGACGAGATAGAACAACTTTCGATTTCATTTGATGCGATGGCTGTAAAAATTCAAGAATCCCTGAAAAAAATCAAACAAAGAGATAAAATAATTAAAGAACAACAAGATCTTCTTTTAGAATTTTCTGAGAATAAACAAAAATGCTGTGTGGGTGTAATAGACATCGTTAATTCAACCAAAATTACCGCAAATCTATCAGATAAAGATACGCGTAATTTCTATGGAATTTTTATCAATTTCATGGCTTCAATTGTTAAAGAATTTGAAGGAATTGTAGTAAAAAATATTGGTGACGCATTGCTGTTTTATTTTCCTGAAACTAATAGAGATAACATCCAACATTTTGAAAATGCCATTAATTGCTGTATGATGATGATTGACTCATATAGCAAAATTAACGATAAAATGGATGAGAAAGGATTATCTTCTGTTTCTTACAGAATTAGTGCCGTTTATGGTTCAATAATGATTGCTCAGATGTCTACTTCATCAGTCGTAGATATCTTTGGCTCTACTGTAAATGTGTGCACAAAAATTAATTCATTGGCACAACCTAATAAACTGGTGATTGAAGGAGATCTATACAACATTATAAAATCGTCCGAGAAATTCGTATTTAAACAAAAAACAGAATTTGTTCTAAATGACAAGACAAAGATTAAAGTTTATTCAGTAGAAAACAATCCTCCAACCCCAAAATCAACCTTATCATATTCACATAGTGTAATCGGTTGTAACTAGAATTAGACAAGGTGAATTACGATATAACCTACTTAAAAACATGGGTCATTGTTCTTAGAATTCGCTTGAATTGGATATCAAATTCATCAAGAAAATTTCAAAAATCCTAGACAAGATAAGAACTTTAGTATAGTTAAAAGAGATATGTAAACATACATTATTTAACTTGAAAAACAATATGGAAAAAATACATATTTCTGCAATTGTTTTAATTAATCAGTAACAATTATGATAAATAATAAAATAGTCAGGAAAAATATGACGACAAAGATAATTAATGATAAATAAAGAGGATTGTGGAAGAAAAAATATGTCAAAATGTGAAGAATGTGATGCAGAAATATTCATCCCAAGCGATGCACTTGAGGGAGAAATTGTAACATGTTCAGAATGTGGTGCAAGTTTTGAATTAGAAAAAAATTCAGACGGTTTCCAACTAAAGCCTGCCCAAACGGTTGGCGAGGATTGGGGACAGTGAGTCCTGACGTTACTATTCTTTACGATACCATCCGTTGGGAAGAAAAAGCCCTACTAGAAGCAGGTAAAAAAAATAACATCAATATCCAGATGGTTGATTGTAAGAAGCTAGCATTAGATTTAGAAAAAAAACCTGAAGATTATGGAGTAGTTATTCAAAGATGTGTAAGCTATTACAGAAATTTACATTCAACTGCTGCTCTTGAAGGATTAGGAGTCAAGGTAATTAATTGTCTAAACACAGGTGTTTTTGCAGGAAATAAATTATTTACACACATGTTACTTAAAAAATTCGATGTTCCAACACCAGATGCTACAGTAGCATTTTCAAAAGAGGCAGCTTTGGAAGCATTAGAGACACAAGGATTTCCCAAAGTTATCAAACCTACTGTAGGAAGTTGGGGAAGACTAATTTCAAAACTTAACGACAGAGATTCAGCTGAAGGCATTATTGAAAGTAGAGAAAACATGTATCCAATTTATCAAATACATTATCTAGAAGAATTTGTAAAAAGACCACCAAGAGACATCAGAGCTATAATGGTAGGAGAGAAAATAGCTGCTGCAATATACAGAAAATCAAAACATTGGAAAACAAACATGGCACTTGGTGGAGAAGCAGAACCATGCAAGGTCACATCAGAAATGGAAGAGATGTGTATAAAGGCAAAAAATGCAGTTCAAGGAGATATTGTAGGTGTAGATTTGATGGAAAGTGATGAAAAAGGATTGGTTGTGCACGAAGTAAATAACACAACAGAATACAAAAACACAGTTAGAGTTTGCGAAGTAGATATTCCATCATTAATGCTAAATTATGCCCTAAATATAGAAAAATAAGAATTGGCCAATCATCTATCAGAACCAAGATTTGCAGTAAAGATGTTAGAGAAAGCACTCAGACTCTACACACCATCACTTAGTGAAAAACCATTAGCAGAATTTTTAGCTGACAAATGTGATGACTTGGGATTTGAAGATATCGAAATTGATGAAGTTGGAAATGTTATTGCAAAGAAAGGTACAGGATCTCCAAAAATAATGTTATGTGGTCACATGGATGTGGTACCAGGAAAAGTCAAAGTTCGAAAAG
>JAOTTS010000008.1 GCA_029864335.1 Candidatus Nitrosopumilus sp. | reverse complement strand
TGGCTTTGTCACCACAAACTCTGCAGACATATTTTCTTTGTTTAACATCATGATAAGCAACCAATCCACATCTTTCACATACAAAGATATCAGATTTGTCAGATTCATCCAATAATCTATCTTTTAAAATCATTGAAGCGCCATAAGCAATCAAGCAGTCTCTCTCCATTTCACCAAATCTCAATCCACCACCTCTTGCTCTACCTTCAGTAGGTTGTTTAGTTAACATCTGAACTTGTCCACGTGCTCTTGCATGAATTTTATCTGCAACCATGTGGTGAAGTTTTTGATAATATACAACTCCAATAAAGACATCAACTGGGAATGGTTTTCCAGTTCTTCCGTCATACATTATTTCTTTACCAGAATATTTGAAACCATGTGTATCCATTACCTCTTTTACTTCATCCATTTTTTCTCCAACAAATGCTGAACCATCAAATCGTTTTCCACGAAATGCAGCAGCTTTGCCACAGATAGATTCCATCATCATTCCAACAGTCATTCTTGATGGGAATGCATGAGGATTAATTAAAACATCAGGAGACATTCCTTCTGCTGTATATGGTAAGTCTTCGGCCTTAGCTAAAATTCCAAGTACACCTTTTTGTCCGTGTCTTGATGCAAACTTGTCACCAATTTCAGGAATTCTCATATCTCTTGCTCTAATCTTATACATTTTTCCACCTTCATTTGATTGAGTCATAACTACAGTATCTACAACGCCAGTTTCAGATGGTCTTACACCAATGGAAGTATCTCTTCTGTATGGACCAGAGGATTCAAATTCTCTATATTCTTCCATAAATCTAGGAGGACTCGTTTTTCCAATTAGAATATCTCCACCCTTTACTGGAGCTTCTGATGCAACAACACCGTCTTCTTCAAGTAATCTATATGCACGCTCTCCTTTGTAACCTCTAATGTTATCTTCAGCGTTAGGAATTTCAAAAGTATCACGCATTCCACCAGGATATTGTTTTGCCTCAGCATCATAAATTCTATAGAAGAAAGTTCTTCCCAAACCCCTGTCAACAGATGCTTTACTAAGTACAATTGCATCTTCAATGTTATAACCATCGAATGGAAGTACTGCAACTACACAGTTCTGACCTGCGGGTCTATCTTCTAATCCTAAAAGCTTCATTGCTTTTGTGTTTACAATTGGAACTTGTGGATATAACATAAAGTGCTGTCTAACATAGGTACTAGTGTTCATCATTGGTGTTGAAAATCCCAAACTTTGTTTTGCCATTGCAGACTCGTATGTATTTCTTGGAGACTGGTTATGTTCTGGATATGGAATTATGGAAGCCCCTGCACCTAAGATTGCTGGAGGGAATACTTCAAGGTGAGTATGTTTCTTTGTATCTTTTTCATCTAAAGTGACATAGCAATTTTCTTCTTCATTGGCATCAATCATTTCTAAAACACCCATTCTCAATAGATCAATCCAAGAAAGTAATTTCTTTGAGATTTTATCTAAGAGATCTTGTGTTAGTAATGATTTGTTATCTTTGATAATTATTAATGGTCGCAAAACTCGGCCAGCATTGCAATTCACATAAAGTCTTCTTGTCGAACCTTCAATGTCAGATTTATGAAACGATATTCCAACATGAGGATGAATCTTTGAGTTTCTTCTAAGATCTCTTAGAGATTCGGCCAATTCTTGACCATCTTTGAAATATCCAATCAGACGACCATCTACAAATACTCGGGTTCCGTCTTTCTTCAAATCATCTTTTGCATCAAAGAAATGTACAGTTCCAAGATCATAGAGTTTTTCTACAATTTCTTCAGATGGAACATTAACTGAAATAATTCCAGACAGCGCAAGATTTTTTACCAAACCACAGTTTGAGCCTTCTGGAGTTTCGCTTGGACAAATTCTTCCAAAGTGAGTTGCATGTAAGTCTCTTGCCTCAAAGTTTGGTTGGGTTCTACTAAGAGGAGATTGAATTCTTCTAAGATGACTGATTGTTGAAAGATAGTTTGTTCTATCAAGTAATTGGGTAACACCTACACGTCCTCGTCCCCAGTTTCCAGTGGCAATTGCATTGTTTAGTTTATCAGTAATAATTCCAGGACGGATTGCAGCAGCTACTGCATTAATTCCTCGTTTTTGACCAGATCTTTCTAATTGGTATTTCATGTCTCTAACCAAATTTCTAAATGCAGTTCTAAAGAGATCGGCTAACATTTGTCCTGCAAATTTGATTACTTTGTTTCCATAATGATCCTTGTCATCAGGAGTAATCCAACCAAGTTTTAATTCTAATAATTTACATGCAGCTTCACCCAAGAATTGTGCTTTTTCTTTTCTGTTCTCTGGATGTTTACCCAGATGGGGTAACAGTCCCCAATCAAGCAAAGTCTCAGCACGTTTAATTTGAAATTCCTCTAACATTCCAGGTGCGATTCTTTTACTGATGTAAACGATAGCGTCTTTAGATGTTGGAACATCACCTGCTTTTTCAAAGGAGCCTTCTAATTCATCTTGAAGATCATCTACCAATGAAACTACTGCGGCAATTTCTCTATCAGATTCCAATCCAAGTGCCCTCATTAATGTGACAACTGGAATATCAACTGGAGAACCAGGAATTCTAGCTACAATCAAACCATCATTTTTCATTACAAGTTCTAATTTTGCACGATAACCAACAATTGATGAATATACTTTAGCTTTGAAAACAATGTTTCCACCAACAGTTTCTCTATCAACAATAATTTTGTTGTATGAAAGATCTTCTAATCCCACAATGACTCTTTCAGAACCGTTAATGATAAAATAACCACCAGGATCATTTGGATCCTCTCCATGTTCAATTAATTTTTGAGTAGAGAAATTATGCAAGATGCATGCATTTGATTTTACCATTACTGGTACGTCACCAATATGAACAAATCTTGATTCCAAAATTTTTCCATCTTCTACAACACTTGCCTCCATCATTACAGGTGCAGAGTATGAAACATTTCTTAGTCTTGCCTCAGCTGGAGTAATATGAGTAATAGAACCATCAAGTTCCATCATTCTTGGTTGTTGGAGTTTAACTTTTCCCAGTTGAATTTTGTAAGGATATTCAGCATTTTCAATATCAATTTGTCCTACTTCATTGATGATACTTTGTAGTCCTCTTTCTAGAAATTCATCAAAAGAGTTTAGATGTTGACGTGCAATACCTTCACGTTTTAAAATATCTTGAATTACTGGCCAACGTTTTGTAGAAGGATCTGCCATTATACTTCCACCACGTATCTATAATAGAGACTCTCACCAGCAGTTGGACTTTTTCTGGTAATCTTTATCATATCACCGGGTTTTATTCCTAGTCCTAAAATTGCAGGATCGTTTACAAAGATTAAAGGTAATTCTGTAGGTTTACAATTGTATTTTTTCAAAACGTCTTCAGCTTCTTGTTTTGAAATAATCTCGTGTTTTGGGACATAGATATGATCAGGGACTAGAACTTGATTTTTTTTAGTCGCCATCTATAAAACCTCCACGTAGAACATTAAATGTAACGGTAAATAATACACACAAACTGTCAAAAACTCACGCTCGGGTTAATATATATCTAATCTGAAATTCGGCAGAGATTGTGTTTTTTCTTTTTAGTCAATAAATTTTATCGCAACCTTAAATAGCAGAATTTTTCGCCTAAAATTGATGAAAGCTCATCTAGCGGTGTTTGCCTTATCTGCAATTTTGATTGCAAGTATTGGTATGACACCAGCATTTGGACAAATACAAAACTCGATTGTTGTTACTACGGACAAATCATCATATTCAGAAGGTGAAACAATTCTAGTAACAGGTGAAGTGAGAGACATGTATTCTGGCACTCCAGTAAGTGTGATAGTTAAGAACGACAATGCAATTGTTGCTCTTGCTCAACTGACAGTTGGTGTTGATAAAAAATTCAGTACTGAAATTACTGCTGGTGGAACAATGAGGACAGCTGGAACTTATACAGTTGAAGTCACATATGGAACCCAAAATCGTATAGCAACAACATCATTTGAATTTGGAGGATCTACAATGATTCCACCTAAAGACAGTTCTAATGTAACTGACAAAACAGTTGCAGTTGAAGGCTCTAGTGATTTAATAAGATACACAATTACAGGTGGAAAACTATTAAGTATCATGCCTGATGTGGAAGCAAATTCACTCATTGTATCTATTGATGCAACAAATGATGGTTCACTAACCCTGACAATCCCAAGATCTGTGTTGGATGCAACAATGAATAATGAAGATGACGATTTCTTTGTCTTAATTGATGGAGAAGAAGTAGACTTTGATGAAACAACATCAGCAACAAACAGAGTTCTCACCATAGCATTTCCAGCAGGAGCTGAAGAGATCGAAATAATCGGTACATTTGTAGTTCCAGAATTTGGTACAATCGCAGCCATGATTCTAGCAGTAGCAATTATCTCGATAATTGCAGTATCTGCAAAGTCAAGACTTAGCATTATACCAAAATACTAAATTTCATCTTTTTTTCTATTTTTAAGATTCTGTAAAGTTGGTGAGACTTGAATTGTAGATCTTCTAGTGTAAAGTATCGAGACCTAAAGGGTTATGTAGGATTTGTTCTGAAAAAAATAAGGATGTGAGTTCACGTTTGTCCTTCTACAAACTAACATGAATCTCAATTCATCCCTGTATTCATTGACCTTCTTTTTTACCAGATTTAGCTTGATATTCTTCAGGTGATGGAATACGTCCAAACTGTTTTTCGTATGTCTGTATGTTAGCATTGAGCCAATTTGCAATTATTTTTGCCTCAAATGGATCTATGATTAACCTACATTCCAATGTTCTTTTGATTGATGTTTTTTCGGGTGCTAATTGTGCTTGAGAGAGTGCTTTCATAGCCTTAATCTCGTCAGAGTACAATACTGCTTCCATGTACATACCTTTGAAATGACCAAGTATGCCATCAACATGAATAGTTCGGTAGTTAGGATGTTCTTCTATTTCTATGTCTGGAATTGTTGTCATTTTACGTTATTTCTGTCCTTGAATACGGTATAATAGTAACTGATATAAGTTTGTTTATCATATAATATTACGATCAAAGATGCCAGCAGATGCCTACATTACCGTAACATTGAAGAAAGAAACAGTAAAAACGTTGATTGAATGTAAGCCAAATCAAGCAACAAGTAAAGCTGTTACAGAAGCTATCAACGAGTATGTTGATTCTAGAAAAAACTTGAAAGCTACTAACCGAACATATGATAATGTCAGTATCTCATCAATTACATCCACCCCGACAATTTCTTATTCTTAATTTTTATAATTCTTAATCACTAGTTACGACAATACCTTTACCACGAATTACAAACTTTAGATTTTCAGGTTTCCCTAAAAATTCAATTATTGGTTTTGGCACTCTACATATTGTACTGTTAGCTCCATCAAAAGTAAGTTTAACAGAAAATTCTTTCTGATTTTTCTTCCATCTGGTCAATATCTAATATAATTTTCATATCGTATAAAAATCATACGTACGCTTAACAATATACATAAATATACGTACGTATAATATAATACATGAATTTTAGAGAACAGCGAGCTCAGTTGATCACAGATGATCAGATTAAGAAAATTGACAGTTATTCCTACAAGGTAAAATCACAAAGTTCGGATAACTGGTATGATGTTGTATCCACTGAATCAGGATTTGTTTGTTCATGTCCAGATTCCAAGTTTAGAAAAGTTGTCTGCAAACATACTATTGGGCTTGAAATCAGTCTACAAATAAGAAAGATAGTAGAGGAAACAAAACAAGAACAAGTTATCATAAATCCAGTTGATGTTAGCTGTTGCAAGTTCTGTGAATCTCAGAATGTTATCAAGAAAGGATTGAGAAAAAACAAGAATTATTCAATCCAGACATTTCAATGCAAAGATTGTAAGAAGAAATTCTCAATCAACATAGGATTTGAGAAGATGCGAGCAACGCCGCAAGCAATCACTGCATCAATGAATCTGTACTTTAACGGGGAATCATTACGTCATGTTGCAGATTCCATGAAACTCTTTGGTGTCAAGGTTACACATCAGACTATCCATAACTGGATTAGAAAATACATTGGACTAATGGATGATTATCTCAAATCCATAACTCCACAAGTTTCAGAAAAATGGTACTGTGATGAAATATTCTTGAAAATCAAAGGAGACAGAAAATATCTTTATGCAATGCTGGATGATTCCAGTCGTTTCTGGATTGCATCACAGGTTGCAAACACAAAATACACTCAGGATGTCAGACCACTGTTCAAAAAGAGTCAAGAGGTAGCAGGAAAGAAACCCAAAACATTAGTTTCAGATGGAGCTAGAAACTTCATGGAAGCCCACAAAAAAGAATGGTGGACTAGATACGTTGAGGAGAAAACAGAACACATACGCCATATCCATTTCAAAGGAGACAAAAATACAAACAAAATGGAGAGGCTTAATGGGGAAATCAGAGATCGTGAGAAAGTAATGCGTTCCCTAAAAACTGACGATTCCCCAATCATCACAGGCATGCAGATCCATCATAATTTCATTCGTTCTCACATGGGGATTGAAGGTAAGACCCCAAGTGAGAAGGCAGGAATTAAAGTAAATGGATTAAACAAATGGATTACAATTATTCAAAATGCAAGTAAACGATAATGGTACAATACGGTACTAATAGTGTTTATCATTACGCATAGAGCAATTCAATCTCTAGGATTAAATAGGATTATCTTCATTATTATAATGTCAGTCTGTCGGGTTGTCTTCCCTGTGATTCGCTATCACAATTAAGACATTAAACGCTCTAGGTCATAAGGTTCCGGAAAGACCCACCTAGAGCATTTCTTTATTACTTTGATTAAACGATGTTATTTTTGCAGAGGTAACCTAGCTCGGTATGGTGCTTGCCTTATGAGCAAGGGTCTTTCCGGATTCGTGGGTTCAAATCCCGCTCTCTGCGCAATTATAATAATACAACATTAAAAGAACTTCAATAGGTCTCGACATTTGACAAGAGAAGATCTACAATTCAAGTCTCACCAACTTTACAGAATCATTTTTAAATATACATAAATAACAAGATATCTGAAGTTGAATTAGGATGAATTTTAAACGTTCTACAACATCAATGGCGATAGCCCTTATGGCATTGTCATTAATTTCAATGACCTCAATTCAACAAGATGCTTTTGCTCAAAGTCAAGGAATGAGTATTACGGCCAAAGCTGATAGAAACTCAGATACCATCATGGTAACAGGCAAAACAATTTCAAAAATTACAGACGTTACATTTAGAGTGACATCTCCAAGTGGAAATAATGTAGTAGGAATTGCTCAAGTTTCACCAGATGTCAATGGAGAATTTGCAACTGAATTCAAAATAGGTCCAACATGGACTGAAAATGGATTTTATACAATCAAGGCTATGCAAAGCCCACAGCAAAGTTCATTGTATACACTAAAGGTGCTTGTTGAAATTGCAAACGGAATGGCAAAAAAAACTCTTGTGACTGAAACCAACATGGAATCAGGAATAGTATATGTCACTCCAAATGTTGCAACAGATAAAGGACTTGAAATTTATGCAGATGCTGTCATAGGATCTACAACAATCAACATAGAAGGTACAACTGACAGAGTAAGTCAAGATGTTACTTTGACCATAACTGCACCAAATGGAAATGTAGTATCTGTTGCTCAAGTATCACCAATGCTCAATGGAGAATTTACTAAAGTAATCACGACTGGTGGACCACTATGGAAACAAAATGGATTCTATACTGTAAGTGCAAAACAATTTGACGATCCAAGATATACCGCTTCAACTGAAGTCGATATCAAAGATGGAGTCGTAGTTCCAGAATTTGGTACAATCGCAGCCATGATTCTAGCAGTAGCAATTATCTCGATAATTGTAGTATCTGCAAAGTCAAGACTTAGCATCATACCAAAATACTAAGTTCACAACTTTTTTCTCTTTTTAAATATACATAAATAGAGATAGGTTCAATTCGCAACAAGATGAACAGTCGTACGTCGTTCGCGCTACTAGCCATTTTGACTGCAGTCGGTACCTTAACTATGTCATCAGCATATGCGGTAGAACTTCCACCAGCATGTGTAGGATGTTCTCAGGATGAGGCCAAAGCATCAGCAAAGAAAAGTTTGATGAATGCAATTCCAATATCTGTTTGGACAGATAAAACAGATTACAATCAGAATGAGATAATTATGGTAAAAGGCCAAGTAGCAAATATAGCATCTGGATATCCAGTCACAGTAACTGTTGTGAGTCCACTTAACTCAATTGTTACAGTTAATCAAATTACTGTAGCAGACGATAAGAGTTTTGAGACTACATTAAACACAGCAGGTGCAATGTGGAAATACAATGGTACTTACACCATTAAAGTAAACTATGGCAGTGCTGAAAAAAGCAACAGTGCAAAAGTTGAACTAATAGGTGGAGAAACAACTACAGCAAAACCTACAACTCCAAGTAAATGTGGTCTTAATGAGATTGCTGCAAATGGTCAATGCATACCATTTACCATTTCAGGTGGAGTAGTAAAGAGTGCAACTCTCAATACTAATGACAAATCAATTGTCATTAACATCGACGCTAAAAATGACGGAATATTAACAGTAACACCATCCAAAAAAGTCCAAGACGGTATCTTCATGGTACTTGTTGATGGAGAACAATGGGATGATGTTGAAATTGACGGAAACAAAGTAACAGTCATGTTCCTAGCAGGTGCTGAGAAAATTGAAATTATAGGTACCTTTGTGATACCAGAGTTTGGTACAATTGCAGCCATGATTCTAGCAGTAGCAATTATATCAATAATTGTAGTATCTGCAAAGTCAAGACTTAGTATTATACCAAAATACTAAAATCACATAACTTTTTTCATTTTTTATTAGTAAAGAAAATATACAAATGAGCATTTGAAAGCTTGTGGAGTTTAGAATTTTTTATACATTATTACCATTACTAATAATTTCTGCAGGAACTGCTTTTGCACAAGAATCTCTGCTATCTATTGAAACTGATGATAGTAACTATGACGAAGGAGACACTATTGTAATTTTTGGTAATGTTCATACAGTAATTGGAGACACACCAGTCTTAATACAAATTGTTCATGAAGGTGCAATAATAGAGATTGCACAAATTACGGTTGGTCAAGATGGAACATTTACAAAAATAATTATTGCTGAAGGAGGAGTATGGAAAAAAAGTGGGGAATATACAATTAGAGCATTTTACCAAGAACATACTACAGAAAGTACATTTTCATTCATTTCAAAATCAGAAGCAGTTGAAACTACAACCAATTTTGAAGTAGATGCAGGAAATAAGGGGACATTTGATGTAGAATACACCATCAGGGGAGGAACAGTAAAAGATATGGTAGTAGATTCTGAAAATTTTGCATTGGTTGTAGAAATAGATGCAATAGATGAAGGAATGATTACACTAGAACTGCCTAGAGAGTTCATAGGAGCAGAGAAACAAGACGGTAAAGATGACAAGTTTATTATTCTCATAGACGATATAGAAGTACCATACCAAGAATTGGTAGTAGATTCAGATTCAAGAGTAATAAAAATTAATTTTGAACAAGGAGATTCAGATGTTGAAATTATTGGAACTTATGTAGTTCCAGAATTCAGTACAATTGCAGTTATGATTCTCATTATAGGAATTATGGCAACAGTTGCAATGACTAGAAATAAAATTCAAATAAAGATTTAGTTCAATCCAAAAGAATATTTTTCTTTGAATGGTGAGACTGAACGGAGTTCTTTGACAACTTTTTTGAGAACCTCAACGGTTTGATCAATTTCTTTCTCATTATTGAAAATTCCAATAGTTAATCGCAAGGAACCAGATATTTGTTCTAGTGAAAATCCCATTGCTTCTAAAACATGTGAAGCCTTTTGGGTATTGACAGAGCATGCAGAGCCAGTGGATGCTGCAATTCCAAATTCATCAAGTTTGATTATTAGATCCTCCCCATTAACACCAAGAAATGTAAAATGAGCATTATTTGGCAATCTAAATTTAGAATGCCCATTTAGAGTAACTTCAGGTATTTCATCTAGTACTCTTTTAATCATATGATCTTGTAGTTTTTTCATATGAGACATATTTTCATCTAAATTGGTTTTTGCAATTTCACACGCTTTTCCAAATCCTACAATATTTGCAACATTTTCAGTTCCAGAACGCAAGCCATTCTCTTGACCGCCTCCCAGGATAACAGGATCAATGGAAATTCCATTTTTGATGTATAGTGCACCTACTCCTTTGGGACCATAGAGTTTATGCGATGAAATAGACAACAAATCTATGCCTAATTCTTTGACATTAATTGGAATCTTACCAACTGCTTGTACAGCATCAGTATGAAATGGGATTTTTTTTTCATTACAGATTTTAGCAATTTCAGAGAGGGGTTGGATAGTACCCACTTCGTTATTTCCAAACATAATTGAGACAAGACATGTTTTCTGAGAAATATGTTTTTTAAGTTCCAGATAATCCACCATACCAAACGAATCTACTGGAAGATAATCAATATCAAATCCGCATTGAGATAATTTTTTACAAGGTTCCAAAATTGCATCGTGTTCAATTAAACATGTGATAATCTTACATGAGGGATTTTTCATGGCAATTCCTCTTAGTGCAGTATTGTTAGATTCTGTACCACCAGATGTGATAAGAATTTCAGAAGGTTCAGCATTGATTAAAGATGCAATTTGTTTTCTGGCCTTTTCAATGGCTTTGTGAGATAATCTGCCATAACGATGAATAGATGATGGGTTGCCATATTGTTCTTTGAGATAAGGTAACATTGATTCTAAAACATCTTCATGAATTTTAGTGGATGCAGCATTATCAAGATAGATCAATCTGCAATCACATTAATTTTTCCTGGTTTATACCCTTCCGGATCAATTTCAACTGTACTAAAACCAATCAGTTTTAGTTTTTCAGAAATTTGATCCAAAATGGATTCATCAAAAACAGATATCATTTTTTTGTCAACTTCAATTTTGGCAGTGCCGTTAAGATCTCGAACCCTAACTTGTTTTAGTTTTGTTAGTTGTTTAACAACTGTTTCACCAAATTCTATTCGAGTTAGTTTTTCTGCAGTTACTCTTTGTCCCCAAGGAATACGAGATGCAAGGCAAGAATTAGATGGCTTGTCAAACACAGATAAGCCAATTGATTTTGCAGTATCTCTAATTTTAGATTTTGAGAATCCTGTTTCCACAAGTGGACTTCTAATCCCATGCTGTTTTAAGGCTTCAATTCCAGGTCTATAATCACCCAAATCATCGAGATTTGTGCCATCAACAATAATCTGCACATTATTCTCTTTTGCCAATTCAATTAGATGATCTCCTAGTTCCATTCTACAGTGAAAACATCGATTTGAGTCATTTTTTATAAAATCTTCATTTTCAAGTTCATCATAATCCAAAAAGAGTTGTTGAATTCCTATCTCAGAGCAGACATCGCGGGCAGTCTTTAGTTCTTCTTCAGACAAAGTTTTATAATCAGCAGTTACTGCAATTGCAGAATTTCCTAATTTCTGAAAAGCAGCATATGCAACAAGTGCACTGTCGACACCGCCAGAAAGTGCAATCATCACTTTATTTTTGCCCTCAAACCAATTTACAAGTTCATCAAGATTTGTCATGGAGACTCCAATTTCTCAATTTCTTTTCTTAGTAATGATTCTGTTTCTTTAATGGATTTATCAATGGTGTTTGATATTTTCTTTAGGTCATCAAATTCTATTTTAAAATTAGTTTTTCCTTTAAATGTGAATTTTTTGTAATTAACTTTGAAAGATTGGCCATGTAATGTTAGAGAAACATCGTGGATTGTTCTGGGAACTGTAAATCGATTACAATCAGAAATTCTAATTCCCAAAGTTCCAGTCTCTAACACCAAGATATCAACGAAATCATCCATATTTTCATCATCACATATGACAGATACAAGATTTGTAGGCCTTCCTTTCTTTGTAATGCCATGATAGATTGAAACGTCTCTTGCTCCCTTATCCATGATTTTTTCAATTAGATTTCCAAGTATTTCTCCTGAAACATCATCCACGTTTGTTTCAAGAATCTTCACCGAATCAATATCAAAATTATTTTGAGAGCCATGAATAATTTTCAGAGAATTTGAAAAAGTCTCGAAGTTTTTTTGTCCTGCACCATAACCAATTGAATCAATTTTCATAGATGGGTAATACTCTACAGCATTATTTGTCAAATTCACTAGAATACATGCGCCAGTAGGAGTTGTAAGTTCTTCTTTTGCATTATTTCCTTTGATTATTAAATTTGAGTTTTTGAAGATCTCAAGAATTGCACTTGCTGGATTAGACATACTACCATGTGAAAAGGTCACAGTTTCCCCACCAACAGAAACAGGTAAGCATACAATTTTTTCATCAAATAAACCTAAATCTTCTAATGCAATTGTAACTCCTACAATGTCTACAAGTGTGTCAATACTTGAAGCCTCATGAAAATGAACAGAATCTTCAGGAATTCCATGAATTTTAGATTCAGAAGAAATTAGAGTATCAATACAAGATCCTGCAAATATCTGTGATTTTTTTAAGAGTCCTATTTCTTTAGTCGAATCAGTAATCGCTTTTTTGATTTCTGAACCTTTTCGTTCATGTGATTCTTCATTAATTTCTAAAATTAATTGAAGGCATTCAATTCCATGTTTCTGAATTTTTTGAAAATCAATTTTTTTAATTGTTGAGTTTGAGAGAAATTTTTCAGATTCCTTAATTCCATCTATTATCCTTTTTTTATCAGCGCCCAAATCAACTAGTGAAGATAGAAGCATATCTCCGGATATTCCAGCAATCTGTGGATCAATCACTACAACCATGATTAAAAATTATCAAAAATACTTATAAATTCGTCTAAAAGTTTGGGAATTTCATTAGATTTATTTATTGAAAATTAACGATGGTTTTCATGATTACAATTATTGGTTCTGGAAAAGTAGGTGGAGATGCGGCATTATTCTCAGCATTAAAGAGATTAGATGATCAAATTTTGCTACTTGATGTTGTTGAAGGACTTCCACAAGGGGAAGCAATGGATATCAACCACATGCTATCAGAACAAGGAATTGATGTAGAGGTTAAAGGATCAAATGATTATGCAGATATGAAAGGCTCAGATGTTGTTGTAGTAGTTGCAGGCTCAGGAAGAAAACCAGGAATGACAAGAATGGATCTTTTGAAAATTAATTCATCAATTGTAAAGAGTGTTGTAGAAAATATCAAAAAATATGCGGACAATTCAATGATTATTCCAGTCACAAATCCACTTGACCCCATGGCATACATTACTTACAAGGTTTCAGGATTTGACAGAAGTAGAGTATTTGGAATGGGAGGTATGTTGGATTTGTCAAGATTTAGGCAATTTATTCATGAGGCAACAGGACATTCTCGTGATTCAATCAGAGCATTAGTAATTGGAGAACATGGTGAAAATATGTTACCACTACCAAGATTTTCATCAGTATCAGGAATTCCATTATCAACATTTCTTCCAAAAGAAAAATTAGATGAATTAATTCAAAATACAAAACAAGTTGCGGCCAAAGTGATCGAGTTAAAAGGAGCTACAGTGCATGCACCAGGAAATGCAATTTCTGCAATTGTAGAATCAGTAGTAAGAGACAGAAAACAAGTCATTCCAGTTGCAACATATCTTGATGGCGAATATGGTCATTCTGATGTAACAATTGGAGTTCCAGCAATAATTGGAAGAAAAGGTGTGGAAAAAATTATTGAATTAGATCTAAATGATGAAGAAAGACAGGTTTTTGATAAAGCCGTTGAAAGTGTTAAAAGTGCTATCTCAGGTATTGAGATCTAAGCATTTTTTTATCCTAACAAAGAAAAATTATCATTGGAGATTAATGAAATTTTAGAATCATTAAGTGCGGGAAAAATTTCAATCAACAATGCAAAAAAGCTTCTTTCATTATATTCAATTGAAGAAGTAGAAGGATTTGCAAAAATTGATATTAATAGGAGAAAAAGACGTGGTATTCCAGAAGTAATTTTTGCAGAAACCAAAGAAACAGAAGAGATCAAAAAAATTGTGAAAAAAACTTTAGAAAAATCAAATTCAGTAATAATATCAAGAATTAAGAAAAATGACTATCCAAAGATTTTAGCATTTGCTAAAAGATTAAAAATTACAATAAAAACAGGAAAAAACTCATCAACTTTATTACTATTTAAAAAGCCAATTACATTCCATGGAGGAAGGATAGGGATACTTACTGCAGGGACTTCAGATATTGGAGTTGCAGAAGAATCTAGATTGATGTGCGAGGCAATGAATTGTAAATGCATTATAGGTTATGATGTAGGTGTTGCTGGAATTCAAAGAATTTTTCCAATTTTAAAAAAAATGATTAAGGAAGATGTGGATTGCATCATAGTTGCTGCAGGAATGGAAGGGGCTTTGGCTACACTTGTTTCATCCATGGTAGATATTCCAGTCATAGGAATTCCAACATCTGTAGGATATGGATATGGAGAAAAAGGAATATCTGCATTGGCATCAATGCTTCAAAGCTGTTCTTTGGGATTATCAGTGGTCAATATCGATAACGGAATTGCTGCAGGAGGAATTGCTGCAAATATTGCAAACAGATCAATCAGAAAAAATGATTAATTTACAATCAGTAATAATCTGCCTCGTAAATGATATATAACATACTTTGACGAAGTCTGGTAGTTGGCCGGCAAACGTGTTGTTCTTACTGCTGATCGTAGCTTAATGACAAATTACAGAGGGAATTTTCTTTACGGGTTCATTGCATGTGGACCATATGAAGTACTGCCTGAATGGGTATTTGACAAAGTGTTCTGTCCTTCAGTAGAAACAGACCCAATCACAGGAGAGGTCAAAGTAGCGCAAGTAGGATTAAGAAGAATAGAAAGTTCGTTGATTCAAGGAGGATACAAAAGAGAAGATGTTTTTATGGCTCATCCTGAAATGCTTAATAAATCAATTGGATCTGATACTAAAGTTGTAGGAATTAATGTAATGGATCCTTTAGGAATGGCTCCAGTAACTACAACAATGTCACCTGAAAAATTATCCTATGTTGCTATGAAATTTAAAAAAATGTGTGCAAGCATTATTCAACTCAAAAAGAAATATGATTTTAAAGTGGTAGTTGGTGGTAACGGTGCATGGGAATTAGCTAAATCAGATAGAATGAAAATACATGGAATTGATACGGTTGTTGTCGGTGAAGCTGATGAATTGGCAGTAGATTTATTTCAAGACCTAGAAAAAAATGATGCCCCAGAACTAATGCATTGTTTTGTAAGAAATCTTGAAAATATTCCAGTTATTGAAGGACCCACAATCAATTCATTGATTGAAGCCATGAGAGGTTGTGGAAGAGGGTGTGACTTTTGTGATGTAAATAAAAGATCAAAGAAAGATTTGCCTTTAGAAAGATTACAGCATGAAGCAAAAACTAACTTAGATTATGGATTTGATTCTGTTTGGTTACATTCAGATGAAATGTTACTTTATCGATGTGATAATAGGGATTTTATTCCAAATAGAGATGCCATTGTTGACTTGTGGAAAGGACTCAAAGGATTAGGAGCAAATTTTGTTGGCACTACACATATGACATTTTCAGCAGTTGCAGCAGATCCTACACTAATGCAACAAATTTCACAAATCAACGAACAAGACAAAACAGGAAGATGGCTTGCAACCAATTTAGGAATTGAGACCGTTGCACCTGCAATGGTAAAGAAACATCTAGGTGTTAAGACAAAACCATTTTCACCTGAAGAGTGGGGAAGTGTAGTTAGAGAAGGAGCAAAAATTCTAAATGAAAACCATTGGTTCCCAGCTGCAACAATCATTATTGGTTGGCCTGATGAAACTCCAGATGACATTCAATATACGATTGATATGATGAGTGACTTTAGAGAGATGGACTTTAGAGGATTAGTAGCACCATTGCTATATCAAGACTTTAGTGAAAAAAATTCAATGCACTTTGGTAATTTGAACGAAGCACAATTTACATTATTTTGGAAATGTTGGGAAAACAATTTACGAGTAATTAATGACATTATTCCAATCATTCTCAGAAATAAGACATATGGACCTCCAATGAAGGTATTCATGTACGGAATTCTCAAAGCTGGTACTTGGGCAATCATGAGATATCTCAGAGGTTTGTGTAAAGATCTCTTTAATGGTAGAACTCCTGACGAAATTATTGATAAATATGCTAGAAGTAGATCAGTATCTGCTCCTAAAATTCAAACTAAAAAATTATAGAATTTCAATAAAAATAGAATCCCCCTTTTTGTGCCTAGGTTTGTGCTATGTTTTGAAGTTGAGGAAAACGTTAGAGTTAATTTCTTAATCTTTAATTCAGTATTTAATGAAAGAACATCCTGTATTTCCCAAATTAGATGAAAATGTTAAAATTTGGAGATATATGGATTTTACAAAATTTGTGAGTTTACTTGACACAATCATTATTTTTTAGTAGGAGCGATAAATTGGGGGATCCTTTTGAAGGATCAGTTTCAAAAGCAAACATAAAATTAAGGCCTTCTGTTTACCAGAACAAAATTCCTGAAAAATCTTTGAAACAAAGTAGTCAATTCATGGAAAAAATTCGTTATCATACCTACCTAAATTGCTGGCATATGAATGAGAATGAATCTGACGCAATGTGGAAATTATATGCAAAAAATAACACTGGAATTGCAATTCAATCAACCTACAAAAATTTAGTGGGTGTTTTAAATGAAAATGATGAAGTGTACATAGGAGCGGTTAATTATATCGATTATGAAAAAGACTGGTTACCTGAGGGATTTACTTATTGGCCATTTATGCACAAACAGAATAGTTTCAAATCTGAAAATGAACTACGAACAATTTTACAAAGATTCCCGAATATAAGAAATGGAATTAGTATTGATGTTCCAGAATCGGTAGGAATCAATATCCCGATAGAAATTCATGACTTGATTGAAGACATATACATTGCACCAACGTCACCTGAATGGTTTTACAAACTTGTAAATTCAATTCTCGACAAGTATGAATTACAGAAAAAAGTTATTTTTTCTAAGTTAAGTGAAAAACCAATGTATTAGATATATTCATAATTTGAAATAATTCATTGAAATTGACATTGATTCATTCATAATTTCATCATCCATGGATTCAATTCTTCCCAACCAAAACCTCTTTATGTCTGCATTCAAATTAAACTCTCTAGTTTCTGGTTTAATCTTGCCAATGTCTTTGACTCTATTCTGTAAGATGGAAGATCGTAATCTGTTACTTCGCAGAATATTGAATCTATAGTATAATTTACCATCTTTCTCAGTATCTAGATGTTCAATTTCTTTAGTTCCTAACTTACCTAGACCTCTTTGCTTCCATTTGCCACTAAACCGATAAAATCCATTCTGTAGTACAAACACGTCACTAGCCTCATTATCAAAGGAAAAGTCGCCTAGTTTGGTAGAATTTACATCTAATTTTTTGGTTGTACAGATAGAATCAGTAGCAAAGAATACCATATCTTTCTCAATATTATGCTCACGCACAAAATTGTACAATTAAGCACGACAAAAACCAGTGATAAAGGCAAAAATCACAGAATTAAACAGATTTCCAATTTTATAATTTACACTTGGTCCAGTTTTTCCATAGATGGAATTTAGAATTATTTTGATTGGTAACTGTAATGGATTGTTTTGTTGTTTTAGTTCCATTCTTTTCTGATATAGATTTTCAATAAAATCACGGTATGGATAAATATCAGATTCGGATATGAACTGGTATCCTTCAAGAATCCTGTAGAAGTTCATTCCTTCGCAGGCTTGAAGTTCTGCTAGTGTAACATATGTTTCAAATTCTCCCGATGGAAAAATAATGTCATGATTTGTTCTGAATGGAAATGGTGGAACGTATTTGCAGTCTGGAATATTTGCTCTAATCCTAAAGAATCCTAATTTTGCATCCTTGTGAATTATCTTTCTTTTAATCCATTTCCCTTTTGACTCATCACAAAACGTATCGTATTGTGCCATTCTGTAATTAGTGGCAGTCAACGATTCTCTTGCTGGATTTAGATATGTTATTGGTTTGCCATATGTATCAAGTAAGATTACATTTCTGTTGTTATAAGAAAGCAGGCTTAGGGCTTCAGTTGAGATGTAACCTTTGCCTGAAATGACTATTTTCTCATATGGCATGTTGTCTGGATACCATTCTTCTGTGGAACCATTTGAGAAAGGATCGTGATTATCTTTGAGAATTATTTTGGAATTCTTTACAGAAATAGAATGACCATAACCCTTTAGGAATTTTACGCTGTAATGATTTTTCAGTTCTCTTAGTGTCATAGCACGTATTTTGTAAAAGATAATGCAGATTGTTCAAAACCAATACTTTTGTAGAACTTTTGAGATTCCTTCCTTTGATTTCCTGATTCTAGTCTTATTCTGTAACAGTTTTTTTCTTTTGCAAGAATAATACAATGCTGTATCAATTTTTTACCAATACCAGAATTTCGAAGTTTTTCTGTAACTATCAACTCGGGAATATACATTTCAAATTTAGCACGATTTAATCTCTGCAGATAGACTATGCTTACAATGCCCACAATTGATTTTTCTTGTTCTGCCACTAGAACACTCTTGTCAGAATCTGAAAAATAATTTTGAATCTTGGTTTTGAATATTTTTACTTCGCCTTCATCCAATGGTTTAGGCCGTTCTAGTTCATAGAGCAAATTAAGAATCGACGGGATGTCCTTTTCCGTAGATTTTCTTATTGACAATTCCACAAAAATAATGATGTTGATTATGACGTTTAAAGAATTTCCAACAAATCATAACCTACGTAATTACATAGTTGACTCAAAAACATAGCACAAACCTAGGCACAAAAAGTGGGATTCTATTTTTATAGAGTTTCAATAGCAGAATCTGCTAGAGTGTTTCGTTTTGGTGTTAAACAGATAAAGTAAATTTTGTCTGCTCTTTCAATTTCTTCTACTTTTTTGTAAGATTTTGATGAAACGTCAAATTCATAAATTCCTGGTTCAAGGGAGCCACTGGCATAAATCATCAAATATGTTTCACCAGTTGCAGGACTAAGTGGAATAAATGCCATAACATATCCTTTGTATGAATTAATTGGCATCGTATTTTTCATTGGAGGAGCTGCAGACGCCATATACATGAACATATCTTCAATATTTTCAAATTCTTCATATTCAGTATGCATTACAATTTGTAATGTGTCTCAATATAATAAGTTACTAGAAGAGAATTTGATAAAAATTACTTTCTAGATTTAAAGTGCTTGTGAACTTTAAATCCAATTAATGCTGGTGCTGCAATATACATTCCCAAGTTAAGAGTAATTACAGAAATTCCTAGTCCTAAAACTTCAGTTTCTGAACCGTCATCAGCCAATGTCATAATCGATAATGTTGAAATCATCGGAGTGATGAAAGCCCTAACTACTTCTTGGAACATTGGATTTTCTCTTTCCATGTCAGCAATTGTTGGTGAGAATGAATAATAAAATTGGTTAAATCCAGTCATGAATGCAATTCCAGAGGAGGTGCTCATCACAGTGTTATCTCTAATTTCTCTAAGGAATTGAACTTGTGGTGCTAATTCAGTTCCATAAGCTGCAGTTGCAATTAAGCACCCACCGCCATTTGCTTCTGGTTCAGTTTTAATTACTTGGCAAATTCCATTTATCAGTTCAGTTCCAGCTCCACATGTTGGTTCTGGCTCAGGTTCTGGCTCAGGTTCTGGCTCAGGTTCTGGCTCAGGTTCTGGCTCAGGTTCTGGCTCAGGTTCTGGCTCAGGTTCTGGCTCAGGTTCTGGCTCTGGTTTTGGTTTTGGTTCTGGAACTACTAATTCTCCACCCACATAATCAAGAATAAGTTCACCAGTATTTCCACCATATTTGGCTTCAACAACATAATCCCCGTTTAATTTCCATAGTTGACCACCTGCAATGAATGAAAATTCAAAAGTTCCATCAGAGTCAGGAATTAATTGTCCAATAGTTACGAGATTATTCTCTGGAGACTTCACTACATAAGTAACTGCACCAGCAGAGGGAGATAATGGATCATAGTCTTTTAAGGATCCAGATACGACAATATTTGCACCATTTGCAACAATGTCTATATTTGAAGAAATGTTAACTGGTAAAAGATTATGGTTATCAGCAAAGACAGAGCCATTAATGCCATAAGATAAAATAGACATTGATAATAATACAAATGCTAAGAATGCAGTTAGCCTCATTTTCATTTTGGTTCATGAGTTGAGAGTATTTATATTTTCAACGAAACAAAAATTGACCAGATTATACTCTAAGGATACCGTTTTTGATAAGAAATTGAAGTGATTTAACAAAGTCTTCATCAGAGATTAACCCATCAGCCCACCATAAAGCATTATTTTTGAACCAATTAGGAATTGCAGGATTGAAAGTAGAACCATTTTCAGTAGAAGGAATTGTAACAATGCTTTCTTCAATTAGATATTCAAGTCCATCAATAAATTCAGAATTTGAGATGGAAGTGGAAGCCCATAATTTTGCATTACTTTTGATCCAATCAGGAATTTTAGTGGAAATAACTTCAAAAGAGACGGTTCCCAAATCAAAATTATTGTGAGATAAGTGAATTTCATAAAGTCCAGATAAAGAATTTTCATTAATTGAAATTAGAGATCTGTAGCTTCCACTACTGGAAAGAGTTGCGGCAAAATTTTGAGATTTTCCATCAGGAGAAATGATAATCACTTCCAATGGAATTCCACGTCTATGATTGTTTACACTTCCTGAGAGAACAATTTCTTCAATTTTTCCTGAAAGTGGTTTCACTATTTCATATGAACTGAGTTGTGGCGAGATAGAAACAGAGGTGTAAGATTTGATTTTCGATAAACTAAATGTATTTGCATTCCCAAAACTATCTCGTGAATCATAATATTTGACATCAAGACTTCCACCTGCAGAAGAAATTAATGCAGTACCTGACTTGTTGCAAATTTTGGAGGGCATTTTGAATACACCCTCAAAAATACCAGTACTTGGTCCTGTTTCAACTAGAGTAAATCCAGTGGCACCAAGACCACCATACTCAATACCATCTACCGTGCAACGCTTGTAACGAATGTCTTTAATCAAAACTTCAAATAAAGCAATTCCATTCTCACCAACTGTATCAACATTATCAGAATTTGGATCATTGATTACAGAGTAAATATCAACGCGATCTTTTTTCAAGTTAAGATCAGGATCTTTGAGAATAATTGTCACTGGTTGTCCAAATCGAAATGTTTGTGAAGAAGTTGTAATATCTCCAGAGTGAGTTTTAAGATCAGATTTTGTAGAAGTAGTGGTCGTAGTACCAGTTACATCAAGATCAGAATAAGATATTGTAATTCCAGATTCATCAATTAATCTATCTGTGACAATAATTTTTATATCATTACCAATAGTTTGTATAGTTTGAATAAAATTAGGATCTAGTATATTCAATTGATTTGTGACAGCATATTCCAAAGTACCTTCAAAAGTTGAAGAGTTATTATTTGTTTCCTCTAATTCAAAACGATAAATAGAATTGTTAATACTTCGATCATTTTTTAATCCAAAAGAAAATAAATCAAAAACGATGGGTTGTTTATTGGTTTTACTAGGAATATCAATTACACCAACATCATTTGCAGAAGAATCAAAATCAATTACAAGAAACACATTCCCATTTTTATCTAAAATATCAATCACATCAGAATTATCAATTTGAATAAATCCCTGTGATGATGAAATATCTCCTGAATCAATTATTTTTATTGGAGATGGATCAGATAATGAACCAAAATAAAGAGAAAACGAAGTATCACTAAAGTCAGAAACCCCCAAATCTTTTTCAAAGGATCTTAAATCATAATTAATCCAGTTTGTGCCAGATATACTAGATTTAGAAGAATCAAGCAAAGTAGAAGCGAAAGAGGAGGCAGAAATTCCCAAGTTTACGGAAAACATGTCATATGAAGCAATTCCCAGTGTAGTAGTATCAATAATCAACCTATCAGAATCAGAGTCAGGTACTGAAGAGGATGTGTCAGTACCACCTGTTAGAGTGGGAGAAGCTAAATGAAATTTGACATCTCTAGCATTTTCCATTGTTATTGGATTTCCAATAGTTATTGTAGGAATTATTGCTGTTTCCCTAAACACATCTAAATCATCATTTGCACCAGTGTTCAGATTTTGATCTGGATCTATCAAAATTACAGGATATTCGGTTCCAGGACGTAGATCATTACCATTCCTAATAATTAGAGCAGGTTTGTTATCAAGAGAAATAGAGGCAGTTGACAATCCTGTCAAAACTGAAATTGATTCATCATTGTAACTAATTTTACCAGTTTGTCCACGAGGTGAATTTGTAAGTATGCCTATTACAGATTGATCATCAGAATCAAAGCTTTCAAAAATTCCAGAGTTTGGTTGTTGTTCAACTAATGTAACAATTTCTGAAAATATTTTTCCTACTCCATTATTTACAGAAGAAGTAGGCTGATCATTGTTTGTCTTTAATTCCATAACATTTCCAAGTACCAAAGAAAGTTTTCCATTATTTTCAAATCCTAATGCAGAAAGACGAGGTACCAAATCTACTAAACCCGGTCCTCCATTTGCAGAACTAGATCCAGAATTATCAAATGCTTGATAAAATGTCGATGCACTAGAACCAATATTAAATGTCCAAGAATCTTCATCAGTAGGATCCTGATTTAATTGAAAATCATTTACAGCTAGAAAGACTTCAGCATTGTTTGGATAAAAATCCCTGTCAATGCTAAAAGAGATATTTGGAATTTCATCATATTCTAAATCAACTCGTTGTGGTGTACCAGCTGGATTGTATTGAATAGTTACATCATCAAATGAAAATAATTGAATGAATGGCCATGTATCTTCAACAATACCTATCTGACCACCTAATCCTACAGTATTAGGTATTGTAGGGTTTGGAGATTTTGCTTTTCTAACAACATTATTGCTATCATTAAACACACCACTACAACTATCATAGGGATATGCTATACCATCAGCGTCATTAAGATCAACACCTATTGTAGTAGTACCTTCTGTTGTAGTACAGATAGAGCCAAAGTCCAATCCTTTCCCAACTAAACCGACTGTAGAATCTGCAATCTTTGCTTTATCTATATTTGCAAAATATGCATACCAATTACCATCAGTTGCTTGAACCATTCGGAGTATTTTGCCATTTATTGTAACATCAGGTTCACCCTTACCTTCACCTGTATCTCGGATATTGTTATCACGAATTATTACTTCAATTACCATAGAACCTGAAAAATGATTAGCAAATTGTGAATTTTCAGCAGATACAAACAAGTTTGGATTGCTTGATGCATCAACATTTGTTATAGGAATTAGAGATATTATTGAGAAAACTACTAGTAAATAGACATATTTTCTATCCAACAGTCCAAAATCCTATTTTATCACAAATAACTTTGTCGTACCATTTTTCCTTAGAAAACGGTAATACGTGATTCAGATTATCAAAAAGGAGGAAAATGTTTGTTCAAAGGACCAAAGTATTACAGATTTCACTGTTAGCTATATTTTCAGCATTTTTGGTTGAATTAATTTTTGGTGTAATCTCAAATAGTCTAGCCCTCATTACAGATGGTATTCATGCGTTATTGGATAGTGTAGTAACAATGGTCTTACTTTTGGCTGCAAGAATGGCAATGAAGCCAGCTGATGCTGAGCATACCTATGGACATGGTAAAATCGAATCTTTAGGGGGAATGATTGGAGGAATTGCAATTTTTTTGATTGCATGTTTTTTTATTTATGAATCCATTCACAGATTGCAGAGTCCACCTCCAACCATTTTACCAGGATTGTTTGCAATCCTTGCAGGATTATACACGATTGGAATTGATATTTTTAGATTAGGTCTGCTACGAAAATCAATTAAGAAAATTGGAGGAGATACTCTCAAAGCAGATTTCTATCATGCATTTATGGATCTTGGATCCACTTTAGTTGCAATTATTGGAATAGTTCTAGTTTCATATGGATTATATTTTGGTGATTTTGTTGCAGCATTAATCCTTGGAGCATTATTAGCAGTACTTAGCATTAAACTAGTCTATAAAACTGCTCTTGATTTGACAGACATCATTTCACCGGAACTTGTAAAGGATGTTAAGGAAATTGCAATCGCAACAGAAGGTGTAATTGATGCAAACCAAGTATTGATGAGAAGATCAGGAGATACAATTTTTGCAGACATAACAATATCACTAAGAGGAGATACTAGTTTTGACAAAGCTCACGAAATTAGCAATAATGTTGAGAGAAATATAAAAAATAGAATTTCAAATTCAACAATTACTGTACATTTTGAACCAAATTGGCAAGATGTTCCATTAGATGCAAAAATTCTAGAAATTTCAAAAAGGGTGGATGGTGTCAAAGAAGTTCATAACGTAAGTACACATAAAACCAAAGGAAAAACATATTCGAATTTACATGTAATGGTAGATAGAGAGATGAATCTTTTATCTGCTCATAAAATTTCTGAAATTATTGAACAAGAAATTCATAAAAATATTCCAGAAATAGAGCATGCCACAATTCATTTAGAGCCTTTTGTCAAAATACCTAAAAATTTCAACTTGGAGGATAAAATCACTGAAAATAGAATCAAAGCAATATTAGAAAAATATTCAGAAATTAAAAAAATTGGAAGAATTGTGTCTTTGAATTTTGAGAATATTCTAAAAATAGATATCGATTGTTCGTTTGATAAAGAATTATCAATTGAAAAAGTTCATGATTTGATATCAAAAATAGAGCATGTAATCAGAGCAGAAATAAAAAATTCTGTAATTACAATACATCCAGAACCCCTCTAAACCAGGATACTAGTCAGATACATAACTAGCATTCCTACTGCAAAACCAGATACAACTGAAAAACTGGACATGTTTTTTTCATTTTCTTCTCTTATCCATTTCACAATAACAAGGATTACTTGAAAAATTGCACCTGCTCCAATTGCCAGAAATATTACAGATGTGAATGGTGAATATATAAAACCTCCAACCCATGCACCAAAAATTGCAGGAGACCCAGCAATTATTCCCAAAGCAGCAAGTTTGCCAATCATTAATTTTCCTTTTGACATCGGAGCGGCAATTGCTATTCCTTCAGTAGTATTATGCAAAGCAAAACCTACAATCAAAAATGTGCTAAATGCAATAGATCCTAAACCAACAGAGGCACCAACAGCAAGACCCTCACCAAAATTATGCAAACCAATTCCAATAGATATCATTAATGCAATTGCAACGGGCTTAGCAAGTTTTGAAGAGTCAGCTTTTTTGACAATCTTATTTCCAGCATAATATAATCCAAGAAAAGACAAAACAACAACAGTTGCAATAAGTAAAGAGCCATTAAAGCTTTTAGCCAAATTTTCATTTGAAACTTCTATGGCTTCTTCTATGGAATCAATTGCCAAGAATAACAATAGTCCAACTGTTAATGCCAAAAAGAAATAATATTTTTGCTTGCTAATTTTTTTAATAAATGGAAGCCAAAGTAATCCTATCATCACAGGAATTATTCCAACATATGTTCCAATTATTGCAAAAAACACAACAAGATCAAAAGTTGGTTCGAGCGCAAATGCAGCAGCCTCGATTTCTTTCTCAAATCTTGTTCCATCCTCTACAGTTATTCCAATTGTGTATGGTTCTGCCTCGTTCCACTCAAAAGGAATTCGGACTAAGGTAGTCTCATATCTTTCTAGGAATCTATCAGGTTCTACCGCAGCAGGCTGAATTCTATCATTAATATCTGCCATCACTATTTCAACTGGAATAGGACCAGTATTCCTAACTGTAGCCTGTATTTCTGAATCAATAAAAGTTACACGTTCAATTGTAATTTCAGGTAGAGGAATTCCCAAATCCAATAAATCAGCACCGGGTCCAAAAATATACAGCATTAAGATTACCAGAAAACCAAAGGGAATTACTCCACTAGCAATAACTTTGAATTTTGATAAATTATTAACCTCCATATTTTATTTCCTGTGTGCTTTTTTCCTGATTATCTTTGGCTAGAAAGATTCCAACCCAACCTTTTTCTGAGAATTCAACCTTATGAGCATGAAATAGATATTTTCCAGGGAACCGATATTCAAATTCCATTATTCCACGCTCAGTTTGGGACAAAGTTATCATGTCAGTATAAAATGAAGGAATGAGATCAGTTCCTGTTGGATAATATTTATACAAATTTCCATGTAAATGGAAATTGTTTATTGGATCAAATTCAACCATATTGACTACGTAAATTCGAATTAATTCATTTGTGTTAATTTGAATAGGATGGTGCTGATAATAAAATGGAATAGTATTTGCAGCATAGAAATTATTCTCAGTATCAAAGTCAGTATCTAATCCATTTAGAACCATAACCATCTCATCAGCTGGTGCTCGTTCTTCTTTAGGATCAACAATAAAGACACCATAAAGCCCATGTACAATGTGTTCTTCTAGAGGCATCACATGGCAGTGATATGGATGAACACCTACTGGACCTGCAGTAAATTCATAAACAAACTGTCCACCATTTCCCCCTACAGGTTCAAACACACCATCCATTCCTGCAGGATGGATTCCATGGAAATGCATTGTATGTTCTTTTTCACCATTGTTGATGAATTTTATTCGAAGAAGATCACCTTCAGTAGCTCTAATTGTAGGACCAGGAACCGTTCCATTAAAAGTCCACACATTATAAAAAACACCAGGGGATACTTCCATTATTTTGTCATCTTCAGCAATAATTGTATATTCTCTCAGAGTGGTTCCATCAGGTAACTCTGAAACTCGCCCGTAGTTGAAATCACGTAAATACTCCATGGGATCAAATTCCATAGTGGATGCAACATAAAGAGGATCAATAATTTCTCCTGAGGTTTTTACAACAGCCCCAGTATGTGTTACAAAAGTTTTTTCATCAGATTGAGCTTCAGAAACGATTGGAAAAATCATAATTAAGGTCATTCCAACGAAGAACATAATTGCTAAGATCATAATTTGAGAACGAGTTATTTTCAGGATATCACAATATATCAAATTCTTTATTTAAATTTAACCTAAGCTAACTTTTTTAGTCAAGTCTAATTTTTCATGGCTAATTATTACCACTTGTTGAAAAATTAGGTTTAAACTAAAGAAAATCAATGCTAGTTTGTGCAAAAATCAGGAATGGCAATAGTGGGTTCAGGAGTTGCAATCATCATAGGACTATTTCTATTAGTTTTAGGAAATCAAGCTATTCTAGAAGGGATTATTCAAGATAATGGAAAGGTAAGTTCTGAACAAACACTTTCTATTTTCAATGATTTTGATTCACAAATGACATCCACTGGGATTTTTGCCGTTCAGATTATAGAATTCCAAGAAAATACATTTTCTGCAAAAATATTGGATCCGTTTGATATCGAAATAATATCTCAAGAAATTAATGAAGAAACTATTGAAGAGGAATTCGGAGTTTTAGAAACAGGAACTTACAAACTAATTATTCAAAGCAACAGTAATGAAGAAACTCAAGTATTTGGAGCTATTGGACCACTGCCGGATTCAGGAAAGGAGATTCTTGGTTTTATTCCAGTTTACGTGATTGTTGCTGGAATGATAGGTTTAGCTGGAGTTGGAATCCTTGGCATTAAAAATAGAAAAAGGTCAGTTTAGATAACTATCCATTTTTTCAAGACCACTAATTGTAGCATCAAAATTCTCACTGTTTTCAACTACATTATTGAGTTTCTCAGAATTGGCTGAAAGTAAGTATTTGTTTCCATCAGAATTTTTGAAAACAAATTCATGTTCAATTAAATAAGAAAGCCTATCAAGAACATCATTTTCAGATATTAAAGCTTGTTGCGCCAAAAATGAACATTCTTTTTCACCATCTTCAAGTTCTGCCAAAATTGAAGAGGTGATAGGATCAAACATACAATCCACAACTTTTTCTTTATCAAAAGCATTTTCCATTTGCATATAACATAAAAATTAGAAATTATTAACTTTTTGAATTTACCCCTTCAATAAGATAATTAAGAAAAAGGAGTTTGTATAATATCATGCAAAAGCTTTGTAGTCAGGATCCATCAGGTAAAGGTGAACACTGTTTTTGTGTAGATATTGATGCTCAACGGGGAATCAAAAAATGCTGTAAATGCAACCTATGGAATATTCAGGGGAACGATTGGACAGAGGATGAAGACTGTAGATAATTTGAATCAAAAATATATCAAAATAAAGCCTTGAAACTAATCTATATCTAAAAAATATTGAAAAATCATTCAATTTGGTGCCTAGCATGGTTTTTATCGGGGTTTCTTTGAATTTTTGAATACTTGAGTACTCAAGAATATAGACACATTGTAAGGATTGTGGGTAATGACATTCCAGGAGAGCGAAAAATGCTTATAGGATTGACCCAGATAAAAGGAATAGGACATAATTTTGCCACGGCAATTCTAGACACACTAAAAATTAGCACAAATTCCAACATCGGAAATCTTACTGAAGAGAATGTCCAGGCAATCGAAAAATTAATCACAGATCCCGTCGGAGGAAATTTCCCAACATGGTTTCTGAATAGAAGAAAAGATATTGAAACCGGAGCAGATTTACATTTGCTGACATCAGATATTCCGTTTACATTAAGAAATGATATTGAGAGAGAAAGAATAACTGCAAGTTGGAGAGGTTATCGTCATCTTAGCGGTCTTAAAGTTAGAGGACAAAGAACTCGAACATCGGGTAGAAAAGGCGGAGCAGTAGGAGTAGCAAAAGGAGGAATGGTAGCACCAGTAAAGAAGGGAAGCGCAGGAGCTCCAGCAGCAGAAGCAACAGCTCCAGCAGCAGAAGCAACAGCTCCAGCAGCAGAAGCAGCACCGGAGAAATCGGAATAGGTGTTTTGAATGGGAGATCCAAAATACCCACGAAGAGTTTGGAGAAAACCCAAGAGACCACTCAATTATGAGTTAAAAATGGAAGAGCTCAAAACTCTCGGTACGTTTGGATTAAGAACAAAAAGAGAATTATGGAAAGCACATACAGAATTATCGCGTGTAAGACACCAAGCAAGATCATTACTTGCATTAAGACAAGAGATTAGAGAAGAGAAAGAACCAATTCTAATGAAATCTCTTGCAAGGATTGGATTAGTAAGTAGTGATGCAACATTGGATGATGTACTTAATCTAAATGCTAATGATTTACTTTCACGCAGATTACAAACCATTGTTACAAAGAAATTAGGATTTAAGACACCATATCAAGCAAGACAAGCAGTTATTCACGGTCACATTATGATTGGTGAAAGAAAAGTAGACATCCCATCATATACCGTAACGGTTGCAGAAGAAGATAATATTCATTTTACACCAGAATCTAAAATCCCAGAAATGTTGGAGAAAACAAAACCAAAGGAACCTGCAGTAGAGGTCACTGCTGAAGAAACTGCAAAAGATGAAAGCTCTTCAACGCAATAATCAAAAAATAGGCTTATCAGTTAAAAACCCCAATTTTCAGAAATAATTCCAATATAATTATCATTCTATTATGTGGCACTTGAAAAAGATATAGATTCACAGAATATCTTAGAAATTTGGCAATATCAGTTATAGTGAAGTAAATAATCGACGATATTCTTTTTCCACCAAGTCTAAATATTTTGTAGAATCATTTCCAGTTTTTATCATGGAGGAAATTATGCTTCCACCAGCACCTACCCCTTCTTTTGCAAATCCTTCTGAAAATGCCTTTAGACCAGAATATCTAGAATTTTCTAAACCAGGATTTATAGAAATTGCAGGTACGTCAGCAATTTTTTCAACCAGATTCGTAAAATTTGCACTTTCATCATTTGTAATGTATGAAGTGGTTCCAATTACAGTATTTTCTTTATTGAATCCAATTTTGGATGCAAATGCTAATACTGCCATCATCTGAGTTCCGCCTGCAAGCATAACCTTAGAAACGTCAGCTGCAGAATTTAACATTCCAGCAACAAAAGGAATCATGGGGTCACCTACTTTTGCTACAATACTGTAAGGATGATTAGAATCAATTCGTTTGAGTGCAGAATCAACAATTTGATTTTTCAACTCTACAGGGTTATTTGGGATACTAGAACTGACTTTAGCATCAAAACCCAATCCTCTTAATACAGCCAATGCAGTTGTAGTTCCTCCAGGAATGCTCTCACCAATCACTAGGCAATCAGTAAGCGATGCTAAACTCCTCCCAACTATTCTACCATAATCTACAGCATGAGATACTTGAGAATCAGTCATCGCATCATTAGTAGAAATATTTTTCCCAAATGGCAAACCAGTTTCAATAAATGGCAATTGTGGTAAAACTTTACTGCCAGCATTAATAGTCAAATGTGGAATACTAGAAGATTCTAATGCAGTTTTGGTAAGTAAGCCAGGGGTAGGTTTTCCATCTGGAGTCATTGGGATTTTATCTATAGTTTTACAATATCCGTAGTGAAGATATTCTGCATCAGCTGGTGGCGTAAATTGAATGGAGTTCATATCTGCACCCGCAAAAGTGATTCCAGGAATTTCACAAGTTTCAGTATATGATATGATAAATGAAAAAAGAAATCTCCCTGATTTCATAGTTTCAATAAAATTATTGGCGTGATCTATATTCCCATGTAGTTGAAAATTTTCCAAGAAATCACTAGCCCATCATTTCAACAAATTGTTGTTCTGTTCGTTTTTGCATAACGTGATTTGTAATCTTTTCTTGTCCAATAGTAGATACTTCAGAAGAGCCATAATTATGACCAGAATACAATACCAAATTATTATCTAATGAATACAGAACATCAAACAGACTGTGGTATAGCTCCTTTGCACTACCTCCAGGTAAATCAATTCTTCCGCAATTTCCAACAAATAATGTATCTCCTGAAAAAATTTTGCCATCACCTATAAGACATATGCTATCTTTAGAGTGGCCCGGAGTATGAAGTACTTTTAATTTTGAATTGCCAAATTCTATAAAATCACCATCTTTTACAGTAATATCATGCTTCAATTCAGAATATTTATGTTGAATGATTGGAGCTTTAGTTGACTCAGATATTGCTTCATTTCCCAGAGTATGATCAAAATGATGATGAGTATTTACAATGTATTTGATTTTCAGATCATTTCTTTTTATGATCATTTCTAATTCCACTAGCTCCCAAGATGGATCAATAATTATTGCCTCGCTTGTATCTTCATCTTCTACAATGTAAGTGAAATTTTGCATATTTCCAACTTGGATTTGATGAACTTTCATAAGATACCCTCTTCAGCTTCTGGAGGAATTCCAATTTTTTCTGCAAACAATTCACCTGTCAAATCTTTTCTCTTAGGAATTCCTTGTTTCATTTTATGAAAGGTGACTGTCATGTCACATTTTGTACAAATATTTGCAGTTTCACCTGTTTGAGGATCTAATCCAGATGGGACATCAACTGCAAATTTATAACAGTCTGTTTCATTAATGAAACTAATTGCAGATGCATATGGTTCTCTAATTTCTCCAGAAATACCAGTTCCCAAAATACCATCTACTATAACATCTGGTTTAAAATCAAAATTAAAAGAATCACCAGTCATCAATTTTACAGAAGACATTTTCTGTAATATGGACCAATTCCAATTGCTCTCTTCAGTTTTGATTTTCTCAGGAGTGCCAAGAAGCATGACCGTAACATTTGCACCATAACCAGCTAAATGTCTTGCCATCACCAAACCATCACCACCGTTATTTCCCAACCCTACAAAAATCAAAATATTTTTAGATTCTACATCACCAAGTTTGTCAACTAATCTTCTAACGGATGCAGCTCCAGCATTTTCCATCATGAATTTTTTTAAAAATCCCATATCATGACCTTTATTTTCAATTTGGTACATTTGATCTACAGTAATTTCCATACGATAAATGAAAATCATATCCAAAATAAGAGCTTTGAAAGTACGAAATATGTCTAAAATATCACTAAATTAGATGTGAAAACAGATGACTAAAATTATTTGAAATGTTGACGTAATGCTTCATTTACAACGCTAGAGAAACTTACAGATCCTACAGATTCCTTGATCAATTTTACCTGTCTTTCACGTAGTTTCTTTATCATAGCATCTTCAAGAACTATTGTAACTCTTTTGGACATTATTTTCTACCCCTTGATTTTGTCCTCAAAAGAGCACTACAGCAAGGACAACGAAAACCAGAAACAGTCATAAAAATACTGCACAGGGTGCATCTCTTTTGTCCATATCCATATTTGGAACCATTTGGGATTTTTTCTCCTTTAAGACTATCACATACGCCTTTACAGACATATCCCATTATTTTCCACTACTTCCAAATGATTTGTGACAACAAGGACAACTAGAATATCTTGAAATCAATTCAAGATTACATACAGAGCAATACTTTCTGAATATGTTATTTTGCAAATTTCTATGTTCAGACTTTATATCATAGTATCCACATATACTTCTGCAGGAATTATCACTCATTTTTTTCCTCCAAATCAAAAAATGAGCCACAATCTTTACAAAATATACCATGATTTTGTATTTTGACAGCTATGTTACCACAATTAACACAAATCCTAATTGCGTTGTTTACAGTTTTTTTGTTTAATTCTGATTGCTTATCCTGAATTGTCTGTATTTGCATGTATATTATTAGGAATGGTTCCTAATTAAGTGTTATTATTAATTAGGAATAGTTATCAATAAGGAATAGATATTAAATAGTAGAATATGTGAATAATGACATGCAGCAGATAGAACAGATCGTCGCATCATTAAGGGATGAAGGATTTAGAATCACACCTCAAAGAATTGCAATAGTGAATTATCTACTAAAAACTGAAGATCATCCTAGTGCAGAACTTATTCATAAAGTTATAAGAAAAAGATACCCCATGGTAAGTCTGTCAACAGTATACAAGACACTTGATCTTCTAAAAGAGAAAAAACTAGTAAATGAAATGGATGTAGAAGGAGAAGCAAGATTTGATGCTCATACAGATGAACACATCAATATAGTATGCATGAACTGTGGAAAAATAGACGATATTGATGAAGATTCACTAAAAGAGATTCAGGTAAAGGCTGCTAGAAAGTCAAAATATCTGATTCTAAAAAGTAGTTTTGAATTATCAGGTTATTGCAGTAATTGTAAATCAAAATTTCAAGGCTAAAAGCCTTATTTTGGAAATAGATTTTGAGTACACCCTAAGAGTTTAGCAAACGGCTTTATCCTAGTTTTCAGATATTTTTAGCATGACTTTAAAGAATGTTAAAATATCATTAAATAAAATTTCAAAATCTTTAGGGGACGTTCAGGACTCGAGAGAGTTCTTATTAAAAAATACAAGAGAAATCATCATTCTCTGTAGCAAATCAATTATCGCCGTTCACAAAGGAGAACTTGAGGTAGGAAAAAATAATTTAAAACAAGCAGACATTCTCTTAAAAAAATACAAGAAAAAAGCAACTGGCAGTCTTGAAAGATATCTAATTACTCCAGAACAAGAATTTGTAGAAGCAGTATGTCTTATTGCAATTGTTGAAAAAAAAGAAATCCCTTCTGATAAAAAATTATCAGTAATGCCAGAATCATACGTATTAGGATTACTTGATTGTGTTGGAGAACTAAAACGAATGGTATTTGACAAAATTCGAATTGGGCAAATAGATGAAGCTACAAGAATATTTGATGTAATGGAGAATTTGTATCTGAATTTGTACACTTTTTCATTATATGACAAAGTAGTCAAAGAGGCTAGAAGAAAAATAGATGTCAATAGAATTCTAGTAGAAGATGTTAGATCAGCAATTACAGAAGAGAAAAGACGTAGTGAATTAATCAAAACTTTACAAAAACTAGAAAAATAATTTTCAAAAATCTAGTGCGGGCGATGGGATTTGAACCCACGAACTCCTAAGAGACTAGCCCCTCAAGCTAGCGCCTTTGGCCAGGCTGGGCGACGCCCGCAAAGGAACTTCCTTGTATGGTTTTTATAATCCTTGATTACTTTTTCGTTCGTATGTTAATACCTGTTAGATGTTTCACTTGTGGAAATTTAGTTGCAGACAAATTTGAGGAATATCAAAATAAAATTAAATCAGGAGAGGATCCAGTAAAAACTCTGGATGCTTTAGGAATTGAAAGATATTGTTGCAGAAGAATGCTTTTGACAACTATTGAAACAATTCAACAAGTAATTCCATTTTATGAAGCAATTCAAAGAAGAAAACAAGAAGTTCAATCGGAGTTAGAGTAACTTGTCCAAAATTTCCTCAATTGAAGGACGTATCCTATACAATAGCAGAGGAACAAAAACTATTGAGGTAGATGTAGAATCTGATGGAAAATTTCTAGGTAGAGTTTGTGCACCTTCAGGAGCCAGCGTAGGAAAATATGAAGCAGTTAGTTTTCCCAATGGAAAACCAGAAGAGAGCCTAAAAATTCTAAAAGAAAGTTCTCAAAAATTCATTGGGTTAGAATCCTCAGATCTTAAAGAAATTCATCATACTCTGAAAAGTTTGGATAGTTCTTCAAATTATTCAAACATAGGTGGAGCATTAGCTTTTGCAGTTACAATTGCATCAATGGAATCATCATCAAAAGCTTTAGGTCAGAAATTGTTTCAGACATTATCATCAGAATCATCATTCAAATTCCCATTTCCAATAGGAAATATTCTAGGTGGCGGAGCACATGCAGGTCCTGGAACTCCAGACATTCAAGAGATCCTGATTTGTGCTATAGGTTCAAAAACAATTGAAGATGCAATCGAAACAAATTTGTTAGTTCATAAAGAACTACGTAGTGTTTTAGAAAAAGAAGATCCTCATTTTACAAATGGAAGGGGGGATGAAGGAGGATGGGCACCAAAATTAGAAAATATAAAAGCATTAGAAGTTTCTGCAAAAGCTTGTGAGAATTTAGGATTCACGTTAGGAAAAGAAGTATCATTAGGAGTAGATTTTGCATCGTCAACTCAATGGAATGAAGAAAAAGGAAAATATGTTTATGACAGAGCAGGATTCGAAAATTCACTAGGAGAACAAATAGATTTTGCAGCAGGTATTATTGAAAAATTCAAATTGATTTATGCAGAGGATGCAGTTCATGAAGAGGCATTTGCAGATATGGCAGAATTGACAGCAAAATTCCCAGACATATTAGTTACAGGAGATGATTTAACAGTCACAAACAAAGACATTTTGACAAAAGCAATTGGCTTAAAATCATGTAATGCTGCAATTCTCAAAGTAAACCAAGCAGGTAGTCTTTATGATGCACTTGAATTTGCCAGCGTTGCAAATCAAAATAATATTAAATTAATCACATCACATAGATCGGGGGAATCTACTGATTCACAGATTTCTCACATTGGTCTTGCTACAAAGTCAAAAATGCTCAAAGTAGGAGTGGTAGGGGGAGAAAGAGTGGCAAAATTAAATGAGTTATTACGCCTCTCAGAGCATGATTTAATACGCGGCATGGTAGAGATTTAAAATCGTCATGAGTCAACAAGCAGAAGCAACTGACATTAAAAAGAAGATCCTAGCTACTGGAATCAGAGTAGGAACTCAAGTAAAGACAAAATTCATGAAATCATTTATCACCAAAGCCAGTCCTGAAGGACTTTACATGCTTGATTTGGACATCACATTGGAGAAAATTAAAACTGCAGCCAAATTTATCAACAGATTAGGAGCAGATAATCTCATAGTATGCTCAGGTAGACAATATGCAGAAACACCAATTGAGAAATTCTGTGAGATGTTAAATTCAAAGAAACTTCTTGGAAGATTTATGCCTGGAACACTGACAAATCCATTATTACCATATTATATTGAACCAAAATTAGTCTTAATTTCAGATCCTCAAGTTGATGAACAAGCCATTATTGAAGCAACCAATGCAGGAATTCCAATCATAGGAATTGCAAATACAGATAACATTACATCAAATCTAGATGTAATTATTCCTGCAAATAATAGAGGAAGAAAAGCCCTTGCTACAGTTTACTGGTTACTTGTACGTCAAGTTCTCATTGAAAGAGGAGAACTAAAGGAAGATGAATCAATGAAATATGAAATTGATGATTTTGAAACAAAGATTATCGAAGAGGAAATCGAATAATTCAATAAAAATTTAGTATTTACTTGAAATCCAAAGCTTCTGCACCAGGAAAAGTAATTCTCTTTGGAGAACATTTTGTAGTTTATGGAGTCAAAGCTATTCTTTGTGCAATTGATAAAAGAATTACAGTTACTGCAGAAAAAACAAAAGAGAGGAAAATTTCTATCAAATCAAACATCGGAAAATTGGAATTAGAGAAAAACATATCACTTTCGGAAATTAATTCTCCACTAAAACCATTTTATTATTTAGCAAATAAAATAATAAAAAATCATGATACAGGAATTGAGATTATAGTAGAATCAGATATTCCATTAGGTGTAGGTTTAGGCTCATCATCTGCTTGTTGTGTTGCAGGAGCTGCAGCAATTTCTAGATTATTTGTAGATACAACCAAAGAAGAAATCCTAAAACTTGCAATTGAAGCTGAAAAAACAATTTTTCAGAATACCTCAGGGGCAGATTGTACTGTTTGTACATATGGTGGAATAATGGAGTATGATAAAAAAAATGGATTTACTACAATAGAATCTCAACCTAATTTCCATTTAGTAATTGTAAATTCAAACGTTGAACATTCAACAGAAACTATTGTTGCAGGAGTAAAGGAATTCAAAGAAAAAAATGAAGAAGAGTTTTTCACATTATGTAACAATGAATCCAAATTGATTGAGGCTGCTTTGAAGGAATTAAAAGAAAACAACATCAAAGAAATAGGGAATAAAGTCATTCAGAATCAACAATATCTTGAAAAAATAGGGATTTCAAACAACAAATTAAGAGACATGGTCAAAATAGGCAATAATAGATCTTTTGGGGCAAAAATTACAGGTGCAGGTGGAGGAGGATGTATTTTTGCTTTAACAGATAAATCAAATTTAGATAATACAATAAAACAATTCAAAGATAATAATTATGATTGCTTTTCAGCGAAAATTGATTTCAAAGGACTGGATACTTTTTAATTGACTAAATAATTTCGAACATATTATGATTCTAATAAAATTAGGAGGGTCAATCATCACAAATAAAGAAAAACCATTATCACCTAGAAAAAAAACAATTGGTAATATTTCAAAGAGTTTAAAGAAAATCAGTGAGCCAGTAATTATTGTTCATGGTGGTGGCTCTTATGGGCATTATTGGTCTGTAAAATATGACATGCACACTAAAGAAAAAAAATATAATCCAAGAGGGGTTGCAATTGTAAAAAATTCAATGATTGAATTAAATAAAATAATTTTAGATTCATTGTTACAAAATAAATTAAATCCATATTGTTTGCCACCAACAGATTTTATGTCAGGAAATAAACCAATTATAAAAAAAATTAAGGAGATTGAAAAAATTGCCAATGCAGGATTAATTCCAGTTACATATGGGGATGCCTTGTGGTACGGTCAAAATAAAACATTCATTTTATCAGGAGATAAGATTATGACGTATCTTGCAGAAATACTAAAACCCAGACTCTGTATTTTTGCATTAAATGAAGATGGATTGTATTCAGATCTAAAATCAAAAAAATTAATTCATGAATTACAAGGTGAACGTCCTTCAATTTTAGAAAATCAAATGGATGTGACAGGAGGAATGACGAGAAAGGTAGAGGAAGCAACAAAAATTTCAAAAATGGGTATGAATGTGTTTTTTGTGAATGGAAATAAGCCTGAAAGAATTGTAAAAGCGGTTAAAAATAGGAAATTTGAAGGGACATTGTTTAGGAGTAAAAGAAATGTCTGAGGAATTTGTGATTTTAGTTGATGAAAATGATAATCCAATTGGTAGTGAAGAAAAAGTAAAGTGTCATTTACCAGATGGAAAACTTCATAGAGCATTTACCGCATTATTATTTGACAGAGATGGAAGACTCGTTCTTACAAGACGTGCAAAGGAAAAAATGCTCTGGCCAAATGATTGGGATGGAACATTTGCAAGTCATCCAAGAGAATCAGAGACATATGTATCATCAGGTGAAAGAAGAATGCCAGAAGAATTAGGAATTACAGGAAAATTGGACTATCTCCATAAATTTGAGTATCATGTTCCCTACAAAAATGTAGGTTCTGAAAACGAAATTTGTGGAACATTGATTGGGATAATTGATAAATCTACAGAGTTAAAAGAGATAGAGGGTGAGATTGATGAAATTAAGTGGATTTCAGCAAAAGAGTTACTCTCAGAATTAAATACAAACCCTCAAAATTATTGTCCATGGATGCTTATCGCATTAGAATTACTTGAGAAATCTGAACAATCAATGCTTGAAAAGTATGCAAATATCTTATCTACATGGATGAATAGTAAAACGCACGAAGGATTGCAGAAAGCAATCAAGATTCATTTACCAAAGAAAAAATGGAGATTAGTAAATGAAAAAAACTAAACAAATTGAAAAGAATGCTAAAACAGTAAACAAGTATCTTAATTCAAAGCTAAAAGGAAATCCAAAAAAACTCTATGATGCAGCAGGGCACCTAATTGTAAATGGAGGAAAAAGACTTAGACCATATATGGTTATTAGAAGTTGCCAAATTTTAGGAGGAAAAAGTTCCAAGGCCATGTTAGCTGCAAGTGCCGTAGAAATGGTTCATAACTTTACTTTAGTTCACGATGATATTATGGATAATGATGAAATGCGCCATGGAGTTCCTACAGTACACAAAAAATTTGGAATGCCTATCGCAATTCTTGCAGGAGATGTTTTATTTTCAAAAGCATTTCAAGTAATCACAGATTCTAAATTACCACCAAGTGCGATAACCCATTTAGTTTCCAGACTTGCTAAAGCATGTGTGGATGTATGTGAAGGCCAGTTACTTGATATAAAAATGGCAGAGGAAGGAAAAATTCCAACACAAGCAGATTATATTATAATGGTTAGCAAAAAAACAGCTGCATTATTTGATGTATCATGCGCAATGGGGGCAATATGTGCAACAAATAAAACTAATGACATATCAAATCTATCATCATTTGGAAGAAATTTAGGGATTGCATTTCAGATTACAGATGATCTTATCGGAGTAATGGGAGATCCTAAGATTACAAAGAAACCTGTGGGGAATGATCTTAGAGAGGGTAAAAAATCACTTCCAATTTTAATGGCAATAAAATCAGCAAAAGGTGATGATAAAAAAATTATTTTAAAGGCATTTGGAAATTCAAAAATTTCAAAAAATGATCTTAACAAAGCGGTAGATGTAATTCGTTCTTTAAATATCGAGGAAAATGTAAGAAAACAGGCTCTAAAATATGCAGACAAGGCTGAAAAATCTCTATCAAAATACTCTGGCTCTGCTAAAACAGAACTCATATCATTATTGGATTTTGTAGTTAAAAGAAGTGTATAGTTGTAATAAGGAAAACTGGCATGGATGAAGAATTAAGAAAAGAAATTAGAAAAATATCACTTCAAAATGCATATGAACATGGAGGAAAAACTCAAAATAAAATAATTTTGGGAAAAATTCTGGGAACAAAACCAGAGTATCGAAGTAAAGTAAAAGAAATTACAAAAGATATTTCTGAAATTGTTAATTCAATTAATCAATTATCATCTGAAGAACAAGAAAAAGAAATTAAAGAAAATTTTTCAGAATTTTTGGCACCTAAGGAAAAAATTGAGGAGAGAGAGGGACTTCCAGAATTAAAAGGAGCAGTTCAAGGTAAAGTTGTTACAAGATTCCCTCCAGAACCTAATGGTTATCCACACATAGGGCATGCAAAAGCTGCTATAATTAATTCAGAATATGCAAAGATGTATGGTGGAAAATTTATTCTAAGAATGGATGATACCAATCCTGAAGCAGAGCGAATGGAATATCATGCAGCCATTAAAGTTGGACTAGAATGGTTAGGCATAGAATTTGACATAGTAAAAAATACTTCAGACGATATGGAGATATTTTACGAGAAAGGTTTGGAATTAATAAATTCTGGAAAGGCGTATGTTTGTACTTGTAAAAGAGAAAATATCAGTAAGAACAGAAGAGAAAGAAAAGCCTGCAAATGCAGTATGAGTAATATTGATAAAAATAATAAAAATTGGGAAAAAATGAATACAAAATACAAAGCAGGGGAAGCTATTGTCAGATTTCGTGGAGATATGAAAGCAGATAATGCAGTTATGAGAGATCCAGTATTATTCAGAATAATTGATGAGAAGCATTACACATTAGGTGAAAAATTTAGAATTTGGCCTAGCTATGATATGGCAGTAGCAATTGAAGATAGTATTGATGGTGTTACACATGCTTTTCGTTCAAAAGAATTCGAACTTAGAAAAGAATTAATTGATGAGATTTTAGATGCCCTAAACATGCGTAAACCACAGCAAGGATTTTTCTCAAGATTAGAATTCAAAGGAATGCCAATTTCAAAAAGAGTTATCAAGCCATTGATTGAGGAAGGGAAGGTTTCATGGTATGATGATCCAAGATTACCAACTCTTGAAGCATTAAGAAGAAGAGGAATAAAACCTGAAGCCATTAGAAAATTTATCATGTCATTAGGACTAACGAAAGCAAACACTCTTGCTCCATTTGATGTACTTGAAGCATTCAATCGAAAGTTTGTAGATGCCGAAAGCATAAGGCTGTTCATGGTAAGTGATGCAAAAAAGTTAGCAGTCAAAAATCTCTCCATATCATCGGTAGAAATTCCAAATCATCCAATTAACGACATGGGTAAAAGAAAAATTGAGATCGATGAAAATTTCTATATTTCTGGTGATGATGCAAAAAATTTCAAAGAAGGAACCAAAATAAGACTTTTAGGATTAGGAAATGTAATTATTAAAAAAATCGGTACAGAATTTGAAGGAGAATTGATTAGTAATGGAGATGCAAAAGATATTACAAAAATACAATGGGTCCCTCAAAAAACTGCACATGAAATTAAGATGATCATTCCAAAGGCATTGTTTATTGGAGATGAGTTTAATGAAGAAAGTTTGGAGGAATTGGATGTCTATACAGAACCACATTATCTACAATTAAAAGAAGGAGAAGAAATCCAATTTGTTAGATTTGGATATTGTAGAAAAGATTCACAGAATCAATCAATTTTCACACATAAGTGATCAATTATGAAAATAGCCCGATTATTATATGAGAATAATGAAACATATGGTTTTGTAAATGGAGATAAAGTATCTACAAAAGACGAGATTACTTACCTAACAGGGGTTCCAATTCCACAAAATGTGAAAGATTTTCTTTTTGATGGTTGGTATGATGAAATTAAAAATAAAATTAATGATTTACTATATGCAGAGAATATTTCAAAATACAAGATATTGTCCCCAATACCAAATCCAAATAAAATTATCTGCTTGGCATTCAACTATGTAGATCATGCAAAAGAACAAGGATTGGAAGCACCAGAAGATCCTGCCATTGTAATAAAACCAAGAACAGCACTCAACAGTACTAATTCAGATATTATATGCCCAGATTTTGTAAAACAATTAGATTATGAAGTAGAATTAGCCTTGATAATTGGAAAAAACTGCAAAAATATTAGCGTAAAAGATGCATCAAGTGCCATATTTGGATACATGATTTTCAATGATGTATCTGCCAGAGATATTCAATTCAAAGATAAGCAATTCACCAGAGGTAAAAGTTTTGATACATTTGCACCTTGTGGACCATGGATTACAACAGTAGATGAAGTCCAAGATGTACAAAATCTAAAGTTAACAACTAAAATTAACGGAGAATTAAGACAAAATTCTTCTACAAGCAACATGTTCATTAAGATTCCAGAAATTGTTTCAAAAATCTCCAAGGTAATGACTTTAGAAAAAGGAGATATCATTTCCACAGGGACTCCAGCTGGAGTTATGCTAAACAAACCAAATGCAGTATTTTTGAAGGATGGAGATAAAGTAGAGATGGAGATAGAAAGTCTTGGAATTTTAAACAACACGATTAAGTTTGTTAAATCAGATTAAACCAAAGATTTTTTCATCAAATGAAATGAAATTTTATATTCCAACGAATCAAATGTTGGTAAGTGTTCTTTTGTTAAAATTTGTATTCTTTCATAGTTTTTTTCAATTGCATGATTTTGTAAAAATGAAATTATTTCCAAAACAGAATTCTCTGAACCTGAAAATAATGTAACAATCAAAGTTTTATCAAAATGTTCTGAATCAGTAAGAATTGCAACTGAATCATTATCAAAACTAGAAGATGTGATAATTTTTTTGTCCTTATAAAATTGAGAAAGAGTAAAATCATCAATTGGAAGCCATCTCCAAGATTTTACATAATGATGGTAAAATTTGGGATTAAATGATTTTTCAAATTGTATTTTATGATCAAGGTTTTTTTTTGAGAGTAGTGAATAAAAATTCCAAGTTTGAAATATTTCATAATTTAAAGAATCTGCCATTTTCAAAGATGAAAAATTTTGAGTGTCAATGAGCATATACGAAAGAGAAACATTCTTTTCTTTACCTACTAATTCAGCATTCATTACTAGTTCTGAGGCAATTTTTTGCCTCCGGAAATTAGGATCAATTCGAATACCTTCAATCCAAACTTGATCTTTGGTGTAAAACGCATGACAGATTCCTACTGGAAACTGTTTTTCAAATACGAAAAGATTGCCTTCAGATAGCCAAAAATCCCAAACTTGTTCAATATAGTCACCCCAAGAAAAAGTATTTTTACAAAATTTTAAGATTGGAATTTTATCTTTAGTTTTAGCCTCCCTAATCATCATTTTCACCGTATACGAAAAAATATTAAGAATTGTTAGATAATAACTGCAATGGGGAAAATTATAGCTGGAAAAACATCAGATATTCTTCCTGGAAAAATGATTAAAGTCTCCATTGATGGAAGAGATATTTTAGTTGCAAATATTGACGGAGAATATTTCGCTACAGATGATTCTTGTACTCATTCAGGTTCAAGTTTATCTGAAGGAAAATTAGAGGGATGTATAATTACGTGTGGTTGGCATGCAGCACAGTTTGATTGTAAAACAGGAAAACTAGTAAAATTCCCAGCAAAAATAAGAGATATAACATCATACAATGTTGTTGTAGAATCAGATAGCGTATTTGTAGAGATGTAACTATATACCTCTAATTTTTAATAAATTATAATAAAATGGCCGATAATGCTCATAATAAAGAATCTATGAAAGAAGCAATTGATACGCTAAATCAAATTGTTTCTAGCAATTCAACTCCAAAGACAATAAAAAAGTCAATAACAAATTTAATTACAGATTTGAATAATGAAGAATTTTCATTATCAGTAAGAGCTGCAAATACAATTAGCCTATTAGATGACGTTACACAAGATCCTAACATGCCATCATACGTAAGAACTCAATTATGGCAAGCAGTTTCAAAATTAGAAAGTATAAGGGAATAAATTCTCGTTTACATCATACTTAATATTGAAAATTGAAGAATATCTAGAAACACTTCCTGAGAATATACTCAGTGGTGAAGATGTTCAGCTTCCAGAAAAATCTTTTAGAGAGATTTTCAAGTTTGTAGATTTAGGGAAAAATGATATTTTTTATCATTTAGGTTGTGGAAATGAAAAAGGAGTTGAGATTGCAATTAATGAATTTAATGTAAAAAAGGCTGTTGGAATAGATAACAATTATGAAAAAATTCAAAATGCCAAAGTTCATCTTAAAGAGAAAAATCTTCAAGGACAATTCATTTGTAGCAATATCGAAGATTCAGACATTTTAGAAGCATCTGTTATTTTATTTTGGTTTTCAGATGAAAATATAATTAATAAAATGATGGAAAAATTTGAAACTCTTAAACCAGAAACAAAAATAATTACAATTTGGGGACCGCTCCCAAATTGCCTTCCAGATAAAGTTAATTTTCCATATGTTATCAATAAAATACCATTTAAAAGAGCTGAAAACCTGCAAGAGCAGTTATTATCTATTTTTGGTGTAAAGTGCATAGATTTTGTCACCGCATGGGAATTTGCAGAAAGATATACAAAATCTATTGGAACACCGGAAATTCGAAATGATCGATTTTTAACAATTATTCAAACTTTGATGATTTGGATAAATGCAAAAAAGTTAGGAGTTGCGTGTGGTGAAGAAATTCCAGAATCCATTCAAACTTATATCAAATTAATGAAAATGAATTTCGATATCGATTTTGAGCATCTATTAAATGAGTAATTCATGTAATCTTTTTATTTTGTTTTTACATGAATTAAGCATGGAAGGTAAAATTAACATCAACGTTTCTGCAGTAGATTTCGATAAAACTAGTAAAGCGTTAACTCACCAATTATCACTTTTAGAAGAAATGGTTCATGGTGAAGAGGATTTTGTAATGACAGATTCAGAATTTGCCTTTGGTTGGCACTTTTTTGTACTTAGTGTGAATAAATCATTAGTGCAAAAATTGGCAGAGATGATGGGTTCAGATTTTGACAGATTAAAAGGAAAGGGAATGGAAAAAAAGTTTCTTACATGGTTAATAAAGAATCTGGAGAGTAAATCACCTAGATTCAAAATTGCCATAAAAGAAGAGATGGAGTCAAGTAAATTCGGAATATTCTAAAAGTATGAGGATCCTCGAGGTGACTTGTCAAATTAGTTCAAGGTCCTTACAATTTTAGGCATGAGTCCACGGGGACTCATCTACCATTTGGGGGATGAAAGTGGACAGTATAGATTTAAACTAAAAATCCTCGTTCAGTCAATTTCTTAATTGTAATTATATTTGCACATATTGCTTTACCCGTAGATTTTTTTTTCTGCCAACTGGAATCCTACGTTACACTTTACATCGTCGGATAATACACCATGTTTTTCTTGGATCGCAGGTGGTGTTACTCCCTCATAGATCATAACTTGTCTAAAATCAAATTTTATTAAAAAATAATTTTCAAATATATTTTACTTTATATTCTAACCTATATTTTTTGGAACAAGATATCTTGAAATTTCTTTTAATCACAATGTTTTTTGATATTGTTTTTCTGTATTTTTCATGATCTTAGTGTTGGTTATAAGATCATTTAGTGCATCTTTTGCTTTACTGAATGCTTTTTCTCGTTTTATCTGAAGCGAATTAACTGAGGATGATGAGAGTTTCTGTAATCCTTTCATTGAAATTCATAAACAAAATCTTGCATCTCCTTCACGAATCCCAATAGATGCCTACACTGAAGTTCGTTCAACAGAACAACTTGGCACTGAAACGTTCATGGTACAATTCGATATTTGTGCAGGTGATGCTATTTTGGATAAAGCCAAGGTATTGGTAAAATCAGACATGGAGACAATTCTTGTAGTATCAGATAAAGATATTCCACCAAATTCTTGTCGAAATTATGAGAGTAGGATTTATTCAACACATTTAGATCACATAGAAATCGAAATAATTGAAAAAGTCTTGATACGCAATGAGTAAAACAAATCCAGACAAGATTCAATTTCATATATGCATAAATTCTATTGTTAGGATAAGGAATAATACATGAACATAGATTCTCATATTGAAAATGCAGCAAGAGCAATTCATAATGCAAAAATGGTTAGAAATACATCAAAAAAAATCCTAGCAAAAAAATCAAATATCCATCCTGAACATATTGAAGAATTAAGTAAAATCATGCAAAGTGTGATTTCAAGCACAGACAAGGCGATGAAAGGAGCTAAAATGGCTGAATCTAGAGCAAGATCAAGATTGGCTGCAGTCAAAAAAGAAACATCCAAAACCATTACTCATACTAGAAATGCAAAATATGCTGCAATTGCATCAAGAAAATCAGCTAATTCAGCTTTGATTACATCGAAGAAAATGACAAATCCACAACTTGGAAAAAAATATCAAAAAACATACGATATTCAAATAGCAGCATCCATCCGTGCTGCCAAAGTTGCTGAAAAGGAAACACAAAAAGCTACGATGGCATCGAAAACTGCCAGAATTGCTGCAAGAATGGCATTAAAAGAACTACAAATTTAATTAAAACCAGATCTTTTACTCTTGAGTTCAATTCCATGGAGGCTTGAACCATTTTTGGGGAATAATTTAGTCCGTCAAAGAGTCTTTGTGTTTTAGTTCAATTCTCAAGTGCTCAAAGATTGCTGAATCCACATCGGCATTTACAAGATGAACATATCGTGCAGGCATTTGAGAATTAGATGCCCATCCATGACGTTTACGCATCTGTGCTTCAGTCATAAAATTTGCAGTTACTGTTGCTTCACTATGTCTAAACAAGTTCAAATTCACATGTTTTGAAATGTTTGCCTTTCTACATCTACGATTAAGCATTTGTCTTGCACCAGCATAAGTTAATGGTTCACCGAAATTTTTGTTACTTATGTTAGGCCATAAGGGTGAAGAAGAATTATCTTTGAATGGATGAACAGACATCCATGCAGCTAAATTAGGAGTAGATTTGATTAGTCTAATTGGTCTTGCACCTGTTTTTCCATTTACATGTAAGACTGCACCATATTTATTGAATTTCACATGTCTGAGTTGTAAATTTAGAATCTCACCAGGTCTTGTTCCAGATTCAAAATGGCAATCGAGGAATGCTCTATCTCTAGTATTTTCATCACAAGTATGAAGAAGTTTAGTTTTATCATCTTCAGTTAAGAGATCTTCTCTAACAATTTTGTCTTTGACTTTTATAATTTTGATATTTTTAGTTTCAAGAGGATCCCCAACTTCATTTTTATCTCTGGAACCAAGCTTAACCCATCTGAAAAATAACTTTAGAACTTTTTTGTGATCCCACGTGGTGTTTGTCTCCTGACCATTATCATTACTGTACTAATTCATAATTTTCCAGACTAGTGTATCGATATCATCTTTTGTTACATCATTCCAGTCTTTATTCAATAATCGAGATAAGCTTAGGATCATTTTGAGATTCTTGTGTCTTGTTGCTTTATACAATGAAAGATTAACCATTGCCAAATCATATTTTTGAATTAATATGAGATTGTTTTCAGAGAGGTCTTTTTTGATTAAAGCAAATACGTTGTTTAACTGATATCATAGTCATAAATTCCAATCGTGTTCTTAGAACCCATTTTTTGGCTCATGGATTGTGTTACGGCATTAAGGGTCTTAAACTAAGTTGTATGGGCCCTCGAGGGGAATCGAACTCCTGTCCGAGGATCCACAATCCTCTATACTAACCACTGTACTACGAAGGCCACAAGGAAGAAATTTTGTTTATCCTGTAATAATCTTTTAGCTGGTAATTAGACTGTAGATTTATTATTGACTAGGTAGAATTTGTAATATGAGATTATGGTGGATAGCAATGGCAATAGCAATTGGATTAACATATGTTGGAATGAACTATTTACTTCCATTCAAGTAGAGGCTCAATTTCAAAACATTTCTTATTTTGCAGTTAAACGATAGTTTTTCAACAAAATAAAGACGATCGCTTTAAATTTGTTGTATTAGGGTGTTTTTCAACTTGAAAAAAGAATTCATTACCAAAAAATTGCGAACTGGAAAGAGTTCCCAAGAAGAGAAACTCGATACAAGAAAAATGAAGAAAATACAAGGAGGAAAATTTACTTGGTTAGATCTTCAGAATCCCGATAGAGGACATATGGAACAAATTGCAAAAGATTACAATCTAAATACGCTTAATGTGGAAGACTGTTTGACAAAATTTGAACTTCCAAAACTAGACAGTTATGATGAACATTTCTTTGTAATTTTACATTTTCCACCACTTTCACAAAAAGTAGGAATATCTAAAAACAGTCAATTATCTATTTTTGTAGGTAAAAACTTTCTAATCACTATACATCAAGGAGATCTAAATCCACTAGTTGAATTAGTTGAATTATGTATTAGTGATACAGATCAAGAAAGAAAAAAGAGACTTTTAGGAAAGTCTCCAGGACATTTACTTCATGAAATAATAGATGTATTAGTAGATGATCTTTTACATACATCTAGAAAAATTATTGCAAATCTAGATGAGATGGAAGACAGAGTATTTGATGAAAGGAAATCTGTAGCAAGAAGTATTTCATTATTAAGAAGAGAAATTAACAGGTTGAGAAGAATAGCTAATCCATTAAAGAAATTTGTATTAGAAATTGCAAAGAATATTGACAGATTCTCAGACAGGGAGCTTGAGGAACTTACATTGTATTTTGATGATGTAATTGATCACATAGACAAGGTAATTGAAACATTAGAAGAATCAAGAGAAACTATGGAAATTTATAAAGATACCGACTTTGTGTTAAGCACTGAAAAAACAAACAAAGTATTAGGAATGTTAACAATAATCTTTACGTTAGCGATTCCAGCAACAGTAATTGGCACATTTTATGGAATGAACGTGAACTTGCCAGGTGGAATTGGAGATAATCTAATGTTTCTAGGTCCTTTTACGACATTCATAGTTGTCATACTTGCTTCAGCAATTCCAGCATTTCTAATGTTTGTATATTTTAGAAAGTTAGGTTGGATAAGTAGTTAAAATAAATCATTTTAGATTTTTTCATGTAGATTTACCTTAACCTTAGTTAAAGATTGATTCAAAATATCAGGAATGATTACTAAAAGGCCAGAATCCTTTCCAACATTTTCACAAACGCCACTAAAACTTTGATGAAAATTTGCATAACATCCTTCATCAAGATAATAATCAAAATTTTCAGAATTTAGATAATTAGTAAGTTGTTCTTCAGAAGGTACAAAGTAAACATCAAACCAAAGATTTTGATCATTAGTAGATATAGAATATTCATAAGATGGGATTCTTTACTAGTACAAATAAGGATAAATTGAACGTAAGAGGAAGATTCTATTTGATTTTCAAGTGAAACGTTAGGTAAAATTGAGATGTATGGATCATCATTTAGTTGATTTCCTAGAGCAAATTGAATTTTATTACGAATAAAATCAATAGCATATCTATAGAGCATAGGTTTCCAATTTGATTCACAATTACTAAATTCATGTTTTAGTTCAACATAGGATTTTTCATGTTGGTTTTGTAATTCATTGAAATTATATTGTGTTAGAGAAGAGACATCTGAAGGATCAGTGGAATAGTTTTTTTGATTAATATTTGAATTGGATCAAACATTGGTAACATCAAAGAGAATATTTCCAGGATAACTATTCCAATCTTCTTACAAATGGACATAGATTGAATATTTGTTAATGTCTTGATCATAAGGAGTATCATAAATCAAATGTCCAAAAAAAGCATTAGACAAAATTACTACAAATGCAAATACAGGAATTATAAAATATAGAATTCTTTTTGTAATCAACAAAAGTTATGTTCTATGTACCATAATATTCTATTCGAAAAAGTATGGAACTTTTTAGAAAAATATCAATCTATAATGAAAAATTTTCATATTTGGATTAATAAGCTTAGATAAATACGAGATATTTTAAATTGAATTATGGCTAAAATCAGACTACATACAGGAAGAGGTACAGGATGGATTGAAGTTGATGAAGATCTTACAAAATGGTCAGGTGACGAATTTAGAAAAATTCAAGAAGCAAAGAAAAAAGCATCAGCAAACGAAATGGTCCATACAGGTAGAGGAACTGGTTCAAGAAGACTAGGAGACATGCCTGATCCAAAAGCAAGACCATCAACCGAAGGCAGAACTAGAGTCACAGGTAGAGGAACTGGTTCAAGAAAGAGTAAAAATAAAGGTTCAGAATAATAAAGCCTCAATTTTTCATTTTTAGATTTTTTCTTAGATGCTGTAATCTAATTTTATTAGATTTTAATGTCAGGATTTTCAGATTTAAGTTTTTCCCAATCTGAAAGAAAGTTTTCCAAACCAATTTTTGTCAATGGATGTTGCAACATCTTATCTAGTACTGCAGGAGGCAATGTTACTACATCTGCTCCAATTTTTGCAGCATCTACTACATGTACTGGATGACGAACACTTGCAACAAGTATCTGAGTTTCAAAATTATAATTAGAAAAGATTTCTTTAATTTCTTTAATTAGATGCATGCCATCCTGACCAATATCATCCAATCTTCCAATGAATGGACTAACATATTTTGCACCAGATTTTGCTGCAAGTAAAGCCTGATTTGCAGAAAAAATCAACGTAACATTAACAGGAATTCCTTCAGATGAAAGTGACTTGGATGCTTTTAGTCCATCAGGAGTCATTGGAACTTTAACTACAACATTGTCTCCGTATTCGCGAAGTCGTTTACCTTCTTCAATCATTCCAGAATACTCAGTACTGACAACTTCTAAACTTACATCACCCTTGATAATTTTTGTAATTTCCTCCATTGCATCTTTTGGATTTCCACCTTCCTTTGACATTAGAGAAGGATTAGTGGTGATTCCATCCAGTAATCCCATGTCATTGAATTTTTTAATTGAATCCAGATTAGCAGTATCGAGAAAAATTTTCATAATTTTTTGCTCCTAATTTCTTTGACTTGTTTTGCTATATTAAAAGATGTTATTCCATGTTTTTCCAAGAGTAAAGGAACCTCATTATCCCTAGCAGATTCCCCAAACATGTCTTGAGCACCAATTCTCTTTATCGGAACAGGATAAGATTCAGAAACAGATTCTGCAACTGCAGAACCCATTCCGCCAATAATATTGTGTTCTTCAGCAGTTACAATACAACCTGTCTCCCTAGCTGCTTTTTCTAAAATTTCATTGTCAATAGGTTTTATTGAAAACATGTCTAAAACTCTACAAGATATACCTTCTAGTTGCAATGATTCAGCCGCCTCTAAAGCCATTCTAACAGTAATACCACATGCTACAATGGTACAATCAGATCCATCTCTCAGAGTGATTCCTTTTCCAATTTGAAAATCTTGGGATTCAGAATGAATTAAAGGAGTTTTTGATCTTGCCATTCTCATGTAAAATGGGCCATATTCTTTTGCCATTAATTGAGTTAGTTTAGAAACTGCAACAGTGTCAGATGGAATGAAAACTCTAAAATTTGGTATTACTCTCATTATTGCAATATCTTCAATTTGTTGATGAGAGCCACCATCAGGTCCAACAGTTAAACCTCCATGAGATGAAATTAATTTAACATTTAGGCCTTTTTTGTTAGATGGTGAAGGATATGCAATATTATTTCGTATTTGATCAACTGCCCTTCCTGGTAAAAATATTGCATAAGTACTAGCAAATGGAATTTTTCCAGAAAAAGCTAATCCAGCAGAAATTGTAACAAGATTTGCTTCAGCAATACCTACATTAAAAAATCTATCAGGGAATTCTTTTCCAAAGGCAGAAGTTTTTAATGAATTAGTTGTATCTGCACCTAAAACAACAACATTCAGATTTTCTTTTCCAACTTGAATCAAAGATTTTGAATATTCTGAACGCATGTCAGTCATAATTGGTTCGTTCAAATGTATCCTGCCTCTTGTGCAATTTTTTTAATTTGTTCTTGCTTTTCACCTACAACATGTAGACCAATCCATTTGTTCACCAAATCGATTCCACCGATCTCGTAGGCTTTATCAAGTAAAATACGTCTCCTGGATTTTAAAACCATATCTCTGAAATCCCTAATAGCTATTCGGACATCTTGCTGTCCAATAATAGCACCGCCTCCAACAAAGACTCTTGCACCATCAGCAAATATGGAACCAATATTTTCTAGATTTACTCCACCGTCAGCCTCAATATAGCCTGAAAAATGGTGCTCTTTTAGGACAGAATTTAATCTGGCCATCTTTGCGTGTGTTCCTTCAATGTATTTTTGACCAGATTTTCCAGGTACTACAGACATAACAATAAGTTGATCAATGGTAGGTAAGAATTTGTAAGACCATTCAGGCAATTCAGTATCAGGATTTATTGCAAATCCAACACTAACTTGATTTTGTTTGAGTAAGTCATGAATTTCTCCAAAACTGAATTCATCAGTTACTTCAGCATGAACTGTAATAATATCACTACCTGCATCAATGTAATCTCTAACATGTTTTACAGGTTCATTTATCATCAGGTGTGAATCAAATGGAATTATAGTTAGAGGCCTTAGTTCTTTGATTTTAGTATGATCAAAAGTTTTGTTTGGAACAAATTGACCATCCATTACATCAAGATGAATGTAATTAGCTCTGCCAGAAATACATCTTTTAATTTCATTTTCCAGATGTGTCATATCTCCTGCAATAATTGATGGGGCAATCATAAATTGTGAATCCAATTCAAGATTAATTATTGGGACCACATCAGAGTCAGGAGCTTTTCCATGCCATTCTGGATTATCCTCCATATGTTCTATGGATTTACCCTTAACTGTTCTAGATATGATCATAGTAGGTACTCCTTTTGTTGTATTTGCTTTTGTAATGGCTGCATCAATTTGTTCAACTCTATGTCCAGCAATTTCAATGACATTCCAACCAAAGGATCTCCATTTATCACCTGTTTTCCAACGAGATGCATCTTTCCACATTTCAGAAATATCATCACCTTCTAATTTTTCATCCAGCGGCATTACTTGTTCAGTATAGGAATCTTGCTGAATGAAGTTTCTATCAAGAAAAGCAGTAAGATTGTCGACCTTGTATTTTGCAGCAGTCATCGCGGCCTCCCAAATTTGACCCTCATCTGATTCGCCATCACCAATAATTGTATAAACATGGTAGTCTTTGGAATCAAGTTTTGCAGCAAGTGCAATCCCAACAGAATAAGATAATCCCGTACCTAAAGAACCGCCACAAAATTCCACACCAGGACATTTTAGATCAGGATGTCCCTGTAATCTACTACCAAATTTTCGTAGAGTATCAAGTTCAGATTCTTGAAAATATCCTACAACTGCCATGTTTGAAAATAAGCCAGGAGCAGCATGTCCTTTAGATAAAACTAAACGATCTCTGTCTTCCCATTGAGGGTTTTGAGGATCAAATTTTAGATGTTTGCTAAATAAACACCCTAAAATTTCTGCCATAGAGAAGGAACCCCCAGGATGGCCAGAACCAGCAAGAGTAGTTGCCTTTACCACTAATTTTCTGGCTCTTAGAATGTTTTTCTTAATTTGATAATAATTGAGTCTCATCTCGAATATTATCTTTGTGAATTGAATAAAAATCTACGTCTGCAATATTTTAATTTGATCGGGATAATGTAATTATATGGAAATTAAAGAAAACGCACCAATCATAGTTTTTGATAATCAATGTTACTTGTGTATAAAATTTGCAAAAATTATTGAATTTTTTACAAGAGGAAAAATTACAATGGTGGGTCATTATTCAAACTTTGGAAAAAAGATAAGAGACGACATTTTAGACGAGTCTGCATTGGATATGTTTTGGTTTATTGATACAAAAAGAGCATATGGAGGAAGAGCGGCATTAGTACCATTATTCAAATCATTTTTTTCTAAAAGAACAAAAAAATCGATTTCAATTAAAATTGATGATAAGTGTGAACAAGACTGCAAAACGGTCAAAGCAGTTTTTGCCAGATCATCTAGTTTGCTAACTAATAGCAAAAAAATTGATTTCTAGTAAATCTAAATAATACTTCAAAAACTATCAATTACAATGAAAATAAAAACTGAAAGTTCTATAAAAAAGAAAGCAGAACTTCTTTGCGGATTTGTCTTAGAAAATTCAAACAAAGTCTTAGGATTAACAAAAATAGATAAAAAAACAGCATCATCAATTAATCAATCTCTAAAAGATATGGATGGAAAGTTAGGAAAATTGACCATAATTCCATCTCCAGGAGACAAATATGCCCACAGAATTCTTCTTGCAGGATTAGGAAAAAAAGAAGATTTGACAAATGATACCATACGATATGTTTCAGGGAAAATTGCACAAAAAGCACGAGAGTTAAAGTTGAAAGAATTTTCAATAATTTCCCCTCCAAATTTTGTAAGTGAATCAATTTCATCGATTTCTCAGATTGTGGAAGGATCCAAAATGGCTCTATACAAATTTGATAAATTCAAGGCAGAAAAAGCAGAAAAGACCCCAGATCTTACAATCATTGTTTCTAAATCAAACAACATTTCAAAGGCCATCAGAATTTCTGAAATTATTGCAGATGGGGCAATTTTTACAAAAAGTATTGCAAATTTACCTCCAAACGAATGTACTCCAACTACTTTAGCAAATTTTGCAAAAATGATTGCAAAAAAGAATAAAATGAAATGCCATATAATTTCGAAACTTGAATTAAAAAAGAAAGGTTTTGGTGGAATTTCAGCAGTAGGACAAGGAAGTAAAAATGAACCTAAACTAATTGTTTTAGAACACAATAATGGACCAAGAAATGAAAAACCTGTTGTTCTAGTTGGCAAAGCTGTGACATTTGACACAGGTGGAATTTCATTGAAACCTGGAGATAAAATGGATGAAATGAAATTTGACAAATGTGGTGGATGTACAGTTCTAGGCATAATGAAAGCAGTTTCAGAATTAAAATTATCAATCAATGTTGTAGGAATTATTCCTTCAGTTGAAAATATGCCTGGTGGAGAATCATATAGACCGGGAGACATCATAAAATTGTATGGTGGAAAAACTGCAGAGATACTTAATACAGATGCAGAGGGTAGATTGATTTTAGCTGATGCGTTATCATATGGAGAAAAACAATATTCACCAAAGGTAATAATTGATTTTGCAACTCTTACAGGTGCATGTATTGTAGCATTAGGAACAAATGTTGCAGCAATAGTATCAAACAATGAAAAGCTAACAAAGAAGATCAATGATGCATCTAAGAATACAAGCGAGGAAGTTTGGAAACTTCCACTCAATCAAGACTATATGAACATGATAAAATCGGATGTTGCAGATATGAAAAATGTAGGCATAGGAAGAGCCGCAGGGACTATCACGGCTGCAGCATTTTTGAGAAATGCAATTAATGATACACCGTGGATACACTTTGACATTGCAGGAGTTGCATGGACTCAGACAGCTACTAAAGAAAAATCATACAACCCAAAAGGAGCAACAGGTTTTGGTGTAAGATTAATTTTAGATTATTTACAAAAATTGTAAAATTAGTATCCTCTACTATTTCTATCAGGTGTACCTACATTTGGATTTCTAAAACCATGTTTTTCCATCATATGATTTAAGAATCGAATATCATCTGAAAAGGATTCACCACACACGGTACAATTTGTCATAGAAATCACACCATTCAGGATAATTGGATATTAATAGATTGATTGCAAATTAGAAAATGCCAGCACTGTTGCTTCCCAAAGGCTCTCGCATTTTAGTAGCACAACAGCGACGTCAGGTTTGACTTCCAAGTTCGGAATGGGATTGGGTCGCACCCTAACGCTATGGCCGGCTTAAAAAATGATGTTGGATTCTCATCTATTAACGTAACGCCAGATTTCAAATATGCTCAAAATAGGTATAAAGCAAAGAAAGTACGGGATTACAACATGACTCACAGGGTAGCCGTTTTAGATCAAGATCTATGCCAACCAAAAAAATGTGGTTTGGAGTGCATAAAATACTGCCCAGTCAACAAATCAGGAGCAGAATGTATTGTTCTAAATGAAGAATCAAAGAAAGCTCAGATAGATGAAGATATCTGTAATGGATGTGGAATATGTGTCAAAGTATGCCCCTTTGATGCAATAACTATTGTAAATCTAGCAAGTGAGTTGGCTACGGATAAAATACACCAGTATGGAGCAAATTCATTTAGATTATTCAAATTACCTACTCCAAAAAAAGGCGGAGTGGTTGGACTATTAGGAAGAAATGGTATGGGGAAAAGTACTGTTGTAAATATTCTATCAGGGAATCTAAAACCAAACCTTGGAAGATATGAAAATCCGCCAGAGTGGAATGAAATTTTAAAACATTATAGTGGAACTGAACTTAAACAACATTTTGAAAAAATTGAACAAAAGCAAATTCGTGCATCAATAAAACCACAACAGATTCATCATATTGCACAAGCGTTTGATGGAACAGGAAAAGAACTTCTTGACAAGTATGATGAAAGAGGAGTTTCAAGAGAGTTAATCAAAGAATTAGGATTAGAAAATTCTATGGAACAGAGTTTAAAGGAGTTAAGCGGAGGAGAATTACAAAGAATTGCTGTAGCAGCTGCTACAGCAAAAGATGCAGAATTTTATTTCTTTGACGAACCATCATCGTATAATGATGTTTTTCAAAGAACAGGTGTTGCTCGCGTAATTCAGAACTTGGCAAAAATTGGAAAAAGCGTTATGGTTGTAGAACATGATCTGACATTACTTGATTTTCTTAGTGACTATATCGAAGTTCTATATGGTGAACCTGGGGCGTACGGAATTGTTTCAACTATACTATCTACAAAAATTGGAATCAATGTCTTTCTTGATGGTTATTTGCCAAATGAAAATGTTAGATTTAGAGACAAAAAATTTTCTTTTGATGTATCATCATCTACCACAGATATTTTTGAAGAAGGAAATACAATTGTTACATATCCAAAATTAGTAAAAAAATATCCGACATTTTCAGTAACAATTGAAGCAGGGGAAGTAAGAAAAGGTGAAGTTCTAGGCATAATGGGAGCAAATGCTCTAGGGAAAACAACTATGATGAAAATGATTGCAGGGGTTGAAAATCCGAATTCAGGCAGTATTAATAAAAAAATCAAGATTGCATACAAACCTCAATATCTTCAAAATGATATTGATGTAGAAGTCATATCAGTATTAGATAAAGCAAATGGCAATCCGGTAGAAGGAAGCATGGAAGAAGAACAAATACTAGAACCATTAAAAATTAAAAAATTATACAACAAATCTATCAAAAATCTTTCTGGAGGAGAATTGCAAAAAGTTGCAGTTGCATCTTGTTTATTGCAAAAAGTAGATTTGTATGCATTAGATGAACCATCAGCATTTTTAGATGTTGAAGACAGAATTGCAGTTGCAAAATTCATTCAGAAATTTGTTCGTTCTTTTGGAAAATCAGCAATAATTATTGATCATGATTTGCAGTTGATGGATTTGATTTCAGATTCGATAGTAATTTTTGAGGGAGAATCAGGAGTTACAGGAAGAGCTACGACACCAATGCGAAAGGCTGAAGCAATGAACAGGTTTCTAAAATCCCTTGACATGTCATTTAGAAGAGATGAAAGGAGTCTCAGACCTCGAGTGAACAAACTAGAAAGTAGATTAGATAAAGAACAGAAAACATCTGGAAATTTCTATTACAAGCATTGACTCGAATGCTAAAAAAAGCACTTGCAAGTGTGCTTTCTGAAAAAGAAAGTGAAGATTTGATCTCAGCATTTGATCAGATTGGAGACATAATTATTGTAAGAATTCCAGATATCTTGTTATCAAAGAAGAAAATCATTGGGGAAACTTTGCTAAAGGAAGTAAAAATTGTCCGAAGTGTATATTATCAAGCATCAGATGTGGAGGGAGATTTTCGTACTAGAAATTTAGAGATTATAGCAGGAGAAGACAATACTGAGACAGAATACAAAGAATTTGGCTGTAAATTCATAGTAGATGTTGAAAAGGCATTTTTTTCACCTAGACTTTCAACAGAAAGAGAAAGAATTGCAAATTTGATTCAAGAGGGAGAAATTGTGACCAACATGTTTGCAGGAGTTGGAATGTTTTCAATAATGTCTGCAAAAAAGAAAAAATGTACTGTATATAGTTTAGATATCAACCCAATTGCATCAAAACTGTGTGAAAAAAATATAGAATTAAACAAACTAGCAGGAAAAATAATATCGATTAATGGAGATGCATCAAAAATTATCAAAGAACAATTAGAGGACAAATCAGATAGAACATTGATGTTATTACCAGAAAGATCTGATGAATTTTTAGAATCTGCAATCAGTACAACTAAAAATGGGGGAATAATTCATTATTATTCACATATTTACGCTGATAAAAAATCAGAAGCTGGGAAACTATCAGAAGAACATTTCCTTCAAGTCACACCAGTCAAATCAGAAATTCTAAATTCAAAAATTGTAAGGGCAGTAGGTCCAAGATATTATCAAACAGTAGTTGATGTGAAAATTTCCAAATAGCTAATCTTCAGTGGTAATTGATGCTGGGGAAGGTTTTGTTGTTGCCATAACATATCCAATCCATGCAATGACTCCAAGAATTCCTCCTGCAATCATTAATACAGATAATTGTAACACGATTGGGCTCCATTCAGAGAGCATTAACAAATATGCATAAAGAAAAAAGCCACCAATGCAAAGCACAAAAATTGTAATTCCCATTCCTTTACGCTTATCCATGGCGGAGAATTTTTTGAGAGTTATTTATTGGTTTTAACTAATCTAATTCAATTGCCATAAGATATGCATCTTCACCATCTCGATAATAGGCGTTTAATTGTTGTCTAATGACAAATCCTAGTTTTTCATAGAGTCTAACAGCTTCGTTATTACTACATCTAACTTCCAAATAGAATTCATCACACTTTCTTAATTTTACGCCATTAACGGATTCTTCTACAAGTGCTCTTCCAATACCTTTTTTTCGATATTCATCAAGAACTGCAATAGAAACCACATGACCTTTTTTAACAAATCCTAATTTTTTGAAATTTGAAAATCCATATTCAGTTTTACACATAATATAACCAACATGTTTTCCTCCAATTTCTGCAACAATGAATGCCTCTGGAAGTTCTGCAAGTAGGCTTTCATAGAAATAATCAGAGTAGTGTTCTGGAAGAGTTTTCAAATTAATTTCCATCACAGAAATAAGATCGCTTGGCTCTGCTCTTCTAATATTGCAATCTCCTAATTGTCTTAGAATTACTTGCATACTATAGGTTAAGAGTCTCAATATTTATTTTTAAACCAAAAGACCATTTAATGGAAAGATGCAGCAATAAACAGATGGAAGACGCATCACAGGAAGAGATTATCTCATTAGTCAAATCCATATTTGAGGTAAGTGATTTTATAAAAACTGAATTTTCTTTCGAGTTTAGAATAGAAGATTATGATTTCAAATCAAAGTTTGAGGATTTAGCTAGAAAATTGGAGAATATGAGTTATGCAGGGAAATTAGAAGAGATGAATAATGGAAAATATGTAATCATTCAGAAATTTTCACCAAAAAAACAGAGAAAATGGATGAGTTCTTCATGGACCCCCAGAATATTGTTTGCAGTTGTAATTTCATTTGTAATGATTGATGGACACTATAGGACATCAGGAACCAATTCTATTATAGAAATTGGAGATCCTTTAGAAATGGCAGGAGTATACACATTATCATTATTAGGAATTTTAGGAATTCATGAACTAGGCCATATTATTGCTGCAAAAATACACAGACTAAAAACAACTTGGCCTTACTTTATTCCAGGATTACCAGTTATTGGAATTCCTACATTTGGGGCATTTATTCAATCAAGAGGATTAACAATTAATCGGGAAATTTTGTTTGATGTTGCTATTGCAGGTCCCATTGCAGGATTAGTGATTGCAGTTATAGTTTCAATTTATGGAGCATATACTGCACCAATATTGGAACAAGATATTGCAGTAGGGTTATTTGCCGAATCCAAATTAATGGAATGGAATTGGGGTGAGCCACTACTAATGACTGCTAGCTTGGCATTGTTTGGAAAAGGAGGAGAAGGACACGAGGTAATCATGACACCATTGATGTTTGCAGCATGGATTGGATTTTTAGTTACGTTTTTGAATTTACTTCCTGCATGGCAATTAGATGGTGGACATATGGCAAGAACATTACTTGGTCCAAAACTTCATAGGTATGCAACTTTTGGAAGTATAGCCATTCTTATTTTGTTGGATTATTGGTTAATGGCAATGTTAATTCTCATTATGAGTTCAAGAAATCCTGGAGCAACACCACTTGATGATATTTCACCACTTTCGAGAAACAGAAAACTTGCATACATTGGAATTATAGGATTAGCAATTTTATGTGCACCATTACCATCAGATTTCCTACCAAATTTCTTACCTTAGTAAAAGTCTAGCACCATCTGTAACAACTGCAACCTTTTGTCTTGCTCCTTGTGTTTTTAGAATATAATCCATAGAATATTTTATTCCAGGTAGTGAAATCATGTTTAGTTTCTTGGCATAAAATTCAGGCAAGATTGAAACTATACCAATCTGAAAATTCTTTTGTACTTCTGAGAGGAATAACAAATCTTCCATTCCACTAATGTATTTTGTGGGATTTCTTAGTTGCTCTAAAGTTAATCTATCTTCAATGTATTGTTGAATTGCATCAGATCCTAATCCACCTTTACATTCAGCTACTAAAATTGCAAGACCGTCTTGTTTTATTGCGCTAGAACAATTCCAAAGTGATGAGAGTGATTTTCCTAAATCAAAATTACTTGCATTCTTGCCAGTACTGATTACCATAGTTTTATGCTCTCCTACATCTTTGATTGAATTTGATTCCAAAATTTTTGTTGTAGAAAGTGTTTCAGATGGATGACCTATTGAAAAATCAATGATGCCTTTAGAATTTGCAACTATTTCGATACCATGAATTTCAAAATTGTCAGTGAATTTTTTTGCTTCAACTAAACTTTCAGGATGCTGTCCTGGTATAGGTAAATTTCCTTGTCTTTTAGCATATGCTGAAAGCATAGAATCTAAACCAAATTTTTTGAGAAGTCGAGTTGAAATCGTTTCATAACCAAATAATCCATCAAATTCCATCTCACCCATAAAAACAAGATTTGAATTAGAAATATCAACGCCATCAAATTCGTTAATTGAGCTTCCTTCAGGAAGCCCTGCTTTGACTAAATTCAAGATTTTTTTCTCAGTAAAAATTTTCGGGAAAGGTTTTGATTTTTGCTCACATAAAGTAAACAAAGAAGAGATAATTTTTTGAATGGATTTTGAATTATGTAAAACTACTAGTTCCATAGGTTTTGACAAATCAAAAGAGTTGAGTTTTTCATTTATTGCAGAATCCTCCAAAATTTTTCCATCAGAATCGATTTTTTGCTCTAAATTTTCTGCTCTTATATCCAAAACAACGTCAGTGACACCATAATTTAACCAGATTTCAGGCATAATTCATTGATAATACAAACCAAAATAAATCCAGTGTAGTTAATTTTGGTATGGAATTTGTAAAAGAGTTTGCAACCTTTTTACATCAAAAAGGCATAATAAAATTTGGAGAATTTACACTTGCAAGTGGAAAAAAGAGTTCTTACTATGTGGATTTAAGACTAGTTCCAAGTTATCCTCATGAATTTAGAAAAATGGTCAAATATCTTGAAAATGAGATTGCTCAAAATATAGGATTAGATAATTTTGATTCTATTGTTTCTGTCCCAACAGGAGGATTGGTAATTGCATCTGCATTAGCAATAGAAACTGTAAAACCTCTAATTTATGTGAGAAGTAAACCAAAAGATTATGGTACTTCAAAATCAGTTGAAGGAAAAATTCATGATGGAATGAAAGCAGTTATGATTGAGGATGTTGCAACTACTGGAGGTTCAGTCGTGAATGCAATAAAATCACTAAAAGAAGTCAATATTTCAGTTAAAGACGCATATGTAATTGTTAATAGAATAGAAGGTGCTGATCAAGCCTTATCTGAATTAGGAGTCAATATGCATTCAATTCTAGATATTTTGCAGATCACAGAAGCATTGTATGAACAAAATTTAGTAGATGAGAATGTTTTAGAAAAAGTGAAAACGCAAATTAACAAATGAATATCGGCAGCTCAGACAAATGCCTTCCAATCACCATTCAGATATAACTCTGATTCTTCATTGCGGCCAATGAATTTTGGATTGGCTTATTTTAAAACTAATGGAAAAGATATGGACCCGAAGGGCTTCAGAATATTTTACTTTTAAATTCAGATTCAGTTGAGATTTCATAATTTTGTCCTTTAAGGACACAATTGATATAATCACTAGAAATTAAATTTTTCACACATTTAGAATTAGATTTTAATCAATCAGGTAATGCCCACATAGAGATTGATGATTTAATCTAGGATTCTAAGGTTTGAATCCGACCGTGTCACATACTAATCAGTAATCATGAATACTGGAAGTCCAAAATTCTACATTTTCGAGGCGAGAAAATAGTATATGATCAGGACATCAGAATAGGGGAGTGCTATTGCTGTAAAAAATTAGGGAAAGCACAATGGAAACCAAGAACCTATCTTCACCATCTATTTTATGATGATACAGACCCACTAGCTTACACAATTGAAGTATGTGGGAAATGTCATTACAAAATAGATCCAAACAATAAGAGACTGCTCAATAGACGATATAGTAGACGATAACTATCTGTGTCCATTTTTAACCCCAATTTGGTGTGTGAGCCCCGTGGACCCATTAATTTATGAAAATATGAAGAATTTGAAATTATTTTTTATGCATACTGTTATCTTCTTCAGATTCAGCAAATAGACTAGCAGTGAGGATGCACATTTTTGTTGAATGTATTCAGACAAAAAATTTGTTTTAATCACTGTGTACTTCGTTTTTCTTTTTATTGAATTTGTTGTATCCTTCTTGGTTGTATCCTTCTTTGTCGTAACCTAGGTGATCATATCCTAGTCCATCATACCCGTTACTATCATACCCATTTTCATCATACCCGTCTAAATCATACCCATTTTCATCGTATCCATTTTCATCATACCCGTTACTATCATACCCATTTTCATCATACCTGTCTTTGTCATACCCGTCTTTGTCGTATCCTTTTTTGTCATACCCGTCTAGGTCATACCCGTCTTTGTTAAACCCGTTTTTGTTAAACCCATTTTTGTCGTATCCTTTTTTGTCGTATCCTTTTTTGTCGTATCCTTTTTTGTCGTATCCTTTTTTGTTAAACCCATCTTTATCAAAAGCAATTTTTGTATCGATGTGAATTCCATCTATAGAAAAACCCCGATTATCATACCTGTCTTTGTCGTATCCTTTTTTGTCATAACCATTTTTGTTATACCCATCTAGGTCATATCCATGCTTGTCAAACGTACGACTAAATCTATCCAACAATCCCATAACAGAATTTCATGAATTCAATTCAGATAAGCATTTTCACGCCTATCTGCGTCCTATTTTATCCCCAAAATGGTGGCTGAATCCCCGTGGAGTTGAACCTTATGGATAGAATTAATAATTCAGAAACCTAGCACTTGAAGTAAAAATTATCCTCAATATCGTTTATAAAAAAATTCTAACGTTGGTCCGAAAATTTCACCCTTAGCATTATACCCCCAGCACAATGTGTGTGGGGTTATAGTTAGTGGTGTAAATACTAGACCCACGTGGAATAGAAATTATTGAAAAAACTATCGATTAACTAGTTTTTTTAACTGATAGATGGCCGCAAGTGGAGCAAATAGATAGATTCCAAGATTTGTCAGAATTGTACTTGCTCCAAAAATCAGTACGTCAAATTCCGAGCCTTCCTCTGCATATTCCATTAAATGCAAGGTCACCAACATAGGAGAAAGTGCAATCTTTATCGCCTCCTTTAGAATAAAATTTTCTCTTTCCATGTCTGCAATTACTGGCGAAAACGAGTAATAGATTTGGTTAAATTCTGTCATAAATGCAGTGCCGGATGCAGTGCTCATTACCGTATTGTCTCTAATCTCACGCAAAAATTGTATCTGTGGATCTAATTCAGTACCATAGGTTGCAGTTGCAATCAAACAACCACCTCCACCAAAACTAGTCGGTTTCTCTTCTTCTTTTTGAATACACTGACCATCTTTGATCATCATCTCGGACCCACATTGAATTTTTGTTGCGGCAGATGTATTGTTTGAGATGACAGTAATCGTTTTAATTGCACTGTCCGCACTAGTGTATTCTATCGCGATATTGTTCGAATCTCTTGTTTCTGAGAATCTGGCTTGAAAGTTATGTATTCCAGCACCTACAAAAATATTATCAGACCATTCATTAGGTACAACTTTTGTCTGCGGTACGCCATCAATGTAGATTTCTACAGAGTGCATTAGCATTGCAATTGGTACTTGCAAATCATTAGTCAGAAGTGTTTTGACTTTGATGTGCTCTGGGATGTCACCTTGTTTTACTTGAAGATGCAGATTAGTTAGAATGATTTTTTTTAGGTGAATTTGTTTCGTAATGGGTTTGGCTTGAATATCCGAAGTATGTTCTCCCAAAGGCAATTTTGCTATTGCCAGGTTGAGGTTGCCTCCGTTTTTCATTTTTATCATGAAATTCAACTCAATTTTTAGTGAATCAGATATTTCAATATCCTCATCCACAAAGACTTGGAACTGCTTTATTGTTTCTGAATCAAACAACGCGTGTTCTGGTGTTATCGTAGCTGGTCCTTTGATTGCAGGTTGTATTAGAATATGAGGCATTGCAAAAACTTGACCCACCAAACTCTCAGGAATTTCAATTATTTTTTCCTCTCCTATTTTTAGTTTATCTTCAAACTTGCCCAGTATGTTTTTGTCTTGAAGAAACGTTGTAACAAGATTTCCAGGCTTGTTTGCCATAATTAACACATCAAAAGAATTCCCAGCACGAATCGATTCCGGATTGTATATTTTTACAGGAATAGCATATTCCATCTGTACTGAAAATGTGCCATAAAGTGGGATGTATTGAGAGTAGACAGTATCATGCCCTTTAATCGTATAGTTTTCTGATGATGTTTGCCCATACACAAGATCATTATCATATATTGCAAAAAATGCCACTAGAAACAGCATCACAGATAAGTTGTAGAAAATTATCTTCTTCACCTCATCATATTCTTTTAATCCTATCAGAAATATGTTGATGAGACATTTTTTGAAACATGCTAAATCTGCAATTTATATGATAAAAGAGAAATAACATTTTCATCAATTCCTTCTTTCATTTTATAACCAACACTGGAATCTTCGATAGCGGGTTAATTTCTCCAGGAAAAACCTTCACGAATCAATTTGATGAAGAAGGAATATTTGACTATTACTGCATTGCACATCCTTGGATGACCGGTAACGTTATTGTTTTAGAGTAAGAATGTCAAATAGGACATAACCTTGATTGCAAATGATTGCAATCTAAACGCCCTGGCTAAATGCAGTTTTGTGCCATTTTGTTTCATGAACAAACAAGAAACACAATGTGAGAGTATTAACGTTCAGGAACTAAAAAACAGACTGGATAATAATGAAAACACCATAATTTTTGATATCCGTCAAAAAGACAGATACGAATCAGGGCACATTCTAAAGTCCGTCTTTGCAGAATGCAATTCTCAAACACAGCAACAAATCATGAAGACTCCCCAAAGACTCGAAGATTGTACTTGTCAGTGACGATGACCAATACTCATCAAAGATGACATCATTTATGAAAAACGCAGGACTGGATGCCACTTATTTGAAAGGGGCATATCTGCTTGGACATGGGCACTTGAGACTGCCCATGATGAGGACATTACTGCCAAGGAACTAAAATCAAAGTTAGATGAGGGAAGACAAAATCCAATTCTAGTTGACGTAAGGGAACCTGAGGAATATTCTGAATGGCACATTGCTGGAAGCATAAACATACCATTGTCTCAGGTTACTAAATCAGAATGCAGTATTAATTCAAAAAAAATATCAATGACAATGAAATAACAACTAATTGTAGTTTCTTACAAAGACAAGACTTCATTTCTCGTATAGAGAATTTCAAAATATTAGAATTTAGTTTGCTATTTGGGTATCCATAAATTCCTTCAAAGCAATTGCATCAATATATTGTTCATCTAGCTCTAGGATTCTATCTACAAAATATTCTAAATCATCGTATTTTTTGAGTTCTTTTAGAGCCACAGCATTTCCATAAAGGGCATCAATATTGTTGGGTTCAATTAAAAGAGCATTTTCGAAAATCAATGAAGACGTGTTAAATTCGCCTATGCTGTTCAGATATTTTCCTTCTTTTATCATTTGAACTACTATGAATTGACCTCTCTGATCTACTTTGGTAAGTAATGATTCCATTTCTTCTAATTTATCTTGAAGTGTTAAAACAAGAATTAATCCGTTTAAGGTATATGGATTGTCTTCATCTTTAACCAAAGCTTCTCTATAGTAAGATTCAGATTTTTCATATTCATTATTTCTGTAGTATGCAAATCCAATACCATTAATTGTTTCAACTTTGTCTGGATTGATATTCAATGATAGGTTAAAGTTGTCTATTGCATTGTCGTAACTTCTTAAACCTGTATAAGCTAAACCCAGTCCATTTAGTGCATTAACGTTTTCCAAGTTTACGTCTAACACAGTTTGAAAGAACGAAATGGCTTTGTCAAATGCTTCGGTTTGTATGAAAATATAGCCAATTCCAATGTTTGCATTGGTGTTATCAGATTCTATCTGTAATACTTTGTCATAGTATTCGTGTGCCTCATCGAATCTGTTTTGTTCAGTAGTCACGTAACCAACGCCATTTAAGGCCTTTACGTTATCTGGTTCTTTTTCTAGTGCAATCTTATAAAATATCTCTGCAGAATCAAATCTATATTCGTTCACAGCTTTATCTCCAAATAAAATCAATTCATCAACGCTTAGCTTTTGATAGTCTATGGCCGGTTCTCCTAAATTAGCAAGATCTACATTTAATATTTCACTGGAATCGGGAGTCGGATCTGTGTCTAATACTTCACTGGAATCGGGAGTCGGATCTGTGTCTAATACTTCACTGGAATCGGGAGTCGGATCTGTGTCTAATACTTCACTAAAACTGAGAATTGCAATTGTTGTCAATATAATCATTATAGATATGATTGGAATTTTAAGTGACAACGTGGTATTTTTTTTTCAATCTGTGGGGTTAAAGTATTACTGACAACTTTACTGCGCCAACATATGGGAAATTGTGGCATTGGCCTGATTCCTCATCTCTTATCTGTATTAAGGCACAACTCTTCTGGCTTTAGTTTCATAAACTATTGTAATTTTGTCTTCTGAATGACCAGTAATGACTTTTACTGAAATGGATTTTCTAGTAAATTCTCTAATCTATTTTTATTATATCTCTTTGAATGAGAAACTTTAGTCCTTGAATTACCTCATCTTCTGAAATCAAACCATCTGAAAACCACTCAAATACATCTTTAATCCAATCTGGTATTTTTTTTGTTTCAATCGTTGACATGTCGTTTCTTATTTTATCAATTTGTGGATCAGCATTTTTAATTATTTCAATTTGCTGAAATATTTCTGCTGCCATTTCATTTTTCCCCAAACTTACATAAGCTTGACTTTTACCTTGTAAAGCGTTAACATTGCTAGGATCAACAAAAAGAGCACGATCATATTGCAACAAGGCATTGTCATAGTCTTTTATTTTTAAAAATACATTTCCTTTTCCAATTAGCACATTGACATTTTGAGGATTAATACTCATTGCTTTATCGTAAAACAGCATTGCACTGTCATAGTCTTTTAATCCTAGATGGGCATTTCCCATCCCAACAAGAGCTTCTTGATTATGAGGTTCAACTATAAGAGCAGATACACGATAAACAAGTTCTTTCTCATAGTTTCTTTGAAGGGAATGAATGTTAGCAATCCCGTTTAACGCGTCAACATGTGTTGGGAAAATATCTAATGCTTCATTTAGATATTTTTCAGCCTGGCTATCAAGTCCAATTGCCAGTAATGCAATTCCTTTGTCACTTAAAAAATACGGATTAGTAGAGTTTAGTGCAATAGCCTTATCATAGTACTCAAGGGCTGTATAGAAATCTCCCATTCTATGAAATACAGCGCCCTTCCCTCCTATTGCATCAGAATAATCAGGATCAACTGCTAGAATGTCATCATAAAGTTGCATAGCCTGTGTAAAATTTCCATTTCTAAAATAAGATTCTGCATCAAAGTACATTTGATCTTTTTCATTTTCTGATAGTCCATAGACACCACCAATTAATCCAGGAAACAATATCAATCCCAAGAATCCGAACCAAAAATACGGACAAGAAATCTTCATATTATTTGTAAGGTGTGTTATGAATTTATTGATTTAACGAATTACTCTAATATGTTACGGTTCTATGTACAGTTCAATTAGTTTGTAAGTTCCTCGAGTGGCATCTAAGATTAAGAATTTTTGTTTTAAACCATCTAGGTACGTAGTTTGGTGTTTATTTGAGACCCACAAAGACAGTGATTATGTATCCATTGGGATTTGAACTTGTTGGTTAGAGAGATCACAGATAATTTTGACATTTTTCATTCTGATTTTTAATTAAGATTAATCTAGACAGATTCTTTCCAAGATTCCACAGATTGTCTTTTTGGATGGCGATTTGTTCATTATACGATGGCAGAGTCAAAGCATAAGCATTTGGAATCATTACATCTAATGTCAATCCAACCATAGCTACAACAATTACAAATAAGACAAGACAGGCCTTGATATTTTTCAGAGATATAGTTTTGATTACTTTAAAAGGAAAAAAAGAAAAGAGTGGAATTATCTAGTTCTGTCCAATTGTAAATATCACGTTTGCCGTGGTACTGACATCTTGATCAGATGAGAATACTGGAGTACCAGATGATCTCATTGCAAAGCTTTCATCAAAGGCCATGTCAAACATTGGCATTGGTGGTGGAAACATTCCAAATTCTGACAAAGACACTGCTTTTACTCCCGTAATGGAATAATCAAGTGGAGACAATGCATTTTCCGCTTTTGTCTTTGCGTTCATTATAGCTTGTTCAATTAGTTCGTCTTTGAGCTGCAGATGTTTCTCAGGTGACAGTGTAAATGATACGTTGTCTACTCTGTTGGCCCCTGCAGTTACTGCACCATCTATGATGTCAGCTGCCAGATCCAATTGTATGGTCTCAACAGTAATGGTGTTTGTTACCCGGTATCCGGTTAATTCTTGTTTCCATCGCTTTGTTATTTCATCTTCATATCCTTCATACACAGGATAGATATTGAATCTAGACGTGTTGATTTCATCTTCAGTGATTCCAGTTATTTTGATAGCATCAATGATGCTATTCATGGTTTGAGAGTTTGCATCAAGTGCTTGTTTGGCTGTAATCTCTTGCGTCTCTACTCCAAAGGTTATGACCAGCAAATCAGGCTCAACTGAAGTGTTTGCCGTGCCAGTGACTGAGATTATTCTTTCGTCTGTGGTCGGTGGTGCCTCTTGAGCTATCACTTGGTTGTCCTCAAGATACATTAAGCCTGCAGATACCATCATGACTGCTGCCAGTACCACGCATATCGCAAATGTCGTTGATTTTGTGTTTGATTTCATTGCATTGTTACAGAGCAATCAAAAGATAAGGTTTGATGAAATCACAATTTCATCGTAAATTTTATAAATTAAAAATAAGGGATTGGAAGAAAAAAATTATTCGCTATCATCGACGAATATCCAGGACAGCCCTTGAACTTCTTCCCAGTTTAGTTGTGAATTAGATTGATTCATGATTGTACTTTACAAAGTTTGTATAAAAGATTCAAGAATAATTTGTTCATACAAAATATCTGTGAATTGTATGAAATATTGAATGATCATGTTTATGAATAGGAATTAGGCAATAATTGGGCATTCATCTAAGTTTCTTGAAGATATTCAAGCATGAATTCATTTGATCGGAGTTATAGAAAATAATTACAAAATTTTTCAAATTGATTATTCACCCCAACCTCGTTGAACCAATATAAACAAACTAGTAGGTTTTACACAAGCTCCCAATTTTTTTGTGGTTTTTAAAATCAAGTCATATCCTGTTTTACATTGAACATCTTTTGCCATAATTCCTTTTTTTATTTATTTTAATGGAGAAAGTATGGTTTCAGATGTATCACTTGCATTGGTTTTTTCTTTATTCTGAACTGCAATAGAACCCGTCATCCAAGGATGGAGCTGACAAAAGTATTTGTATGTTCCATCTATTGTGAATTGATGTGAAAATGATTGACTTGTTCCAAATAATCCACTATTAAAAATTCCACTAGTTCTGCTTGTGACTGTGTGTTCTGTATCATCTTCGTTTGTCCAAGTAATTGTTTCAAACAAGCTAACTGAGATCGTACTTGAGACATAAAATTTAGATATATCTTTGTCCTTTGCTCCAAAGGGAACGATTACATTGGTAGTTGAAACTGGCTCAAATTCTGTTGATGGAGTTAGAGGGACACCATCTTGAGTGGTTTCTGTTCCAATCATTTTTCCAGAGAGTGTTACATTTCCATTTGAATCAATCACCTCTATCATACTTCCTGAGGTTACAGTTGGTATGGTATTTCCATCTCTGCTGTCCAAATTAAAATCTGCAAAACCTGAATCATCAGTTGTAAATGTGCCTAAACTTATACCGTCTACCTTTATCTCAAAGGCAGAATCTGACTTTTGATCTTCGATTTCTACTGAAAGAGTTATTCTGTCCACTCTTTGCTCAAATTTTGCCTTTCCGTCATCTTTTCCTATTGATGGATTTATTAGCTCAGCTTCAAGTTTGGTTCTATCATCGGCTGCCTCAACAACTTGAACAAAACCAAAAAAGATAGCAAATGCAAAAATTGTAAACAGTGAAAAATACATTCTGTAACTTGGTTTCATTTTGAGAAAACTAATTGTTAAATGGATAAAAGGCTTGGTAGTAACTTGATCGAAATGTTTTTTACAAATTTTTGTCATGTGCTTCAAATTTTCTACTTGCCTAATTGTTTTCTTGCCCACTCCAAGGCACATCCTGTGTCGGATCTTGATTGATTTCATCGATATAGAATATTGATTATCTTAAGATAGAAGCTACAGAATAGGAAACAAGATATTTAGATTACCTTATGAATATAAAGCCGGATTTTATGAACTATTTTTTGCAGGTTGTATTCTATCTTATCTGAGGGTTTCTTACTAATCTGGTTAATCACATCTTAAGTCTCTTATGATCTCGTCTTTGGTTGATATTATCATAAATTAAAGAATCGTGTTTTGTGCCTAAAAATATAATAGATTGTAGAATACCTTGCGAAATGCTTTTGATCGCAGGGATCCCGCATTTTGATCAGGATTCATAAATATTTATTTTACAGATTTTCACTAATGGAATCAAGACACCATCATCAATGGGAATATGATGACAGATTCAGAACATGCATGATCTGTTTCAAAATAGAAATATGTCGTGAGAATGTTCTGGAGAAAAATAGAGTTTATTCTGTGGAGGTATGAAATGAGATATTCAAAACCACCAATTTTTGGAAAAGCAAGAATAAGGATTCAAGATGGGAATGTTACGATATTCTTTTTAAAACCCGTAACACCCTAATTTTTTATTCAAAAAATTATCAATCAAATTTGAAGTTACAATAAGAAAACCACCATGTCCTTACACGATTTTAGCTGTATACTAGCGTAATGAGATTCTTCAAGAAAGACAAGAATGGTAAATGTCCTAAATGTCATATGAAGTTTGAAGATGAAGAATGACGTTGAACCCATTATTACAAGATTCACAAAAAGAAGAACAAGAAAATTAAATTTCCAAAAAATAAAAGAAATTAAAGAACAAGGTTACTGGTTTTTAGTTCCTTTGTTTTTACTTGCTCTGCTGCCTGTTCCTCTGTTTGTCACTCTGGTCATTCCTTCAGTTGAAGGTCTCTTGGAAAGTTCCGACAAATCCTTTGCTTTTGTGGTTCTGACTCTACGACCCAAATGTATGGTTTTGCCTTTTCATATTTTATTGAGGTTTATGGGTCCCAAGTGTACAAAAAATACAAAGATCATAATATATATTTGATATTGTTTTAGTGCATCCACATTTACATGAACATTTTTTTTGTTGCAACATTATAATCTAAAGGCTTGGTACTATTTTTCAATTATCGCTTTAGAGTTTTACATAATGTTTCATTCAAAACCCTTGAAAAACTAACTGACTTTGAAGATTTTTTAATTAGTCTAGCTTGTATTTCATGGAATTTCTTTACAAGATCATCGTCTAGCATTATTGTTATTCTTTTAGTTATATAGTGAAATTCTCATTTTGTTCTTTTATACCGTCAGTAAAAAATGAAAAAAATTTATGAACCTGCAAAAGGAAGACACATTACAATTGACACTACTTTAGATCCTGAAAAGAATGCAAAATTAGTTTCAACCAAAATATTAAACTCAATATACCGTAAACAGCTCTTTTGCATAAATTTGGTTAAAGCATTTTGTTATTAGTTTGAAATATCGTCATACTATTTCTTTAGGTCTGCTATGATTGCCTGAAGATAAGAGGTGAGTTTTGGCTCTCCAGCATCATGTCCTTCAAACACTACCTTTGCTGCAGGTTTGTTTATCTTGATTCTCTTTCTCAGGTCTGCAGGGGTTCCAAGGAGTACTGCATCGCAATCAACATTATTGATACTATCTTGCAGTTCTTGTAATTGGTCTAAACTGTATCCTAAAGCAGGCATGACTGGACCCATCCACGGATACTTTTCAAAAGCTCTTTTTATCGAGCCTACTGCGTTTGCTCTTGGATCTACCAGTAAGCAGTTAAACTCCTTTGTCGCTGAAACTCCTGCCCCCTCTCGCAATTCACCATGAGTTATTGAAGGTCCATCTTCAACTACTAGTACTCTTTTTTCTCTAATCACATCTGGTAGATCTACTACAACCTCAGAGTTTACCTTGAATATCTTGGTATTTGGGTTTAGTTTCTTACAAGATTCTTCTACCTTTTTTACCATGTCTGTAGAGGCCACATTGACCTTGTTGATCACTACTGTATCTGCAATTCGTACATTTACCTCACTTGGGTGATACAAGGTCTCATGTCCCACCCTTAATGGATCTGCTACTACTATAGTATGATCAGATTTGTAAAACGAAAAATCATTGTTACCACCATCCCATATTATTACGTCACATATTTTTTCTGCCTGATCAAGAATTAGTTTGTAATCAACCCCTGCAAATACATCTACACCATTCTCAATATGGTCTGTGTATTCTTCCTCTTCTTCGACAGTAATGGTGTATTTTTTAAAATCATCATAACTCCTAAAATGTTGCACCGCTACTCTAAGATCTCCATAGGGCATTGGGTGCCTCACCATTACTGGTTTGAGGCCAACCTTTCTTATTGTGTCCACCACCATTCTTGAGATGGTACTCTTGCCTGCACCAGTTCTGGTCGCAAGAACCGAAATTACTGGTTTGTTTGACTTGAGTTGTGTATCTTTTAGCCCTAGAAGTGAAAACGATGCACCAGCAGCTATGGCCTTTGAGGCCAAGTGCATCATGTCTTCGTATAAAACATCACTATAGGAGAAAAAAACTTCGTCAACATCATACTGTGAAATGAGTTCGGCGAGTTTTTCTTCAAGAAAAATTGGTATTCCATCAGGGTACATAGTTCCTGCAAGTTCATGAGGATATGTTCTATTTGCTATGAATGGAATCTGGGCTGCTGTGAATGCAACTACTTGGTAGTTTTGATTGTCTCTGAAATATGTGTTAAAGTTGTGAAAATCCCTACCTGCTGCGCCAATTATGATTGCCTTTCGTGTCATACAATTTACAGAATCATTTTGTATTTATCATTTGTAAATGATAGTTCCTGTTTTGAGATTTATGGCATTTCTTATTTTTTTGATAGATGCTATTACTGCCTTATTATCAGTGTTTTCAACGAATCTAACTGCTGTTCTGATCTTTGGTTCCATACTGCCTTCTTCAAAATTTCCGTCTTGCAAAAGTTCTTTCATCTTATCTACTTTGATTTTTCTTAACAACTTTTTGTTTTTACTTTTGAAATTTACATAAGATCCTTCCACATCTGTTAGATTGACAAAAATAGATGCTCCAATGTTGGTTGCAAGTATCTCACTTACAAGATCCTTGTCAATAACTGCTTCAGTAAAATTAATTTTATTTTCATTTGTCACAGGAATTCCACCCCCACCACAAGATATTACAATGTAATCATCTTCAATAAGCTTCTTTATGGCATCAAGTTCTAGAATCGAGATTGGTTCTGGTGAAGGAACAACTCTCCTATATTTTCCAGATGTGACTTCCATAAAAGAGGCAAAAGGCTCTGCTTTTTTGATCTTGTAAATCTCATCTTTTCCTAAAGTAGGACCTATTGGCTTTGGGGTTTTTGAATGCAGGATCTTTTTTTATCATATCAACAAAGTCATTCACTAGTATTGCAAATTCATTGTCAGGTAGTAACTTTCTTTTTTGTTGTGATTTATCCCAATCATAATCAGGGTTAAGAAACATCTCTAGCTGTCCTGCATACTTTTTCTTTGTCACCTTATCTTTAATTGCATTTATGTAATTCTCATATGGTGTGATATCTCGGAGTTCCTCCAAGGAATAATCATGATGGCTCATAATGGAATATAGAGTATGGGACCAGATAAAGCATTAGTTAGGGTATGGGCCCGAAGGGCTTCGATCCCTTGGCTCACCGGTTATGAGCCGGTTACTCTACCAAGCTGAGTTACGGGCCCTAAGCAGATAAATTTATTCTTGGGTTTAAAATGTTATGAGATTAACAATATTCTTCATAACAACTATCAAGCAACAAGTTTTGTGCAGAAATAGATTTGTCTGCAATTTCAATCAAGTTGTTTGAATCAGTCAAGGATTTTTCCAAAATACTTCTCCATGATGCAGCATGCCGAATATCAGCTTCTGTATGGAGTTTAAAGTATTCTGTAGCTTCATGACTTGTCAGACCATAAAATTCAGTCAATCCATCAAGTTTAGTTTGACTAATTTTTGGAATTTCTTTTTCAAAAGCATACATCGCACATACACCATCTTCAAAAGTATCCATTAATTCATTCAGATCAGATACTGCTTTCTGAGTTTTTGATGTTCCAATATATGGAATTAATTCATTTTCAGAAATACCAAGTTCTCCTGCAAAGGCAAGCCATGATTTTATATGATCAGTTTCTTCTTGTTGATTTTCAATTAATTCGCTAACAACTTCTTCTGGTGCTTTCTCAATAATAGGAGTCATAAAATTTGGAACAGCTTTTACAAGTTGAAAATATTCTTTGGAATAACCTGCCAAAGATTCTTGGGTTAACTTTCCATCAGACCACATTTGATAGAATGGGTGTTTTAGTAAACTTCTTTCTTCAATCATCTCATCAATTTTTTTAATTATACTCATGTTTCACCTCCTAAATTGCCAATAAAAAAATCTTTGTTGTTTACAAAAGATTTTATGGTCAAAACACAGAATTTTCTTGGGTTCCAGTGGTGTAGACCGGTCAAGCATACTGCCCTTTCAAGGCAGTGATCCCGGGTTCAAAATCAAACGATGAAAATCCCGGCTGGAGCACCAAGATTTATTTACTAATGACAAAGTTTTTTGATTAGGCAATTTTGGACAGGAAAAATATCGAAATTAATCCACTACTTGAAACCTATGGAAAATATATTCAAAAAATTGATGAAGCATTAGATAATGAACTTTCTCTTTATTCTGAATCTGAATTCATTGAACCATTAAAATATTCATTAGATGGCGGAAAACGAATTAGGCCGATTATTTTGACTCTTGCAGCTGAAAGTGTAGGAAAAGTTGATGAAAATACATGGTCAGCTTCTTGTGCTGTTGAATTTTTACATATGGAATCAATTATTCATGATGATATTATTGATAATGAAACTATGAGAAGGCAAAAAGATCCATTTCATATCAAATATGGTTACAATACTAGTGTACTTACAGGGGACTTTGTTTTAGGATTAATTCTTGCAATTTCTTCAAGATTAGATAATGCAAGAATTACAAAAGATTTAGCCACAACTGCCATGTTGATGAGTGAAGGAGAAATGATTGAAAACAGATTAGAAACCAGTGAGGATGTTACATTTGATGATTATCTCAAAGTAATCGAATACAAAACTGCAACTGCATTTGAGGTAGCAGCGAGAATAGGAGCAATCATTGCAAATGGAACCGAAGAGCAGATTGAAGCATTAACTGAATATGGAAAAAACATTGGAATTGCATATCAAATTAGAGATGATTTGTTAGATTGGAAAAACGAAGACAAGTTGTTTAATCTATTAATCAAGAAAAGTTCTGACCCAAGAGATGTTTTTAATAAAATGGAAGAGTTGTTAAAAAAATATTCTGAAAAAGCCAGAGTCGGTTTAAGAAAAATTCCTGATAATGACGCAAAAATAAACCTAGATAATTTAATTAAATTTACTTCATTTAAGGCATAAGGCCTAAACTAATTACCGGTGTTGCAAATTCTACAAATTTAATTAATGGATCTGGATATACACCGAATCCTACTAAGAAGATTGTTGAGAAGATCATAACTGCGATAATAGATTTTGGTTCTGCAACTCTTTTTTCTGTTTCACCCTCAAAGTACATTTTTCGTGTAATCCAACCATAGTAAGCAAGAGATAATGCACTGTTAAGAACTCCTGCAATTGCAAGCCATGGTGCCCACCATAATGCAGAACTTGCATCTAATGCACTTCCAAATAACATCAGTTTACTCCAAAATCCTGAAAGTGGAGGAATTCCAGCCAATGCAAACAATGCAATTACCAAACCTAGAGCAGTGATTGGCATTCTTCTTCCAAGTCCTTTGAGTTTATCAATATTAGTTACAGCAAGAGTTGTTACAATTCCTGCAATTGCAATGAAAGCTGCTCCTTTCATTACGGCGTGATTCATGATTTGATACAAAGAACCTTGTAATCCAAGTGAGCTATATGGTGCAACTGCAAGGCCAATCAAAATGTATCCTGCATGTGCAATACTGGAATATGCTAACATTCTTGAGAGATTCTTTTGCATTATTGCAGCAACATTTCCTATAGTCATTGTCATCACAGCAATAATACCAAGGGCTAATGTCCAATCAAGATTTAGAACTACCATTCCCAGAACTACAATTCTGATTGTAGCGGCAAATCCAGCCTTCTTTGTTGCTGCTGCAAGGAGTGCAGTTATTGGTGAAGGTGCACCCTCATAGGTATCAGGAAGCCATTGATGGAAAGGTACAAGTCCCATTTTGAATCCAAATCCTGCAATAAACATTCCAACAGAAAGTAATGCAAGAGGCAACAGAGACGGATCAAGTGTTGAGTAACCTTGAATCACCTCTCCAATATTTGTAGAACCAGTTAATCCATAGGAAATAGAAATTCCGTAAACTATGATTGCAGACGATAATGCTCCAAACAAGAAATATTTTAGAGCAGCTTCATTTGAGCTTGGGTTCTTTTTCATAAATCCAACTAAAACATATGTTGGAATACTCATTAGCTCCCACGCAACAAACAACATAACCAAATCTGTAGAGTATGCTACTAACACCATACCAATAGTTGCAAGTAAAATTAGAGAATAGTATACAGCAGGAGAATTATGTTTTCTCATGTAATTGAAAGAACCAACTGTTGTGAACAAAGCAACAATTAACATTGCTATTGCAAAGAATCCACCAAATGCATCATCGACTATAACATCATCTGAGAAAAGAGCAGATGCAGAAACATTTTCGTTAATGAATTGATATCCAACATATCCCATGGATACAATTAATGCTGCAAATGCAATTACTGCATAAAATGAATTAGACCCTTTTTCTTTTCTCGCAATACTGATAATCGGAAGAATAACGCCAACAGTACCCAATATTGCAATTAATACCAATGGGGTTGAAGTAATTTCTAACAAGTCATCAATCTCCTATATCAACAATATCAGAACCACGAATAGTAGTCCTGCTCCAAATACGAATAGATATGATTGTGAGACACCAGTTTGAGTTCCTTGTACAACTTTTGCACTCCATCCAACTGCTTTCTGGACTCCATCATTCATACCATAATCGATAGCTGTCTTTTCAAAGTATCTGAATACACCTCTTGCCAGCCATAATGGTGCCACAACAAAGCACCAGTAGATAATTGCATTAAGATACCATCTGTTTAAGATAATTTTGTGGATTGCATAAAAGAAGATGTTAGAATTTACAAATCTTACAGGATCAACCCATCTGCCAATGTAGAAGATGTAACCGAGTCCAATTCCCGTAGCAAATGCTACTAATGATGAACCTAGTGCAACTGGATTAAGTCCTTGCAAGAATTCGGGCAAAATTGATGCCTCAGCAGCAATATGTTCGGTGTGAATACCAAATGATTCTTCAAGATAATCAACAAACAATTCATGTAATCCTTCTTCTGCATATAATCCAATAAGACCAATTCCGATTGTAAGTACTGCAAGAATTCCATATGGAACCCACATTGATAATGATGCTTCATGAATGTGATGTCCTTCTTCTTCCATCTTTTCGATGTGTTTACTCTTCTTTCCAAAGAAAACCATTCCAATCATTCTTGTTGTATAGAATGCAGTAATTACTGCAGTTAAGACAGCAATTGCATATAGTGGCATTGCCCATTCATTTCCAGATTCATATACTGCAGCAAATATTGCATCCTTACTCCAGAATCCTGTTGTGATAAATGGTGCACCCATCAAGCCAAGACCTGCAGCCCACATGAATGCATATGTTTTCTTCATCTGTTTTCGTAAACCACCCATATCGGTCATAAATCGTGAACCAACAATGTGTAACAAAGAACCTGCTGCCATGAATAATGAAGCTTTGAACATTGCGTGAGAAATTAAATGGAAAAACCCTGCAGTGTAACCATCAACATATTGATGAGACAATCCTGCAACACCTAATGCCATCATCATGTAACCAATTTGAGAACCAGTAGAATAAGCAAGAACTTTCTTAATTTCAGGATTTACCATACCTTGTGTTGCAAGTAGCAATGCAGTAATTGCACCAACCCAAGCGACAATCTCAAAGAATTGGTCGGCCATAATGCCTGCAGCACCTAATGCAAATACAAGTGGACCAATTCTTGCTACCAAGAATACACCTGCTTTGACCATTGTTGCTGCGTGAATTAATGCAGATACTGCAGTAGGACCAGTCATTGCTTCTAAGAGCCATTCGTTTAATGGGAATTGAGCTGATTTTCCAACAGCTCCTCCAAATAGTAAAACAAACGCAGGAACTAAAAGTCCCTGAGCAGCCATGTTAGTTGCCCATTGAGTATCTCCCATTAATTCCTTAAATCCAAAAGTACCTGCAAACAAAAATATCAAAAGCATACCTGCAATCATCATTACATCACCAACTTTGGTCATGATGAATGCCTTCATACCTGCGTGTGTTGGTGCATAGTAATCTAACATGCCAAGAACAGTTCTACCTTCAACACCAACATGATCTTTCTTTTTGTCACGATACCAAAAGCTAATCAATGCATATGACGCAAGTCCTACACCTTCCCATCCAAAGAATACTTGAAGTAAATTATCAGATAAAACAATCAACTGCATTGAACCGATAAAGAACATCATCCAGAACCAGAATCTTGTAATGTCTTTATCTCCTTTCATGTATCCTGTACTGTAAATCATAATGAGGAATGAAATCCAACCAACCACGTTAGCCATTATTATTGAAAGTGGATCTGCTAAGACACCTCCTTTGAGACCTAGTGCCTCTATCCACATAATTTGATGATGCATTTCGTGTGCTTCTAAGGCAACAGGAATCATCGTTGCTGCAGATAAAGCACTCATCAAAGCAAATGCAACTGCGACATAACCAGTTGCGTGTTTTGATAATTTTCCAACACCTGGAATAATCATTGCTGCTGCAAATGGTAGAATCCAAACTAACCAAGCACTAAGAGTTCCAACTTCAAATGGTAATCCAAAAGCTTCAGTAGCCATAGTCTAAACTCCTAACACTCCGTTCATGTATGGAATTATTGTTTTCAAGAAAATATCTGGATAAATACCAACTACAATTGAAAATCCTGCAAGCATCATCATTGGTGCAGTCATGTACCAACTTCCTTCCTTCACATGTTCAAGATGTTCAGGAGTTTTTCCAAAGAAGACACGTTTTAGCATCCATAGCATGTATGACATTGTAAGTGCAGTAGCTACAAGACCTAGACCAAATGTTACTGCTCTAAGTGTTGAGCCTTCTTCAATTGCAGTTTCTAATGCACCGAAAAAGAGAATCCATTCTCCCATGAAACCACTTGTTGGTGGAACACCCATTATTGTTAATGCGCCAATAACTGCACATACTGCAGTTATTGGCATTTTTCCTGCTAATCCTCCAAGTTTAGAGATACTTCTAGTTCCGACTTTGACGATGATAATTCCGGCCATCATAAAGAGAATGCCTTTACCAATAGCGTGTGTCACATACATCATCTCAGCACCTGCAAGACCAAGTACAGAAATCGAACCAATACCAAATAGGATGTAACCCATCTGACTAATACTAGAATATGCAAGCATACGTTTCAAATCATCTTGCATCAGTGCCATTGCACCACCGTAAATCATTGTAACAAGACCCCAAATATGAAACCATATTGCAAGATCTGCAAACGTTGAAGGTAAAAATTCAACAATTAATCTGAAAATACCATAAGCACCAATTCCGATCATAGCAGGTGACAATAACGCACTGATTGGTGTTGGTGCAGAACCGTGGACATACGGAAGCCAAATGTGGAACATGAAGACTGCTAGTTTTACACCAAGTCCAATTGAAATCGCAACTGCAGAAAGCATGACAATGTCAGCAGGGATTTCAGATTCACGAATATCTACAAAATCAAAACTTCCTAATGAAAGACCAATCATCAAAAAGCCTAATAGTAAAACAACTGCACCAGCATGAGTCCAGAATAGGAACATTAAACCAATTTTTCTTCTAGGACCATCTCCCCAAAGTGCAACTAAGAAGAAACCTGGAATCAACATTACCTCAAAGAAAATATAGAATTCAATCAGGTTTGTTGAGAGAACAGTTCCAAGCATTCCCATTGCAAAGACAAGATACAATGCAAAGTAAAGACCAGATTTAGCATTAACATAATTTGAAAGTGAAGATGATTCAACTACAGAAGTCTGGCCACTTGAAGATGAATTGATTTTATGTTCTTCTTCAAATTGTTCGTGGAATTTGTGAATCATGTATGGTTTTGAATATAGTGTCAATATTGTAGAGAGCACGTAAATCAATATTGCAAATGGTGATGCTAAACCATCTAACATGAAACCGAATTCTCCAAACTGTTCAGTCCATGGATAATGCTCTTCAACAGTACCAGAAAGTGCTGCGTTAATTACAAGTATTGTAGTGTACAGTAAAATTGCAAACGTAAACCACATTGCAGGTGTTGAGCCAACTTTTTTTCCAATAATGTATGCTATTGGAGATAAGAGTAGCGGCAAGAAAACTGCCTGTAATAATGCATATTCCATTAGCCCTTCAAACTCCTATAGTCTGCAATATCGACATTTTGATACATTCGGTAAGCTACAATAATCAACGACAATCCAACTGCTACTTCTGCTGCAGCAATTGCAATTGAGAACAAAGCCAAAGTCTGGCCCCCACTATGAGGCAAAAATCTACCAAATGCAACAAGATTAAGATTTGCAGCATTGATAATAATTTCAACTGCAAATAACATTCGAATAAAATTACGTTTTACTGCAAGACCGTAAATTCCTATGCCCAACAGAGCCACAGATACGAGTGTAAAATCAACTAGTTCGCTGGTCATTCTCCACATCCTCTCGTTTGGCTAAAACTAATGCACCAGTTACAGAACCGGCTAAAATCAATCCCATCAAAATCAATGCAGGCCAATAATATGTTACAAAATCTGTGCCGATATCTCTAAAATCAACTGGAGGTTCACCAGTAGTTATTGTTTTTATTCCCGAATCTAAGAATATGGCCCCTAGTGCTACCATAACTACTAACATTAATCCAATCCCTGCAAATTTTCTTCTCTTATCTTCAATTTTTTTGAAAATTAATTCTCTTTTTACTAACATTACAGTAAACAAAATCAAGACAGCGATAGAACCTACATAAACTGCCAATTGGAACAATGCAACAAACGGAGAATCCAACAAGAAGAAGAATCCTGCTATACCACCAAGCGTTCCCATCAAAGCAATTGAGCCATAAATCAATGATCTTAATTCAAGGGCAGCAATTGCAGAACCAATTGTTATTACAGTTAATGCAAGAAATGCTGCATCAGCCATGTGATGCACCTCTATCAGTAATTTGGATTTCACTATCTTGTGCTACATATGGTTTTACAGCAAGCTGAGCAGGAGTATAGATTAATCCTTCTTTTGAAAATGAAGAAAGTTCATAATCGTTAGTCATGTAAAGAGCATAAAATGGACATGCGTCAACACAGAGTCCACAAAAAACACATTTGCCATAATCAATTTGTGGCATGATAGATTTTTTATTTTGTTTTTGTTCTTCTGGAACTTTTACCATTGCAATTGCCTCTGCAACTCCTTCACATGCAATAGAACATAATTGACAACCAGTACAATGATCATGGAATAACATATGACGTCCCTTTAGTCCAGCAATTCCAACACCTGTAGAAGGATCAAATTGATATCCATCACCTACAAATTTTAGTTTCTCTTCAGGATAACGAAGTGTAAATCGTTTAGTTGCAATATGTTTAATTCCAGAGTTTAATGCACGAATAATGCCTGTTGCAGTTCCCATTATTGTAATCCTCCTGGCCCTAATACTCCAGCGTAAAGCAATCCTAGAGCAATAAAGATGTTAACGAATGCAAGTCCAATGAGTTTGGTCCAGCCAAGACTCAATAGCATATCAATTCTAATTCTTGGGAATACACCTCTTGGTAATAGTATGAAGAAGATGACTCCTACAGTTTTTAGAACAAACCAAAGTGTTCCATTAAGCATTTCTTGTGTAAATACAGGTAGTCCTGTAATATTGGCAGTGATAGGACCAAGTTCAATTCCATCAGTAATAATTTCTGCTGGGAATGGTGGCACAACCATCGGACCACTCCACCCACCAAGAAATAATACTACAAACAATGCTGCAAATGCATAAAGTTTCAGATAGGTTCCTAATTGAACAAGCCCATACATCATTCCAGATAATTCAGTAAGCCAACCAGCTACAATCTCACTTTCTGCCTCTGGTAAGTCAAATGGAATTCTTTCTAATTCTGCTAGCATTGTAATGAAAAAGACAATAGCACCAACTGGCAAAAATATAATCCAAGGGAAACTAGATTGACTTGCTGCAATTTCAGATAAGTTTAGAGTTCCAGTTAGAATAACAACTCCTAGTAAAGATAGAATTAATGGAATTTCAAATGAAACCATTTGGAATAAAGCTCTGATACCTCCAATGAATGGGAATTTACTGTTTGCAGACCATGCAGAAAGAATTGTA
>JAOTTS010000007.1 GCA_029864335.1 Candidatus Nitrosopumilus sp. | reverse complement strand
ATGATGGACAAATAATGGTAACACCAAATGTTCTTGATTCTGATTCTTCAATCTATGACTTTGATTCAGACTCTGTTACTGCAATAACTGATGCAGGTTCTCATCCTATTGCAACAGGTATGATGCCTGATTCAAGCAAGTACTATGTTGCAAATTTGCTTGACAGTACAATGACTGTGATTGAAACCTCGTCCGGAAATATACTTGGTACTGTCAATCTGATTGCAAACTATGACCCAATTAGCGGTACAATAACAGGTCCAGTAGGTGCATTACCTATACAGACTCCAGTCAGTCCTGATGGGAACTACATGGTTACTGCAAATACTCTGACAGGAACTATCACCATACTTGACACTGATACAGATCAATTGGTAGCTATGCTTCCATGTGATCCTGGATGCCACGGGGTTCAATTTGGAGCAAAACAAGATGGAGGATACTACGCATATGTCTCAAGCAAGTTCTCAAATGAGCTACTTGTAGTAGATGCAGATCCTGACAACGATGGTGATGCATCAGATGCACTGATTGCAGGTCGCATATCCTTGGTTTCATTGCCCACTACTGCCATTGACGATACAATCGTAGGAAGTAATGGAATGGGAGGACAGGGAGTATTAGCGATTCCAATACCATACAATGGTTGGGTTCAGAACCTGCCAGATGTGTGGAAGGATCAGTTAACTTCAGAACAGCAAAACCCAATCCAATAATCTTTTTTTCTTTTTTTATCCTGATTATGATTCTAAAATCTATAATTAATCCCCAACTCTCTAAACTTGTGAAAAAAGGCGTATGGATTGCAATAATGACTGGTGTTGTAATAGCAATAGGCGGAGGACTCTCCAGCCCATTGTTTTATGAAACAAGCATAGATGAATCTCTTCCAGGAAAACTAAACGAAATCGAAAAGGGACTAACCTTTGAGAAATTCGTATCAATGGAGGATTCCAAACGCCAAAACGTTGTGGATATCATGCCATCTGAAGTACAAGACATGATCATGCAAAAGGCTGCAACTATGAGCAAGGAGATATCCGAAGACATTACCTCGGATGATGAAATTCAAGTGTTGCAGTCTGGGGAATTTGAAGGGTTGGTAGGGCATGATGCCAAAGGCGTTGCAAAGATTCTCAAGATCTCTGATTCGATGTATCTGAGATTTGAAAATTTTCAGGTTACAAATGGCCCTGACTTGAGGGTCTATCTTACTAATAATGGAGATGTAAAAACAGGCATTCATCTTGACAAACTAAAGGGAAGCAAAGGTAACCAGAACTATCTGCTTGATGGAACCAATTGGCAGAAATACGACACAGTGGTGATATATTGCAAGCCCTTTGGTGTTCATTTTGGACAGGCAAAACTAGTAGATACAGATGTTAACACAATGGAAGATAATCAAAACTTGTTTTTTACATTGCAAGGTGACAACCATGTGGGCATGCTAGACAATACAAGATTAGATGCAGGGCCAATGATGACTTATGTGGACTCGAATGATTCAGGTTCATTGATCTTGGCTACAAGCAGTGGTTCTGACACTTTGTATGTCTTTGATTCATCTCAAGAACAGGTTACTATCAATGTGGGCAAGGCACCTAAGGGAGTAAAGATTCATCCTGATGAAAGCATGGCTTTTGTTGCAAACGAGGGTTCCGGTACAATAAGTGTAGTTGATTTAAAGTCATGGAAAGTGACAAAGGAAATCGAGGTAGGAAAAGTTCCACATAACATACGGTTTGACTCTATTGGCACAATTGCATATGTGACTCTGCAGGGAGAAGACAAAATTGCCATAATCGATGTAGATAATCTGGAGATGACAGACTCAATTCCTGTTGAGAAGTTTCCACATAATCTTGACTTGTCTCCAGACGGATCATATCTCTATGTTGCAAATATTGGTACAAATGATGTCGCAGTGATTGACTTGGAGAAAAAGGAAATCATCAAGAGAATAAAGGTCAGCGCAGGTCATCATGGGATTGATGTGACAAATGACGGACAGAGAATCTATGTTTCAGGGATTGGCTCTGACAAGGTAAACGTAATTGATGCAGAGTCATTAGAGTTGATAAAGCAGATTGATGTGGGCAACGGACCGCATGGAATTAGGGCAAATGCGGACGGCTCCAAGGTATATGTCGGGATTACAGGAACAGACGAGATTGTGATCATAGATGCTGAAACACTAGAGATAGAGGAAAGAACCAAAGTTGGCAAAGTTCCATTTTGGCTGGCAATTCCCCAAAATCCATAATCAAAAAAATTAATTCCACGTGGGTGCTAAAATATACCCCTTAACTATATCCCCTATCATGTTGTGCTCCCAGTCAAATTTGAACCGTAAATCTCTTCTTACTTCTTGCCTTGTTTCTCACCGAACCATTACAACAAGGACACCTAACTCCAGGAATATTTATGAACTATGTGCGGATGTAACGTATTGGAATACCTCATCTATTAGTTCAATGCTTAATTCTCCCTTGATGTCTTCTGGAACTACTTTTAGAATGAAATCATACATTGTCGTATTTTTAGGAAGGTTATCCCTTTCTTGTAAAAGTGAAAAAACAGCAATTCCGTTTGAAATAATTGCAACCATTTTTTCTTTGTCATTCAAAGGCATAAAATTCTAGGAAAATAATGGTAATTTAATGTAAATCTAATTAAAAGAAATTATATGACTACTTTGAATATTACGGTATTTTGGAGTGCTTGAATTATTTCTGTATTTCCATTTAGGAATTCCACTTCAATGTTGTGACCCTCTACCTCTTCTGCGGGTGGCTGCATTGCGTGATATCCAACATATGCTGCCGTAATGATAAACATTGCAATAACGAGTCCCATCAGGATATTCATCTTATTGTGATGTGGAATTCCTGCCGCCTATAAGCATTATGAAAATTATTCATTTTTTCGTGTAAAAATTAATTACACCATGAAATATGCAATAAAGTAAACTATGATAGAAACCGAATTAGGAAATTTACGTAGATCTCATTATTCTGATGAAATTACTTCATCTATGGATGGCAAACAAGTTACCATAATGGGGTGGGTTTTGACTGTACGAGGTCATGGAAATATCAGTTTTGCTACTATTCGTGACAAAAATGGAGATATTTCAGTTGTAGCCAAAAAAGGAGATTGTCCTGATGAAATACGTGAAACTATCTCCTTACTAAAAGCACATTCTTCCATTGCCATTACTGGCAAAGTCAAATCTTCAGAAAAAGCCCCTAGTGGATTTGAGATAATTCCTACAGAATTAAGAGTATTTTCGAATGTTGAAAAAATTCCTCCTTTTGAGCCCACTGCAAAAACTGTCAAAAATATCGACACTAGACTTGAGGTGAGACCAATTGATCTCAGACGAAGTACGTTACAACATATTTTCAAAACTCGAAGTTTAGTTTTAAAATCAATTAGAGACTATTTTGGGAATCAAAATTTCATCGAAATCAACACTCCTAAAATGATTGCAACAGCTACTGAAGGTGGTGCGGCACTATTTCCAATATTTTACTATAACAAAGAAGCATTTTTAGCTCAGAGTCCGCAATTGTACAAAGAACAATTAACGATGAGCTTTGAAAAAGTATTTGAGATTGCACCAATTTTCAGAGCAGAGCCATCTAGAACTAATCGACATCTTGCTGAAGCAATATCTATTGATTTGGAAGAGGCATTTGTTGATTACAATGATGTGATGAACAGAATTGAAGAAATCATAAAGATTTCAATTCAGAGTGTAAATGATTATGTCGAGGATAATCCTGATGTTGAATTTACAACACCAACTATTCCTGAAACAATCCCTCGATTTTCTTATGACGAATTAGTTGATAAAATGCAAAAATCTGGAGCAAAAACTGAGTGGGGGGATGATCTTTATCCTTCTAATCTAAAGAAAATTGGTTTGGAAGGATTCTATTTTATCAAAGATTGGCCCCTTGCACCAAAACCATTCTATGTAAAGGACAGTAAATCTAATCCCAAAGTTTCTGAATCTTTTGATCTGATGTTTGGAGATTTAGAATTATCATCAGGAAGTACAAGAATTGAAAAGCGTGATGAATTAGCTGAAAGAATGAAAAATAAGGGTATGAATACTGATGCATTTGAATACCATCTGGGCGCATTTGATTATGGTGTTCCTCCACACGCAGGTTGTGGGATAGGTCTTGAGCGTCTAATTATGGCCCTAACAGGCACAGAAAATATTCGAGATGTAACATTTTATCCAAGAGATGTTGACAGGTTAACACCGTAGGTATGTTAAATGGTTACTGAAGAAGAAATAGAGCACGTTTCAAAATTAATGAAAATAGATGTTGATGATCATAAAGAATATGTTGAGAAAGTTCATACGATGATTGATTATTTTGACATTTTAGATTCTGCAGGTGTTGAATCTGAAGAAATCTCTATGCAAGAAATTTCAATTTCAAATTTACGAGATGATGAATATATCCCATATAATGAAAAACTAATTGAAAAATTAAAACACTACAAGGGAACATATGTTCGCGCACCAAAGATGTCTTCATGAATCTAAAAATTTCTGCTCTTGATTACATCCAAGAAGTAAAAAATGGGAATGTTTCTGCTGAAGATTTTGTTGCAAAAACTTTAGAACAAATAGAAACTGTAGATGATAAACTACATGCATTTCTATCTGTAAATGAAAAGGCAGTTGAACAAGCAAGGGAAATTGATAAGAAGATTAAATCTGGTGAAAAAGTAGGTGATTGTTTTGGGATGCCGATTTCAATTAAAGACAATTTATGTATCAAAGGAAGTAAAACTACATGTGCATCAAAGATGCTTGGTGATTTTATTGCACCATACGATGCTACAGTTATCACAAAATTAAAACAACAAGATGCAATATTTATCGGAAAAGTAAACATGGATGAATTTGCAATGGGCCTTACAACTGAATTTAGTGCATATGGTCCAAGTAAAAATCCATGGAATACAGAATATGTGCCAGGTGGTTCATCGGGTGGAAGTGCAGTATCTGTCAGTGCATTTGAATGTGTAGCATCACTTGGTTCGGATACTGGGGGTTCTGTTAGAAATCCTGCAAGTTTTTGCTCAACAGTTGGGTACAAGCCAACATATGGTCTGATTAGTAGATTTGGCTTAATTTCATATGCTAATAGTATTGAGCAAATTGGTCCACTTACAAGAACAGTGAAAGACACGGCATTTATGCTAAACCAGATTTCAGGAATAGATCCTAATGATAACACTACGATAGATAACAACAATGAAGACTATCTTTCAGGCATAGATTCAGGAATTGAAGGGAAGAAAATAGGCGTAATCCAGGAAATGATAGGGGAGGGAATAGATCCTGCAGTATTAAGTGCAACAAAACAGGCCATATCAAAACTTGAGAGTTTAGGGGCAATTTGTGAAGAGGTATCACTTGATATGGTAAAATATTCTGTAGCTGCATATTATACTATCACTGCAACAGAAGCTGGAAGTAATCTTGCAAGATATGATAATCTAAGATATGGTTATGATTTTCCAGTTGAAGGATATGAGTTTAATTCTTACATCTCAAAAGCAAGACGTAACTTTGGTCCTGAAGTTACAAGAAGAATGATTCTTGGTGGATTTGTTCCGTCAGCAGGTCATGCAGGAAAATATTTTCTAAAGGCATTAAAAGTAAAAAGTAAACTTACAAAAGAAATCAATGAGGTATTTAAGAAATTTGATCTTTTAATTGCACCAACAGTACCAGTTCTTCCATTCAAGTTAGGTGAAAAAATAAATGATCCTGTTGCATTATTCTTGCTTGATATTAATACTGTAACTGCAAATCTTACAGGAAAGCCTGCAATCTCTATCCCTTTCTCACATTCAAAAGGATTGCCGATTGGTATTCAACTTCTTGCAAATTCAAAGCAGGATAAATTATTACTTAGGGCAGCATATGCTTTAGAGCAAACTGTTACGTTACCAGAGGTACCGCTATGACCATGATAGGATTGGAGATTCACTGTCAATTAACGAATTTACAAAGTAAATTATTTTGTTCATGCAAAGCCAACTATAGAGAATTTGAAATCAATGAAAATATTTGTCCCATATGTATAGGATTACCTGGAAGCTTACCCAGATTAAATAAAGAATCTGTAAAGAAAGCTACAGTCATTGCTATGGCTCTAAATTGTTCTACTCCTGAAAAAATTGCTTTCTTTAGAAAAAATTACTTCTATCCTGATCTGCCAAAAAATTTCCAAATAACACAACTTAACATTTATGGAGATACCAGTATTGGAGGGCCTGGCTCCATTATGGTAGGGGACAAAAAAATTAGAATTACGAGAATCCAATTAGAGGAGGATCCTGGCAGGCTGATTTACGAAGGAAGTTCATCAAAAAATCAAATTACTCTGGTAGATTACAATCGTGCAGGCACGCCATTAGTCGAAATTGTTACCGAACCTGACTTTGAGACTCCTAAAGAAGTACGAGATTTTCTAAATATTTTATCAGATTTATTAGAAAATTTGGGTGTTGCAGATCCTAGTTTAGAGGGTGCAATGAGAGCCGATGCAAATGTTTCAATTAAAGGAGGCAAAAAAGTTGAAATTAAAAATATTGGATCTTTTCATGATTTAGAAAAAGCTGTACATTTTGAAATTACTAGACAAGAGAGTTTAAGTTCTCGAGATATTCCAATCATTCAAGAAACACGTCATTGGGATGATAAACGAAAAATTACTGTCTCTGCACGCTCTAAAGAAGAAGAACTTGATTATCGCTACTTTTTGGAAGGGGATATTCCCTGGATTAAGATTGATTCTAAAATTCAAGAACAATTAAAATCAGAAATGCCTGAGAGTATAAGCTCTAAAAAAGAAAGATATGTCTCAATATACGACATTTCATCTCAAGTGGCAGATGTATTGTCTTCTGACAAATTCTATTCAGATTTATTTGAAGAATCTCATACAGAAAAAACTGCTAAAGAAATTGCAAATATTATCACCACTGATTTAATGGGACTAGTCGATACAAGAGAAAAACGTGAATCATCAAAACTTACTGCAACACATTTGAGAGAATTAGCTGAGTTCATTCAATCAGGAAAAATTTCCAGAAATTCATCTAAAAATGCACTATATGAAATTGTAAAAACTGGAAAAGATCTACCAACAATTATTTCAGAATTGGATTTAGGAAATGTCTCTGATGCTTCAGAACTATCTGAAATTATACAACAAGTAATTTCTGAAGAACCACAGGCAGTAGAACAAGCAAAAACAAATCCTCAAACAATTAACTATTTAGTAGGAAAGGTTATGCAAAAAACAAAAGGAAAAGCAGACCCCACATTAACGTTGGATTTATTGAAAAAACAGATGGATATTTAATGACTGAACTATTTTTAGAGGATATTGAATTTATTAAAATTCTTGCAAATTCTGATGCATCCATTCTACAACAAGGCATGAATGATGCTACTAGGCATAGGTTAAATGAACAAATAGGCAAAATTTTGAGAGAATACTACCTAGAAAATACTATGAATACTGAAACTAACTGGACAGAAAAATTCCTAAAAGCTGGAATTACTGAAGATGATGGAAAGTCTGCAATTGCTTGTGCTCGACGTTTGGGAATAGACATATCGTAAATCTAAAAATCTTTTTACACTCTTTAGGTTTCTTAAAATTGAATATTGTCTAATTTTGAATTTATTCCAAGTGAAAAACAAATCAGGGAATCAAACATTTTTCGTTTTATGCAAAAGCATGGGATATCTTCATTACAAGAATTGTCTCAAAAGGCAAAAAATGATTTAGAATGGTTTTGGGACTCCGTTGATCATGACATTGGAATAGTCTGGGATAAACAATATACAAAAATATTGGATGCTTCAAAAGGTATTGCATGGTCAAAATGGTTTGTAAATGGTAAGACGAATATTTATAAATCCTCAGTAGAAAAATTTACAAAACAAAATCCACAGAAAATTGCATATTATTTTGTATCTGAAGATGGTTGTACATCCAAAATTTCATATTCTGAATTAGATTCTAAAGTATCAAAACTTGCAAATGGTCTTAAATCACTCGGGGTAAAAAAAGGTGACGTAGTTGCAATTTACCTTCCAATGATTGAAGAAGCAATTTTAGCAATTCTTGCTGCATCAAAGATTGGTGCAATTCAAACTACTATTTTCTCAGGATATAGTTCACAATCATTACATATGCGTCTACAAGATTGTAAAGCAAAAATTCTATTTATTTCAGATGGCTTTTATCGAAAAGGAAAACCAATTTCTCAAAAAGAGATTATGGAAACTGCTATAAAAAACACCAGTGTTGAAAAAGTAATACTTGTGTCATACAAGGGAATAGATGAACATCTAGAATCTAAAAATATAATTTCATTTGAAAATATCATATCTTCTCAAGATGATTCATGTGATACAGAAATAATGGATTCAGAAGATCCTCTTTTTATCCTATATACTTCAGGAACTACTGGCAATCCCAAAGGTGTGATTCATAGCCATGGTGGATTTTCAGTTTTTGCAGGACATCAAGCAGCATATCTCATAGATACGCATGAAAATGACATCTTATTCTGGCCTGCAGACATTGGTTGGATTACTGGACAAGTGTGGAATGTCTATGGGCTTTTGATTATGGGTGCTAGCGCCGTCATTTACGACGGTGCATTGGATTTTCCAACATCGGACAGAATCTGGAAAATGTTGTCTGATTACAAGGCATCTATTTTTGGAATATCGCCAACTGCAGTTCGATTGTTTAAGAAAAATAATGCAGAACCACTAAAATTATATTCATTAGATAAAATTAAAAATATCCCTACTACTGGTGAACCCCTTGATGAAGATTCATGGTGGTGGCTGTTTGAAAAAGTTGGTAATAAAAAAATTCCCATAATGAATTTATCTGGAGGAACTGAAATTGGTGGTGCAATGTTGTCTGTATTTCCTGGAATGAAACTAAAACCATCCAGTGTTGGAATTCCTGTTCCCGGAATGAATCTTGATGTATTTGATGATAATGGTAACTCTGTAAGAAAACAAAATGGATATTTAGTTATCAAATCACCATGGCCTGCAATGACTCGGGGATTGTTAAATGATGATGCTAGATATATTGAAACATACTGGTCTCGATTTGAAAATATCTGGTTTCATGGAGATTACGTCTTTGTTGATGAAGATAATTTATGGTATATGCGTGGCAGAGCTGATGATGTGATTAACATATCTGGCCATAGAATGAGTACTGCTGAAATTGAGCAAACTGTTATTTTACACAAAAAAGTATCTGATGCTGCATCTATTGCCATTCCTGATGAAATAACGGGTGAAGCAATTGTAATATTTTTTGTTGCAGATAATAAATCAGAGACGGGGTTAGAATTAGAAATTTCAAACCATGTATCTGAAAAAATTGGCAAAGTTGCAAAACCAAAATTTGTTTTTCAAATATCTGATTTGCCAAAAACTAGAACAGGGAAAATAATGCGTCGTTTATTGAAATCAAAATTATTGGGAAATGATCTGGGGGATTTATCGTCCCTCGAAAATCCAAATGTGTTAGACGAAATTCCAAAATTAGGTTGATAAAATCTCACTTGTTGATATTTACTATTTCACGCTTTATATCTAAATCTGATTCTGATGAGATAAATTATTGAAATTTATAGTTGATCAGCAGGTGGAAGACATTGAGATGCCTGAGAATCTCAAATTAAACACGTTTTTACAGGAATTTCATTCTGACTGCCCACACCCTGAATGTAGTTTTGGATTCTATGGATTTGCATTTGGGCAATCACCATTTCCAGTGCCCAAATTAGTTCAAGACGCACTGGTAAAAAATGCTGACAAGGGAGCATATGCACCCATTTCTGGAATTCCAGAATTACGTAATGCCATATCAAAATACAATAAACATTATTTTGGAATGGATGTGTCTCCTGAAAGAATCCATGTAGGACCTGGAACAAAGGAGTTGATCTTTAATCTATTGGAGATTTTGCACGGAACTGTAATTTTGCCAACGCCTGCTTGGTTAGGATATCTTCCCCAAATCCGATTTTTAAAGAAAAATTATCATATGCTACCAACTAGATCAAACAAAAAAATATCCCCAAATAATTTGAGGAGGTTAGCCTTACGATTACATGATAGACAAAAGATTTTGATTCTTAACAACCCAAATAATCCTACGGGGTTGCTTTATGACAAATTAGAGTTAGAAGAAATTTCTGATGTATGCAGAGAGCAAAATATTACAGTTATTTCTGATGAAATTTATGCACAAACAACATATGATTTTTCAAAATTTATTAGCATGGGAAAAATTTATCCTGAAGGTACATTTGTGACAAATGGTTTATCAAAATCACATGCTGCCGGGGGATATCGTTTAGGATATGTGATTTTTCCACAGCATGCAGTAGAACTTAAAACACAATTCAAAAAGATTCTTGCCACAGAATATACCGCAGTTTCAACTCCAATTCAACATGCTGCAGTAGCAGGATTTGAAATAAGTAAAGACATGAATAAGTATTTTGAGATAACTCGTAACATTCATCAAATCATGGGCGAATACACATACAATGCATTATCATCAATCGAAGGAGTAAAAGCTACAAAACCTGATGCAACATTCTATCTTTTAGCTGATTTCAATCATTACGCAACAGATTTACAAAAATCCAAAATTTTCACATCTCAAAAATTATCTGAATCGTTGATTGTTCATCCATATCATACTGCAATTGTAGGTGGTGATAGTCTTGTTTTAGAAAGAACAGATTTTAGTGCAAGAATTGCTTATGTGGATTATGATGGCTCTAAAGTTTATCAAAATTATAGTGATAACAAACCAAAATCTGCTTCTGAAAAAGAAGAATTTATAAAAAATAATGCCCCCAAAGTTGTTGCAGGAATTGATATGATCACCAAATTTTTTGAAAATATTAAAAAAACATCTTTGAATATTTCACAAACTCAAAAAAATTCAATGATGACTCCTAGTTAATCTAGTTTAGATTTTAATTTTTCATATTCCTCCAAACTAATTTCTCCCTTGGCTAATCTTGTTTGTAAAATTTCTCTAGGGTTGGTTCCAATAAGTGGCTGAATGAATTTCTTTTGAATTGTTATCTGTTTTTTTCTTTATTCCAATCACCGCTCCAAATAATATCCCTGATCCTGCAATTGCAAGTGAAGTCTGCAATCTATGAATTATTATTTACCGTTTGTGTGTCTAGAACTAATGATGTTGCTTCTGCCTCAGGCATAATTTCTTTAACAATTAATTCGTGTACTGCATAATTAATTTTATTGTCCTGATTTACTGCCTCCTCTATCGTTAATCCATAGTTTCTATCAAACCATGATTTGTAAGCTGCTTCATTATAGTATCTGTCAATATAGTGTTGAGGATCTTTGCTGGGATCTATAAAATTTGCAGTTTTACTAATTGGAGTATTTTCTATTTGCTCAATTTCGTCAATCTCTTTATAGACCCTTTCTTCTATTTTGTCCATGTCTTCCATACTTTTTAAAATAATTGGAATGCCATTTAGTGAAACTCCAAAATTTGTAGTTACCCCTTTTGTCATATTAAGAATAAATCCTGTTGCATTATACACTCCATGTTCAGAAAAATCATCGTTGATTTTTATTATTTTTTCAAATGAATCGTCATGATTGATTATTGCCTGTGTTAACTGTACAAATTCATCGTTATGATCACGAATAACAATAGTTACTAGACCAACTGAATTTTCCTCAACACCTCCTGAAAATTTTATTTAATCCCCTTTGTAAAAAGACTCAGTATTAACTTGAAGATGAGTTACTTCTCCAAACGCTGGAGAAACAGTACAGATCATTAACAATGACAATATCCATAATGAATAATAATTGAGTTTTTTTCTGCTCATACAATATACAACGTATTTTTTTGATTTAAAATGAGCGTATTATTCATCCAGTTTTTTTGTACGTAAAAGTTAAATGCATAATTTATTTTTTTTGATATTGTTCCTATCTATTATTAATTGTTAGATGTTCCTTTCTTTTTTCTGAGTTGTTGTGCAACTAATGGTAAAAAGGCACCAACATCTGAAACAATTCCTAAAGCTTGCCATGTTCCTCTATCCATGAGTTTTGTAACTGTTGGTTGATTGATATCCACCACAATTACTTTGACATTTGCAGGAAGCATATTACCCGTTGCAATGGAGTGAAGCATTGTTGAAATCATGATTACCATGCTTGCATCTTTTACAATTTTTTTGTATTCTCTTTGTGCTTGAGCAACATCTATAATTACATCTGGTAACGGTCCATCATCACGGATTGATCCTGCCAATACAAATGGAACTTTATTTTTTATACATTCATACATTATTCCTTTTTTAAGCTTCTTTGACTTCACCATATTTGCAATAGAACCAGCCTTGAAAACTGCATTGATTGCATCCATATGATTTCGATGGCCATGATATGCTAAAGTTGCATTGTGCACATTCATGCCCAAAGATGTTCCCAATGTTGCATACTCTATGTCATGAACTGCAAGAGCGTTCCCAGCTAATACTCCGTCAATATAACCTGCTCTAATTAATTCTGATACTGCATCATCTGCACCTGTATGGACTATTGCAGGACCACCAACAATGACAATCTTCCCACCATTCTTTTTGGTATTGTATATGTCATCTGCGACTTGTTTTGCAATATGTTGTGTTGGCCGTTCACTAGAACTTGAACTTCCCATAAATTCAAAAACATTGACTCCTTCTCTTGGACGTTCAGGGGGAGTGATTTTAATTCCTTTTTCACCAACAATAATCTGATCTCCTTTTCTTACATCTCTAACTGGTACACAGAATGCCCTGTTTTGTTTTACGACGATGCACTTATCCATCATCATATTTTCAACCTGAATCCATCTTTTTTTATAGAAAACTTGTGTGTGATTATTTGTTGTACTGTAAAAATAATCTGGCATTACATAGTTTTTTGGTGATTTTTTTAATGTAATCTCTTGCTGTATTTTTGATACCGCCCCTTCTCTATACACTGTTTCTAAAATCTCATTCAAATGTTTCTGGTTTTTTCCTTTAACAAGTAATCTTACATAAGACTGATCTTTTTTTCTTTTACCAATATTGATTTCTTCTATTTGAAATTCGCCGTGAAGGTCCATAATTTTATCAAAGATCTTAGTTAGTATGAAAGAATCAATCAAATGACCACTAACTTCAATTTCTTGAGAAAATTTACTCATTTTATTTCACTCTACATTATGATAACTAAAGGTTACGTTTTTTAATACTAATGATTAAACTGGTAGAATTACTTTACCCTCAAATTGTGAAATGTTGTCTTCTTTGAATGCTTTTTCTAAATTTTCTTTTTGTTGTTGGGTTACTCCCTGAACAATAGTTTTTGAAGAACCTGTTTTATCTACCAAAGCAAGTATGTAGCCACTATTATCAGTTAAAACAAATCCTGCAGATTCATCTACAAAGGCATATAGGTTTTCTTCTCCTACGGGTTGCCAGACATTTGATTTCGTGTCAGATAAGGCTAATGCAGGCATTGCACGTCCATCTGTTAATTTATTGAGATATTCTCTAGCTTCAGCAACTCTTTTTTGTCCTAATTTCAAGGCCTGAAAATATTGCATATTCTCAAATTATTGATTTGTTATAAAAACAATTTCTCTTCAAAAGATAGTTATAGAATCCAGGTTTTTTCCATAGCATGCCTTTGACAAATAATGTCATAATAAAATTAAATGAAATAACTACAATGGTGGAAGATAAATCAAAATTAACAGAATCTGACATTATAGAGATCAAATCAATTTTTCAAAATCTTGTTGAAAATAACGAGAGATATAATATAGATGAAATTGAATTTTGGTTTGAAAATGAAGGTAGTTGGAATACTAGAGAATCCAGAATTAGAATTATCAATCTTTCAAGTTATGTTCAGGATAAATACCAACAAACGGCACATCTAAGAATTATTTCTGACGATGATTGTGGTTGCGGAAATTAAATTTCTAATTGTTCTAATAATCTTCCAACAATTTTTGCATTCTCGGTTCTTTCATTCATGATTTCTCTAAGACGGGCATGGTTTTTACTGTCTTCTAATATCATCTGAAAATATTCTTCATCAAGATCATTATTTGCTTGTAATCTTTTAATCACTTCAAACAATACTCCTATTACTTGTTTTTGTGCTTCAATTAATTCATCTTTACTTCTTTCAGACATTTTCTATTTAATTGTCGTTGATAATCTTTGTAAATAATTCTTTTAATTTAGGATCATCTATGTCTTTTTTCGCAGATTCAAAAAATGATTCAAGTTTATTTTCTGAATGACCTTCTTTTTGGTATAATTTTGCTTGAAGTGCCATCTCCAATCTATCAATTTGATGTACTAACTTTGATTCTGCAGAAATATTTTCCTGATAATCTTCCCAGATTTGCAAATACTGAGATTTAATATTCTCAGGTAAATTGTCTATTATTTTATTAAATGCATTATTTTCTAATTTTTTCTTTTTTTCTATACTTAACTGATTCGGAGTATAGTCTCCAATTCTTGCTTCAGCCAAGTCATGAAGTAAAACCATTTTGAGTATTGTTTCTGAATCATATTTTCTCATGTCAGAAATAACCATGCTCATTATTGCCATGGAATAACAATGATCTGCAACTGATTCAGGGTGATTCAAGGATAGTTTATCAACCCACCCCTGTCTAGAAATTTTTTTAAGATTTGCAGCAGTTTTTAAAAAATCCAATATCATATTATCCTATTGTACGTCAGATTATACTAATGAATTTTCACATTTTTCGAATAACATAATAGTTAATTCTGATATGAAATGTTATTGAAAATTTATACCAAAACAGGGGATGATGGAAATACTGGTGTTCAAGGAAACTTGAGAATATCGAAATCTCATCCTCGAATTATTGCATATGGAACAGTAGATGAAGCAAACGCTGCATTAGGGATTGTTTTGACAAATTCATTGGATGATGATATTACTAACCTTTTGACAAGAATACAAAATGAGTTATTTCTAGTAGGGGCTGATCTTTCAAATCCTAATCTTAATGATATCAAAAATAGAGTATCATTGAAAATGATTCAAAATTTAGAATTTTCTATTGACAGATTCGAATCTGAACTACCACCTTTGACTAATTTTATCTTGCCAGGAGGAGAAATCGCAGCGGCACAATTACACTATGTAAGAACAATTGTTAGAAGGGTAGAAACACAAGTGGTCCAATTAAGTGAAAAAGATGAAATTAATTTAAATTGTATGATCTATCTCAATAGATTATCTGATTTATTTTTTGTAGTTAGTCGTTTAATCAATAAACGAAAAGGTAATGATGACATTCTATGGAAGATCTAAAAAGACAAACTTTAATTCCTTAACTGATTGCATTTTTCTAAGTGCCAGGGTAGCTCAGCCTGGGAGAGCACTCGGCTGAAGACCGGGCTGTCGCGCGTTCAAATCTCGCCCCTGGCATCTTATCAAATTTACACAACACTTTTCGTCATTTTGAAAATGAATAACATGAAAAAATTCAGGGTATTTCATAGACTTTTTTCAAAGTTATTCAATCATGCAAAATCTTTAAAAACAAGGCAAACTCTTGTTTTTCGACATTCATGGCTGAAAAAAAGGCTGTAAAAAAAGCACCAGCAAAGAAAACAACTAAACCAAAAACAACAAAGACCGTAAAAACTTCTAAATCAAAAACAAAAACTACAAAATCAAAGAATAAAAAACCAAAAGAAGAACCAATCAGCGACATGGGGATTGTCATAGTTGACGATGATATTGAAATTGATCAAGAGAAGGTAAACGAAGAAAGAAGGGCCTATCTTGAAGAAGCAAGATCTCAAGAAGTCTTTGATTAGGAATATTTATCCGATCCTATTACCTACACTAAGTATGCGTGCATTATGTCTGATTACTGTAAAACCAGGAAAGGTTGATTCTGTTGTTCAAATATTAAAGAAAAAAAGGAAGATCGTCAAACAAATCATGGTTGTTACAGGAAGGGCAGACATTAGCGTAATTCTGCAAGGAAATATTGATGAAATTAATGGAATGGTTATTGATTTTAAAAAAATAAAAGATATTGTTACAACTGAGACCCTAATCGAAGTGGAGGTTAATCTAGGATGGTAAGAGCTATAATTTTAGTAAAATCTCCAAAAAAACTCATTGCTGCCAGACTAAGAAAAATACCCTTAATATCAGATTCATTTCCTACAAGCGGTCAATTTGACGCAGTTGCCATTATTGATGTTGAACAACTGGACAAGATAAAGGAAGTAGCCACACTTATTCAAAAAATTAGTGGCGTTGAGAGGACTGAAACCATGGTAGAAATTCAATGACAATGGATTTAAACAACTTTGAGGTAGGGTATCTGTGAATATCAAAAAAGTGGGAAATGTCATATTGGCTGTAAAAGACATAGACAAATCCATACAGTTCTATCATGAACTCATCGGACTTCCAATCAAAAATCAAAGAAGATCTTGGATTGATTTGGGTACTTCTGGAGCCATGTTGAGTTTACATCCAGCATCATTGACAGCACAACATGTTGGTAGTTCCATTGATAATGGAATTACAATAGGATTTCTTGTCGGCGATGTAAAATCAGCAATTGATGAATTAAAAGAGAAAGGGGTAAGAATTCATCGAGATATTGTAGAGAGAGAGGCAGGAAAAAATGCAGTAATTTTAGATCCTGATGACTACTTAATTTCATTGTTTGAACCAAACTTTGAAGATAAGGCTCAACAAACAGGCGGATACCACGGATTTACACCTTCTTAGATTATCTTTTTAATGGAAAGAATAATCTGAATCTTTTATTTTTCATAAATTTTAAAATTTAACTTATATACTTTTGGGATGATTATCTTCCAGGTCTTTTGAAACCCTGTTTGATATTGCAATTTGATGCAGAAGAATTTTGAAATTTTTTATCTGAATCAATTTTCTTGTTTTTTGATTTTTCAGTATTGATAACTTTTTTAATTTTAAAAACTTTTTTAAAATGTGATTTCACTTTTGGTTTGTAGTCATAAATAATATTTGTAAAGGAGAGATTTTGAAATTTTTTATCTGAATCAATTTTCTTGTTTTTTGATTTTTTAGCATCTACTCGATTTTTCATTGTCCATACGATATTTCTAATGTTGTGTGAAGAAGATTTTTCTATATTATAATCTCCTAAAGATTTATTCATACTATCTAAAGCATTGAATCTTATTAAAAGACAACTATCCTATTACCTTTTTAATAGAAGAAAGAATTTTTGCCAAGCCTTTTTCTTTTCTATCTATTGAAACATAAAATGTCACATCATTTTTTTGCAAGATGATGATTGTAACTTTTTGATGCTGTAAAATTACATGTTCTAATCTTCCAACTGTACTAACAGTCTCTTTTCGTAATGACATTAATGTAGATATGATAAAAAATTCATTCTTTACTTGTTCAGATTTTAATAATGGTTTTAGATTGGGTTTAATCATTCCAGTTAATGTCCTACCATATGTGTTAATAACTCCTGCATATCGTATACTATTTGATAATTTTAGAATATTTTGACATTGCTTTCTGTATTTTATTATATCATCCTTCCATTTGTCGGCAGGGGTTTTTATCATGATGCGATTTGATTTATGAAACTAATAAGGATTCTTACAAAAAAAATTAGAACAAATGAATTATTTTTTAATGGTTTTTTGGTTCTGATTCTTCATCTAATTTTTTCTTTAATTCTAAGTTTTCTTTTAATAATTTATCATTTTGATTCCGAATAGTTTCAACAAAATTATGTCTGGTGTATAGGGGGTGCCCTGAAGGAATTATTCCAGAACTCATTGTTAGTAATCCTGCTGCATGTTGTTGATACATTTGTTGGAATCCTTGAAGTTTTTGGTTTATTGTTTCAGCATTCTTTAAAAATTGCTTTTTCATAGGATTTTCATAAATTTTGAACATAGGATTTGTTAGACCTGGGGGCAATCTTGGGAATTGAAATGCCATGTGAGGAATATTGGGATTTAATCCATACAGGTCTTCTAGGTGTTTTATTACGAAATAATCCACACAAGTGGTTCAAATTTGCCATATTTCTGCATTGCTTTAGGCGTTTGATATAGTGTTTTGTAAAACCTCAGGCGTTTTTGCTCAAATTGAGCTGATCGCTGATCCTTATAGATTCGATATTTAGATCGCTTATACACATGATTGATTCGAAAAAGACGTGTCTAAAATGTAAAAAAGACATCGAAGAAAAAGATCTTCATAAAATTGTAATTTATGTAATTCAAGAAAAATTTACAGAGCACCATTATGAACATGTTGAATGTCCGGACAAATTTACTATTTAGGATTTATCGAAAGAAATTATCCTTTTAATTCGTATACTTTGTAAATCTCTCCAGTTAATCTTGATCTGAATCTCCATTCATTATTTTTCCAAATTATTTCAAGAAATTGTTTTTGAGAAGTAGGGTGTAATTTTTGATACACATCACTTCCAATTAAAATTTGATTAGGTTTTGCCATGTTTTGAATTTTTGCTGCAATATTCATAGCAGGTCCCATTAAATCTACGTGAGAATGTTCTGCATCTGAACCATATCTTACAACAATGTTTTGCCCAAAATCTATTCCAATCTTTACCATCAAGTCTGGGTAATCGTATTGATTTAGAATTGGATTGATCCCTTTTTGAATTACTGATATCATTGATTTTGCGCAATTTACAGCATTATCTGATACCAATAATGAATTACCTTCTGCAACAAAATACCCAATTACTGCATCACCTACGAATTTTAACACATATCCTTGATGGTGTCTAATCACTGATGCCATCTCTTGTGAGAATGAACTAACAATGATCGCAATTTTTTCAGCAGGCATTTCTAATGTCATGGTAGTTGAACCTACTAAATCCACATACAATACAACCATATCTAATTTTAGAAATATATTTTTTCTTAGAAATTTTTCGGACTCATCTGCCATTCCTGAATATTCATAACCTTTTTTGAGAGACCCCCAAACACGTTTTTGAGTTTCTAAAATCATAGTTTCAAAATCAACTGTTTGATCTTCATTTTTGCTTAGAAGCATATCTACCACATCAATCTTTTCCACAGATGTTTTGTTGGATTCTTGGTTTTTGTCAATATTTTCAGTCATTTTAATATCATCACTCTAGAGGAAAATCAATTTCATAGGATAAACATTTGCCTCTAATTCCCTTATACATTTTATCATAATATCCAGTAATTTCTTTATTACAATGAATGCATGAAACAGGAATTTCATCCATGCCTAAAATACACATTTTGGATATTTAGAGATTGATGAAGGTTTAAGGAGAGCAATATTTTGTTTATTTTTGTGCGTTTAGGATCAAGATCCCCTAATGAATTCATTCAATTACTAAATCAAAAAAATGAAATAATTCAAAAAAAATGCCTTGAAAAGATCATCCATCTAACAATAATGATCGATATCAAAGTAATGCTAGGAGATTCCACTATTACAGAACAAAAAACATTTGATCCTAAACTAGTAATGGATTATTTTCAAAAAATTAATGATTCGCTTAAAGATTGGTCTGTGCATGATGTGTCAATTTCAAATAATGATGATCTACAAAGAATTTTTACAAAATTTGAGATCATGGAAGGAAGCTATTTGATATCAGGACATATCTCAATACAATTTCATGTTTTACTATATTACAAACCTGACCAAAGGGTAATTGATTCTCAAAAAGAATTAGCAGAAATTGTAGATTTGACAAAAAATAAGGAACAGCAACTTTCAGATAACAGTGATCAATTTGTATTAAATAAATTAAAAGAAATGGGATACAAGGATTTTGATCATCAAAAATTATTTGAGGTGTTTTATGAAAACGATGAATTTAGAGAAAAAGTATATGCTGAAATTGAAAAAGATGTAGGGGTTGATTTTAAAGAATTATCTGAAAAAAAGACACAGTTGTTCAATGAATTGGATTCTCTTTTAGTTGAAACATATCAAACAAGTCCAGTTTTGATTGATGATGCAAGACTAGTTTCAGGTGAAGAAGGTTGCTTATGCACAATTGATTTAGAATTTGTAAAAAATGAAATAAAGGAAGGATTGTTTGATCCTAGAAAAATATCTGATTCAGTTAAAGAAAAAATTTTAAAACGTTTAGATGAAATTGAAATGTTTTTTAGTTAAGATCAAGGAACCAGAAAATGAGAATTCTCTCAAAGGGGAGTTCCGATCCCTTGATATAATTTGAATGGTATTTTTGAACTATTTAGACATTCCTGTAAATTTAGGCATAAAATTTGACTAAAATTGTAATTTTTCTATAGAAGAAGTCAAATACAGCATTTCATTAGCAACATTTCTAATGAACCCATCATATGATGAAATTGTAAAGGCAAATTCATTACGAGGTAATGAAATTAGAAAGACTCCTTTAATACATTCAAGTACGTTTAGTGAATTTACAGAATCGGATGTTTATCTAAAAGCAGAATTCCGACAAAAAACAGGATCATTTAAAATTCGTGGAGCATATTACAAAATTCAATCACTGTCACCTGACGAGAAAAAATTTGGTGTTGTTGCCGCGTCAGCTGGTAACCATGCCCAAGGTGTTGCATTTGCATCAGCATTGGAGAAAATTCCATGTACAATAGTAATGCCAAAAAACGCATCACCTGCAAAAGTAACTGCTACAAAAGAATATGGTGCAAAAGTAATCTTAGAGGGAACAAATTATGATGAATCTTCTGCCAAAGCAAAAGAGATAGCAAAAGAAACAAGAGCTACCCTGATACATGCATTTGATGATCCTCAAATAATTGCCGCGCAAGGAGTGATAGGATTAGAGATTCTAGAAGATTTACCTGATGTTGATGAAGTTTATGTTCCAATAGGTGGAGGAGGATTAGCTGCAGGTGCTCTAATTGCAATAAAAGAAAAAAATCCAGATGTCAAAGTGATAGGCGTTCAATCAAGATCATTTCCTTCAATGTATGATTCATTAAAAAAAGGTTCAATTACTGCAAGTGGGGGTGCACGAACTATTGCAGATGGAATTTCTGTTAAAGTTCCAGGTAAGTTGACTTTTGGAATAATTAAAGAACTAATTGATGACATTGTTCTTGTAGATGACACTGAAATTACAAAAACAATGTTTCTACTAATGGAGCGTATGAAGTTTGTTGTTGAACCTGCAGGTGCTGTAAGTTTAGCCTATTTAATTTCAAAGAAACCTTCTCCTGGAAAGAAAGTTGTGGCAGTTTTGGCAGGGGGAAATGTGGACATGTATCTTTTAGGTCAAATAGTAGACAAAGGACTTGCAGCAATGGGAAGATTATTGAAATTATCCATATTACTTCCAGACAGACCAGGAACATTCAAGGAAATTGTAGATGAAATAACATTTGCAAATGCAAATATTGTCGAAGTGGTTCATGACAGACTTAGTTCAAATATTAATGCAGGTTCGGCAGGAGTGACACTGAGTCTAGAAACACAGGGTCAAGCACAAGCAGATTTGTTAATAGAATCGCTAAGAAAAAGGAATATCCAATTTACTTTAATGACTTAATTTCATTTGAATTTGTTTTTGGCAAATTTAGTTAGTCCTTCTTTCTTTAATTGCTCAGATTCTTTAATGACAGAATCATGTTGATTTGATTTGTGTTGTTTTAGATTCTTTTTTAGTTCTGGAAATTCATTGGCAAGTATTTTCATTGCATAAATTGCAGCATTTCCAGCTTTGTTTATTCCAACTGCTACAACAGGAGAACCTGATGGCATTTCAGTAATAGACAGCAATGAATCTAATCCACTAAATGCTGAAAATTTTGAAGTATCGTTTTTTTTCGGATGTTTATCATTATAGACTAGAATTGGGACTCCAATTACTGGAATTACTGTATGCGATGCAATCATTCCGGGTAAATGTGCAGCACCTCCAGCACCTGCAATAATTACACTAAATCCCATTTTTTCTGCATGTTGTGCATACTCTGCCAATCTAGAAGGTGTACGATGTGCAGAAACGATTTGATCTTCATGTTTAATTTTAAATTGATCCAATATTTCTGATGCTCCTTGCATAATTCGGCTATCTGAACTAGATCCCATAATTATTCCGACTAACGGTTTTTTGGAATATGTCATGATAATAGAAAAAACATGAAAGTAATTATCTATAACTATTAGAAAAAACACAACAAAAATGTTCAAATCAACATTAGCTATTTTTAATCGATGATTAATGATTATTGTAATGACAAAAATTCTTGGTATTATTGGAGGAGGTCAACTTGGAATGATGATAACTGAGGCAGCAAAAAAAATGCCAGAACATATATCAAAAATTATTGTCTTGGATCCTACTGAGAATTGCCCTGCATCACAAGTAGGTGCAGAACAGATTGTGGCCGATTTTAAAGATAAAAGTGCAATTATTGATTTGGCTAATAAATCTGATATTATCACTTATGAAATTGAATCAGGTGACAGCACAGTACTAAAGTCTGTCGAAAAAAATGCAGATGTTAATCCCTCACCTGAAACATTAAGAATTATTCAGGACAAATTTTTACAAAAATCTTTTTTAAAAGAAAATAACATCCCAGTTCCTGAATTTATTAAAATAGACACTGTTGAGGATTTGGAAAATGGGTTGAAATATTTTGGATATCCTGCATTACTTAAAGCAAGAAGAGATGCCTATGATGGGAGGGGAAATTTTAAAATTTATTCAGAAAAAGACATTGAAAAAGCATTTGATTATTTTAAAGGGCAAAAACTCTTGCTGGAAAAATTTGTACAATTTAAAATGGAAGTTTCAGTTATATCTTCAAGAAACACTAAAGGACAAATCAAAACATATCCTCTAGTTGAAAATATTCATGAAGAGAATATTTTACGTGAAACTATTGCACCAGCAAGAGTGTCCAAAGAAGTTACAAAAAAAGCAGAGCACATTGCTGAAAAAACAATGCAAGTTCTAAGAGGGTCGGGAATTTTTGGAATTGAGATGTTTGTAACACAAGATGATGATGTGGTAATAAATGAGATTGCACCTAGAGTCCATAATTCAGGACATCATACATTACAATCAAGTAAAACATCCCAGTTTGAACAACATCTGCGAGCAATTTTAGGACTTGATCTTGGAGATACTGAACTTATCCGCCCTACAATAATGTACAATATTTTAGGGGATGTCTCATTTGAAGGAAAATACGCCCCATTAAAAATATCGCAGGAAAATGTTTTTTTGAAAATGTATGGAAAAGAAATTTCAAAACCACTAAGAAAATTAGGTCACTTAAATTTAGTTTCAAAAGATGGAGAAACAATAGATCAATTGCTAAAAAAACTCGAGTCTCTAAAAGAAAAAGTAATTGTCAAACCTTTATCATAAATTTACTAGCAATATCTAGTGCCAATGCATCATTATAAGTTTATTAATTAATGAAAAATTACGACAAGCATGGTCTCTGTCCCACATGTATTATCAGGAATTTCAATTATTCTCTTAGTAATTTATGGTGCTGATGTAATGGCAGGCGGTGGCGGAGCTAGTAACGGATTCTTACCATTTGATGCTATGACACGAGGTATTGGGTTTGGTATGCCTCCAATAATTTTATCATTTATCGCATTTTTCATTTCAAAAAAGCCACCATTCAAAGGATTAGGAATAATGCTAATAATTACAGGGGTTCTGATAATTATAGGTGGTGCAATATCTATGGCCAGCGCAGGTGAATCTGAAAATACTGCAAGAATGGCAGGTGAGGGTGGCGGATTGATTGTAGTTGGTGCAATAATTGCTGCCCTAGGTGGAATAAAGATAAAAAAATCACTTTCTTGATAATTTATCATGACTATTTGTACAAAATGCAACAATGAAGTCCCAAAAGTTTATGATTGTGATCATACAAATTTTGAAGAATATTGTGTAGAGTGTTATACCGAATTGCATTACTATCTTACAGAAAAGGAATAAGACAATGCCAACAGATAGAGAAATTGCAATTTATGCTCTAGGAAAAACAGAAGGAGTTCACTCAATTGCAGAAACACTTGGAAAAGGTTTGGATGATGAAAAATACATTGAATCTTGGAAAAAAACAATGAAAATGCTTGGAATAGATATGTCTCTAAAAGATCTTGAAAAAATTTACAATGAATTTGCAAAGAAAATGGAAGAGATTGTAAAAACAGATGAAATTAAAAAACCAAAATAGAGAATTTCCATATCCTATTACGTCTATTTTAGGTGCAATATAACTACAAATGAACACACCTATCTTGTGTGCATGTATGAAATGATTAATTTGTAACAATAGAATTTGCACAAATAATTAGTACCCTAGATCAAAGACCACAGATCATGTACCTGTTTTAATGGACCAAAATGACGCAATATATGGAGTTGAGTATTCAAATTACCGTCCAGATGACATTCGAGTCATAGAATCAGGAACCTATGTGATGATGACAGTAGAAAAGACAGGAGAAGGATTAGAAGTCAAGGTAATCAAAACCTCAGGTATACCACTAATTCCAAGCATTATCTTTTCAATACATAAAATAAAAGACTTCAAAGAAGGGCAATGGAACAGCACAGAAAGAGGAACAAACAAACAATTGGTAGACGCTACCTAATATTTTTTATTTTTAGAATGTTTGTACAATCCTATCTAAGATTATAAAGTGCTAACGAATTCATCGATAAAGAATAAAAATAGAACCCCCCCCGTTTTGTGAGATAAAACATGTGATGGTCGATATTCCGAAAATCATAATTTAATTTAATTTCCAAATTTAAGAAAATTGCAAAACAAATCAAAATAAGTATTGAACTCTAAATATTTTTAACTTAAAATTAATTCATCATGGTAGTCTGGATGAAAACTTTTGAGTTCAAAATATAATTTTTGAATAAAATTTTTTAACTATTTTATACTCTAAAAATAAACCAATAATATTGAAAGCAATAATTTTAGCAGGAGGAAGGGGAAAAAGGCTAAGACCAATAACAGATTATGTACCAAAGCCACTAGTTCCAATAAGAAATATTCCTATCATTGAATGGCAAATAAAATATCTAAAAAAATATGGAATTGATGAAATAATTGTGTGTACCGGATACAAACAAGAAACTATTGAAAATCATTTAGATGTAAAAAAAACTGGAATTAAAATAAAATTCTCAGTTGAAAAATCCCCATTAGGTACTGGAGGTGCAATCAAAAATGCGGGAAAAATGATCAATGAAAAATCTTTTTTTGTTATTAATGGAGATATTATTACAAACATAGATTTGAATGAACTTGCAAAAAAACCAAATGCAATAGCATCAATTGAACTTCGAACAAATTTTGGAATTTTAGAAACTAAGGATGATAAAATAACAAAGTTTAGAGAGAAAAAGGATATTGTAGATTTTTGGATGAATGCTGGAATTTATCATTTAGAAAAAGGAATTCTCAAAGATTTACCCAGTAAAGGAGATATTGAAAAAACGGTTTTTCCAGATTATGCCAAAAAAGGAAAACTCAACATAGTAAAATTTAAAAATGTAAAATGGTATTCAATTGATTCTTTCAAAGATATGGAAGAGTGTTCCCTAGAAATAGAAAAAATAATAAAATGAAATTTAATTTTATGCTCCTGTTCTGTGGAGGGTAACCATCATGTATGCTACTTCTTCAACAAATGCCTCATCTTTGCTAATTGAAGCATATTTTGTAGCATCATTCCAAAATGTTGGAACTTGATTGGTTTTTTCAAAAAAGGTTTGTTCAGTCATACTTTGAATCCTCTTTTGATCCCATAATACTCCACCTCAATGAAAATTAACTTATTGCTAAAACAGATACACTAGAATATCAATTCAACACAGTATTTTCATGCGTATTGGGTGCAGCCTAGGCTCATTGCTATCAATTAACAACGTTTTGGAATGCTCAGAAATTCTTTCAAAAACTAATGTAGATACAATTTGGGTACCTGAAACATGGGGGATGGAGAATTTCTCGATTCTCAGTGCAGTCTCAAGTAGAACAAATACTCAAAAAATTGGATCATCAATTATCAACATCTACTCAAGAAGCCCTGCAACTATTGCAATGGGTGCAGCAACTGTGGATATGTTATCAAATGGAAGATTAGTTCTAGGTCTTGGAACAAGCAGTTTGCCCATTGTGGAGGATTTTCATGGGGATAAATTTGAAATGCCATTGCAACGAATGAAAGAATATGTAGATATTATTAGATTAGTTTTATCTGGAAAATTAGTAAATTATAAAGGTCAAATTTTTAATTTGAAAAATTTTACACTGCTAATTAAACCAAAAAGAGCATCCATTCCAATTTATTTGGCAGCTGTAAATCAAAAAATGGTGGAATTAGCATGGACTACTTCGAATGGTGTAATTTTTTATTTAAGACCCATAAACGAAATGAAAAAAACAATTTCAAAAATGCAATCAAAGAAAAAAATAGATGTTACATGTCAAATAATTACTAGCGTTGCAGAAGATTCTGATGATGCAATTAAACGAGCAAAAAAAACATTGGCGTTTTATGTATCTGTAGGAAAAATCTACAGAGACTTTTTAGCAAAAAATGGATTTAAAAATGAAACCGAATCTATATATGCTGAATATAAAAAATCAGGATTCAAATCAAATCATGAATTTATTTCTGATTCAATGATACAATCACTTGCAATAGCTGGGACCCCTGAAGAATGTAGAAAGCAAATTATTAACTTTAGAAATTCAGGAATTGATTTACCAATAGTTCAATTCAATCCAGTTGGCGATGTTTCTGAATCTTTTATTTTATTCAAAAAAACATTTCTGGATGAGTAATATGAAAAAAGTAGGAATTATTGCATATGGAATAACACCCTTTACAAAAGAGGATCAAAAAATAGAAACTGTATTACTCAAATCTGCAAAAAATCTCTTTGAAAACAATTCTCACATTAATCGAAATGATATAGACGCAGTTTTAGTCTCTACAAATAATAATTCAAAATACTTGTCTCCTGTTTTATCTGAAATGATAGGTGTTCAACCTAAAATTGCACATTCGATTGAAAGCTTGTGTAATTCAGGCACGAATTCAATAGTTTCAGCATATTCGTATATTGCATCAGGTTTGGCAGACATGGTCCTCATATCGGGGGCAGAAAGGTATGACAGTCCAGGACAAATTTTGGAATGGGATAATTCTAGGGGGGAATACAAACATCCAATTTTTTGGGCATCAATTTTTACAAAATCATACAAGCGTGAATTCTCCATTTCAGATGAAGATTTAGCGATAGTGCCAGTAAAGAATCACAAACAGGCTAAAGAAAATCCAAATGCAATGTCAGACAAAATTTTTTCAATACATGATGTAATTAATTCTAAAAAATTAACAGATGATATCCGATTATTGGATTGTTCAAGACCCTGTACTGGTAGTGCATCAATTATCCTTGCTTCAGAAGAAAGTGCAAGCAAGAATACGGATGAACCAGTATGGATTACAGGTATTGGTCAAAAAACAATGTCTGCAGGTTTTACAAAAAGTATATCATTGAGTTCTATGGAATCTACAAAATTAGCAGGATATACAGCATTAAAAATGGCAAATCGGACTATTGGTGACATTGACGTTGCAGAAATTCATGATGCATTTTCTGTTTGCGAACCTATGGCATTAGAATCATTGGGTTTTTCAAATTTTGGGAAGGGCATCAACATCATAAAAGAACTACATGAGACAAACAATTTCAAAATAAATCCAAGAGGAGGATTGATTGGATCAGGACATCCTCTTGGTGCTACAGGCATAGCTCAAACTATTGAAATCACTCAACAAATTCAATCAAAAGCAAAAAATCGCCAAGTTGACAATGTCAATGTTGGATTAGTTCACAACATGTCAGCTGCTGCCACTTCCTCAACAGTGTTGGTTTTGGAAAAATGAATTTTGAGACAGAATTATCACAAGGAAATTTTTACATTCCTGAATGTACTAAATGCACTAAAGTTGTTTGGCCACCATCAGAGTTTTGCAATCATTGTTTTGGAGAAGTATTGTTAAAAAAGAAGGTATCGGAAGGTAGAATTATTGAATTTTCAAGATATGATGATGCATATTTTTGCTTAGTTGAATTTGAAAAAGAAATTCGAGTTATGGCAAAAATATCCAACATGCCCAAGATTGAACAAAGAGTAAAAATTTCAAAATGTGGAATTTCTAACGGAAATTATTTTTTTCATATTATTTGAATTTTGCATAGATGTAAGGAGTTTCGATTTTCTGATCAAAGGTCCAAACAGTTGGAAGTGAAACGGTATCTATAACATCAAGATTATGTTTTTCAATGAGCGAACTCCATCCCCCATTCGCTAGATTACCGGACAATTGTCTTTTGGAATCTGTTCCAGTAAATACTAAACCAGTATTGTTTTTTAGATCAGGAATTGTGTTTATTTTATCAATTATGTTAGTGGCCAAAACATCACCTCCCATTTGAGGTAAACCTCCAATGAAAAATATTGGATGTGTTAATTTGATTTGAGAGTAATTAAATTCCAATGCGTCTTCACATCTTGGATCAAAATTTTGATTTGTGGATTTGCAAATAGTTTCTTGTAATTTTACTAATACATCATCAATTTCAATACTATGAGAAGTTAATCCTAGAAGAGTTCCACAAAAAGCAATTCTGCCATCTCCTGAACCAATATCTACCAATTCTGCATATTCTAATTGTTTTGCAAAAAACGACATTACATATGCAGACATTATCCACGTTGGATAAAATGGCTGACAACTTGTACCATGTTTGATGCTGTTTAACCAGTATTCGTTAATGTCGCCTTCATAAATAATGCATGATACTCCTGCAATTTCTTGTTCAAATGAATTAAAGTAAATGGGATTTTTCTTTGCAAAATTATGTAGCATAATCAAATGATTGCCATCTATTGGAAATTCTTCAGATGGAGATGAAGGAATCACCTCCTGAATGTGAGCACCGCCATTGTAATTTTTTGCAAACTCTTGTTTAATTAGAATCAAATTTGATACTATTTTATCTAACATAATTTTTGTAAAATTAAGGGGACAGATAAACTCATTGTAATTTAGGGAGTATTTTTAGATAAAATTAATTGAATTTCATCTTCCACTTTTTTTAATTCATTTATTATGGTAATTTTCAATTTTTCGTTTTGTTGAATTTCATCTTCAGTAGGATCCACTATTAATTGAAATTCTAAATGCTTGATGGTGTTTAGGTAGAAATCTCTTTGTTCAAACAATTTTTCAATGATTAACTCTGTCACCAATGAATCTAAAAAATACGGGTATTTATGAATTAGATGTTGTTCGACGACTTCAGAATCATTGAATTAACAATAACCACCGAAATTCATTTCTGAATCATTCCTAATTATTCGATAATTTTCTAAAAATATTAATATGAAAATGACCTTAATCTGATTTTTTATTGAGTTATTATGTAATTACCTTCTTTTCTATATCTATATTCAGAATCAAATGTCAATGAGAGGAAAAGTATCATCATTTACAATTACAAAGCAAAAAATTACTAGGAATAAGATAACGAATAATCAAAAAGCTGCTAGAACACGAAGACAAAGAGGTTATCAATGGGAAGACACCATTGTAAAACGATTTAACAGTAATGACAAATGGAAAGCCTTTCGACTGGGGTCGCCAAGTATTGCATTACCTGACGTATTAGCGGTAAATACCGATAACAGTACAATTTTTACAATAGAGGCAAAATCTGGAACTAGTACATCACTTCCAGTACCTGCAGATCAAATTGAAAGATGCTTGTCATGGATTAAGACTTTTGATATTTATGAAAAAAGGAATGTGCTTTTAGCATTCAAGTTTCTATCAAAAAAAAGGATCAATATTGGCAAATACGAAAGTCGAGAATTAAGAGAATTCTTTAAGATTTGGGATGAATCCTTAGAGATCACAGACTGTGTTTGCACTTATGATGGCAAATTTTTTGCAAAAATAGATGGTAAAAGAAAAGAATTATTCCTAAAAGAATGTCATATGCCTTTTAAGACAAAGCAAAGAACTAGTGCCTAATTTCACATAATTACAAATCGTTTTTTAAGGATAAGATACAAATACACATGTTGTCTGAAGAAAAAACTAATGTTGAATTAAATGAGATTAGCTCCGAGGCATTACTTGAAACAGTATCGGATGCAGAAGTGAATTCACGCATTAGTTTTGAGGAATTCACAGATGAGAGGACATTGATTAGTCATGATGCATTTGGAAATAAACAAATGAAAATTAAAGTTATTGAAGTATCTGATGAGAATCCCCCATCAAAATGGAAATTTGGAGATCGTGTCAAAGTAACAAAAATTCTTGTTACCATCAAACATCTCACTACACAACAAGTTGAAGAAGGGGAATTCGATATTGAGGCTATTGAAAGAGAATTAGCAGAAAAGAGACATTATTCTTCCACAAATAGATGGATACCTGCAAGCGATGTAAAAAATGGCTACGTAGTAGGATCAAAACATACTAGATTAATCAGTGATGCTGCTGCATTAGATTATATCGTATTTTAAATTTGAAATGGGATGAGAGATTAACTAATTGATGTAAAATTCAAATGTATGATTTATTATTTTAATTTATTATTTTAATTTATAATGAACACTTCAGATATTTTTCGTAAACGAAATCTTACAAAAATAAATTTTGATTATGAAGATTTGATTGGACGAAACTTGTCTGATTCCAACATGAGTGGAGTTAATCTCAAAAATCGAGATATCCATAATGCGGACTTGAGTTGTACAGATCTTAGAGAATCTAACCTAAGTGATTCCATTTTATTTTATGTAAAATTAAGAGGAGCAGACATGAGGGGTGTAAATCTTTCTAATGCAAAACTATGGGATGCGGAAATGTACGGAGTTGATCTTCGAGGGGCAGACATTAATGGTGCAGACTTGTTTTATACAGATTTAAGAAATGCAGATTTGAGTGATGCAAATCTAAGTGGAGTGAATCTCAGACATACAAACTTTGAAGGGGCAATTTTTACATCAGCTGATTTCACTAATGCAAATTATGATATGCATACATTAGATACTATTTCAGGTAATGCAAAATCTGCATTAAAAAAGAAAGGTAAATTGTGGTAAAAATCATTTCAGAATTATATCGCTATGATATCTTTAGAATATTCAGGGATGACATTATGGATGTTGAAAATTTCTTGAAATTCTAAATGTTTTAGATGTTTTGAGAGAAATTCTTCATTTCCAAGAGATATCCGAATTCGATCATTGTATTCAAATACATGTTGAGTGATATTTGAATAATATTCTTTACCATTTAAATAAAAAACTAAGAATTCATCTTGTTTAGCACAGAATTTTTTATTTTTGGCACATATTCATTATTGTTTAAAATCATACAATATGAAGTGAATTCCATTCTAATTGATGAAAAAAACACAGATATTGGAATATTTGTTGCATGTTTCTGAATGAGAAACAGGTTAACAATTTCAAAGTGAATGTATTTGCTGGAGTGTTTAAACTGGTGAAGATCAAAGTTTAGTTTTGTATTATCTACAATTACTACAATCACTGCTAATCATAATATTCGTCCTAATCATAATTTTCAGTTTTGATCATCTGAAAAACATTATAAACAAAAGAATTTGAAAAACATTATGAGTTCAAAAGAATTTGATGTGAATGGAACAGACTACAGAATTGTGTTGACAGAACAAGTAATCAGTCATGTAAATAATCTCAAATCACTATATAATGTTGCATATGAAGACCCCGAAAGTTTTGAAGATGTAAGTGCCGAAATTTCAAGTACTATTAACGAGATTGCAAACACAGTTGAACCACCAGTAGAAGACAGTGATCTTGATGGACTTATTCAGGAGATCATCAAAGCCGTAAATAGTAAAGCAGATGAAATTAAAAAAGAGTTAGAAGGTAAAGAAAAACCTGCAAAAAAATCAAAATCTAAAAAATAGCCTCATTTGACTATAAACTCATAAAAATTAGAGGGATAAATTATATTCTAAACTGGATAATTACTAATATGTCAAAAAGCTGTGAATGTGGTATTTGTGGTCATCATAGTGAATCAGAATGCCGTGAAAAAGAATGCAAATGTTGTTTAAATTTTCATGAAAGATCAGGTGCTAAAAGAAAACAATAGATAGGATTAATTGATCTCTTTGTAGCAACTACATTTTTTTGAAACGTGTCTTGAGCAACCAAACAATTTGTGATCACACCCACACAAGATGCATTTCTTTTCATCAGTCATATTTTTTCAATTAAACTCTCAACATCATCTATCATTTTTTTATCTTCTAATGCTTCCAATATTTTCAGTCTCATATTTTTTATTCTATGTATATCGTCAGAATATAATGGAATCATCGTTTCAATTTCTTGCTCAAAAGAATAATTCTGCAAATACTGTTGAAGTTTGGATTTTAATGGTTTAAAATCAGATGATGGAATCTTTTCAATATCTATTTTATTTGTAATAACTTTTAGAAATCCGTTAATTTTTAGCATCTCTTTTTTAATATTATCAAGATCTCCAGGTATATCTTTAACTTCTTTTAGATGATTATAAGATTCAAGTATCTGAACTAGAATGTTTTTCAGATGATCATTGTAGGTAACCACAATTAATTTTGAGTTGTATCTAATCTAAAGTTTAGGAAAAATAGCTTGACCTTGTCTGAAAGTCACACATTTGCTTTAAATTATCACCTATTATTTGAAAGGACAATGCAAGGAAATGCGTATCTAAAGTGTATTGACCCACAATGTGGTTTAGAATATCCTATTGAGAGTACAAATGTACAATGTAGAGAGGGACATCTATTAGATGTAAAATACAAAAACAAACCTTCAACAGATTTGAAAGAAGTATTTTACAAAAGGCGTAATTCAGAAGGCAGTATTTTTAATGAAAGTGGAGTTTGGAGATTTAGAGAATTGCTGAATTTTTGTCAGATAGATACTGAAAATCTTGAGGAATGTTCAAAATATTTAGTATCATTAGATGGTGCAGAAGGAAGACAGTCAAAACCATATCAAATGTCAAAAGCTGCAGAGTTCATAGAAATTTCAACTAAAAATTTATGGTTGCAACCTGAGGGGTACAATCCTAGTGGTTCCTTCAAGGATAATGGGATGGCAACAGCTGTCACACACGCAAAGATGGTGGGTGCAAAAAAAATCGTTTGTGCATCAACTGGAAACACATCTGCATCTGCAGGAATGTTTGCGGCAAATGAAGGAATTAATTGTGATGTCTATATTCCTGCAGGACAAATAGCACCAGGAAAACTGAGTCAAGCATATCAATTTGGAGCTCAAATTTTAGAAGTTGATGGAAATTTTGATGATGCATTAAAACAATCACTAGAAGATGCACAAAATCATGAAGGGTACACTGTAAATTCAGTAAATCCATTTAGAATTGAAGGACAAAAAACAATTCCATTTAGAGCATTAGAATATCTTAACTGGAAATCCCCAGATTGGATTGTTTATCCTGGAGGGGCTTTGGGAAATACTTCAAGTTGTGGAAAAGCACTCATGGAATTGTATGAATGGGGATGGATTAAAAAAATCCCAAGAATAGCTGTGATAAATTCAGAGGGTGCAAGTACATTATCAGATTTGTATAATGGTAAATTTGAGGGTGAAGAGCTCAGATGGAATAAAGGAAATCCTAACACTGAATTAATTTCTAGATATTATGATCATTTAGATAAAGAAGGAATAAGACCAAAAACTAAAGCAACTGCGATTCAAATTGGCAGGCCTGCAAATATTTTGAAAGGCTTACGTGCGTTAGAGTTCACAAATGGTGTAGCAACCACTGTTTCAGACTCTGAAATGCTTGATGGAATGTCAGTTGTGGGACTAAATGGATTTGATTGTGAGATGGCATCAGGAGCATCAGTGGTTGGAATAAAGAAGTTAATCAGCGAAGAAATCATCAAGAAAGACGATGTAGTTGTAGGAATTCTTACAGGTAGACAAAAAGATGCAATGTTGCCAGTTGAATATCATCAGAATCCAAAAAACATATTTGCAAAACCCCCAAAAAATTAAGCCTATTTTTAGGCTCTATAGTATGAAACAATATTTTTGATATCTCAAGAGTTAAATCCATGTTTTGCAGAACTATTACAACCAAAAGATGGTGCAAAATAACTAAATGAGTAATAGATGTATTTCTAAGAAATTTGTGAGGATGATATCTTGGTAGAACTTTGGTTAGAGCTTGCTGCTTTAGCAGGGTTAATTGGATTATCGGGATTTTTTAGTGGGCTAGAAGTATCATTGGTTGGTACCAGTCAAGCTACGGTAGAGCAATTAGTAAAAGAGAAAAGACGAGGTGCCAAAGCACTTCAAAAACTTAAATCAAATCCAGGTTGGATGATGTCAGCTGTAAATCTTGGAAATAATTTAGTAAACATAGGTTCATCTGCGTTGGCAACGGTAGTTGCAATTAAATTATTTGGAGATAGTGGACTTGGAATTGCAATAGGAATTATGACTTTTTTGATTATTATTTTTGGAGAAGTTACTCCAAAAACATATTGTAATGCTAATGCAACCAAAGTTGCACTTCGTTCAAGTGGAATTTTACTAATGTTTAGCTATGCTACTTATCCCGTAGTTTGGGTCTTGGAAAGAATTACTCGTGTCATGATCAAAATTACTGGGAGTGATTATCATCCACCAGCATTAACTGAAAATGAAATCAGAGGTATTATTGATCAAGGTCATAGAGATGAAGCATTAGAAAGTCAAGAACGAGATTTAGTTCATAGAGCACTAGAATTTGATGACACTGTAATTCGTGCTGTTATGACTCCTAGAATGAAAATGCAGTCACTTCCTGCAAAAATGTTGCTGTTTGAGGCACTTCCAATAATTAATCAAAACTCACACTCTAGAATTCCAATTTATGGTGAAACTCATGACGATATAGTAGGATTCATTCATGTAAGAGATGTGTTAAGAGAGCTTGAATCAGATAACAAGATGAAGACATTAGAGCAAATTGCAAGAACACCTGTTTTTGTTTCTCAAGAAAAGATGGTTACTTCATTGCTAAGAGAAATGAAGGGTAGAAAAACACACATGGCAATAGTGATAGATGAACATGGTGGAGTTGAAGGATTGGTAACATTAGAAGATCTGATTGAAGAAATTATTGGAGATATAGAGGATGAAACAGATTCACCCGAATCAATTATGTACAATTCTATAGATAAAGACACAATTATTACATCAGGAGAGATAGAAATTGAAAAAATTAATGAAATTTTTAAATCAGAATTACCAGAAGGTGATGATTATAGTACGCTTAATGGATTATTACATGAAAAGTTACAAGATATTCCCCAAGAAGGTGATAAATTAGAATTAGGAAAGGTGAGAATAGTTGTTGAGAAAGTTGTAAAGAACCTACCTGAAAAAATAAGAATAGAACGAATTAAAAAATGAAATTACTTTTTTGCAAAATACTCTTGTAATTTTTGCTTTTTTTCTTTCATATGGAAAATTGATTCAGTATGAGTAAATGCTTCTTTGTATGATTTTTTAAACAACATTGCTTGTAAAAGCATATGATTTTCAGGAATAACAATGCCTGTTTGGTCATCAGAATACATCATTTGAACGGTGTCACCAATTGACGTAGTCATGTTTGCATGAATGTGAATCATGTTTGTATCTGTAAAATTAAAGCCCATATTTTGCGCATAATCTCGAATATCTTTAGTTCCTTTAGCAGTCCAAACAGTTGCAACACCAAACTCATTTGTAAAAAGTTCGTGAATTTGAGATGGTTTTGGAGCAACATCTTTGAATCGTATATCCATAATATGCAAGTGCATTTGTCTTGTTGGTACTTTGATTGCTCTAACATAAAGTGGAGCATCTTTTCCAAAATACATCTTTACATCATCACCATGATGAGGTTTTTCAGACATTTCTATAGTATCAACAAGTTTTTTTTCTGTCTGTTCTATATCTGCCCATCTTCTAACAAGTGTAACATCAAAACGAATCAATTTATCTCCAAACTTGTCACGTAATGGTTCTAAAACCCTGCCCATTCCAGTAACATTGCAGCTTCCTTGCATTACATGGCGTTTGCCTAAGGCTTGATCATAATTAGCTCTTGAATTAAACAATAAATCAGAAACAGATTCTGATCCCATAACGGATTCACCTCCCTGATAAATTGCAGGGAGGTTTTTAGGTTCATACAGATTTACTTTATTTTTATAACCATGACCGCCAGGAGCAGCATCAATTACTAAATCACAATTATCAAGTGCGGATTCAATGGAGCCTTTAATTTTATAATTTGAAAAATCGCCAATCTTTTTTTCTGGAACATATACGTCCAAACCTCGTGAATTTGCAATCTCTACTTTTTCATCAGGAGAATATTTACCTATACCAATAACTGTTATTTCAGGATCATCTTTTAGAAAATCAGTAATTCTACTGCCAATGGAACCATATCCGTTAATAAAGACTTTTTTCATGTATTCTGTATATTTTACCCTTTTATTTAGATTAGTGTAGTGAAAATCCCATTTATTTTCTAGGTCTTCTGCGGGGATTTTTTTCATAAAAACTTTCTATATTTTCATTCCATTGTTTTGTTTCATGTAAACGTGAACTATGGTGAGAGATCTTTTCCCATTATTTGATAGAATTTCACTATGGCTTACATAGAATTTATCAATTTCATTAATCAAAACATTGAGGAATTCTGAAGCCTCTTTTACCTCAATACCTGTAGGATCTGTATGACCTAGAATAAAATTAGATAATGTGTCAATTTTTGCTTTTTTTATTTTAAATTCACTAAGAATTCGATATTCAAAAGAAATCATTTCAAATTCCAGTGTATTGCACTAGTGTATGTTCATTACGGTTTGCAAGAATTATGGACAATAAAGAATTCATCAATTCAGATAAAATATAATTTAAGAAAATTACTGGCCACAGTATAGATAAAGAATTAGAGATGGAATCAAGACCGGTAGAATTGACCAACTAAAAAGATAAAGAAAGATCATCGAGATATCAAAATTTTTGATAAATAACAAAACAAGTTAAATGATTTTTATCAGAATTATGACCATATTGATAATACAAACATTGAGTTTTAGTAATCAATGAAGATGAACAAAAAATCTTCTCATCTTATTGGATTACAAATAAAAATGGTCTTTTTCAAACAGAATTCTAGATTCCAGAAAATTCTAAAAGAGAAAAATCAGCAGTCACAATAACTGCAGAAAATAAAAATTCAGAATAATCTAAAATATTACAAATATTTAGTTTTGAATAACAATCAGATCATAAAAAGTCTTCACCATAATAGCACAAAAGACTAAATGTGTCAGAAAAATAATTTTTTTATTGATACATGGTCCATCACTTGGAATCGGTGCTGCTATTGCATCCATAGTCATCATCGTAGTATTTTTAGGATTTCAGGGAAGTACTAATCAGTCAGAATTAACAATAGAGCCAGCTCCTCAAATTCAAGAGTCAGGACCCCCGAAAATTACCATGAATACATTTTTGGCAAACGGTTCACCGTTACTTGGTAATCCAAATGCACCAGTTACACTAGTAGAGTTTGGAGATTATCAATGTCATTTCTGTAACGTATTTTTTCACTCAACTGAAGATAGTATATTAAAAAATTATGTAGAAACAGGAAAGGTACGAATGATTTTTAAAGATTACAACATTATCGGTCCAGATTCAGTAACTGCGTCACATGGTGCTCATTGTGCGGATGATCAAAAATTATTTTGGGAGTATCATGATATTTTGTATTCAAATTGGACTGGAGAAAATAACGGATGGGCATCATCAGAGAATCTTGCAAAGTTTGCCCAAGAAATAGGATTGGACATGAAAGAATGGTCAGAATGTATGAATAGTCAAAGGCATTCACAGGTTATTCTTGCAAGTAATGAAGATGCAAGAACTCTTAAATTAACAGGTACTCCTGCATTTTTTATCATTGGATCTGATGGAAAAACCACTCGAATTTTTGGAGCTCAGCCTTTTGAAGTATTTGAAAATATTTTCGAAACGGAACTTGAAAAGTCAAAATAGCGATCAAATTATTTATAAGTGATATAAAAAATTATGAAAATTTTCTTCCAGGTAGTTAGAATATACACAATAACCTTATTAATGAAATATCGGACGGAAGCTTATGACAGCTGGTATTGATGACATTGCAATATACATCCCACGATTGTATATTGATGCAGCTGATTTTGCAAAAGCTAGAGGTCTAGACCCGGTAAAATTACAAAAAGGTCTAGGCATATCTCAGATGGCAATTGTTGATGCCAATCAAGACCCAGCATGTCTTGCAGCAAATGCCTGTTTGAGAATCATGCAAAAAAACAAACTGTCTCCAGAAGATATTGGAAGATTATATGTTTCTACAGAATCGGCATTTGATGAATCAAAAGCAATGAATTCATACGTTGTTGGAATGCTAGAGCAAGTTTATGGTCAAGGTGCTTTTGAACATTGTGGTGGAGTTGAAACCAAATTTGCATGTGTCAGTGGCTCATATGCGCTTTATGACAATACAAATTGGATTAGAGCAGGAGAAGCAGAAGGAAAACATGCCCTAGTTGTAGTATCAGATATTGCAAAATATGACCTGGGTTCTAGTGGAGAGATGACTCAGGGTGCAGGAGCAGTAGTCATGTTGCTTAATGATAATCCACGATTATTGGAATTTGATCCTAAAGTTACTGCCACATCAATTAAAGATGAATATGATTTTTACAGACCATTTGGAAAAGAAACACCAATTGTACATGGACAATATTCTAATTTACTTTACATGATTCAAATCAGAAAGGCACTGGAGTCATATAAGAAAAAAGTAATTTCGTCAGGATTAATAAAAATAGAACCTGGAGAAACAATTTTAGATCATATGGATTACATCAACATGCACTTACCTTATAGTAACATGGGAAAGAAAGCATTGGCATATTTAATAAGACATGAATGGCGTCAGCTACCAAGATGGAAAAGAATTTTACAAGAGATAGGAATTGAAGAACCAAGACCAAAAGATCCACGTGGAACAATTGAATCAGTGTTAGCGGATGAAGAATTTATGGCAAAAGATCATGAATTTACAAAACTCTTTACCAAAACTCATGAATATCAAGAGGTGTATGAATCAAAACTTTCAAGTTCACTAATTGCATCAAGTATGATTGGAAATTTGTATACTGCATCATTGTATTTAGGATTTAGAAGTAGTTTAGAGTATGAATTTCAAAAAGGAATAGATTTAGAAGCAAAAAGAGTAGGATTCGGGTCTTATGGAAGTGGAAGTAGTGCAATGGTATTCAGTGGAGTAATTCAGCCGGAATACAAAGAGATTGTAAAAGATATGAATTTAGAAGCTGAAATTGGTGACAGAAAGAAATTGACATGGGAAGAATATGAAGAATTACACGAAAACAAACTACTACCAGAAGAGTCTATGGTTCATTCAAAGAAAGAGTTTGTACTAGTTAATGTAAATACAGATAGAGAGTCTAGAGGCGAAAGACATTACATCTTTAACGAATAAACTTTCTAAAAATAATTGTAAATTTCCCATAATTGATTTTATCAAAGATACCTACAAGCATGATTAAAGATAGAATTATTGATAGATAAAAAAAGGAAATAATCTATTTGGCTAAAGAGGTTTTGACACCCCACTTTTGAGCAAATTCTTCTTTGGTAATTGGAATTCGAGATTTACATTTTACACATCTACGCATTTTAGTGTGCTTTGAAAATCTCCAAACATGTGCTTCGCTTTTTTGATGACAGTTCATAACTATCTGAATTTTGTATTGACTTAAGCATGTTGTTACTTGAATAATTCCAATTCTTGTAAGATTTTGCTCATAGAATGTTTCCATCCTCTCATTGCATCAATATTGTGTGGGCGGTTCTTTTCTAGCTCTTCTTTTTCTTTTAGCAGTTCCCGATGTCTTTTGTCTTCAATTCTAACCAATATTCATGTCTGATTTGGGTGTTAAATTAAGCCTGTCTTTGATTAGAAAAAAAGAATTTTTTAACACAATATGATATTAGATTTGTTTTATTGCACATATACTTCCTTATTATAACAAAAGTCATAGTTAAATCATGAATTCTATAGCATGGAAGTATAACAGATATGATTTGACTTTCAAAGAAAGCCAATAGCTGTAATACAGAATGATCTTTTAAAGCACTCAATAGCGAAAATATAATTGATTTCAGGGTAAATCCAAATACATGTGGATATCACATTAAAACAATACATTGCCAGAAGATTCAAATCCAATTAAAGATTACATATTTGATTATATTGAGAAATCACAATCAATCCCTAAATTAATTTCTGAGAAAAAATTTGATCAGATAATTGAGAATGTAACCAATAGTTGTTATGATAATATTATTTCAATGAGTGAAAGAGATGAAGCGATTGGAATTTTAGCAACAGGATTACTTCACTATTTATTGACAAATGCGTTGATTTCCAGTCAAAGAAAAATAGATTATCAAGGGATTGAGTTAGATATAGTAATTCCAGATATCAAAACTTTGGAAAAAGATCAAAAAAAGTCATTGTTAATTTGCATACCAAAATCATCTGACATCAATATCATTAATGAGAAAATAACAGAATTAGAAAAAATTCAGCATGAGAAAGAAAACATTTGGCTAGTACTATCAAAAAATATACCAGTTGCAAAAAAATCATTCATTTTATCTAAAGAAAACAATTCATTTTCAAAAATTATTTTTGAGATTGCACAGTTTAGTAATGTAGGTGGTGCAAATAAATTTAAAATTTTACGAATTTGAATTTAAATGTTATTTTAATAAAGATTTGATGTCAAGATTTTTTTTAAATATTCTATTCAATGAAGAATCACTCATGTCTTTAATGAATGGGATTGAACCTAAAACTTTAACGCCAGTAAGGTCTTCCAAGTCTCGTTTTAATTGAGAAATAGGATAACCGTTTTTAAAATTATTAATTATTATTCCTTTAATTTGGATTTTGTATTTTTTGCACATTATGCAAGTCATCAAGGTATGATTTACAGTTCCAATCCTACTACTTGTGACAATTACATTTGGGATTTTCATATCTTTTATCAAATTAGCGATGTAGTAATTTTTCAGAATTGGGGTCATTAATCCGCCTATACCCTCAACCAAAATAACATCATGAAGTTTTGATAGTTTTTTAAAATTTGTAAGCACGGTTGAAATTTTTGGTTTTATTTTTAATTTCTTGGAAGCAGTGTAAGGTGATGCAGGGATTGGAAAAAATTGTGGATTTACTAAACTTTCAGGATCATTTACTTGTGCAGCATTTGATAAAATTTCCATATCTTCGGATTTGAATCCCTTCTTCTGAGCAATTCCTGCAGCAAAAGGCTTCATCACACCAACATCAATACCCATTTTTCTTAGAATTACTGATAATCCAGCAGTGACGTATGTTTTACCTACATCAGTATCAGTTCCAGTAATAAAAAGAGAATTCATCAAATACCATCTAAAATTATAATTGATTAATCTTATCGTTTGATTATTAAGAAGACTAGGAATATCAGATTTGTTTGAAGAAAATTAGTTTTGTTTGGCATCCAAATACCCAAATGAGAGAATGGGATTCTTTTGATGAAATAAAGAGTGCAAAAGGAGTATGGCTAACCGATTCCAAAGGAAATAAAATACTAGATGCCGTAGGCTCAATGTGGTGCAATGTTTGGGGACATACAAATCCAGAACTGGTCAACACAATAACAACTCAAAGCAAAAAACTTCAGCATTCATCTATGTTTAATCTAACTAACGAGCCAGCAGAAAAACTAGCAGAACACCTTGTGAAAATCTCTCCAAAAATGCACAGAGTCTTTTATTCAGATAATGGCTCATCGGCAATGGAAATAGCCATCAAATTAGGATTACAGTATTGGAAAAATATTGGTGAAAAAAAGAAGACAAAAATTGCAACGCTAGAAAACGGATATCATGGAGACACATTTGGAGCAATGTCAGTTGGATACGTACCAGAATTTTTTGGTAAGTTTAAAAAACAATTGTTTACAACAATGCAATTTCCTGTACCAAATAAATATAGAATTCCAAAAAGATTTACTTTTTTAGATTATCAGAACCATTGTTTAGAAAAAATTGAGAATAAATTATCACAGGAAAATAATATTGCAGCATTCATTATGGAAAGTGGTGCACAAGTTGCAGGTGGAGTAATAATTTATCCAAAAGGATTTCAGAAAAAAATAAGTCAGCTGTGTAAGAAATATGATGTGCTTTTTGTTTTAGATGAAATTGCAACAGGTTTTGGAAGACTAGGATCCATGTTTCAATATGAAGAACAGAAAAGTATTCCAGATATTGTAGCATATGGAAAAATGTTAACTGGGGGTTATCTAACAATGGCATCTACTTTAACAAATAAGAAAGTGTATGATTCATTTTTAGGGGAATTTAATGATTGGAAACATTTGTTTCATGGACACACATATACAGGAAATCCAATTGCGGCAGCTGTTGCATTAGAAAATCTCAAAATGTATAAAAAATTTAATCTCATTAAAAAAATTCAGAAGACATCTAAAGTTTTTGAAAAATATTATCAAAAGATTTCAAAAATTGATATTGTTGGAGACATTAGACACAAAGGAATGCTAATGGGAATAGAGATAGTATCAAACAAAAAGAAAAAAATGCCAATTCACCCCAAAAAATCAATTAACAAAATATTTTTTGAAGAAGGTAAAAAGAACGGAATCTACCTTAGGACTCTAGGAAACATAGTCATGTTAGTGCCGCCTCTAGCAATTACAGAATCAGAACTAAATTTACTCTTAGAAAAGACCATTTTAACCATTAAATCAGCAAAGCCAAAAGTCCTATGACTGTTAATCCTAATGACAGTTGTAGGTTAACCTTTCCATTATTGTTATAAATGGAGTATTTGTAATTATCATTGTGACTATTCTGGAATTTATCAAAGAGTGTCAAGAAAAAGTATTTTCAGGAATAGGTATTTCTTCCGAGGATGCAAAAAAATTATTGAATATTCCAGATGAAAACTTAAAAAAATTAGCATCATGTGCAAATGAAATTACTCAAGAATTTAATGGGAAAAAAGTTGATGTTGAGCAGTTAAACAACATCAAAAAAAATGCATGCAGTGAAGATTGTACCTTTTGTGGGCAATCAGCATTTTTTGATACTGGTATAGAGACATATCAATTACCATCACCAGAAGAAGTTGTAACCAAAGCAAAAAAAGCAAAAGATGATGGTGCAGAATCATATTGTCTTGTTGCTGCTTGGAGGGAGCCATCATCAAAAGATTTTGAAAAAGTTTGCAAAATTATTACTGAGATCAATGAAAAAGTAGGAATTAGTGTTGAATGTAGTTTAGGGTTTTTAACACCACAACAAGCAACTAAATTAAAAGAGCTTAAAGTCAAAAGATATAATCACAATTTAGAAACTGCAAAATCAAAATTTCCAGAAATTTGTACAACACATACTTACGAAGATAGATTAAAGACATTAGGTATTGCAAGAGAAGCAGGATTGGAATTGTGTACTGGTGGAATAATTGGGTTAGGAGAAACAAGAGAGCAAAGATTAGAATTGGCACTTGAATTAGGAAGATTATATCCAGAAGAAGTTACAATTAACATTCTAGTTCCAATGCCTGGGACACCACTAGAATTACAAACAGATCTTCCAAATTCTGAAATTGTAAGAATTTTTTCAGTAATTCGATTTTTACTACCTGCATCAGTAATCAAAATTTCTGGAGGTCGTGAGTCAAAACTAGATGACTCCGGAGAAGAGCTACTACAAAGTGGTGCAAACGGAATAATTACTGAAGGATATTTGACTATGGGTGGAAATGAGGCTAAAAAAGACCGTGAATTAATACAGAAAATTGGCCTCCAACCGTAAATTAGACTTTATTGATTCTGAACTAGAAAATTTAAAGAGACAAAATCTCTATAGAAAATTACGATATGGGAAATCCAATGGTGCCCACATCACTATCAACAATAAAAAATTACTTAATCTATGCTCAAATGATTATTTAGGAATTGCCACAACAGAGATTCAAACTAATCAACTTCAATCAAGCTCAAGACTTGTATCTGGTAATGATGAATCATATAATAAACTAGAAAAAATTCTTGCAAAACACAAATCACAGCAAAAAAGTCTTGTTTATCCTACAGGATACATGGCAAATTTAGGAGCAATTACTACGATTGCAAAAAAAGGAGATGTTATTCTTAGCGATGAATTAAACCATGCAAGCATAATTGAATCCTGTAAATTATCAGATGCAAAAATAATTGTCTACAAACATAACAACATGCAAGATTTAGAAAAGAAATTAAAATTTAAAGGAAAAAATAAGTTTGTAATCACTGAAGGCATATTCAGTATGGATGGAGATTTTTCATCATTAAGAGAAATTACAGAATTATCTGAAAAACAAAATGCGATTACAATAATAGATGATGCACATGGGGATTTTGTGGTTGGAAAAGATGGAAAAGGCACTCCAAGTTATTGTAATGTAGAAAAGAAAATTGATTTGTATATTAGTAGTCTAAGCAAAGGCCTAGGATCTTTTGGTGGATATGTTGCATCAAAAAACAATGTAATTGATTTGTGCATAAATAAATCAAAATCATTTATCTACACTTCTGCACTTCCCTCGTTTTTAATTGAATATTCTATAAGGAGATTCAAATCAAATAGAGAAAAACAAAAGAAAAAACTAGAAAAAAATACTAATAGATTAATCAAGGGATTAAAGGACATAGGATTTGAGATTAATTCTAGAACACACATTATCCCCATAGTCATAGGCAATGAAAAAAATGCAATGAAATTCGGAGAATTCTTGATGGATAACGGAATATTTGCACAGCCAATTAGATATCCTACAGTCCCAAAAAATCAAGCAAGATTAAGAATTTCAGTCACGTCGTGGCTAACAGATAGAGATATTGAAAGATCACTTGTGATTTTTGAGAAAGCTTATAGAAAATTTAGATAGTTAACGCATAGAATCAAATCCTCCAATTGCAGGAGAGCCAATAATTACGGCAAGTGTGATTACTATGCCCAAGGCGATGCCTACTAGGATGAATCGCTTATTCATACTAAATTTTTCACAATCCCAGATAAAAACGGATTGTAATCTTTTGGAATAGAAATGGAAGAATGCTTTAAAGGAAAAATTGTAAATTTATTGTATGACAGAGATCTCTCTTGTAGTAGCTGCAATTGCAGGATTAGGATCATTTGTAGCCCCATGTATTTTACCGATGATTCCAGCATTTTTGGCATATATTTCAGGAACAACACTTACTGAATTGAATCAAAAAGGAAATTCCAAGACATTGTCTATAAACAGAACAAATATTGTTTTAAATTCAGTATTTTTTGTTCTAGGATTTTCAGTAGTATTTTCAATATTGGGAGTAATAATCAATAGTGTTTTAGGAACCGCATCTGGAGAATTTGTAGATACATTAAATCAAGTTGGAGGAATAATCATCATAGGTTTTGGAGTATTTTTACTTCTTTCAACAAAGATCAACAAACTAAACATGGAAAAGAAATTCTTCCCTAAAATAACTAAAGCAAGCTATCCAATGTCATTTATTTTTGGACTAGCATTTGCAGTTGGGTGGACACCATGTGTAGGACCAATTCTTGGAACAATACTTACACTAGCTGCAACAACTCCATCTGTTGCATTCAATTTACTATTAGTTTATTCATTAGGATTAGGAATTCCATTCATTTTGATAGGGGTTTTTTATTCTAGAGCAAATAGTATTATTCGTTCTATGAGTAAACATCTAAAATATTATAATATAATCTTAGGAGGTTTCATTATGGTTTTAGGAGTTTTAGTATTCACAAATCAATTAGCATATATTGCAAATTTTCCACTCCTCAATGAGTTATTATTTTTAGGGTGAATAAATGAAATCAGAAATTAAAGCTGCATTAATCTTAGGAATCGTGATTGCTATAGGCCTTGGAATTACAAGTACTGCACTCTCAACTCTAGATGAAAAATCTGAAACAGTAAATATCCAGGATACAAACTCACTTACTAAAATTAACAAATCAGGCTTTAAAATTGTCCCAGATTTAGTAGGAATCGCCTATTATCTAAATACCACTCCTGAAGAACTGAAAAATCAAATCAAAGACAAAGTTGTACTTTATGATATTTGGACATATAGTTGCATTAATTGTGTCAGAACACTACCATACATCACTGCATGGGATGACAAATATGCTGATCAAGGATTCCTAGTGGTAGGAATTCATTCACCTGAATTTGAATTTGAAAAAAATCCTGAAAATGTCAAAATGGCAATTGACAAGCATGGGATAGATTATCCTGTTGTAATGGACAATGACATGGAAACATGGAAAGCTTTTGAGAATAGATATTGGCCAAGAAAATACCTTGCAGATCATGAAGGATATATCAGGTACGATCATATTGGTGAAGGAGGATATCAAGAAACTGAAAAAATTATTCAAAAACTTTTAGAAGAAAGAGCATCATCACTTGGAATTAAGATGGCAACTGATGCATCACTTGTTGAAATAGATGAGTTTGAGCATACAATGTTTAGAACACCTGAATTGTATTTTGGTCACAAGTTTGCTCAAAATAGAAATCAACTAGGAAGTGATGAAGGATTTCAACCAGGGAAAATTGTAATATATTCAGAACCCAACAAAATTGATTTGCACAAATTTTATCCAATAGGAGAATGGAAAAATTATGAAGACAGTATGGAATTAGTATCTGAAAATGGTTCTATCAAACTATTGTACAATGCAAAAGAGGTAAATGTTGTTACAGAAAATAATGCAGAACTAGAAATATTTCTAGATGAAGAGCCACTCCCATCAAAATATGCAGGAAAAGACATTACTTCTGAAAATAAACTCACAGTTTCAGAGGCAGGATTATATAACATCATAAACAGTGAAACTAGTTCATCACATACAATGGAAATTAAGGTTCAAGGCCAAGGCTTTCAAATATTTACATTCACATTTGGATAGTGTAACCAAAGCTTGTTGTCACTCCAGTTACACTAGCTTTAGTGACAAATCTCTTTAAAACAAATATTTTCAGTTAGATTGAGGAAATTAAGGTTTGATCAGTAATTCTTGGAATAAAACAGAAAGAGAAAGCATTTCTCAAAAAGTAATGGGAAGGGTAAAACCAGACGAGCCATTAAAGAACAAAATCGACTTTGCACAGAAAAAATTACAATTTCAGATTTCAAAATTAGAATCAATTAATGAAAAACTACAGAAAAAACACGATGTAATCTTTGAAAAGATCGTTAATGCACAAAGAAACAATAAACCTAGTTATGCCCAGGCATATGCAGGAGAATTATCTCAAGTTAGAAAAATGAAAAACATGGTAAGTGGTGCCAAACTCTCAATGGAGCAAGTTAAGCTTAGATTAGACACTGTTTCCGAATTAGGAGATGTAGTGGTAACTCTTAGTCCATGCATGTCAATCATTAAAGGTCTTAGTCCATCACTTAGTGGAATTATGCCAGAAGCTAATGCTTCAATGCAAGATTTGTCAGAAATACTAGGTGATGTAATGTCTGGCTCATCAGTAAACATGGAGGATACAATGAATGTGGGTTCTGAAACAAATGTAGACACCTTAGCAATTCTTGAAGAAGCTCACAATGTCATTGCAGGCCAGACAAAATCATCCATTCCAGATGTACCAGAGAGTCTTAAAAGACAGATTGTTGAGAGAAAATCAGATATTTTCATCTAATAGTTTTTCAGTTTTAAATAATTCTGAATTTATTTTATAAATTTAGAATAACTTTGAAGAATTTACATATGACTGAATAAAAATAATTTTTTTGTTGATACAATAACTAAATCAAGAATATTCTTTATGATAATAGCAATATCGATTATACTTCTTACATCCCTATCAGTAAGTTTGATTCAAGAAAGTGAATCTGCAAAAGGTAAAGGAGTAGGATTACCAAAAACAGGTTCTGCTAATTCATTAGTATGTGGAGATAGATTGTGTTCTGAGCCAGTAATGAGTTCTTCTTCATACAAAGAGATCTCAATTCATACCACTTCTCAAAATAGTGAATGTAAAAGTAATAAAGGTACAACTCGTACATATTACATTGCTGCAGACGAAGTAGAGGGGGATTATGTCCCATTAGGTCTTAATCAAATAAAAGGACATGAGTTTAATGAAGATGAAAATGTATTTGTTGAGAATTCTCCAGGTAGAATTGGTAGTAAATACATCAAGGCATTGTACCGTGAGTACACTGATGACACCTTTTCAGAACTCAAACCACGAACTTCTGAATGAGAACATCTAGGAACCTTAGGTCCAATGATTCATGCAGAAGTGTGCGATACCATCAAAGTTGTATTCAAGAATAATTCTGATGAACTAGATTACTCTGTTCATCCACATGGTGTCTTTTATGACAAAGATTCTGAAGGTGCTGAATATAATGATGGAACTTCAGCAAACACCAAAGTTGATGGCATTGTTGCCCCTGGACAAACACATACCTACAATTGGTCAGTACCACAACGTGCAGGGCCAGAACCAAATGTTCCAAGCTCAATCATCTGGAGGTATCATTCACATGTAGATTCTCCGATGGATACAAATTCTGGACTCGTTGGTCCAATTGTTGTAACATCAAATGGAATGGTCGATTTAAACGGTAGACCAATTGGTGTATACCGTGAAATGGTAAGTCTGTTTGCAGTTTCTGATGAAAATTCTAGTCATTATCTATGCGCCAATCTAGAAAAATTCACAGATGAGACTTGTGATAACGAGGAATTAGTAGGAAATGACGATTTTGCCGAAAGTAATCTCATGCATGGTATTAACGGATTCGTGTATGGTAATTTGCCAGGACAAACTGTGCAAAAAGGAGAACACGTACGTTGGTATCTTATCGGTATGGAAACTGAGGTAGATTTGCATACGCCACATTGGCATGAAAATACTGTCTTGTGGAATGGTATGAGAGTCGATGTTATGGAATTAATGCCAGCTAGTCTGAAGACAGTTGATTTTATTCCCGACAATATAGGAACTTGGATGTTCCACTGTCATGTCAATTACCATATCACTGCAGGAATGATGTCACTTTTCAAAGTGATTTAATTTCACTTTTTTATTTTGATTTCGTTTTACTTTTCTGAATTAGGATTTTCTTTATTCTAGAAATTGTGGGATAACTATATCCACGTCTACGATAATTTGCAATCATCATCTTCCAGTTTTTTAATCTCCATTGAGCTTGTTCTGTAGTAACAGAATGTACCTCTTTTTGAATAATGCTTTTTCTGCCAACCTTAAGAGTTCCAGCATCTTTTGCAGACCACCTATTTTTTGCAAATTTTAAACCTGTAAGAATCTCAGTCACAGGCATTTCTTTGAAATATTCTTTGAGTTTTTTTAATTCTGCATCAGAGGGCTTATCCGAAATGGATAATTCAATGGTGGCTTTTACCATGAATAGTGTAATTTCTAATACTTTAAGAGAATCTTGCTAAATCAGAATTAACTAAAATGGAGAATTATTAGAATTCTTTTGACATTAAATTAGCAATCTAGAGGGATGTTGGCATTTTTACACAATGTATTGTACATACCAAACCCAAAAATGATGGCAGCAAAAGCAATTAATGGAATCAAAATAAAAATTTTAGTTTTAAGACCCATATTTAAAATCAAATGGATGCATATAAAATTGTGACCGTTTTAATCAACACTAATAGTAAAGATTCCTTTGGTTTTTGGATCTTTTAACAATGTCACCATGTCTCTAGGTAATAGATCAGATGCTTTATCACATTTAATAGCCAAAGTTCTCGGACAAATAAAATCACTTTTTCTAATTACAATGTCTTCTGTATGAGAAAGAATCAATTCGGGATGACCTTTTCCCTCTAAAAAAAATTCATTATCACCAACACGAATAGAGAATTTAATTTTTGAATCAGGATTTTTTAATTTCTCTTTTAATTCTAAAGGTAAATCAGAACAACTGGAAGTTGCATTAACACCAACAATACAGTCACCTTGTGGTGTTAAATGGGATTCTTTTGTTATCTCAATTGTTTTTTGATGATTTGATCTGATATTTTCATGTCCTGAGAATTGAATTTCAAATTTCATAACCCATTAAGATTAAAAACTCAAATTAAACTTTACAAGTAATGAGTCACATCTAAAAAATTCATTATTTACATTTTTGTGCTTCAATAATACATTTATCATAAAAATCAGCAGTCACATAAATTCATACTCTGTCTTGAAATTTTCGAAAAAATTTACTTAGACATTCATATTGATTTTCTTCATCTTCAATACATGACAAACATGTCTGAGAACTTTTTTTCATATACACAAAATTGATAATGCATTCTTGTGGATTATCAAATTTCTTACACATTTTTGGCTCATCGATCTTTAATGCAGAATTACTTCTTTTACCAAAGATTTTTCAGAAAATACAGAAGTAAATTACTCTATAATGAAAAACGCAATAACCATAATCGCTACCATCATCATCAAATCACCCATAGTAAAACCAAACATTGGGTTCATTTTTCTAGATCTGTAATATCACAGCATCTGTAATAAAATATTGATATTCTATTTTGATAAACAGCGCATTATATGTAAAAATCAAATATTTACAAAAAATAAACAGACGATCAGTGATTTGGTGAGCCTGTTTAAAATGGAAAAATATTTCTCAAAGAGAGTACGGTTTAAATTGTACATTCAAAGCATTGGAATCAAATGCTTCCTGCACAACAAGGTTATGATAGAGCAATCACGGTTTTTTCCCCGGATGGCAGACTATACCAAGTAGAGTACGCAATAGAAACAGTACGAAGAGGAACAATAGCTGTTGGAGTAAAATGCAAAGATGGAATTATCATTGCAGTAGAGGAAAAACCAAGAAAGTTACAAATCTCAAATATAGCTCAAAAGATTTTCCAAATTGATGATCATGTTGGAGTTGCAGCAGCAGGATATATTCCAGATGCAAGAAGTCAAGTAGATAATGCACGATTCTTTTCTCAGAGTAACAAAATGATTTACGATGAACCAGTAGAAGTCGAAACCATTGCAAAACACTTAGCTGATCAATGTCAGCAATATACACAATATGCAGGAGTGAGACCTTATGGTGTTGCATTAATTCTTGGTGGAGTTGTAAATAGTACACCACAATTGTATCTAACAGATCCTAGTGGAACTTACATCTCTTATGACGCAATTGCAATTGGTTCGGGTTCCGATCAAGTTACAGACTTTTTAGAGAAAACATACAAAGATGATCTATCCTTAGATGATGCTGCCGTGTTAGCTGCTGCTGGAATTTATCTATCAAGTGAAGATAAGGAAAGCACAAGTCACATCAGAATGGCGCATATTAAAACAGAAACTGGTTTGTATGAATTAGTTTCAGATGAGCAAATTGAAAACTATGCAAAAACTGCTAAAGAGAAATACCCACACGACCAAAAATAATCACACAAAGTAAGCCTGGGAGATTAAATCATATTGAAATTATCTGTTGCCATTCCAGAATCTGCATTATCTGATGAATCACTTAAGATAGACAAAACAAGAAAAATTTCAGTTTTAGCAAGAGCATGTGCAATTTTTAAAATTGATACGATATACGTTTACCAAGAAGGAAACAACAGGACAGACGGAAGTCTAATGGTAATGATTTTAAAATATTTAGAGACACCCCAATTTTTGAGAAGAAGATTATTTCCAAAAATGAATGATCTAAAATTTGCTGGAGTTCTTCAACCACTTAAAATTCCTAGTCACATTACTCCAGTAAATGCAAAAAAGATCAATCCTGGAGATGTACGTGAAGGAATCGTAATCAGTGTAAAGGGTAAAAGATTTGTAGATGTAGGGATTAATCAACTAATTCCATTTTTTGGTAAGACACCCATTGGTAAAAGAGTCACAGTGCAATTCAAAGAAGGCTATCCAAAATTATCTGTAAAAGAGATAGACAAAAATGAAGTTCAGGCCTATTGGGGATATTCTGTAAAAGAGAGGGCAAACTTATTTTCAGTATTTGCTGAATGGAAAGGAAACATAATCATCACATCCAGAAAAGGTAAAACTGCAACAAAAGAACAAATTTCCAAATATGTCAAATCAGATCAGCCGATACTCGTAGTTTTCGGATCTCCGGAAAAAGGTGTTCATGAAATCCTTGGAGGAAAAATGAAGAATGTTCAAAATGCAAAATCATTGAACTTTTTTCCCAATCAAGCAACTGAAACTGTACGACTGGAAGAAGCATTGCTTGGAACACTGGCCATAATTAACGCGTCAAATTAGGTTAATTAGTTCACAAAATGTACTCATAAAAACCTCGAAATGTGTTAGTTTTCATTAAAAGATGATTGTTTTTTAAATGTACATTATGCAAGTACTTTTTTGTAAATATATAGAAATCGGAGTAACTTAAACCATATTACATAAAACATAGTGTGAATGTAATTCTCCATTCTTGAGATGTTTTTGGTTCAAATTTACTTGGGAGTATAACGTGGATGGGGATATAGTTAGGGAGAAAATTAACGCACCCACGTGTAAATAATATTCAGGAAAAATATTGGAAGTTATAATTAATTCTCAAAATACAGCATACCCATGCCTGCTAAAGGAAAAGTCAACATTGGATGATATTTACACATATGGAACTAGAATCAAAAAATATCTTCAAGAAAGATTGTTTTAGAATATACTGATTGAAGGTTTTTCTTTCCGTATGGTTTTCCAACTCGGTTTTGCCTTCAAACCTTGTAACGGCTATTGCGTATTCTGATCCCATGAATTTAAACTTGATGTATATAGTTTCATTGTTTGTATGTGTGATGAACTTTCAGAATATCTTGTTGTTTTCAAACATCCTAAAAAGTGAATTCAAATGAAGGCAGACCTGCGCTGCAAAGGGAGTAGGCAGCTGTCTTATCACGAATTCACTGAAGTTAGTTACACGTTCAAATTATTAAGATGAATGTAAGTTGATTTGATTCAGTGTTACATCAATCTCTTCTTTGTTTAATTATTTGATTGTATTATGAGTGGTGCCGAGGTGAAAGATATGCAAACTCAGAAAATCAGCACGCTAGATAAAATGGTACACGCCCCATTTAGAAAGGTCATTAAATTTGATCTTGTCTGTATGGCAATAGGTGCTGTAATGGGTATGGGTATTGGTGCCTTTATTGCAACCAATATTTAATTTTCATACTAGTTATGAGACAGAGGTATGATCTGTCTCATTTTTTTCAACTCATCTCCTTTTTCAGATACCATTCCATTTTGGTATTGAATCGTGATTTAGTAACTATTGTCTGTACAACAAAAATATCACATATCCAACATATCCTGCAATTAGAAATATTCCCTCTTTTCTGGATATGACAAAACCGCTGCGCATTATCGGAATCAAAACAAGGCTAAATGCAAGCATGATTCCAACATCCACTAATATTTTCTCGCTAACTGCAATGCCTGAAATTAATGATGAAATTCCCAATATTGCCATAATGTTGAAGATATTACTTCCCACAATGTTTCCAACAGCAAGATCTGCATGACCTTTTCTTGCAGCAACTACTGATGTTATTAATTCTGGAAGAGAGGTTCCTATTGCAACTACTGTCAACCCCATAAATAGTTCGGATATCCCAAAACTTGCTCCAATGATTACTGCATTGTCCACTGTAAGAAACGATCCTCCAGTTAAGAGCAATAGTCCTGCAATAATGAAAACAATTGATTTTGAAAAAACATTTTTTTGTAATATTTGGGAAACAGGAATTTCTTGAATGTCTGTGTCTTTTTTTGAGCTACGGTAACTATATCCTGTAAAAACAATAATTCCGACAACAAGTAGTATTCCATCAATTAAATCGATTTTAGCATCCAGAATTATTGCCAATAAAAGAAAGGATATTCCAATCATTATGGGGACTTCTTTTCTTATTGCTGATTTTGAAACTATGATTGGGTTGATAATGGCTGAAACTCCTAAAATTGCCCCAATGTTTACAATGTTGCTTCCAACTACATTGCCTAATGCTACATCAGACAATCCTTGCATTGCTGATGAAACACTTACTGCAAGTTCTGGCGTTGATGTTCCAAAGGCAACAACAGTCAGACCAATCACTAGTTGACTGACTCCTAGTTTGCGGGATATTGCAATTGATCCTTTTACTAACCATTCTGCTCCAAAATACAGCATGGCCAACCCTGCACCCACAAGCAAAAAAGTGAAAATTAACTCCATGAGAAATATCCGGATATAATGTTCCTTTACTGTTTCTGATTATGAGTGTAATGCTTTCGCCAACATTCAAGAAAGGATTAAGCTTTGTCACTTTTTCATTGATCTTGGTGTTTGTATTTGGGTTGATAAACATTGAGCATTATTCATTGGAAATTTCTGAACCCATGTTTGCAATTAAAGATCAAACCATGATGTTATTTGATATTATTTTTTGGATGATAGTTTGCCTTCATTTGGATTCATTTTGATACGAATTAAAAAATATCCATGTGATTTTTAGTGTGGCGTCTTGACAACTCTATTCATCAAGTATCACTAGTGCAGTATACAATATTTTTTCCTGGAAAACAGTTGTTGTCAATTTAATATCTATAACATTTCTCTGCTCTATTATCTCATTTACAATCTTGTCTAGTTGGGCCAACTCTTCGGTTTGGACTGTTTCTATTTGCATTGATTATGCCACCTGATTGAATTATTTACTCTTCACTATTAGTTGCTGTAATGCGTTGTTTCTAAATGGACTCAATGCATAGAGAATTTTGTCTCCTTCAGGCATTGGATTCGCACATTTTCCACATTGTGGCAACATTACTTCTGCATCATATTCAATTTCCCCAATTGGAGTCTTACAACTGCGATAAACAATTGTCTTTGTATCATAAATGTTCATTTTTTCACCTTTGGTCATTCTACCACATATCAAGAATTAAGGATTGATGGAAATGATTTCGTTTTGAATCACATCAACTTGCATCTGTCTAATAAGCAAGATTACACAGTATTCCATTGGAGGCAAAAATCCAAAACACAAAAATGGAAACAGATGAGAAAACAAGTCTCACAAATGAGACTAGTCATTAACCACGTCTGGTTATCATCTGTTTTCTACAGGTTCCTTTGGAGGTGAACAAAAAATGACAGTATACAAAATCATAACAGATGTTGACGAGGCAATTCCCCACAATATAGAGCAAGTAAAATCAAAGATAGTGTTGCCAACCTACAGGTTTGTGACATCTGTAAACTTTGCTTTGGGCCTGGTTGTGATTGCAGTGTTTATTGCAATGGTCCTGCTGCAGTCTGCATTTGCATATTCCCAGGATGAGATTGACAGAAATGGAATACATGACATCAAGGTAACTGATCTGAAACAAAACACATCTAGTGTAACATTTGACTATTGCCACAACAAGTATAGCAAAGAGTCAGTAGGTGCACTGATAACATCAGATCTTGATGCAGTACCAGTACCGATTGATTCGGACAGTGTAAAGTACAAAGACTGTGCCACATATGGTGCAAAGGTTCTGGCAGAATCAGATAGCGTAAAGATAACCTTGTTTGAACAAAACGGTATTGATGCACTTGTCTCTTCGTTTAATGCAAAAGTGCATGACCTGAAGAACAATCTGGCACAGGTCAACCAGAAGATCAGCCAATACAAGAAGCTAGACTATGATGATGCCAAGATACAAAACTTGACTCAAAAGGCCCAACTTCTTGAATCCCAGATAAAGTCTACGCAGTCTGGAATCAAAACCATGATTGCAATGAAGAGCAGTTAGTTTGACTGCTCTTATTTTTTGTTATTTTAAAAAATGAATCTATTTTGATTCAACAATTGGAATAAACTTGTGACAATTTGTGCATGTCCTTTCGTCATGCCATTTTGACTTTTACATCCTGAGAATAAGTATGAATAATACTCATACCAAAACTATTCTTAAGTCTATAATAAAGTGTCAAAAAATTAAGAGGTTATTTCTTGATTAAAACTCAAATTCAAGATCGTACTAAAAAGTACAAGAACCCAATTGAGCTAAATCTAGGCTATAGAAATAAAATCGTGGAAAAAACACTATTTTGAAGATAAGGCCCTAATGCAGGTTATTTTTACTCTTACAAAGCAGTCTAGATCACCTGATGAAATTAGCAAAGTTACTGGTCTGCCCATTGATGTGATAATAATGAAATTAGAAATACTAAAACAAAAAGACCTAATCAATACAGATAATTATTGAGATTTTAAAAATTAACAAAATTCACGTTACTTGAAATGATTGTCAATTTTGTTACTTCATTACTAGGTTAATGGAGTAATCATTACTAATCCTGCATTATTGGGAACAAATCTTATCATTGCAATTTTTTCTCCAAAGATATTGTTTTTTGCATCCAACTCGTTTGGAATTTGGCCGTTTACCGTCACTACCATTTTTGATGTGACAAATTCACTTGGAATGTATAATATCACGTATTGAGGCCGGTCAATGGAAAATGAGATTATGCCCGCTTGGGGAATAAATTCAAAGTCAGAAATTACTGCAGGGCTTCGAATGTCTATTGTTTTTGAACCACCTTCAATTGATTGTGGCTGGAATTTTTCCCTCACATCTTTAGTGAGGGGTTTAATTTCATATTTTTCGGAATCTTCAATTTCTAATCGCAAGCCTTCAAGACAGTAATTTTGACCTTGCTCATGTTCAATCAGTTCACATGATTTGGCACCCTCATCAAAATTATGATCTGTGAAAAATGCCAAAGTGGTTCCAACGGACATGCTGCATTCAACAAAATCAAGAGATTCTAGCTCTGTTCCATCACAAAGATTAGAAATCACATCTTTGGAAATTCCTTGTCGGGTTAAGATATTGTCTGTATGCTGCATCATTACTCCCTTCACACATAGTATGTTCTGATAAAATGACATGTCATGGCACAGTTCCAATGATGAACTCAAATCTTCACCAAAATAATGTACTAATCCATGTCCTAATCCATGAATACAGTCTTGATAGTTTGAAGATCCTATCAAGTCATCACAAATTATGTTATATGTGGATGGGAAAGGTTCACCTGCCTCCTCAATGTCATGAAAATAAGATGCCAACACTCCATGAAAATATCCTCCTCTGCACATCGTTCCATCCATTCCTACAAGGTTTGGTATTACGTTTGGATTTTTATTAAAAGCTACATGGCCTATCTCGTGGGACACAAAATGACAGTCGTCTATGGTGCCCATTTTAGATAATGCAATAGACAATTCAAGTGCATCAGAATTGTTTTCTTCATTTTCTGCCACTCTGCCAAAAAACTGTGAATAACAAAGCAGACGTGGTGGACCATCATCCGTTTCTGCACAATCTTGTATTTCTTGAAGATACTTTCTTGCCAAATCCTCTGAAGGCAGAGTTGGATCAGTATCTTCTGCATCTATTATGCCATCGTTGTCATCATCTTCGTCTTTTATTGATCCTATTCCATCAAAATCAAAATCTGCCCATTCAAGTGGATCAGTATCAAAGAAATCAATAGAGTCCATTATGCCATCGTTATCATCGTCTTCATCACAGGGATTGCCAAGAGAGTCCTTGTCAAAATCATCTTGATCATTATTTTGTATTTTAGGACAGTTATCAAAAACATCCTCAATTTCGTCTAGGTCTGCATCAGAGATATCTAACTGAACGTCAGCGAACAATCCTGAAGCCAATGAAATCATTAAAGCAGAAAATACACCAACTGAAACAATAGTAATCCCCTTACGGTTAATCTTCAACCTATTCCCATAATGATTCTGGATATACTTTCTTTATGATACAAGTTTGAATTTGAGGCAGGAACAGATAAAATCAATCGTACGTAGATAACATGAACAATGTATTAATTCCTGCCACCTCTCTTACTGACGGATTATGGTTAAAACATTGATGGTACAAGTTTAGATCTAACAAAAGAAATTTTATCAAAAAACTGTAATTATTTGTAGAATAGGTTAAATCGGTGATTCTGTGAAATGTAATCATGGATGAGATTTTAGAATCATCAAAGAGTAGCATTTTGGAGTTCATAATTGCTAACCCTAGCTCTCATCTACGAAAGATCAAAAACAACCTTGGCTACTCCATGGGTACGGTTCAGTATTATCTTGCCATACTTGAAAAAGAAGGTAAAATCAAATCAGTCAAAACAAAATTTTACAAAAACTATTATCACATTAGCGAGTCTGATGAAGAAATTCTTTCCGTGCTTAATTTGAATTCTCCAAGGAATATTGTAATGTACTTGATTCAGCATGAACCTTCCACCCATCAAGACATAGCCAAGGGAATAGGATTGTCCTCATCCACAATAAGTTGGCACATGAAAAGACTACTAGCATTACAAATCATTCAAAAAGAATATTCTGGAAAATTTACCGTATATAGTCTTAAAGATAAGGATAGTGTGTTGAGTAACCTTGGCAAGTGCAAATCAACTGCATGGAATTCCATGGTAAACAACATGGCAGATGTATTTTCGGCATTTGATGAAAAGTAAAAACAGGTAACCAGGTAGAATGTTTAACTCACAGTTATCGGTTATATCAAAGATTACACTACAACTTGATTACTTTAATCCCTTTGATGACCCCCTAGATATTGTCACACAAGACGACCTAATTGCAGGTTCAGTCTCTATTGCCATAGCTGGCTTGTCCATACTTTTAACATTAATGGCAATATCGGCATACAAAAAAACAAGAGTTTCCCAACTCAAATTTATTGCAATCGCATTTTCATTATTCACGATATATCTGGGAATTGAAGCACTGCAGGAATTATTGCCCTTTGATGACGATTCTTTTGATCTGTTTTTATCAGTAATCATGTTATGTATTCTAGTTAGCTTCTTTTTTGGAATAATGAGAAAAAAGAAAAATCATCTAGAAAAACCCTAGTCAACTTTTGATCTTAGTTTTAGGACTAGATCTAAGTGTAACATTGCAACAAGGGCATCTTAACCTGTCAATTCTTATGAAAACACAACAACAAGCGCACCATTTGAAACCATTTTCATAACTGAGCTTATTTGAAATTCTCTCAATTTTTGAATCATTGCATTTATTTTTGCATATCATTACCAATCTAACCACACATCTCAAAAAATTTCAGCTAGTTCTAATTTTTCATCATTAGTTATAGAACAATTCAATTATTTCTTTGCCTTGTTTTACATTTAGAAATTTATGATACAAGTTTGAATTTGACTTTTGCATAATTAGTTTTATTGTTGATTAAGATTACTATTATTTTCTAATTAATTTCTAAATAGTAAAATGAAAAATCAAAACCAAGAATGAACAACACATCAAACTATGCAATATACACCGCCATACTAGGAATCATCTTGTTGTCAACTATTTCAGATAATGAATCGATTCATGTATTTGCACAATCAAGTACTGATAGCGGATTCACAATAAAAAGCACTGAGCAGATTAGCAAGGATCCAATGGTAAAATCATTACTTGAAAAAATAGAAATGATGAAACAAAAATTTGCCCAAGCAAAAGAAAATCAGAACAAACAGCAAGAACACCAAAAATTCATCGAACAGCAGAGAGTCCTTGTAAAACAAGCACTGGACAAGGAATTAGATAGAATGCATGACAAATACAAGGATCATACTCCAAAGGCATCTTTTACAAGCTTTGTATCCTCAAAGCCTGTGGAAACTCAAAATGTCTACTGGGGGATGTTCAATTATCAACAACAAAAAGTTTCTGATGCACGACAAGCAATGAAAGCGGTTCTTGATAACGGAGGTTCACTCCAAGAAGCAAGAGAGGCATATCACAATGCAGGCGCAACTAAACGTGTACAACTAGTTGACATTACAAAAGATTTGAACGTCAAACATGGGTTAGCAGATAATACAATTCAATCTACATTTGACAAGTATGGGAAACTACCAAGGTACGATTGACTATTTCTTTTTTTAGAAATAATGTTTCACAACTTTATTGCCTGATACAATCATCAATCTGACTCTATAAATTTACAATAAATTGATCATATTTTTGGATATTGGGAATTAATTTCATTTTTTCTAAACCAATTCATGTTAAAAATTTCCTACATGTTATTACTTTCATTCATGCTAGGTTTGTTTTTAGCCAATCCTGCATGGGCTACAGATGATTTCACGTTTACAATTAACAGTTTATCCGAATTTGAGGCAGGCCAGTACCCATTTGTAAGTGGTCATGCACTAACGTTGGACAAAAACCCTGTTTCAGATGTACAAATTCAGGTCAATTTTCCTTCTGAAAAAATAAAAACTTCAACTAATTCTACAGGCCAATTCTATGTTACATCTATGAACCCTGCAGAAACAGGAGAGTATACCATTACAGTTTATGCAAAAAAAGACAACAGATTCACAGACGCTCAAATAAAATATCAAGTATCAGAGAGTCTGCCAACAAATCCATTAAAAATTACAACGCCCCTACAACCTAAAATAACTGATGGAAATGTCGAACTTGATCCTTTTTCAAAAATGATCAAACAGCTTGAAGAACAAAAGGAAAAAGAAGTAAAGAAAAAAGAAATTGCTAAAGAACAACATCAAATTGACGAACAAAGAATGCAAGCAGAAGCAAAACTGCAAGAGGATTTGAAGGATTCTGAAAAAAGAACGGAGTATTATAGTCCTAGAAATGCATTTTACAGATTCATAGCAGATGTGGATAGTTCGATAAGGGGAATATTTTGGCAACAATTCTTGTTTACAGAAAAATTAACAAAAGAGGCACATGACGCCAAGGAAAACGCATTAGATGAAGGTAAATCATCTTTTGAGGCTATGAAAATATTCCAAGAGAAAGCAAAGGTTACACAAAATGAGATCATGAATTTTAACAAGAATTTGAATATACAATATGGCAATGCCACATCAGATATTCAAGACCAATTCGATGAGAAGGGCAAGCTCCCAAGAGAGGAATAAACCGATTAATTAAATTCATAATTTCCCAATTGTGATATGAATCGATGACTTGCAATGGCATCTGTAACAAATACAAGGTTACAAAGGGAAAGAGGACGGACTCGTGGTACAAACAGGGTGCAAAGAGGTGTACTACATGTGATATTTACATAAAATGGGAGGGATTGTGGTGTCCCTGTTGTGGATACATGCTAAGAAACAAGCCCAAGAACAATCAATACAAGCAAAGATACCGCAATAATCCATGATCTTGGATTTGCCTTGGTTGCATAGTGCCTTTTGATATTACTTGGTGAGATGGGGGGGATGATTTTGATATCTTTCAATAAGACATGACTATGTACCATTGCAGTTACTTTGAAATCGATGCAGGACTGATTACGGATTCCTTTCTGCTCACAAGATAAACCCCCAGTATCATAATTCCTGCTGCCACTATATGATGCCAGCCAATCTGCTCTGCCAAAAAAACAAAAGATGCGACAAGGCCAAATACCGATGACATTGAAAATAGGGTTATGGTTCTGACCGTTCCTATCCTCTTTAATCCCTGCAAGAAAAAATAAAGCGATGCTGCAAAACCGACAGTACCAAGTAACAAAATTGAAATTATCTGATCTGCCTCAATGTTGATATCCACTCTAAACACCAATAATGAAATTACAAACAGCATCACTCCTCCCATTGCAGACTTTATCTGGACAATGTTTGCAACATCCATTTTTTGGGCCAAGTATCTGCTGAGATTGTTGTCAAGTGCCCAAAATAACATGGATAAAATCAGCAGTATGTCCTTGTAGTGTATTTGTTGCAAGGTAAAAGTTGTAAAATCCAGATTTGTAGTGATAATTATCATACCGGCTAGAACTAACAGAACGGCAATTACTCCTGTCATCTTTAATCTCTCTTTGAAAAACATCACTGCAAGCAAAACAGAAAAGAAGACCTCGCCATTGGCAATCAGGGCGGCATCTGATGCACTTGCATGCGTCAACCCGACAAAATACAAACTTGGTGCAACGACCGCGCCGCAGATTGCTATTGAAAAAACCAGCAAAAGATCTCTTCTTGCAAGACTTTTCTTTTTCTTTTGTGCAAAAGGACTCAAGGCAATGGCAGATATGACATACACCATGGATGCAAGCAAAACAGGATCAATTGTGGATACAAGCGGCTTTGCCACAACAGACACAGAACCAAACATGACGGCAGCCAATATTGCAAATACATACCCTAATCGTGTTTGGTCATGTTCTTGTGGCATGGATTGTCATCTGCAATCTTGTACTAGCTAAACATTTCTGTATCTTCACATCTGGTCGTTAAAATAATGCAAATGGCAGCAGATCTGCCTTGATTTTGTGACCACGTTATGATGTGTGATTACCGTGTACATGTCAAAGAAAAGAACAGACGGTTGTGAGGCACCGGTCGGGAAGAAGCCCCATTCCTATCTGATTGGAGTGATTGTTTTTTGTATTAAAGCAACGCGTAGAAATTATCAGTTGTTTCTTCTAGTAAAAGTAATTGAGGTGATTTGAAGATATATTAGAAATTAATCTTATCTGGTCATTTCATCAATGAGTGTCTTGAATGCACCATATGGTTGTGCGCCTGTTATCATTTCAGCTTGTCCCTCTTGAGGTATTACGATAAATGACGGAGTGGAACGTACTCCTGCACCTGATGCAATCTTTTTGTTGTCCTTTACACGCTGCTCGTATTTTTTAGAGTCAAGGCATTCATTGAATGAATCTGCATCAAGACCGTCAATTCCAGATACCAACAACTTTAGATTTTCTGAATTTGCCCAGCCATCGTTTTCATGGCCCTGATTTGCATAGGCAAAATCATGGTACTCCCAGTACAGTCCCTGCTCTGCGGCACAATAGCTTCCGGCATGGATGGTTATAGAGTCTGAGCCAATAATTGGAAAGTCCACGTAGATGAGGCTTGCCTTGCCAGTCTCAATCAGGTTACTCTCTATTGCAGGCTTGGTAGTCTCATTCCATCTCTTGCAAAAGGGGCATTGATAGTCGCCAAATTCCACAATGGTGACAGGTGAAGACGCATCCCCGAGAACGGGTGAACCACTTCTTGTATCCAAGGACAGTTTGGTGGCTCTAGGATTGTCTGCCTTGATTGAATCAGGATTCATAGATATTGCCGCAATCCCTGCAACAATCACTGCCACAACAATTCCAATTATTATGAACTTGGTTTTTGGGGTTTCAGAAGGTTTTGTCTTTTTGCTTCTCTTTCTCATGTCATCGGTTGTGTTGCTGACATTAAAAGAATTTATCCAAAAAGAGGCGAATTACATACAGTTGCTCTCCGATATATTATTGAGAAACTACCAATTGCGATCAGATTTTTTATCAGGATTTTTCGATAGTTTCGGAAAAATCCCCGAATTGATACCGAACTGATAGAAATAATCGATCAACCTATCGGAAACTCTCGGAATATTTTACCGAACTGATAAATTATATCTCCGAATTGATACCGAAAAGATAATTACTTCAACCGAATTGATACCGAACTGATATTTGCTATCTCCGAATTGATAATGAATTACCGAACTGATAATGAATTACCGAACTGATAATTCATTCCACCGAATTGATAAAAAATATCAGAAAAGCAGTCCGTTACAACTGCTCTTCTAACATCAGTGTCTGTTTTCTGTGCTGTTGTCATTTCCATCTTTGTAGTGATTATACAACCACAATCCACCAAAGATTGCAATCATCACTCCACCAAAAATCAAGAAGGCCTTTACGATTCCAGAATTTCCAGTAATGTCAACTCCTTTTTCATCGTTAAGATATTTTACAAACTCTTCAGGTCTCTGATTAAATTGTGCCAAATTGTTCATGCTGTTTGCACGGTATGTCCTGGGTTTCTTGTCTGGTCCCCTTTCTCTACTGCGAGGTTTTTTTCCAGCAAAGATGTTTTCAGGGTCATCTCTTATTGGAGCATTAAATGCATCAGAATTAGGATATACAGACTGTATTTTTTCTGAAAGTAATTCCAGTAACATTGAAGCATTAAATTCCAGATTAGCTAAATGTAAAACTAGACTACACGGAAAAGAATACACTTCTCAGAAATTAGAATTTGAAAAAGCTGTTGAAAAAATACTTAAAATGAGACAATATCAAGTGGCAATTTTAGTACTAATAGATCCTGATGGTTATGTACCAATAAAATGGAAATTAATGGAAAAATTGATTAAAGAAGTTGGAATTGACATCATTTTTAATTTCTACACACAGGGAATTGCTCATAATGTATCCACTTCAAAGAAAAAATCTGAACATGAAGAAAATCTGAACGATTTTTTTGGAGATGATGGATGGAAGGAAATTAGAGATAATCGATTAAATGTAAATAATTTAGGACCGAAATTGTTGAAATATTATTTAGATAAAATCCAATCAAATTCAACAAAATTTGCTGTTGATGTTGGAGTATACAAACAAGGAGACAGTAAACTCTATGATCTAATACTAATCACTAGAAGCAGGGGCGGTGAAAATGTGATGAATAAAGCTAAAGAAGTAATGAAAAATGCAACTACAGAAGTCATTAAAAGAGAGTTTAAGGCACAGTTAGGTTCACAGTCACGATTGTTTGAATAACGATTATCGGTTAAACTTTCAAGCCGGGTCTTTATAGTTTCAGATACTATTTTGGATCATTTTTAGTTCTCTCATAGAGATTTGATAAATCAGTTTAATGCTATTACAATTATTTCATTAAAATATTCTCAAAATAGGCACAATTCTATTGAATTTTTAAAAGAATCTTCTCATAAATTTTAGGAGTTTTCCCCTCAGACAAATTCTTCTTCATATACCATAATGTTGATTTGTTAATTCCTAGTTTCTTTCTTTCATTGGGAGTCATATTCAAAACCTTTTCTTTCATGCAGAACATCAGAAGATCTTATGACATGGAATCTTGCATCCAATCAAGTTGTAAAATGTTTTATGATGTTTTTGATTTTTTTATGACTAACAATGATTTAGATTAATAAAATTAGTGCGTCATTGAGACCGTGCTGTCTGGATACGAAGGCATCACTATGACATGCTTGTCTATGTCGCACTGATTAAGTAAATGATGAATTTCATATTAAGGATGTATTATTTTGATTTGATTCAGAACAAAGTCAACTGGTTAATCTGTTCTTAATTCTGAGCAATTTTCATCTGTGTAAATAACTACTTTACATCTATCATTTTCATGAATCAAATCACAATGGATGTTCAGGGTCCGCAGTCTGGAACGCTTGGAAGCGAGTCCAAAAAGCCCTTCTCGACCAGTGTTCTTGCTATGGATTTGATCGGTTTGACATGGATCTTCAAAAAGGATGAAGAACTGCTTGAGGAGCTCAAGTAATTAGACTTAATTGTTCCTAACAAAAGTGAATCATAATGACTAAAACAACACTTCTGGCAATTTTTACAGTTGCTGTTCTCTTAACAGGAACTATTGCAGGACCTATGGGATTAATTCAATCTGCTGATGCACTAAAGAGTAAAGGTACTCCAGTCAGTCCAATTAATTCAAAACAGGTTTGTGGCGATAGACTTTGTTCTGAAATTCCAAAAGAAGTAAAAACTGAGGAAAAGAAGAAAGAAGTAAAAACTGAAAAGAAAACAGAAGCTGCTGAAAAAGCTAAAGAGGTACCAAAGAAAGACGCAAAATCTGAAACAATGGAAGCAGCTAAAGCAGTTGCAACCCTTAAAGTTCCAAAGACTGTTACTGGTGTTTTAACGTCAGTACAAGATCCTGGACAAGGACATGAATCACATCAGCTTGCCATAATACTGCCACCTAGTGAAAATACTTACCGTGGTCATCTTACATATACTGCATCTGAAAATATTCAGCTTGTAGCATTACATGGGCCACTAAAAGCAGGTATGGCTAAAGGACAAGCAACTTGGAGTACTGATGGAAAAACAAAATTTGGTTTAACATTTGTCGATAAAGAAACCTCTGCAGGCGTATGGCAATTCTCAGGAAATGCAATAGCAGTACACACAATGAATTCTGAACCGTTCACTGTTAGCTATTCTGTGACATATACAGAACAACCACGTGGTGAAAAAATTATTGTAAAGACAATTACTTCTGTACAGGATCCTGGAATTGGACATGAATCACATCAGCTTGCATTGCTGTTACCACCTAGAGACCAAGCATATTCAGGACATTTAACATATGATGCATCTGAGCCAATTCAAATTGTGACTTTGATAGGCCCTCTTACTAAAGGTCAGGTAATTGGTCTGCCAAGTTGGACTACGGATGGTGAAACATACTATGCACTATCTTTGGTTCCAGCAAAGGCAGCCGGTTCCACGCAATTCTCAGGAAATGCTTTTGGACTTCATACGATGAATGAGACACCGTTCACTGTAAGCTACTCCCTAGTGCTTACAAAATAATCTCTCTTTTTATTAATCAAATCAAGGCATGCCATAATCTGCAGGAAATTGAACCAAATTAATCTATGGAAATGAAAATGAAAACTAGTATGAACTCATTTTCATCGGAATTTTAAATAGTTTGAAATGTCTAGACCCGTTGTGAAATTAACAAAAGATGAATTGGAATCAAGATTTAAAGAAAACAAGATGACATCTGAGGATTTAGATCAAATAGTAAAGGATCAAGAAGACGCAGAAAAATATCGTCATCTCAAAGAAAAGATGAAGCAGATTGAAGATGATTCATACCTGCTTGACAGATTGGAGACATGTGATACTTCGGGGGCATCTGAGATTCTCAGAGAGTTTTTAGCATCAAAATAACTGGAGAATATCAAAATGAGTGCAACAAATCAACTACGTGCTGATCATGATCAGGTAAAAAGACTGGAAAAAATAGCATTCAGGTGTTCAGAGGAATTGAAAAAAGGTACAGAAATACCGTTTTCCGATTTAACAAAAATTACCATAATAATATCAGAGTTTGTAGACACCATCCACCATTCCAGAGAAGAGGATTCCTATTTTCCATGCGTTGCAAGCCATGAATCACTAAAAGAAGAGATTCGCAAGTTTCTCGTAGAGCATGAGTTCGGCAGAAATGTTGCGCGACAGATATCCCGCCATCTGAAACTATGGAAAGACGGATCTGATGAAAGGGAGCCTGTTTCACGGTATCTCAACGCATATGGAGTATTTCTAAAAGATCACTTACACAAAGAAAACAAGTTTTTTGATGATGCAGAGGCAGATGTATTGACAAAAGAAGAGGAGACAGACATGTATGATGAGTACAAGTCAGTATTTGCAATAGTAAAAAAAGTCGATGAGATGATCGCAGAGATTGATTGGCTGGAATCAAGGGATTGGTATCTCATCAAATAATGAGAAATCCATTATTTTCTAAAACTAGCAACTGTCTAACAAACGTGAATGGGGTTTAGTTAGTAATGTTAAAATCGCACCCACGTGGAACTATTGGAATCGTAACGTGGATGATGATTGATTGCTTAAAAGAACCTATGCAAGTTCAAAAATATTCACTGTTGAAGAATAACTATACCATTAAAAAATGAATACTTTGTCATCTTCAATTTAATTCAAAGTCCATATGCCATAATTAAGATAAGTAGCTATGCTTACCCAAGCAATGTAAGGTAATAGCATATACGCTGCAGGCTTTGAAATTTTCCAAAACGAAAAAATCGTTAGCGCTATCATGCCCCACAGTGTAACTATGATCAAGAGACCAAACATAGGTGACTCTAGCCCAAAGAAAACAATTGACCATAAAGCGTTCAAAAACATTTGCACGGCGAAAATAATTAACGGCGTACTGGACTTCAGACTCTTATTTGTCCAGACAAGATACAAGGAGATCCCCATTAGAAAATAAAGTGTAATCCACACCGGCCCAAAGACATAGTTGGGCGGTGTAAACTCTGGCTTTGCAAGTGTTGTATACCAAGAAGAAATGGAATCCATAGTAAAAAGAGAACCAATCGCTCCCGCCAACTGAGGTATTATCAAGGAAATAATGAGTTTGGGAGTGCTTTTGATTATCATATGAAACATTCCTTTCCAATTTCATGATTCACATTAACTTCTACAATAGGCCTTGCGGGTTGCTTCACAAGACTTTGTGGCACATATGGTATAAAACTAGTGATAAATATAGTATCTAGTGGTAATAATTACTGTCACAAGTCCTTTCAAGCATCAACACCATAGCAAATCAAATTGACATAATGGAAATTACTTTCTAAATAAAATCCAGATTCGTGTTCCTACAAAAATTCCAACGGCAGAGGCAATCAAAATTGGTACAATGAATTGGCCCTCATTCATGATGTTTTTACAAATTAATAATATTTACAATAATATTAAGACAGCTCCTGATGTCAATTCCGAAATAATTGGAGATACATAGCATAAAAGGTATTTTTTGAAAACAAAGGAAACAAGTTTTATAAAAAAATCTAATACTTTTTCTAAGATTATCGTCAATGCCAAAATATTACCACTAGACTTGATATTTACCACTATCTAATATACCTAAAACATTAAATCGATTCATGCAAACAAAACAAAAAGAACCAATGAGCGGAAAAAAACTCTTTGGATTAGCAGCATTTGTTATGGTAAGTGCCGTAGCAGCTGGTTTAGTGCTCTTTACAGATTTTCTGTAGGGGCCATTATTTTTTTAAATTTTCTATATCGTAAATTGGTGAAATATGACCAGTCTAACATTACTCAGAGATGCTCTATGAGGAGAGATTTTCAATATGTGCTATGGCCAGTTTAAAATCAAGTTTCATCATACAAACTTCCTAGCCTTCATTCTCTTGATTTTCTCTTGTAATAACATACATCCTTGGATTAGAGTTTCAGGTCTAGGTGGGCAACCTGGAACATAGACATCAACTGGAATGACTCCGTCAATTCCTGGAAGTACATTGTATGAGTCAAAATACAAACCTCCAGTAATTGCACAAGCTCCCATAGCAATTACATACTTTGGTTCTGGCATTTGATCATAAACTAATCTAAGACGTGGTGCCATTTTTCTTGTAATAGTTCCTTGAACAACAACTAGATCACATTGTCTAAGTGATCCAAATGCTTCAATGATACCAAATCTTTCAACATCATATCTAGGACTTGATGCTGCGCCAAATTCAACGCTGCAACAAGCTGTTTCAATGTGGACAGGCCAGAGTGACCAAATTCTACCCCAATTGATGGCATAGCCCAATGGTTTGTCGATTGCTTTTTCTAAAATATCTCCAAGCTTTCCTACAAAGACATTTGCGTTTTCTGGCGTTACCAAATCTTTTAGCAATCTTGTTCCCAATTAACATGATACGTCATCAGATAAATAATCACATAATAATTATTTCATAAAGTCTGTTTTATCAGGTAAAAAAACATGCAGTAATTAATAATCCAACCCATTTCGGTTTAGTTCCATATATCCTTGAACCTTCAAAGAGCCTATTTTTTCAATTCAAGGATTTCACAGTTTAGTTTCTGTGAGTTTTGAACCACAACTGGAAATGAAAATAGACTCAGGCTAAATTTGTGCCTCATTAGATTTACACCTAGTAAGTCTGGATTTGGTTCTTAACTGATAATGGCAACAAGGACATTGCATTTCTTCATACCTAACCAATATTTGACACATCTGACATCTTTTTTGGCCAAGATCGTATTTTCCTCCACTAGGCTGCTTTTTAGTTTCAAATTCTTTGCACTTGCGGTTTCAGTGTGAGTAGGAAACCAGAAAAACGAGACACTATACAATTGGTGCTTTTAGCAAGTTTTTATCAACGCTGGCTGTAATTCCATTATACAATACGTTTCACAAAATAATTGACTGTCAGTACAAGGGAAAATCTATCTGATGTTTTATCATTTTTCAATGTTTTCGGCATACCATTTTTCAACCGAGTCGACGCATTCCTCATAACCCGTTTTTCTTATCTAACGCATCAGACTTTCCATAATTGTTTTCACAGTGATTCAATCCTGCTTGGTATGTTTGTTGTAAATTCTGTGACTCATCAAATGGTGTTTCTATTAGCATTGGAAAAGTCTCTGAGATAATGCCGTTTACTATAAACAATGCTGCCAAAAACAGCGGCACTCCAACTGCAAGTATTGCAAAGATTTGCCTCATGCCGTTATAATGCCTGTATCGGTAAAATAGAACTCTTTTATTTCGTATCTTAAACTTGGCACTAGGTGGATTTCCCATCCCTGATTAAATAATATTCAACATTACTCTGATCGGAGAATAAATGATGTGTGCCTTGACTGTAAGCAAAGAGGAGTATCACATGAAGTGCACAAGAATTCTAAAAGAAGAATCATCCGTCAGATTTGCAGGACTAATCAATGATACCGGAGAGGTAATGGCGTGTGGATACAAGCAAAAAGTAGAGATATACTTGAATGATGTACAGAAAAAAGAGATCTTTTCTGAGGTTGCACAGCTCGCGTAAACAAAAGGAAGAGATACAACTCAAATCTAGGACATGTAAGATATTCTGCATCGCGTAGAGAAAATGTGGTCATAATGAGCTTTCCCGTGTATGATGATGCCTTGTTGATAATAACGGATCCTTGGATCAACATATACAGGATGGCCTACAAAATCATGGGAATTCTTGACAGGCAATACTCTGAATTCTTTGAATGAACAATCAAAACGAATACACATGTAACAAGTTGTCCGGTCATTGTGTTATTTCTTTGAAAAACTCTAAAGAGTTTGTCTTTATCGCTGCAGTCATTTCCTGATGAGTTTTGTCATGGGATTTACTGTGCATGTCACTTTTCATGCAATTTTTGAATGATTCTTCGTCTATGAATCGAAAAATTCCCCTAAACTCATTCGGATTTTTCTTGCTACGTAAGAAAAGCAAGCCCAAAAAACCGTCAACAGAATCCACCTGTCTGCTTCTTTCCCTGAAGGAATCCTCTAGCCTATCGGCCATACTTTCATCGATATCAATTCGTGAGATGGCCACAAATGTCATCATGTGGAATTGACTCCACTTTAAAATATCTCTTTATGTTCTTAGCTGCATGCCAGATTTGGAATTTCTAGATGGTGAAATGATTGAAAGATTGTCCAAGAAAATCACAGAAGAATATTACAAGTTTGACAAAACCGCCTTGAAGAGATGGGGAATAGAAGGCAAGGAAAAAATCATCTACAGTACTAAGCAGACTCTCAAAAGACTCAGAACCTGTGTTGAACTCGATGATGCTGAAAGATTCTGCAGCTACATGGACTGGCTTACAACTGTTATGACCTCAAGAAAGATAAAATTCGATGTGGTTTTCAACCATACAGAAATCTGCTGCCAAATATGCTCATTTTATGAAAACAGGTTTAGAGCATCTTCGAAACAATGCTCCGCCTCCCAAAAATAATTCATGGGTAATGAAGTAATTAAAATTAGAATTTTCATCTTTTGGGAATGTAATTTGGTAGAGGATGGCATAATCTTAAAAAAAGAAAGTGACTCCATGATTACCATAGTTACCACTAGAATTATTATTTATCACTAGTTAAATGTGATAATGTAAAAGCAACTATGAAAGGTTTGGTTGTCGCCTGATAACAATAGTTTCAGGCCTTAAACTAATACTGAGACCAAAGTCGCATCCCCCGCATTGGAATCAGTGCAAAACTGTCGCCAGAATACACTCATTTCTGGCCTTAAGTTTTGAAAACCTTTCTTATTTTTTCACCAATCATGTTTCATCGATAGTTGCCAAGAGATCTGCTTTCTGGAAAAATTGGCACTAGCATGCTTTGGTTTGACTCTTTAAATTTCAAAAAAGAATTACTAGAGTGATGAGTATTCTTAAAGAGGAAAAAATCCAATCTTCGATGCAGGGATTATGTGACAACGTTTTAGGACTTGAGAATGTGAGGTTTGCAGGGCTAATTAGCGATAGTGGAAATTTGTATGCAGGAGGATTCAAAGGAGAAACAATCCCAATGGTAAGCGATAAAAACAGGCAGATGATGTACATGCGATTTGCACTTGAATCAAGCTTTAGAAGTGATTTTGATGATTCGTTTGGTGCATTCAGATGCTCTACAATCCAAAGAGAAAAAACATCGATAATTACAATCAACATTTGCAGTTACATTCTTCTTGTATTCACAGAACCAAAAATTGATCTTCAAAACAAGGTAAAAGAAATTCAGAACATAATAGATAATGGTAAAAGAAATTCAGAACATAATAGATAATGGTAAAAGAAATTTTTTAAATAATTTATTTTATTAAAGATGACTGCATTAAAGTAATTCTTCAACCTTCTTTGATAGAGTTTACCGCCTGATTCTTTTTCTGAAATGTAACAAGTATCAAAAAGATCTTCAAACATGTGAATATATCTAATGCTCAGGTAAAGTTAGAAAAAAGAAGTCACATCAATTTCTTGTCTGTGTGAATGTTGAAATCCATGATTGCAGAATGTTTCTGTTCAAATCAGTAAAAGCACTTGCGCTGTCATTCCATGTCTTGATGTTTTGTAGGACTGAATTGGTTGTTGCTTGCACTATTTGATTCTGTACAGATTTTACCTTGTTGATTTGCTTGCCTGTATCGACAATTCCTTTTCTGACAGATTCCGGAATCTCGGTAAAAATTCCGGTCTTTTTTGCAAATTCTTGTTGCAAAGAGATTGCCGAGGCAATTGCATTATTGCATGCCTTGTAGCATTCTACTTGTATGCTTGTCAATGACTGAAAATATTGCGGTACAGTACTTTCTGCATTTTCAAAGTATTTTTCTACGTTCTGTTTGCATGTATCATAGATGTCCTCTGATGTTTGAGTCTGAATTTGTTTACTCATCGCGTCTATGGATTGACTCTCCCTATAGACGTATGCTATAATTTATGATATGTGATAATGGTGAGAGGCACTGGTAATTGCCGTCAACCAACTAGATAATTTTTGAAATTATTTTTACAAAATACAATCTGTAACCATTTGATCAAATAGTGTACCTATGTATAGCGTCTTACGCTAGTTGATATGGATGTCACTGGTACCCCTGTATACGAGGGCACGCTAGGACATTTTCTGAATTTATGGAGAGATTAGTCATCTTGATTCCATAATTAGGAGGATTCAGCAAGAATTCAGGTGAATTATGGTTTACACTTTGGATGTTGCCTAATTCACCACTTTGTAGAGACGTTGCAGGTTTTTTAAATTTGGATAAACTCTACAATAATTTCTCTTTTAGATTCAAAATTCCACAATTTGTAATGATCTGGCCATGAGATTCAACTTCACTTGGATTCGCCTAACCATTTTGGGGATAGAAATGGACGCAGACAAAGATTGCTGATCGTAGTGAAATTTTCATTTCATAATATTTGCAGTCATACCAACAAAATGCTAGTAATTATGGATTAAGATTTTTTAACAAGTAATTGTCTGATATCACAGTGGCAAAGACACAGCACTTTACAGGTAAACATGTTGATCTTGAAAGACTAGCTAACAGGATAGAGACTTTTCTTCAAGAAAATAAATTCGAGGTTGCTTTTTCAAAAAACAATACCGGAAAGGGAATTTTTATCCAAGCACGAAAAGTGGGCATGCTCAGAACAGCCGCAGGCGCAAGAAGAAGCACCGACATAATGCTGGAAGGATCTCCCAACAGCTTTCACGTGACAATAGGAACTGGCGAATGGGGAAAGAATTTGCTCATGTCTGCCCCGCTATTCCTGGTCCCCATAGTCGGAATATCGGTCACAATCGCCAAACTGTACACAGGGAAAAAATTCGAAGGTAGCCTTTGGAAGTTTGTAAAGGACCAGATAGGATTCCTAAGTCAGAGCAAAACCGTTTCTGCACATGGCAAATCCACTGCAAACACGTCAGAATCTGAAAAACAAGTGTTACAATATGACTGTGATTATGTCGGCGGCTATCTTGGCTGGTCGCACAGTGTCAATGAAGGCAAGCTGATACTCGAGAGATCAAAAGATTCCAATGACAAGATAATCTTTGTTTCTCCTGACTCTAAAAAAATCTCCATTAATGCATCATCAATTACAGAAGCAAACATAATTCATGGAAAGACGGGTTATCACAAGGATGACAAGATGATTCAGATAAAATATGTCGACTCTAAAAATAAGACAGTACGACCAATATTCAACATCAATGATGATGTGATCAGGGGAGTGCTTGCAGGAATTGATGAGCTTGTCGGGGAAGACAAGGTTCTGAGACAACTCATGCATGCCAAAGTGGATGTAAATACAAAGGGATGCAAGAAATGCGGATTGGAAATATCATCTGATTCAAGATTTTGTTATAAATGTGGAAAAAAGCAGTAAAGTTTTGACTTAGGTGCCTGATTTGTATTCGTCTAATACTTTCTGTCTCTCTTTTTTTAGTTTAGAGATTTCATCATTTTCTTTTTTCTCATCTCCCTGATATACAGTTCTAATTGGCCAAGGTATTCTAATGTCATACTTTTTGAATTCTTGGTACATTATTGACCTCAACTTACTTTCTACTGGGAATTGAGAAGTGTAATCCCTTACATACACCCACATCGCAAAGTATAACGCAGAGTCATCAAAGTTTCTAAATCTGACTTTTGGTTGTTCTATGTCTACCAGGATATCTTTATCGCATCCGCAACTTAATTTGCTTTCATCGATGTACGGACACCTCTCTTGTACAATTAGATGTGCTCCTTTTTGTCAGTTGTCTCTTTCATATCTCGCTTCCCAACCTTTGTTAATATCGCCTCTACTTCTTCAGGGTCATTAAGATACGAGACCCCAACGTCTACTTCTGCAGGTACAACCCGACATATCATTGTAAGATTCTTCCAAGTTTTGGGATATGATATGTCATTAGGAGTAATCTTTTCAACAAACTTTCTAGTTTTGTCAGTGGTAATTTTAGGCACAATGAAAACTCTAATGAAAGAATGAAAAATATATCCGAAGATAAAAATGGATCCTGTAGAAGTTCATTTTAGATCCATTTGTATTGCTGGAATTGCTTTTCACCAACAACCATTTCGAGGCTAAAAATAAAAACAGTTAGACATGAGAAATTCAAAATCGCTCTATTTTATCATATTATGAAAAATGTTTATAGTATAAAATTCACAATAAATTATATGTCCGATTTTCTATTGCCCAGATTACCATACGCATATGATGCATTAGAGCCTTACATTGATGCACAAACGATGGAGATACATCATTCAAAGCATCATCAAGCTTACACAAATGGATTAAATGATGCATGGGAAAACATGTCAAAAGAAAACCAAGATCTTGGATTGCTCATTATACTTTCAGACTTGGATCAACTCAAACCAGAAGTTAGAGGACGTATTAATTTTCATGGTGGTGGATACAATAATCATGAATTATTTTGGAAGAGCATGAAACCAAATGGTGGTGGAGAACCTAGCGGTGCACTAAAAGATGAAATAGTTAAAGAATTTGGAAGTTTTGAGAAATTCAAAGAAGTATTTTCAGCAAATACAGCAGCCATTCAAGGTAGCGGCTGGGGATGGCTAATATATGAACCAAAATCAAAGAAAATTCAATTTAAAACTACATCCAACCAAGACAGCCCAATCACAGAAGAACTTGTGCCACTATTAGGACTGGATGTATGGGAGCATGCATATTATCTAAAATATGAAAATAAAAGACCAGATTACATCGCAGCTTGGTGGAATGTGGTTAATTGGGACGAAGTAGAAGGCAGATTTGCCAGAGCCCCACAGGATGCAAAAGCATTTTTCACAAAATACAGGTAAAATTCCAATACTTCATTAAAAATCAGAATCATTTGGCTTGGTGTTTATCCAAATTGTATAAGGTTTGGACAGTAATGGTAGTAAAATTTCTTCTAATAGATTGGCACAACGTTTCATATCATCTTTGTTCATATTCTGAACCCATATCGTGTATTTCGGTCATCATTGTAAATACTGAAAATGTTCTTGGGATTAATTATAGATTGTACAATTTCATCTATTTGTTTGTCATCAAGTCTGTTTACTATTTTACACTATTGAAAGGAAATTATGATATTTAACGAGTAGCAATAAATTTGGCAGATGCCGGTACGTCTAGCATTAAGGTTGGACAACGTAATTGTTCCAATAATTTTATCGTCAACCCCCCAACAACTGATCTACTCTCTACTGATCTAGAACCCTTGCTTTTAGCCATGACTATCAAATTAAAATTATTTTTCTTTTCATATTCTAAGATTTTTTGTAAAGTAGGACCCATAGTTATCACAAGTGAAATCTTAACTTTTTTCTTGTTGTATTTTTTTATTTTTTTCTGAAATTCCTGCTCCATTGTTTTTTTCATGTGTAATGCTGTATCATGTAATTTTTTTTGTAGCTCAACTCTTTCAATTTTGTTTGATATGCTTTCTATTGGATACGTTGGAACATTTACAATATGAAGAATTGTTACGGTGTCATTTGATAGATTTGCCAGATTTATTGCATGAGAAAGAGCGGAATCACCAGCTTCAAATCCCCCATGAAGAACAAGAATTTTCTTATAGTTATTTTGTTTCATTAATAATCCATATTATTTTAGAGTCAGCATGTTACACTTTACTTCATCGTGGATTGCGTTTACCACGTCATTGTAGTGTGTTTCTTCTGAATGAGACATGTGTGGATGATCAACTATAAGCAGGTCTATTTTGTTGGATTCAACGTACTGGATTATGCTGTCAACCAATGTTTCTGTGGATTTGAATGATGTTTTAAGGTCAACATTTTCTTGTTTTGCCTTTTCTTCGAATTTCTTTAGTGCATCCTCTACCAGATGTTTTTGTTTATTCTCTTTTTTCTTGTTATTTTTACTCTTAAAGAAGAGAAATTCGGGTTGTTCGGTTTGCAGGAATTCCACAACGGACAGTTTGGCATGACTGGATTTTGCCAAAGACAAGCCCATGTTAAATGCGGTTTCCTTGTTTGTTGGTTTTACATAAGTTACAAGAATATTACTAAAGGCGTTGGTGTTAATCATTGTGTCTCACCAATAATTGTGATGTGTGTGTTGTTAAGTTCTTTGGTTGGAACAATAATGCTCTCGTTGTTTTCAGTTGCAATGATTATGTGCAGTAATTCCACTGCAGTGATTGTTCCGGATATCTCACCAATTATTATTTTTTGACCTACCTTTAACACGGAACGTTGTTTTACAGCAGTATTGATTGCAGCAGGGTTGAAAGAAGTAAAGAGAATAGAGAGAACATGGCTATTGAAGGGCTCGGATGAAACTCTCTAATCTGATGTTTGCCATATTTTCTATTCCATTCCTAGTCTGAAATAGTTTTTTCCTTTGGACCAAAGATTAGGCATGTCCCCGTGAAAAACAGGAAGAACAATCTCTAGCGAAGGTGAAATATCATCATGTGGAATCCCTATACGTATCCATGGGATGGTTTTATGAAAGTTAGGTATTTTCCAAACTCCACAAATATATTTTCGTTCTTTCCTGGTGTTTCCAGTTACTGATACATCTGTATGTGAAATTTTAATATCATGTAGTCTTATTTCTTTTTTGAAAAATTGATACATTGCTTTTTCATGAGGGTTTTCAGATTTTGTAATAGTTCTGATATCTCTTCTTGTGGTTATTCTATCTAGCACATAATAGTAGGTTGTATTGATCATTTAAACACAGATCAAACCAGTGGTAATTGTTAGAACAATGTGTTCATTGCCAGCATTATGTTTTTAGAAATTTATCTTGCTAGTCCAGATCGGTATCAAATTGTATATGATATTGTAATCTTGGAATTACAATAACAAAGTATTGTTATCGCAGTTGGGATTTTAGAGCCCTGTAACGCTCATCAGTGGTGAGATTTGCTCTTTAGTGTTTTATCGGTATTTTGTAAACAATGTTTTTGGATTAAATTAAAATAGAAACCATATTAATCCCGCAAACAACACTGTACAAATTACAAATTCAATATTTTTTGGATTGTGTTTTTTCGATTACGCAGAGTTACGGTGGACACGCCAGAGATTTCAGAAAACTTTCTTTGGTTCACGTTATCACCCATTAACATTGATGCCAGATATAATGAGGCAGCAGCTTGTCCAACAGGATTTTTTCCTGCAGAAGAGCCGCATTTTTCAACATCAGATAATATACTCAAAGCATAACGCTGAGTTTTTTCAGAAATACCAAGATCACTTGATAATTTAGTCAGAAATGAGGATGTATTGTATTGAGGCAGATTCAGGCCAAACTCATCAATTAATACCCTGACTGCTTTTTGCAAGTATTTTCTTGTAATGTTGCCCGTATCTGAGATATCATCAAGGCTTCTAGGAGTCATAGTTTGTCTGCATGACACATACAATGCTGCTGCCATCAGATGGTTTGAGCTCCTACCCTTTGTCAAGTGGTGTTTTTGTGCTCTTCTGAATAGTGAACATGTGATTTCTACTGTATTCTCAGAAATACCCAGTTTTTCTTTTAATCCGTTTAGAAAAGTCAAAGATTTCATAAGTGTTCTTTGTGATGATTTTCTTGTTTTACTTCTGCTATCTAATATTCTTAATCGATTAAATCTTGATTTGTTAAATGAGTTTAATGGCTTCCCAGTGGAGTCTTTGTCTTTTCCAATAACAGAATACATTCCTTTGTCATACATTGAAAGAGACTGTTTAGGTCCAACATGACTCTTTGTCATAAAATCTTCTAGACTGTGAATTGGAATTTCATTATGATTTTCTAATTTCTCGTCTATTACGGTACCGCAGTCAGCGCAAAAAATTTCTCCATTGAATGCATCTGTAATCAAATTATTTCCATTGCAATTATCGAACTGGCATTTTTGCATCATGGTATGTGATATGTGTTTTTCTCTTTTAAATCCTCTCAAAATTAGTCATAGCTATTGTCAAGTTTCAAAAAATTGAAAATAGTCACCCTTAATGCGCATTAAGGTACAAGAATTGCACTTAATTCTGCAACAAGCATAACTAATCGATACTTATTCTTATTACAGAGAACAAGAACAATGTAACATAACGAAAAGATATCATAATACATCTTGCAGAATTATACGATGAATGGTATTTGGAGAGAAAAAGTTGAAAAAGAAATTGGAACGTTACATACTTTTCATGTTTGAACAAAACTCACTTTGAATTTCTAATTCAATTCAAATGTGGAGTTAAATATTTGATGGAAATGCTGTTGAACAACTTACAATACTCTGACTATGGTTTTGAATGTAACTTCAAATCAGAGTCAGATGATGAAAACCAAAATGTGGGGATTGAACGATAAACACTAATGTTACAAGTTGCCACTTTATCCCGTATTCGAACCTTATTTAGCAGACAATTCAAAGAATGTTGTTGAATTCAAATAGTTCTACAAAAAACATGACAAAAAAAGGACTGGACAATTTACTTTCAAGCAAAAACCAAAATATAGTGGATATCATGTTAGGACGAAAAAATGTATAGGTGGTCAGTTCCGATGTACTTGTAGAGGAAGTCCAGAAAAGAGTATGGAATGCACTTAAACAAGATCAACAATACTCTGATGTTATACTGATTCTGATAGATTTCTTCGATAGAATGTTTTTTCCAGTGCAAAAATGATTGTCATGTATGTGGATCTAGTAGGTTCTGCACAAATGGTTATGGATCTTCCCCAAAAACAACTAGCTATGATAGTAAGCTCATTTGCTCAGGAAATGGGATATGTGATAAAGCAGCATAATGGATATATCTTAAAATCCGTAGGTGATGCAGTAATAGGTTATTTTGCAGAAAAAGATGGGCCACTAACATTGCAGACAGCTCAGTTAGCTGTGCAGAATCAATGCTCAAGGTAGTCAAAACTGGGATCAATCCAGTTTTACAACAGTATGACTATCCTGATCTTGCCATAAAAATTGGAATTGATTTTGGTGAAAATACAATCATTCGTTATGGGGAGAATGAGCAAGAATCATTTGTTGATCTTCTTGGACCTTCAATGAATATGGTTGCAAAAATACAAGGTCATGCTCACCCAGACCAGATTCTAATTGGCGGTGAAGTTTATGCGAAACTGCATTCTTCAATACAAGAATACTTTGAACAAATTAAATGGAAAGACGGCGAATGGAATTATAGAAATAAAGTCACTGGAAAAATCTATCCAGTTTATGCATATGTGAGAAAATAACTGTATTCTCACTCTTGATTTATTTTAGTATTTTTTGCAATTATCAATGTACATGTTTACTTATGATTAAGAATGCAATTATACAAAAAATACTATTTTTCTTCTGGAGGCTTTATCTTTCTAAAGCTAAAGTAGACTCCAACATCGTATGCAATTTTTAGCATTCCACCAATAACAAAGGGAGCAGATAGCCACAATGAATGTATAATTAATCCAGTTATTGAGGGGCTGATTGCTTGTGCGACATTTCTTGAAGTGTTTGTGATTCCAGCAGCTGCTGTTCTCTCGTTTTCATCCACCACTGCAACAATGTAAGACTGCCTTGTCGGAACATCCATCTGAGATAGTGTCATCCTTGCAAGATGCAGTCCCAATGCGATTGGGAATGTTGGAGCAAATGCAAGCAATACAAGTAAGATATTGGCTGGAATGTGTGTAAACACCATGGTATTGATGAGCCCTATTCTGTCTGCAATTCTTGTGGCAATGATATATGAGAATGCAGTGAGAACTCCTGCTGCTGCAAACACAAAAGAAAGTGTGGTCAGGTCAATTCCAAATCGTGTAAAGAACCAAAAGGATATGATACTCTGAATCACAAACCCTCCTGCAAAAGAGTCAAGAGAGAACAATACAGACATCTTTCCTATCACAGATCTTGACTTTGGAGAGAGTTGTTTCAAAGGAGATCCCTGGGACTTTATTTTGTGTTTATTTTTCACTTCTATATTTTTACTCAAAAATAGATACAAAATTACCACAATCAATCCTGCAATTACATATGTTGCAAAAAGAGGCTTGAATGATTCAACATTGGACCAACCTATTTCTTGCAGTATCTGTGGCATTCCAGAAAGTAGAATGCCTACAGACATTGCAAATGTCCCACCCATATTGTAAAATGCAAAGAGAGTGTTTCTTTTTTTAATTTTTTTTACTGTTTGTGGTAGGATCGCTTGCTCAATGGATAAAAATGCGCCTGTCTCGGATCCGGTTACATTGATTGTTCCAATTAGTGCTGCAATGATTAATGCTAAATAATTATCAGTAAGAATGAAAATAGTTCCTGCTGTAGACATCAAAACAGCATAAATTATTAAAATTCTCCTTCTGCCAAATCTGTCTGCATAAAAGCTAGCAAATAATGTGAAAAATACACTGTTTAACAGAGTTACTGAAAGGATTACCCCAATTAGAATATCATCAAAACCAATTTGCTTCAGATAAATTGCAAGAATTATACTCAAGAATCCATACGAGAATGTCCTTATCATTCTTGCAGACAAGAGTAATTTACCATCTTTTGTTAACCAGTCAAACAATGATAAATCCAAGAACAAAAGAGAATTTAGTTTATGTGATTACATACATCAATGTAATAATACTGAAATGTACATGGAAATAAATTCTGAAAGATACATCTATTCTTGAGCTAGTCGTTTCTTTTCTAGGATTAGAATAGCAATTACCAATCCAACAAAGCCATCTGGAATACTATTAGTATGCCATTGTCACTAATTCGCCCACCTCTACCAGTAATGAAATTGTCAGGGATCCTTGTTATTATCCAGATCATGATAAACATAATTGTTCCACCAAGTCCAACTGAGTACCATACTGGACCCCATTTTCTAATTATTGGAAGTGCCAGAAAATTTGTAGTTTATTTCTAGTTTAAATTCAGGAAAATAAATTATTAAGACATGAATAATGAATTTGATTTTGAATCCATTTTGGTCCCATACAATGCAACTCCGGGTGCCGAACGAGGACTAAAGGCTGCAATAGAACTTGCAAAAAGAATAGACGGACAAATCACTCTATTGACTTGTATTGAAAATCAATCGATACTGTCTTTTTTCAGAAAACAAGACAAGAATCAAAAATTTGAACAAGAAAAGAAACTCATAGAATCAGAACTAGAAAAAATCGAATCCAAAATAAAAGAGTTGAAAAAGCCAATAAAACACGTTGTCTTAAAATCATCATTTGCACCATCAACCATTGTAGAATATGTTGAGAAAAACAATATTGATGCAGTTATCATAGGCCAAACAAAATTAATTGGCACTGAAGGAAAATATCATGAAAGCATGGCAAACTATCTACTAGATGATCTAAAATGTCCTCTTTTAATAGTAAAATGACATCAAAACTTGCTGGACTTTATGTCCTTCTTCATTTCCAAATACTCATGAATTGATTTTAAACATCTTTTCATTTCATGGATATAATCTAGAGATTCTGAATGTTTTTTATTTTCTAGTGCAGTAATCAAACCGTTTGAATAAATTTTTACATCATTTACAAACGAGTCAATTTCATCCTTCATGTAAATACAGTGTATGTATTACTCATTAAGTACATGATGAATTTCACACGACAGACATGACAATAGATAAAGATTTTATTTACTCAAAAAAAGAAAAACATAAGATTTGAGAAAAATTGAAGTTATTTGTTATGAACAACAAAGTCAAAGCGTAGAATATACTTTCAAGAAATATAAAATTCCTTTTCATGCCGAATTGACTTTGGCAGAAGACGAAAAGCTTTTGCGATATACTGGAATATGTCCTGATTCTTTATCAAGCGGACTAGCAAATGAATTGAACAAGATTATAGATACTAGGAGAAAAGAATTGTATGTGACTAGCTTTGCAATAGAGGCAACGCTTTCTGACTATCTCTCAAATTATGTCAAAGAGCTAGAGTCAAAGCAAGTCAAGGTAAAAAAGAAAAAACTGATTGAAGAATATGAGTCTTTAATAGAACCAAGTGTGAGTTTTAACAAAAATCTCCTTTTCATGATAGTCATTGCTGCGGGTGTTGCAGCTGCAGGGCTTTTTGCAAACAACGCCTCTTTGGTAATAGGTGCAATGCTGATATCGCCGTTACTAGGTCCAATCTCAGCCTTTTCCTTCAACACTGCAGTTGGAAAATCAGATAAGATGCTCAAGGCATTAATCTCGGGTCTGATTTTATTGGTGGCAGTTATTGGCACAGGTGCTCTCCTGACAGCAATTACAATCCAGTTTACGGACTTGCCATTAACAAATGAAATTTTGTCTCGAACAGAGATCTCTCCTGTATTCTTGGGAGTGGCAATTGCCTTAGGATT
>JAOTTS010000054.1 GCA_029864335.1 Candidatus Nitrosopumilus sp. | reverse complement strand
ATCAAGCTGGTATCGTTGGTGGTGCATTTTATGCAATGAACAAACTAACAAAAAATCAAAACATGTTTGAAGATTTTGCAAATGGTTACTAAGTTATTTGTCTAGATCTACATAGATTCCTGAGATTTCATTATTAATTCTATCCCAATATTTTTCACAACCTTCTGTTTTAAAATCATTTAATTTACATTCATTGAAATGTTGTGTGTTTTCTCTTTGCATATTATCTGCAAAAAGAACATCTGAACCAATTGCTAATGCTAAAAGACCTACTGCAGCAAGACTAGCTGAAACTAAAATCATTGCATATCCAACTTTAGCATAATTGTGAGGTTCTTTCATTCACTAAAAATCAAAAACTCTTGAATTTAATCTTTTCAAGTTTGGATTTTACGATCAATTTGATGTCATTAGTATGTTTTTTGGGAAAAAAAGAAAAGAAAGTAACTCTAAATGCTCTATATTGAGTATTCAAATTCTCCAATATGAGTTTCTTGGACCTATCCCTCTTGATGAATGGGGGCCTCCTATGGGAAAATTGGTGTATCTTATCCTGTCCAAAGACCAAGACAAATTCAATATTCTCTATATTGATAATTGTGAAAAGACTGATGATAAGTCCTTTTTTATCCAACACCCAGATTTTAAATGCTGGGTTCAGAAATCTGGATCTGAAAAATCATTATATCTTGCAATATTGCCAATGTTTGAATCAAGCAAGGATCAGAGACAAAATGTATGCAATAAAATATTGTCACGTTACAAACCCCCATGCAATTCTATAAATGTTTCAAAAACAAAACTTGAATATAATGTTCGAAAATCTGAAGAAATTTCACTACCCCAAAAAATTACTTGCTTGTGTTGTGGCTCTGAAATGAAGGCCGAACAAATTCTTGAAAAATCTACTGTTTATCGTTGTGCTAGTTGTGGATTAAGCGACACAAAACTTAACTGTTGACTTTGTTCTGGACTTCAAACAGTTGTAAGGTAAGTAAATCAATTGCTTTTTTCAAATGTTGAAATTCATTGATTGAATGCATTTGACCTTCAATTAATGCTCTCAAAATTTTGATTGAATTTTTTTGATAATCATCTGATGCAACAATCTCCATTGCATTAATTTTTGATAACATATTATCTAAATTTTTAATCAATTCATCAGATGATTTATGTCTGTCCATGATTATTTTTAATTAATTTTAGTATATGAATCGTTATAATAAATCTTCATCAATCTTTTGAATTGGTTCCAAGTATTGCTGACATATACAAGTAGGAATTTGACATTTCCCTACCTTAATGATGGAATTACTGTTCTCATTTAGGGAGTGTGCTTCATCTGTATGGTGACATCTATTACAATTCATGTTGAAAAGTTAGATTCTCCAATATTCTTACAAGTCAAGGTATTAAAACCGCTCTTGCTTCTATTTCTGAGTTTTTTAATTTTTTGAGTACTTCATTTGCACTTTCTAATGGGAATACCTGGGAAATAACTTTTATATTATTTTCATCACATATTTTGATTACTTGTTCCATGTCTTTTGTAGAACCTATCAAAGTTCCTCTGATTGTCTTTTCCTCAAATGCCATAAATGAAGGATTTTTCCCAACTGTGGCAATAACAATCAAGCCTCCTTTCTTTACTGATTTTATTGCAGTATCTGTTACTATATCCGAAGGTGCAAAAACTATGGCTCCATCTAACATTCCATGTTTTTCTTTTAATTTAACGAGAAATTTTTCTTGGTCTTCAGAAAATATCATGGTATCAATTGCTCCCAATTTCTTTGCAATATCCAGGTGTTTTTGGGTTCTAGAAAATGCTATCACATCACAATCTTCAACGCTGGCAAATTGTACTGCCATATGCCCAACTCCACCAATTCCAAAAATTCCGATTTTTTTATGTGATTTTGGTTCTACTGCTTTTACTGCTTTGTATGCTGTAATTCCTGCACAAAACAATGGTGCAGCATACTCTGGCTTCATACTTTCTGGAACTTTAGTTGCAAAATCTTCTGTAACTGTAATGTATTCTGTATAACCACCTTTGAATGATTCACCTGTGATTGTTGATGATTCACAAAGATACTCTTTGCCTTCTCTGCAATATTGGCATTCTTTACATGCCTCTAATAGTGGTGTAATGCCTACTCTGTCTCCTATTTTGAATTTTGAAACTGAATCTCCAATTTGAATTATTTTTCCAACAATCTCATGACCTGGAACTGTAGGAAGAGTTGGTGGAATTCCAATGTTTTTCCAATCTCCCTCAATTCCATGAAGTTGAGAATGACAAACCCCACATGCCTCAATCTTTATTAAAATTTCATTTGATCTTTGAATTTCATGTCTATCGATTTCGGTTAGTTTTAATGGGTTTGTTTCAATTTTAGCACATTCAGAAAGTACCATAGCACGCATTTTTTCCATAATCTAGACAATAAAGCACGAAATTTTAAGATTCGCTCACTAGAAAAATAAAGGACGAATATTCAATCTCACCATGGTCAAAATTACTGATGAAGATCGTGAAAGAGTAAAATTGTTACAACAAATCACATCCTCCAAAAATGAATTTCAGAAATTATCATTAGAACAATTACAGAGACTCCAAGAACTAGTTGAAAAGAAAGATTATAGTCATGATAAAAAGGCTCACAAATCAAAAGTAAAATTACTAGGAAAAATCAATGTTAGAATTTATGAATTAACTGAAGGTAGAGGAATTTGGGGATAATGTGACCAATTAACTACTAATATTGAAATAACTTTGATTAAGCGTGGTAGAAAATAGTCTCATTCATGAAACCAGTCCATATTTACTTCAACATGCGCATAATCCCGTTGAGTGGTATGGTTGGAATGAAACCGCATTAAAAAAAGCAAAAGATGAAAATAAGCCCATTTTTCTTAGCATTGGTTATAGCTCTTGCCATTGGTGTCACGTGATGGCTCATGAATCATTTGAAAATGAAGAAGTTGCAAAATTCATGAATGAACATTTTGTAAACATTAAGGTTGATCGAGAAGAAAGACCTGACATTGATGATATTTATCAAAAAGTTTGTCAGATAGCAACAGGTCAAGGTGGTTGGCCGTTGAGTGTTTTTCTTACACCTGATCAAAAACCCTTCTATGTTGGTACATACTTTCCTGTTTTGGATTCTTACGGACGACCTGGCTTTGGAAGTATCTGTAGGCAGTTATCACAAGCATGGGATGAAAAACCAAAAGATATTGAAAAATCGTCTGAAAAATTTCTTGATGCCCTTCAAAAAACAGAAAGCACTACAATTCCAACAAAACTAGAACGAGTAATTCTTGATGAGGCCGCTATGAATTTATTTCAAATAGGGGATCCTATACACGGTGGATTTGGTTCTGCCCCGAAGTTTCCTAACGCCGCAAATATTTCCTTTCTATTTCGTTACGCAAAACTTTCAGGCATCTCAAAATTCAATGAATTTGCACTTAAAACACTCAAAAAAATGGCAAAGGGTGGCATTTTTGATCAAATAGGCGGTGGTTTTTCTAGATATTCTACCGATGCAAAGTGGTTAGTTCCTCATTTTGAAAAGATGTTATACGATAATGCACTAATACCTATTAATTATGTCGAGGCGTATCAAATTACAAAAGATCCTTTCTATCTTGATGTAATGAAAAAAACGCTTGATTTTGTTTTACGTGAAATGACTTCTCCTGAAGGTGGATTTTATTCTGCATATGATGCGGATTCAGAAGGTGTTGAAGGAAAATTCTATGTTTGGAAGAAAAGTGAAATCAAAGAAATTCTCGGTAATGATGCTGATCTATTTTGTCTTTACTTTGATGTTACTGATGGAGGAAACTGGGAGGGAAATAATATTCTGTGTAATAACCTCAATCTTTCAACAGTGGCATTTAATTTTGGAATAACTGAACAAAAATCTCAAGAAATAATAAATTCGTGCTCTGAAAAATTATTAAGAGTTAGATCTCAACGAATTCCTCCAGGTTTGGATGATAAGATTTTAGTTTCATGGAATTCTTTGATGATTACAGCATTTGCAAAAGGATATCGTGTTACTAATGATGTTAGATATCTTGACGCCGCAAAAAACAATATTTCTTTTATTGAAAGTAATCTTTTTAAAAATGGTACCTTATTGCGTACTTACAAAAATGGAAAAGCAAAAATTAATGGATACCTAGAAGACTATTCATATTTTGTAAATGCATTGTTAGATGTATTTGAAATTGAACCTGAAAAAAAATATCTTGAATTAGCCTTAAAACTGGGCCATCATTTGATAGATCATTTTTGGGACTCAAATACTAACAGCTTCTTTATGACTTCTGATAATCATGAAAACCTGATCATTCGGCCAAAAAGTGACTATGATTTATCATTACCCTCTGGAAACTCTGTGTCTGCTTTTATAATGCTCAGATTATTTCATCTATCTCAAAACCAAAATTTCCTTGAAATTTCCACAAAAATAATGGAATCTCACGCACAGGTTGCTGCAGAAAATCCTTTTGGATTTGGATATTTACTCAATACCATTTTTTATTATATTGAAAAACCTTTGGAAATTATGATTATCAACACCGAAAATTCTGAACTGTGTAATTCTATTCTTACAAATTATTTGCCCAGCTCATTTATTATAACTGTGCAAAGTTCTTCTCAATTAAACACTCTTTCTGAATATTCTGTATTTGCTGGAAAAACTTTTGAAGATAAATCTGTCGTTTTTGTTTGTAAGGATTTTGCTTGTTCTTTGCCGTTATACACACTAGATGAAATAAATTCATATCTTTAGAATTTTTTCAAGTTAACTTCAATCGTGCTTCCAACTTGTGGTCTTCCCATGTTATCGTATCTTGATTTTGGCATTGCTATTGTAATTTGTGTTTGTTGATATGATTTGATATTGACCGTTGGCTGTGCTTGTAAGATAGCTTCAAGTAATGGCATTACTTGTTCTTTTGTTTCAGAATCAAGCTTCTTTGAAACATTTTCTATGATCATTTGTTTTTGTGATATTGGTTCAGTTGAAACGTTTTCAATTAATGTCAACTGAATCATTTGTCCATTATCTACTATCTGTGTAACCTTGAATTCATTTGTTGCTGACAACGCTTTATTCACCTTCTATGATGATTTATCTTTAACGAATTGAGAAATATAGTACAATTATTGCCGTCGTTACAGATGCACTAACACCTAATCCAAAGATGATTTTACTACCATCGACCTTCATAACTTTATTTTGTTCAATTAGAATTAAACTGTACTGGTTTTTGATTTTTCTAACTCTACTCACCGATAATTTCTACCTGAGTATTTTCATTGAAAATACTATTTTTTGTTAATATCGGTTAGATACATATGTTCATACTACGCGGAACAATCCTTCCATCAGAAGAGTCAAGAAATGCTTGATTAGGAATTTTTTACAATTAAAATTATAAATTATTGGTATTGGATATTATCATCGTCTGTCTCTTTTTTATTAATTTCAAATCTATGGGGCTCTAAAATGGATTTTTTGATTAGTGCAGCTCTTTCTTTTATGATCTGATTGAATTCTTTCATATCTTCCAAACTTGGAGTTTGTTGTTGGTTTTGGTATGCCTGCAAAAATCCTGAATACACACATCCTGTAATAATCCCAAACGCCGTATCTGGAACAGATTCTATTTCTGGTACAAAGTTCTCTGCAATCTGTTTGT
>JAOTTS010000006.1 GCA_029864335.1 Candidatus Nitrosopumilus sp. | reverse complement strand
TTTGAACCCACGAACTCCTAGAAGATAAGGATCTGAACCTTACACCGTTGACCAGGCTGGGTGACTCCCGCATTGTAAATTTTTGAAATCTAGAATAAGTTTCTTTATTATACTATGAAAAAATAATCTAATCAATCAAGTGAAAAAATGGAGTTTACCGAAGTATATTGTTCAAATTGTAAAAAAGTACTTGGACAATATAATGTAAAATTCTACAATGATGAAAAAATAAAGGAGTTATTGAATACAACTTATTCATCTCATATTAAGAATGGACATCGAGTAAATATTAGAAAATTTGTAAAAGACTAAACTGATTTAATTTTTTCTATAGCTTCTGCAAGAATTGAAATTCTATGTATTTTATTTTCAGAAATATGTTGATTCCAAGGTTGTGAATACAGAATTACTTTTTTTTATTTTTAAGAAATTTTAATGCATTAAGTGGTGAATCGTCAATAAAAACATCATAATCTAAATCAGCTTTCATCGGTCCATCAATTACAGATACATAATTATCAAAAGATATGTTATAATAATTGAGCCATTTTTTTACAAAAGAATCAGTGGAACGTTCTCTCGCAGTAACAATATCTAACTGACCAATTTCTAAAAGATTTTTTGTAACAAAAGATAGATTTTCTTCAGTTGGAGGTATAGAATTCCAATTTTTCCAGCAAGAACTTAATTCTGTATAGAAATCATATTGATTAATTTGATGGTTCTTCCAAAAATTCCAATTAGTGATATCATTTTTTGATATATTAGGTCTAATTGTATTACTATAATTTAACCAAGATATTATTACATCAGCAAGTACACCGTCAACATCTAAAGCAATTTTCATTTATTTAGTCACTATCTTTTTGAAATTCTTCTAGAAGCTTTTTTTGATGCTTATTGAGTTTTTTTGGAATATTCACTACAATTCGAACATACTGATCTCCCTTACCTCTAGAATTGATGTGTGTAACTCCTTTTCCCTTTAGTTTGATTATAGTATTTGGTTGACTACCAGAATCAACTTTAATTTTTTCTGTTCCTTCTAAAGTTGGAACAACAATCTCACACCCTAATGCGGCATCAATCATTGAGACATCCTGATCATAAAAAATATCTTTTTCATCTCTTTTAAATTTTAAATGAGGCTGAACTCTAACTCGTACGATCAAATCACCGTTAGAGCCCCCTGGAACCTCATTTCCTTCATCTGGAACTGTGTAATCTCCTGAATCAATTCCAGGTGGAATTTCAAAGGTAATTTTTTTGTAACCCTTTTTCTTTCCTTGACCTCTGCATTCACTACAGGGAGTCTCAATAATAGAACCTTGACCATTACATGTTGAACATGGTACGGCAGTTACAAAAGAAGCAAAACCCATGTTTCGAGTTTGCCTTACTTGTCCTTGACCATTACATGTTGAACATGTTTTCTTGTTAGTTCCTGGTTTACATCCAGTTCCATTACAATTATCACATCGAATTTGTTTTTCTAAATCAATTTCCATTTTTTTTCCATGAAGAACGTCTTCTAATGTTACTGAAGTTTCATAGAGAATATCAGAACCTCTTTGTTGGCTAAAACCAAATCCTCCGCCACCACGACCAAAGATTGATTCAAAAATAGAATCAAATCCTCCGCCACCACGACCAAATATATCACTAAAATCTCCACGAGCGCCTTGAAAAATATCTTCACTTGAATATTTTCCATCTACACCTGCATGACCATGTTGATCATAGAGTTGTTTTTTTTCAGGGTCAGAAAGGACTGCATATGCTTCAGAAATTTCTTTGAAGTGTTCCCCAGCATCAGAAGATTTGTTACGGTCAGGATGGAATTTTAGAGCTAGTTTTCTATATTGTTTTTTTATTTCATCTGTAGAAGATGTTTTAGAAACTCCCAAAACCTCATAATAATCACGTTTTGCTGCCATGAATCATACCTTTACAATTATTACCGTATAAATGATTGAATTAGAAAATTAGTTAGTTTTTGTTTCATCAGTTGTAGATGATTCATTTGTTTGAGTTTCTGCACTTTGTTGTCCTTCAGCAGCTGGAGGAGGTGAAGCATTTTTGTAAAGTTCTGTAGTTACTTCATTGACTAAAGATTGTAATGCTTCAAGTTTAGGCTTTAGTTCATTTGGCTCTCTATCTAAAACTCCTTTGACTTCTTTTACAGCATCAGTAATTTTAATTCCCTGTTCTTGGGAGATTTTATTCTTTAGATCATGATTAACTAATTTTTCTGTAGTGTAAATATAACTTTCTGCCTCATTTTTAAGATCAATTTTTTCTTTCTTCTTTTTATCTTCATCAGAGAATTTTTCTGCATCTTCTTTTAATTTTTCAATTTCTTCTTTAGATAATTTTGATGTAGATTCAATGGTAATTTTTGCTTCTTTCTGTGTTCCAAGATCCTTTGCAGTTACATTGATAATTCCATTTGCATCAATATCAAATTTTACTTCAATTTGAGGAATTCCTCTTGGAGCAGGAGGTAAATCAGTTAGATTAAAGCTTCCTAATGAAACATTGTCAGTTGCCATTGGACGTTCACCTTGAACAACATGTATTGTTACAGCAGTTTGATTATCAGCTGCAGTAGTGAAAACTTTACTTTTAGAAGTTGGGATTGTTGTATTTCTTTCAATTAATGGTTCTCTTACGCCACCTAAAGTTTCAATTCCTAATGTTAGTGGAGTAACATCAAGTAAGACTATATCACTAGTAACATCTCCAGCAATAATTCCTGCCTGAATTGCTGCTCCCATTGCTACAGCTTCCATTGGATCAACACCTGATTCAGTTTCTTTATCGATAATTTCACTTACAAATTTTTTAACTAATGGAATTCTTGTTGGTCCGCCTACCATGACAATTTTATTTATATCAGAGTTGGAAAGTTTTGCATCCTCAAGTGCTTTCAATATGGAAGGTTTACATCGATCAACGATTGGTCCAATTAACTCATCTAATTTAGCTCTAGTTAATCTTAATTCAAGATTTTTTGCACCTGCTGAAGGATCATGTGCAATAAAAGGTAAATTAATATCAGTTTCCATAACAGTTGATAACTCAATTTTTGCTTTTTCAGAAGCTTCTCTTATTCTCGTCATCGCAGTTGTATCTTGTGAAAGATCAATACCTTCTTTCTTTTTGAATTCATCAACAATATAATCAATCAGAACTTTATCCATGTCTGTTCCACCTAACTGAGTATCTCCAGATGTACTCATTACTTCAAAGACACCTCCTCCCATTTCCATAATTGTAACATCTAATGTACCGCCACCAAAATCAAAGACAAGAATTTTCATGTCTTCTTTTGCTTTATCTAATCCAAATGCCAGAGATGCAGCAGTTGGCTCATTGATAATTCTGACTACATCAAGTCCAGCGATTGTTCCAGCATCTTTAGTGGCTTGACGTTGATTATCATCAAAGTATGCAGGAACTGTAATTACTGCTTTCTCCACTGATTCACCAATAAATGCCTCAGCATCTTTTTTGATTTTTTGGAGAATGAACGATGAAATTTGTTGAGGTTTGTATTCTTTATCTAAAATTTTAAAAGTATGATCTGTTCCCATTTTCCTTTTGGCAGCAACAATAGTACCATCAGGATTTGTCACTGCTTGTCTTCTTGCAGGCTCACCAACTAAGAGTTCACCATCTTTAGAAAATGCCACAACTGATGGAAATGCTTTCCCTCCAACAGTGGAACCTTCAGCAGCTGGAATAATGGTTGGTTTTCCACCCATTACTACTGCAGCAGCAGAATTACTTGTTCCTAAATCAATTCCAATTATTTTAGCCATTTTTTATCATCCTTTTTTTGAAATTTCTACTAGTGTAGGTCTTATAACTCTCTCATGAGAAATATATCCTTTCCTAATCTCTTTTGTAATTGTGTTATCATCTAAATCAGGATCAGTAATAATAGAAATTGCTTCATGAAAATTTGGATTAAAGATTTCTCCCAGAGATTCAATTGGAAATACATGGTATTTTTTTAATAGTGAATCCATGTTTTTTAAAATAGATTCTAATCCATCAGAATTTATTTTATTGTCAGACAACACTTCTTTTGCACGAATAAAATCATCATATATTTTTAGAAAATCTAAAATGAATTCATCTACTTTTGTATTAACACCTTTTTCTATATCTGATTGTGTTTTTTTATTTTGATTTTGAAAATCTGCCAATACATGTTTTAATTTTTCTTCATATTCAGACACTTTTTCTTTTTCTTTATCTAATAATTTTGTTAGTTCTTCAACAGTTATTGAAGAAGTTGATTCTTCTAGTAAATCTTCAAAATCTGTTTGTTTTTCAGATACTACGTTAATTGGTATTTCATCAGAATTATTATCACTCGACAATTCAAACAAAATAATCTTTTAGCTAATTTATACTATTATTGAATTGTTTCGCATAAAGGATTAGCTTTGACAATGATTAATTCGGAACCTTGTTTGGTTTTTTCAATAATATCAAAATCATTTTTAGAACATGCTACAACAATCGTGGTTTTATCACTATGAAATAAATCAAAATTTGGATTTTCATAGGCTTCAACATCACCAATATAATCACGTAGTCTAGAAGTCAAATTTTGAAGCATTTCAATTTTATCACCACGCATTGCATGTTGATCAAGAGTCCAAGACAATGCAATTTTTGTTCTGCTTGCTTTGAGATCATTTTTCTTTAAAGTTGCCCGAATTTCATCAATTAGTCGTTTGATATATCCATCAATTCCCTTTACACTTCCATTAATTAGATACATGAGAGAATTTGCACCTTCAAATGAGGAACCCAAAGATTTTAGATCAAATAGACCACTGACCATATTATCTAGAAATATTTCCTGAAAATCATCTGAAGAAAGATCATTTTTTGTTATATCATCTTGGGCATATTTACAAACTTCTAAAACACTACACAAGCTAGAAAATCTAGATAGGACATTAATGGCATGAAAATGTTCTGATGATGAAATAGCTACAAATTTTTTCTCTTTTTTGCCTACAGTAAGTAAATCATATAGTACAGGATCTTCCTTTCCATTAAAAGAACCAATAATTTTTGGTTGTTGGTTTAGATCTTCTAATGGATAATAAAAATATGAAATGTGTTTTCCAGCCTCAAGACCTGTTACATGTTCAAGTAATGAAATATTTTCATTATTTCCACCAAAACCTGTTGGAAGTGTAAAAACAACAGAGCTGTTTTTCTTTAAGGAAGTGACTGCATCTTTGAATTTGGAATGAATTTCAGTTTTGATTTCTTGTCCTGTTTTTCTAATTCTTGGTGTAAAGAAAAGATATTGAGCTTTAGAAATGGCCACATCAATTGGCTCCATAGCCAAAAGAGGTTCATCTTCTTTTAGTGAAGATACGTTAGGATAAGTTTTAGCTATTTCAGCTTTTAGGGAAATTGCTGATGGTGTGGATTCATCTATTATGTAAACGTCTGCACCTTTAATTGCCATTTGTGATGCAATAGCATATCCCTCTGTACTAAGACCATAAACGACAACTTTTGTTCCCCTCATACATTTACACTTGTAATGGACTAAGAAAAACTTATTGAACTAACTAGAATTATGGAAATTACTTGAAAATATGGATAGATATTCTCACTCCAAAACAATTATTGTTTTCTGAACCAATTATTGAAAAATTGGGGAAAAAACACAAAATTTTGTGTACATCAAGAGACTATAATGAAGTTTCAAAATTAGCAAAAATACGTGATTTTGACCTTGTTTTTATTGGAAAACATGGAGGCGGTGATAAAGAAACCAAGCTTCAAGCCAGTATAAGCAGAATGAAGAAACTTTCCAAAATAATTGAGAGGTTTTCACCAGATATAGTAATTAGTTTTTGTTCTCCTGAAGCAGCCAGAATTTCATTTGGTTTAGGAATTAAACATGTAGCATTTTGTGATTCACCACATGCTTCTGCAGTAATGCGATTAACATTACCATTAATTCAAAAATTATTGATCCCAAGTGTAATCCCAAAAAATGAATTTTCAAAATATGGAATTGACAAAAAGGACATAATTTCATACAACGCTATAGATGCAGTTGTAACTATTAAAAGAAAAATTAATCAAAAAAAATCATTGCCATTTAAGGAAAATAATAAAAAAAATATTTTAATTAGAATAGAAGAAAATGAAGCATCATATGCTTCAACATCAAGTAAAATAATTCCAATCATCAAACAAATTGTGCATAAGTATAATAAAGAAAATATTGTGATTTTGTGCAGATATACAAAACAGATTCAAAATATTCAAAAAATAATTGATAAAAAAGCCAAAGCTGTAAAAATGACATTTGATGGAAAACATTTGTTAAGTAATACAGATATTTTTATAGGATCAGGTGGAACTATGACAGCTGAATCAGCATTAATGGGAATTCCAACAATTTCATATAATGCAATTCCAAATATAATCGAGAATTTTTTGGTGAAAAAATATTTGATTAAAAGAGAAACAGATCCAATTAAAATTCCCAGACATATTAAGAATAGTTTTGAATCATCAAGCAGCATTAATCAAAAAAGAGCAAAAAAAATAGTTGAACAAATGGAAAATCCCATTGAAAAACTAATCAAAATTATCAATGAATAATTTCGGTTAATTTTAAGAGTCAAATTTAGATAAAAAGTTCATTAAGGGAATGAGAGTGCTCGATTTAGCAGCCCGGTAGTGTAGCGGTCAAGCATAGAGGCCTTTGAAGCCTTTGACCCCAGTTCGAGTCTGGGCCGGGCTACCTTATTTTAAAACAATATTTTTGTAACATGAATATAATATAGGTAGTTTTCCTGAAATTAGGCATGACAGATATTGTGTTAGGAATGGGAGAAGTAGGAACTACCTTATTTGATTTACTTGTTGAAAGAAATTTTGAATGTATAGGGATTGATCTTGAAGAATTAAAATACAGAAACTATTCTGAAAATATAGTGATTAAAAATCCTGAGTATCTTCATGTTTGTCTTTCAGGAGAATTGACAGAATTTGTAAATATCACATTAAATTGGATTGACAAGATTAAAGGTTTGAAAGGTGTCTTAGTCCATTCTACAGTAAAACCTGGAACAACAAAAAATATTCAAAAAAAATCTACAGTACCAATTTTGTTTTCACCTGTTCGTGGAGTACATAGAAGATTTTTAGATGATATTAAAAAATATACAAAATTTATTTCATCAGATGATAAACAAATGCAATCAGAAATAAAATCTGATTTAGAAAAAAGATTTAAAAAAATAGATTGGATGTCAACAACTAAAACTGCAGAACTTGCAAAAATATTAGTCGATACAACATATTATGGATGGTTAATCAATTATGCTCAGATTACAAAAATGATTTGTGATAAAGAAGGTGTTAATTTTGATGAGATGTGGAGATTTGCAGATGAGATACATGAAAATTTAGGTAATAGACCAAAAATGTATCCAGGAGTTATTGGAGGACATTGTGTAATACCAAATTTGAGTTTAGTTGATTATGAAAATTTAGATATTGTCAAAAAGGTTAATGAATTATATGAAAAGTCTAAAAACTAATTATATTTTCTAGAAATCTAATTTTGTAAGAAGTTTTGAAGCAATAACAAATAGTATTGATGCAATACCAATAAGAACTATCATTTCAATTATCACAAATTCAGTGACATTTCCAAAAATTCCTGCTCTAATTACATCTACAAGATAAGTAAGAGGATTTAGATAAAATGCAGATTTCAGGGGTTCAGGTGCACCAGCAGCTGGATAAAATGCAGTACTAACAAAAGCAAAAAACAGAAAAACCGTGTTAATGATTACATTAAATCCTTCACTTGAGCGTAATCTAGTAGAAATTATTGACGCTAATGAACCAAATAGTACAGAGCCAGTAATAGCACCAAAAATAATTATTAGAATAGTGATTAATGAAAATTCTACAGATTCAAAAAATACTGGATAACCAACTATGGCTATCAAAGTTGCGCTTACTAATCCAACAATTCCTATAGTGCAGATATTACTAAGGATGTAATGACTTCTAGTAAATGGACCAGACATAATTTGTTCAAACATTCCATGCCTTCTATCATTCCAAATAATGATACCAGAAACAAGGGTACTATTCATGATGTTAAATCCGATCATACCTGATGCTAAAAATGCTGGATAGTCAAGATCTTTTGTACCAAATGGAACTTGGTTAATTAATGGAGCATATGCAAATCCTGCAACAAAAATGTAGATCAAAGGAAAAATAACTTGCCAAATTAAAAATCCAGGATTGAGAGAAATCGTAAGATTTCTGTTTACAAGTCTAACTATTGGATGCATTGTCCCTCATCATTTTTAAAAATATTTCTTCAAGATTTGTAGGTACAGCTGAAAGATCTTCAATTTCAATTGTATTATCATTAAGTATTTTCAATACTTTTAACAGTACCAATTCAGATTGTTCTGAATGAATTATGATATTAGTTCCATTCTCATAATCAATTTGAAAATCCGAAATTCCAGAAAGGAGAGATGAAATTCTAGTTTGTTTTTCTAATAAATGAATTTTTATAGTTTTTTCTTTTCCAAATTTGTTCTTTAGAGCATCAGGAGAATCAACTGTAAGAATTTTACCCTTATCGATTATAGCTATTTCATCACAAAGATATTCAGCTTCAGTGAGAATATGAGTTGTATAAAAAATTGTTAATCCTGTTTTTACTTTATTTTTTAAATAATCTAACAGTTTTCTTCTAGCACTTGGATCTAAACCAACAGTGGGCTCATCTAAAAATAATAATTCCATATCATGCATAAATTCACGAGCTACCTGAACTCTTCTTCGTTGCCCGATTGAAAGATCTTCATTTCTTTTCTTTCGAATTTCTACAAGATCAAAATCTATCAAAAGTTGTTCCATTCTTTTTTTACGCTCAGTTTTTGGAACATTCCACATCATCCCATATTTATCAAGAGATTTTTCAACTGATAAAGTAGGTTCATAACTTGGTTGTTGTAAAACAACGCCTATTTTATGACGAACTTTAAGAGGATTTGCTACAGCATCAATGCCTAAAATTGAAAGAGTTCCACTTGAAGGAGGAATTAAAGTTGTAAGAAGTTTAATGGTAGTGGATTTTCCAGCTCCATTAGGACCCAAAAATCCAAAGACCTGTCCTGATTTTACTGATAATACAAGATCATTTACAGCATGAATTGAATCATATGATTTGGATAGATGTTTAACATCAATGCAGGACATAACAAAACTGCGATCTTCCTATTAATTTAGTTAATGAGACAAATTAGGATGATTGCTACAAAAATAGAATTCTCTAACATAAACCATGAAGAAATATAACAAAAAGAAGTTTTTTAGAATTTTAATATTAGAAAAAGATGTTAAAAGCGATCATTTTTCTAAAGTAAAAAAATTTGAAACTAATGAAATTTTTATTAATACATCAAGTTTACAAAAAATGAATTGTCAGAATTAGAAAATTTAATGAATAAATTACTTGAGCAAAAACCTGAACTGTCAAAAGAAGATGTAGAAGAGCAAATTAAGCTAAAAAAAGAAAAAATTGGTGCAGGATATCTGACAGATCAAGGAGCATTGTTTTTGATTGCATCTGATTATGGTGTTACTTTATCTGAGCCATTAAAAGTAGAAATGGGTTTAAAGGATCTATATGCAGGAGCAAAAGAAATTTCATTAGAAACAAGAGTTTTGAATTTTTCGTCAACAAAACAATTTTCAAGAAAAGATGGCTCACCATTTTATCTTAGAACAATGACGGTATATGATGAAGATTCCACTGCAAGTGTAAAATTATGGGATGAAAAAGCAAATTTGCCAGGTCTAGAAAATCTAAAACCAGGAGATTTAATTAAAATCATTAAAGCTTATGTTAAATCGGATCTTGATGGCTCACCAACAATAAACATTGGTTCTGGTTCTAATATTGAAACTGCAGATAGTGAAAGTGAAATTCCAACTATCGATACCATTACAAAAGATATTAGTGAATTACAAGAAGGACAAAAAGATCTTGTGATTTCAGGCATGATTGATGGTGTAATCAGCGGAATGGAATTTACAAATTCTCGAGGCCAGCCTGGAAAGGCACTTAGAATGAGACTAAAAGGAAAAGACGGAAGTGGGATTAGAATAGTTCTTTGGGGAAAAGATGAATCATCTATTCCCAACATGATCTCAAAATCTGCAAAAGTAAGATTGCTAGGGGTCAAAGTTAAATCAGGAAATCAAGGATTAGAAATTCATGGAAATGATGCAACAATTATTGAAATTGAAGGTGGAAAAGAAGCAGAGCCAGTAATTGCAAGAATTCTTTCTATATCATCAACAGAGAATGGTAAGAGTATGATTTTAGCAGTTGACAATAAGAGGAACCTATACAATATTAGTGATTTTTCAAATTCAACTAGTATCTGTGTAGAAGGCGATGTAATAGAGTGCATGCCATCAAAAGTGTATGGAAATTCAATTACACTCGATAATAATTCATTTGTAAGAAAATTAGACAATGATGAATCAATTCCATCATTATCTCAGATTAGAACAAAAATAAATGATATCAAAGTAGATGAAAATTATTGTATTGAAGCAATTATCTTAAAAGTTCCTGAAAGACGTGAAGTTCAAACAAAATCTGGAGAATTAATATCACTTTCAGAAATGTTTGTAGAAGATGACACAGGTCAAATTTGGGTTAAAGGTTGGAGAAATCAAGTAAGGTTAATTGATAAATGTGAATTAGGAGAAATTGTTTCAATAACAGGATTAAACGCAAAAGCAGGACTAGAAGGTAGAATTGAATTATTTTTAACTGCATTTTCTAAAATTACTAAGAAAAATTAAGAATCCCAAAATCCTCTTGTTACAACATATTGTCTTTCTGCCTCATAGATTTGTTTAAAGAGATGTTCCTCATCAATCATATTTCGTAAAATTCTTGCTGCAGTATCAGCACCAACACCATATCCTAACATTACAATAATAGCAATTTTACCAAAATTTTCTACCAAGGATGAGACTTTCCAGGCACGATCAAACTTATGTTTTTCATCAGCAGATAGTTTTTTTCCTTCATGTTTCTTTCGGATAATTTTTGGAAGATCATAATCAGAATGATAAGTTGCTGTGATTTGTCTTCCCTTACAATAAGGACAGATTAAGATATTTTTAACTTCATGAGTTTCAACTAACCGTTCCCATTTACCACATCTAGCACAAATTAGACGATGTTTTGTTTTCTGAAGTCGAGCTTTTACAAGATCAAGAATTCCTTTGTCAAGATTTGCAGGAGATGAGTAATATTTTGTTGTATGATCTAAAATAGGTTCTGCTAGTTTTGAAAATTGGTCAACTTCTAACCATTTAATATGAATTTTATCTTCGCGTATTTTTTTTAAAATATTATCAGAATTTTTAAGATCATATTTGTCATGAAATAATTCACGAAGTGCTTCACGTACAAGTGCAGTTTTGGAGTATCGTTCATACAAAAACCTAGCTGATTTTCTTTCATAAATTGCACCACGTCCAACTAGTCCAAATTTTTTAGCAACACACCATGTTCGCCAATTTACATTATGAGTACCTGTTAAAGATGCACTAATAATTAAATGCAGATCATAGTTATCTTTTAGAACTTCGATGAAAAGTTTTTCTGAAATACGTGATCTAGAGGATAAAACAATTCTATAACCATCTGAACGAGAATCAACTATTGAACCCAACAATGAAGAAAGTAATGAAGAAAGTAATGTCGATAAAGTGGAATTAATTTTGGTTCCAAAACATGAATGAATTACAATTGAGCCTTGGGATCTATTTGATTCAATAACAATATTATTTTCGTCAGGTATGACATCAAAATTTAATTTTTCAATTAATTTATTGTTTAAAACAAGAGAACCATTCTTGACTTTACTACGAAATTTTCCTACCTTTCTTGCAGTTTTATAGTCAATAGGAATACTTTCGCCCTCCCAGTATGGAACAGTTATTCTACCTCCTCTAAATGGCTCTACATTAACGGTGAAAGATTTTTCATCGACATTTAAAATTCTCCATTGTAATCCTTTTAACACAAAAATATTTCCAGAATCTCCAAAATCGCCAACAAATCTTTGATCTAATGATCCAATAATTTTTTTACCTACGCTATCAAAAACTTTGAATTTTAAAATATCTGGAATTGTAGAAAGATTCTCAAAATAATATTTGAATGAACGTCCTTTCTTCCAAAAAGTCATTTTTGTTCGATCAAAAAATATCAGATAATTGGAATCTAGTAAATCTAACACATCTATAAGATCTTTGACTTGTAAATTCCTAAACGGATATGCTTTTATAACCAAATCAAAAGCTTGCTCTACTGAAATTTCACCACTTTGCATTGCAAATCCAACTAAATGATGAGCTAAAACATCTAGCGAGCCATCATGAATTTTTTGTTCTTCAATTGAACCTTCTTGAATACGATCAAGTATTGCTTGTGCTTCAAATTCATCATCTGAATTATTTGTTATAATTAATCCCCTAGCTGATGCATCACGATTGTGTCTACTTCTTCCAATTCTTTGTACAAATTTTGAGACTTGTCTAGGTGAACCATAATGAATTACTAATTCAACAGAACCAATATCTAATCCTAATTCCAACGAAGAGGTGCATACAACAATACCACGTTTTCCCTCACGTAAAGTTGATTCAGTTTCTTCTCTAACTTCTTTTGAGAGAGAACCATGATGCAATTCAATAGGAACAGAAGATTTGTCTTTCAAAATTGATGCCAGAAATTCAGCTTCTCCTCTTGTATTAGTAAATAGAAGTACAGGGGAATCTAATTCTAATTTTAAAACATATTCAATAATTTTTTCTGCAACATCAGAAATTGTCCCTTCTACATATTTTATTTCTACATCATATTTTCTTACTGATGTATCTCGAATTATCTCACATTTTCTTTTAGTACCAACAACAAATTTTCCTGCTTCTTCAAAATTGCCAACTGTAGCAGATAATCCTATTTTTGTGAGGGGATATTTTGAATTGAATTCTAATCTTTCAATACTTAATGAGAGTTGAGCACCTCTTTCACTAGAAAGTAATTCATGGACTTCATCAATTATTATCCATTCTAAATTAGATAACGCATCAAGCATTTTGATTTGTGTCAAAAGTATAACAAGAGTTTCAGGAGTTGTAATTAGAATATCTGGAGGATTTTCATTGATTTTTTTCCTATCTTTTTGAGTTGTATCTCCATGTCGGATTTTAATAGATAATTCATTTTCTTCAGCATATTTTGTGATTCTTCTAAATACATCACGATTTAGTGCACGTAATGGGGTTATGTAGAGAGCTTTGATTTTTCCTTGTTTTTTAGATTTTTTCAAAATCGAAAAAATGGGAATTACAGAACACTCTGTTTTTCCTGAACCAGTTGGAGCGATTACTAAACAATCTTTTTTTTGTAAAATGAATGGCGAAGCTTGTTTCTGAATTTCAGTTAGTTTAGAAAATCCAAATTTTTTAAATAAAGATTCAAGAATCTGATTCGTCTGTTGCATTTCTTTGTGATCTCGCATAAACAATAACACCTATCAATCCAAGTGCAAATAGTACAATAGTGATTATTGGAATTGAATCAAAAATTCCTGCCATTGATAAAATATTATGATTGACCGTTAAATATCTTCAGAGTTATGAGATAAGCCCATTTTATTGATGGTATATGAAAAAGATTGTTTATCAAGTGCCCAATATATTTGGCCTTGAAATTTTGATGAGTTTTTAGAAAGATAAATTTTGATATGTGTAAAAGGATCAATTGCACTTTTCATATTTTCCACTTCTTTATCTTCAAGGATTCTAATCATATTAGTAATAACAATTGGAATTTTATTAGTAATTGCAAATTTTGATAGTTGATTCATATATTTCATAAATAATAAATTTTTTTTGAATATAGATTCATCATTTTTGTATTCATAAGAAAATAAATCAGTAATATTATCAATTACAATTAAAGAGAAATGATTTTTTTCAAAATTATTAATTGATTTGATTTGTTCTGAAGTATTTCTAATTCTAGATACAATAATTTTTTCAAGAAAATCAAATTCTATTCCAGATTGTTTTTGAATTTCTAAAATTCTTTCAGGTCTAAATCCACCAGTTGTATCTAAATACAAAACATTTCCACCATTTTTAATTGAATTAATACACAATTGTAAGAGAAGTTGAGTTTTTCCAGTCCCATTTCCACCAAAAATATCAACAATCAAACCATTAGGAATTCCTCCAGACAAGAATTCATCTAATTTTTGTAAACCAGTAGAGATCATTTGTATAATTATTAGAAAAAGAAGAAAAAATTTAAGGAATTTCAATTTTTACAAAGGAGGTAAGGCTTTTATTCTAGAGAAAAAAGTTTGAAAACAAGTGAAGAATTAGTGTCCCAATCAAACAGTGCAAAAAGACCTTTAACAACTCTTCAAAAAAGTACAAAGAAGAAAGTTACAGTGAGACTAAAAAACGAAGTAGAGTATAAAGGAAAAATGGACAATGTTGATTCATATATGAATTTGATTATGACTGATGCTGAAGAGCTTCATGATGGTAAAACAATTGCAAATTATGGAAGAGTAATCGTAAGAGGCAATAATGTATTATTTATCAAACTAGAAAATGAACTCTAGTTAACAGGGCGATTTTATGACTAACAGTTTTCTATTCACATCTGAGTCAGTAACAGAGGGGCATCCAGATAAAATATGTGATAGTATTTCAGATGCATTCTTAGATGAATTTCTCAAACAAGATCCAGATTCAAGAGTAGCTGTTGAAACAATGATAACCACAGATTTTGTAGCAGTTGCAGGAGAAGTAACATCTAAAGCAAATTTTGATAAAAAAGCTCAAGAGGAATTAGTTAGAAAAACAATTAGAGATATTGGATATGACAATAAAGATTTGATGTTTGATACAGAAACTTGTGAAATAACTTTACGTCTGCATTCTCAAAGTCCAGATATCAGTCAAGGTATCACAGCCACTGAAGAAAAAGAACAAGGTGCAGGAGATCAAGGATTAATGTTTGGTTATGCAACAAATGAAACAGAGGAGCTTATGCCAATGCCAATTTTACTTTCGCAAAAACTTGCACAGAAATTAGCTGAGGTCAGAAAAAGTCATGTTCTGCCTTGGGTAAGACCTGATGGAAAAACTCAAGTTTCTGTTAGATATGAAAATAACAGACCAACAAAAATTGAAACTGTTGTGGTTTCAACACAACATGTTCCAGAAATATCTCAGAAAGAAATTGCAAATGAAATAATTGATAAAGTAATCAAACCAGTTTTAGGAATTCTTTGGAATGATGAAATTAAAATTCATATCAATCCAACTGGAAAATTTGTAATTGGTGGTCCACATGGGGATGCAGGTTTGACTGGAAGAAAAATTATTGTTGATACTTATGGAGGATTTGGAAGACATGGAGGAGGAGCTTTTTCAGGAAAGGATCCTTCCAAAGTTGATAGATCAGCATGTTACATGTGTAGATACATTGCCAAGAATCTTGTTGCAGCAAAACTGACAGATAGATGTGAAGTACAACTTGCATATGCAATAGGAGTTGCAGAACCAGTATCACTTTATGTTAATACATTTGGAACAAACAAAATTGCAGAAAGTCAAATCGAAGAATTGGTTCGAAAAAATTTTGATATGAAGCCATCAGGCATTATATCTCAATTAGATTTGAAAAGACCAATTTACAAAAAAACTGCATCATATGGTCATTTTGGAAGAAATGAGCCTGAATTTACTTGGGAAAAAACAGATAAGGCTGAAACATTAAAACAATCGGCCGGACTCTAATAGTCTCATCACAGATTCAAATTTCATGCCAGTGAATTTTTTTAGTTTGTTATGATTACCTTTGAAATTACCAATTAGAATATTGAGATCATCAATTCCAAAATCTGATTTTGGATTAGTAATTGCATCACGATAAGAATACTCTAAATTAATTTTTTTAATGATAGTGTTAGTTCCTTTAGAAAACAATTTAACGTATTTCTCAAAGCTAATCCTATCAGAACCCACAAGATCAATAATTTTATTTTTAAATTTTACTTCAGTAATTGATTTGAAAATAATTTTTACGACATCATTTATGTGAATTGGTTGAATCATATAACTTCCAGAGCCAGGAATTTTAATAAGTCCATTGTTGATTTGTTTATGAAGATGTTTTGTAAGCAAGTCATCTTTTCCAACAATATATGATGGTCTAAAAATAGTATAATTAATTCCAGAATTAATTATTATTTTTTCTGAGTTGTATTTAGAAATGAAATACCCTGTAGAGGTTTTTGCTGAAACTCCTAAGCCACTTAGATAAACAATTTTTTTGATTTTTGCTTTTTTACATAAATTTACTATATGATTTGTGAATTCAGTATTTACTACATTATAATCAATATCAACAGACTGTTTTCCAATTCCAACAAGATGAATTAAAGCATCAGAGTCTTTAATTTTTTTAAGAAGATTTTTTTCATCATAATTTTTTGAAACAATTTTAGACTCATTTTTGAATTGTTTAAAGTTATTCCGTGATATTGAAATTAGATCAATGTTTCGTTCAGACAAATACTTTCTAAGATTTCTTGAAACAAATCCACTTGCTCCAGTAACAATTATCTTTCTAAATTTATTCATAATTATCTCAAATAAGTTTTAATTTTAAATCTATTTAGAGCAAATTGAAAAATTATCAAATAAGAGTTAATACAGTAAAATAAATATCAAAAATGTGGAAGAAGAAAAAACAAAATTAAAGACAGGTTATACTACAGGCAGTTCTGCAACTGCAGCAGCAAAGGCTGCATTATTATTAATTTTGGGTCAAAAAAAAATAGAAAATGTAGAGATTTTGTTGCCAAAACGTTCTTTTATTAAAATTCCAGTGTATTCCTGCGAATTTGAATCTGATAAAGCAAAATGTTCTGTAATTAAAGATGGTGGAGATGATCCTGATGTAACACATGGTGCAGAAATAATTGTTGAATTATCATTAACAGAAAAAATAAATCAAATCGAAATAGACGGAGGTGAAGGAGTTGGTATTGTTACTAAACCTGGGTTGGGATTAGAGATAAACAAACCTGCAATTAATCCAGTTCCAAAAAGAATGATTATTGAAAATTTAAGAGAGGTAGGAAAACAAATTCTTTTAGAAAAAGGAATTAAAGTTGTAATTTCTGTTCCTAAAGGAAGAGAATTAGGGCCAAAAACAGATAATCCAAGATTAGGAATTGTAAATGGAATTTCAATTTTAGGAACTAGTGGAATAGTAATTCCATTTTCTACTGCATCTTATGCTGCATCAATCAGACAAAATCTAGATGTAGCAATTGCAATGGGAAATGATACAGTAGTTCTTACAACTGGAGGAAGAAGTGAAGATTTTGCAAAAAAAATAGTTGATTTACCTGAACATTGCTTTGTTCAAATGGGAGATTTTTCAGGCTATACAATTCAGCAATGTGCTAAAAAAAATATTAAAAAAGCATATGTTGTAGGATTTATTGGAAAACTTGCAAAAATGGCTGCAGGAGTTAAACAAACTCATGTTAAAGGTTCTAAAGTAGATATGAATTTCTTAGCAGAATTAGCAAAAAAAGTAGATGCCAAAGAAAATGTAATTCAAAGTATTAAAAAAGCAAATACTGCAAGACATGTTTCTGAAATAATTCTCGAAAATAACGTAAAAGGATTTTTTGAATTAATTTGTAGTGAAACACACAAACATATGAGAAATCACTCAGAACAAAAAGTTCCAATTGATGTGATATTGTTTGATTTTGATGGAAATATTCTATCAAGAATGTCAAAAGAGTAAGGTATTTTATTAAAGTTGGAAAGTTTTGATTATGGATAAAACTTCAATTCTTGCAATTACTAAAAATGGAGTAAAAATTGGAGAAAATCTCAAAAAAATATTTCCTGACTGGAGAATTTTTGCACCCTCAAAATTCTCAAATGACGAAAATGAAATAGTATGGTATTCTGAGCCTACATCAGAGAAAATTGTCGAACTTTTTAAAAATAGTAATGCACTAATCTGCCTTTTCTCATTGGGTGCAGTAATTAGACTAATAGCACCACATTTGAAGAATAAAAAAACAGATCCAGCAGTAATTGTTATTGATGATAAAACAAATTTTGTGATCAGTGTACTATCTGGGCATATAGGAGGAGCAAACGAGCTAACTCAAGAAATTGCAGAAAAATTACACGCTTTACCAGTTATTACAACTGCTGCAGATGTTAACAAAACCATAGCAGTAGATCTTGTAGGAAGAGAATTTGGTTGGAGAATTGAAGATGACTTTAATGTGACAAAAATTAGTGCACATATGGTTAATGAAGAACCTATAGGTATATTTCAAGAAGCAGGAAATCAAAACTGGTATAAAGAATTGCCAAAAAATGTTTTAATTTATGAAAATCTAGATGATTTGAAACAATCAAATTCTAAAGGATACCTAATAATTTCTGATAGAATTATTGACAAAGGATTATCTAAAGAGTTTGTGATTTATCGTCCTCCAAGTTTAGTGATTGGTATTGGATTACATTGGGACACTACAAAAGAAACAATCAAAGAAGGAATTGAGAGTTGTTTAGATAAATTCAATCTTAGTTCAAAATCTATTGCAAAATTAGTGTCAATTAAAAAACCACAAGATGTACAAGGATTGATAGAACTTGGAGAAGAAATGAAAATCCCAGTTGAATATGTCAACAGGGAAGAATTAGATGAGATTTCTACACCAAATCCTTCAGATACTGTAAAAGTATTTGAGGGAACTGCAAGTGTGTCTGAAGCTGCTGCAATTAAGGTTTCAGGAGGAGAATTAATTGTAGAAAAGCAGAAATTCCCACCTAATTTGACTATAGCCATAGCGAGGGTTTTGAATTGAAAAGAGGATTATTACTAATTGATAGAGGAAGTAGAGAAAGAGAGGCATCCGAAGAATTAGAGGTAATTTGTCAAGGAATCAAGGCTAAAGGAGACTATGTTTTTACGGATTTTTGTTTTCTAGAAGTTGAACCACCATATATCGAAGATGGGATTTCTAAATGTCTTAAAGAAGATATTGATTCATTAACTATAGTTCCTTATTTTTTGTATCCTGGTAAAAAAGTTAAAAATGCAGTAACAGATGTAATGAAATTGCAAAAAGATACTAAAGTAAAATTCATCATTACAAAGCCAATGAGCATGCATAAAACTTTGGTTGATGTAGTAGAAAATAGAATATCTACAACATTAAAAGAAAATAATATGGAACTATCAAAAAAAGATGTAGACGTCATGATAATTGGGCATGGTAGTAAAGATCCTAACGCACAAATGTCATTGAATTACATTGTAAATGAATTAAAAGATTCATACAGAAATGTTAGTAGATGTTGGTTAGAAATAGAACAACCAGATATTTTTGAAGGGATAAAAAAGTGTGAGAAAGATGATCCTAAAGTTTTGGTAATAGTTTTTTATTTTCTTCATGAAGGAGCACATGTAAAAACAGACATCAATAATGATTTGATACCTGCATTAGAAAATTCTAATATGAAAAATACTTACATTACAAAACATTTAGGAACTGATCAAAAAATGATAGATTTGATATTGGAAAGAGCAAAGGAAGTAGAAAATGCAAACTAGGAAAGGTCAATCAATTGAAGATACAAGTATGCAGATGATTGAGGATGAAATTGGGTCACATCAGTACAATGAAAAGGAATGGCCAATAGTTAGAAGAATAATTCATTCAACAGCAGATTTTGATTTTGCAGATAAAAATAGAATAATTTTTCACAAAGATGCAATTCAAAGTGGCATGAATGCTTTGAGAAATGGTTGCAGTATAGTAGTGGATGTTAATGGAGTAATTGGTGGATTGAATAAGCAAAATCCCAAGGATTTTGGAAATAAAATAATTTGCAATATTTCGAGTTATGAAATTATGGAATTGGCAAAAAAAGAAGGAAAAACCCGCTCTCAAATATCAATGAGAGCTGCAATAACAGATATTGAAGGAGGAGTTGTGGCAATTGGAAATGCACCTACTGCGTTACTGGAAGTAATTCAGATGGTAAAAGAGGGCATAGTAAAACCTGCCCTAATCATTGGAATTCCAGTAGGATTTATCTGTGCTTCTGAATCAAAAGAAGAATTATCAAAGTTAGAGGAAGTGCCATTTATTACAAATATTGGTAGAAAAGGAGGAAGCTCTTCAGCTTCTGCCATAATTAATGCAATATTCAAGCTGATTAGAGCAGAATCATCGTTTTGAATAATTTAAGCAATTTTTAACAAAAATTTGGGCATAGTTTGAGCTATCAAAGTAGAGATGACCATATGATGCAAGAGTGTTATATTCAATCATTCCATCTTGATGTTTTTTAATACCTTCACCAATTTCTAAATCATAAGCAAATTTAGAATCTGCAGACACCGAATCTAATTGAGAATAATGAAATTCATGACCTTGAAAATTATGTAATTTTTCTGAAATGAGATTTTTTTGAATAATCTTTCCTTTTGTATAATTTAGTCTCATTTTCTTTGTCATTTTAGTGTCAGCATCAAATAGACCTACCATTTTGTGTCTTTTATTGTTAGATAGAATAGATTTTGTTAGGTACATTAAACCACCACATTCTGCATAAATTGGAAGGTTGTTTTCAGATAATTTTTTAATTGTTTTTTTCATTGTTTGATTTTTTTCTAATAAATCACCTAAAATTTCAGGAAAACCACCACCAATGTAGAGTCCATCACATTTTGGAATTATTTTATCTTTTATAGGACTGAAAAATTTTAGATTTGCTCCTTCACGTCGTAATGCTTCTAGATTATCTTGATAGTAAAAATTAAATGAAGTGTCAAGTGCTACTGCAATAGTAGTTTTCGCTTTTTTATGTACAAGTTTTGATTTTTTTTCTAATGACATTGTATTTTTTGAAATTTTAATTATTTGTTTGATATCTAAAAATTTTGAAATTATTTTTGAAATTTTCTCAATTTTATTTTTTAGAAATTTATTATCCAATGTTGAAATTAATCCAAGATGACGTGATTCCAAATTTAATTCTGGATTATTTGGAATAATACCTATGATTGGGATATTAGTTTTTTCTAATGCACATTTACACAAAAGCTCATGTTTTTTGCTGCCTATTTTATTGAGAATTATTCCCGCAATATGGGAATTTCTATGAAATTTAATAAATCCAAGTGTAGTTGCGGCAATAGAGCGTGCTGTTTTACTTGCATCTAAAACTAAGATAACAGGAGATTCTGTAATTGAAGCCACATGATGTGTGCTAGCATAATTTGTATCCCCTCCAAATCCATCATAGAAACCCATTACACCTTCTATTACAGAAATGTTAGATTTTGAATTTAAAACAAAATTATGTAATAGTTGATTTTTTCCCATTAACCACACATCCAAGTTGTATGTCTGTTTTTTTGAAATACTTGAAAGATAACTAGGGTCAATATAATCAGGTCCTACTTTAAAGGGTTGAATCGAATAACCATGTTTTTGTAAAGTATGAATTATTGAACATGTAATAGATGTTTTTCCAACTCCACTTGTAGCACCTGCTATTATAATTCTAGGAATTCTCAATTTGCATGACTAGAATCATTTTTTATTTAAATTGATATCTTTTGCTGGATTCTCAATGTTTTTAGTAAGATTGTTGGAACATGGTTTATGAAAGAAAATGGGTTAACTATTGTTTACACGGGAAAAGGTAAGGGTAAAACTACTGCAGCATTAGGGATTGCACTAAGAGCAGTCGGATACGGAAAGAAGATTTGTATGATTCAATTCATCAAAGGTTCATGGCATTATGGTGAAATGGATTCATCAAAGAGACTTGAACCAGAATTTGAAATGGTTGCAGTGGGTAAAGGATTTGTTGGAATAATAGATGATAAAAGTTCAAAAGAAGACCACAAAGAGACTGCCAAAGAAGCAATGAGAATTAGCAATGAGAAAATTCAATCAGGTAACTATGATATTGTAATTTTAGATGAGGTTAATTATGCGGTAAATCTTGATTTAATATCTGTCAATGATGTTTTAAATTTAATCAAATCAAAACCGATAGAAGTAGACTTGGTATTAACTGGAAATTATGCAAAAAATGAGATAATCAAACTAGCTGATTTAGTCACAGAAATGAGAGAGATAAAACATCCTTTTCAACTTGGTGTTAAGGCTAAGAAAGGTATTGATTTCTAGCCAGCAACATTAATTTACACATTGAAGAGTTTTAGAAGAAATGTCTACTGAAATCCAAGAGATGCCTGAACAAGGAGAAATTGTACTGGCTACTGTTACCAAGGTAATGGATCATGGAGCATATGTAACATTAGATGAATATGATGATATTCAAGGATTTTTACATATTTCAGAGATTGCCCCAGGTTGGATAAGATCAGTAAGTAGATTTGTCAAAGATGGGGAGAAAAAAGTACTACTAGTAAAAAAAGTAAATTCTAAACGAGGAGATATTGATCTATCATTAAAACAAGTATCAAAAGATCAGAAAAAAGAAAAACTAAAAGAAGTTAAAAAGTTTGAAAAAGGTAAAACATTATTACAAAATGTTCAAGAAAAAGCAAAACTTTCAGATGAAGAAATTGAAAAGTTAGAAGATAGTATTTATTCAAAATTTGATTCAGTGTATGATGCATTTATAGAGATTGGAAGAAATGGTATAGAATCTGTAAAGGATCTTAAACTTGCAAAAAAAACTGTAACTGTAATTGGAGATATATGTTCTAAGATCAAACTTCCATCAGTTGAAATTAGGGGAATTATAGAAATTACATGTGAAAAATCTGATGGAGTAGAAATAATTAAAAAAGTATTATTGGATGTTTTGAAAAAAGATCCTACGATAGATATTACTTATTTGGGAGCACCAAAATATAGATTGTCAATAACGTCAGAGAATTTCAAATATGCAGAAAAATCATTAAAACCAATTATTGAAGAAATTCAAACCAATATAGAAAAGAAAAAAGGCTCATTCAAATTTACGAGAGAAGAATCAAAGAAAACAAGAGAAAATTAAGATGAAATTTCAATTAAGAAAATGTATTAAATGTAATCAATATACTTTGAAAGATAAGTGTTTAAAATGTAATGAGAGAACAATTTCAGCACATTCAGCCAAATTTTCGCCTGATGATAAATACATGAGATATAGATTGGCTGAGAGATATAATTAAAAATTAGTTTTATGGTACGTGGGCTTTGTTAATTTCATAAACAAACACTCCAAGAACTTGCCCACCTTTTCCAACGTCAAAACTTGGTGAAGAATATACCAATCTTAATGGTCCATTTCCATCTTCAGTTAATTTAATATCTTTTGTATATATTCCAGTAAATCCTGGTTGATAGGTTTGAGATTGTTGATTGTTTGCCATATTTACATATCCTAAAAGAGTGAATGGAGTCATTTTGCCTAATAATGTCTCATTCCAAAAATAATCAGTTCCACTAATTCCATCAGAATGAAGATATTTGGCTAAAGGTTCATTTGCAATTCTCATAAACCATTGTTTTTTTGATTCATCACCACCACCACCAAGAACATAAAGTGGTTGATCACCATTATCAACTTCTAGTCTTTGACCAGCTATAAAAACAACCACATAATCAGATTCCATTTCAAGTAAAATGTTTCTTCCTTCATTAGGAGAACTTAGGAAAGCAGATGCTATTTTTTTAATTATACTATCAATCAAAGTGGAATTATCTGCGAGAGAAGCTCGTTCAGCTTTTGTTTCAATCCAGTATCCATAATCCCACCAAGTAGCAATGATTGCATCCTTTTCAGTGTTATTTTTAATCCAATCCAAAGCATCAATCCAATCGGTAGTGCTAATTCTAAAAGTAGTTCCTCCATTAAGGATTGTAGGTGGATTGTTAGTAGTAGAAAAAACATTTCCATTGATAGGAAAAATTAAGGGTGTTGTCAGTAGTAAAATTACTCCAAGAATAAAAGATGATTTCAGAATAAGATTTTTAGATTTTTTAATTTCTATTTTATTAGTATAGAATTCTTTTAACAATACTGATAATCCTAAAGAAGATAAAATAATTACTGATAATGATGCAAATACTTCTAGTCTTACAAATGCAGAACTAACATAGACTCCTACCAATCCAATAATTAACGCAAATGAAATCATATCATTTTTTATAAAATTAGATTTACTGGAATTTTTAAGGATTATCCAAATTCCTAGTCCAGCAAATATCATTAATATTGAATGAAATAGAAAAGATTGTTCAATTGTGGTTGTTGCATGCTCAGCAACAGAATCAATAAGGGGATCAGTTGTTGTTAAAAATGGATTTATTGCATTTAGATATCTATAACTAGGTAGTGGGATAAATTGTGAATCAACATTTATCACAAGAATACTTGAACCAATAATTAGGATTGCTATAAGAAATAATAATCCATTTCTTTGTTTAGTATTATCACTACTTTTACGTTGTATAGCAATACATGTTACTAAGAAAATTGTAGGAACGATTAATGATAATCCTCCTAATCCCATTATAAAATAGGTTCCTAATCTTTCAAATGCTAATGATGTGAGAATGGATGATACTGTAAAAATAGGTATAATCAAAATCAAAAATTTATGATCTGCTCGCAAAAATGGTAATGTTAAAAAGAAAATACCTAAGGGTAAAATGAAAAATTGATCACCACCCCATGCAGATAAACCAAAAATGATAAAAATTCCAGATGCAACCATCTTTGGTATTGTGACTTTGTAATTTTTTGAGATTAATGCACTTAAAAAAAGATAGATTGCTAAAATACTAAAAAATAAACCCAGTGGTTCTGATTTAAACCAACCAATTTGACCACGAATAATAATTGGTAGAGAAACTGAGAAAAGTAATGCAGAAAATAATCCAGCTGTATTACCTCCTATTGTTCTAACTAATGCAAAAACAAGAATAGCTGTTAAAGAACCAAAAATTACTGGAAATAAAATGGTAAAGTCATAAAGATTTCCGCCAGCGCCAAAAATCCAATAAGTTATTGCTGCTGTAAGATGCAGCATTACTTGTGATGTCTGAGAAACATCCCTACCATGAGGATACCAACTTAAATCATCATTCCATTCAAAATAAGAATCAATTCCATTATCAATAATATATTGTGTTGCTCTATAGTTAAAGAAAGGATCAAACTCATTTAATTCCCATCCATAACTTGCAGGTTGTGATCTAATCAAAAAAGACATTGAAAAGGAGATTGATAAAATTGCTATGATTAAGAGATGATTTAGTTTAAAATCAAATTTTCCTATTGAAAATAATCTAACATGTGAATTCAATGGTTTTGAACACTAGCTTATGTTTATTACTCTTTTTAAAAAAAATTAATGTTAATTTCAAAAATAAGTATTATTATGGAGCATATTTGCCTTCTAGTTTTGATTCTACAAGAATATGATTTTTCATAGATTTCTCAAGATCTGTTTTTGTTGAACCTTTTTCTAAATGTAGTTCTATGTCCAATGCATAAAGTTTGAAAATATAGAGATGTTCTTTATCTGGTGGTGCTGGTCCACCATAACCAATTTCATCAAAATCTGTTTTTCCCTCAATTGAATTTCCAGGTATAGAGTTTTCTGCAATTTCTTGAATGTTTGGTGGAATATTCCACAAAACCCAATGAACCCAAACTTTTCCTACTGCTCCCATTGCATCAGGATCATCCATGATCAAAACCAGTGATTTTGTTTCTTTTGGAACTTGAGTAATAATTAATGAAGGACTGAAATTTTCATTTTTATATCCATATTTTCTTGGAATTGTTCCCCCATTTTGAAAAGCAGGACTCTCTAAAATCATATCTTTCATCATGTTTAAACAAAGTCTTAAAGTTAAATTTTTCTAAGATTCTAAGACAATTTTATCATTTGATAAAGAAATTATGGAACCTCCAGCATACTTGATCTGTTTTTTTAGTTCCTTATCCATGGTTCCAATTATGGATCTATTATCTTTTACATAAGATAGTAATTCCTTATCAGCAAAATTTCCATTAATAGGAATTATTTTTAAATTTTTAATAAAATTCAAAGTCATAATAATTTCTTGTTTTTTTTCAGGAATTTTTTGTAATTTATTCAACTCTGTTATTACTACTTTTGGTACAACAAAAGAAATGGAACCAATCTCAACATCAAGATTATCAATGTTTTTGATTCGTTTGGTTGCCAAATGGATTAAAAAATTAGTGTCACAGATTACTTCAACCAATTATTCCTGCACCAATTAATCTCCACCTTTCATCAATTCTCCTACTTATTGCCACATTACCACCTTCAAAGATGCAAGCAGGTCTTCTAAGTTCAATCTCAATGTTTTTTGATTTTATTTTAGTGACCTTGCCTAATACTGGTGCAGTTCCAATATTGAGCCTAAGTAATTCCCCTGATTGAATTGGTTGGACTTTGATATCCTCGGTTATTCCTACTGCAACATCAAATAGATTTACTTCAAGTTTTAGTTGAGTAGAATTTTCAGGAAGAGTGCCTGGTTTTCCAATTACTGATCCAATAAATGAATCACTTCTAGTCATTGAGGGATCTAATTTTGTTCCTATTGCAACTAGTCCACCAGGTTTGACTGATTCAACAATTCCTGCTGCAGTACCTAAAGATGTAATTTCTGTAAGTAGTGGTTCGTATAACTTTTTTTTCTCATTCATAATACCAGGTTTAATCTCAATTTCATCCCCAATTTTAAAAACTCCTTGAGTAAGACTTCCACCAATTACACCTCCCTTAATATCTTTTAATTTTATACCAGGCTTGTTTACATCAAAAGACCGTAAAACATGCATAACAGTGTCTTTCTTTTCATCCCTTTCTGGAGTTTTGATTGTTGATTCTATAGAACCAATAAGTGCATCAATATTTAATCCAGATTGAGCTGAAATTGGAATTATTGGTGATTTTGCAGCAAAAGTTCCTTTAACAAATTTTGTAATGTCTTGATAGTTTGCCATCACTTCTTTGTAAGGAAGTAAATCGACTTTGTTTTGAACTACAACTATTTGTTGTATACCAAGTGTTTGAAGAGCTAAAAGGTGTTCTTTGGTTTGAGGTTTAGGAACTTTTTCATTTGCAGCAACTAATAACAAAGCACCATCCATCAAAGCAGAACCTGAAAGCATATTTGCCATCAGACTTTCGTGTCCGGGACTATCTACAAAACTTACAACTCTGGATAGTTCACTTTCTTTTCCACAATTTTTACATTTTGGAGTTGTAGAATAACCTAAAGGTTCCTCACAATTATTACATTTGTAAAATGCAGCATCAGAATAACCTACACGAATTGTAATTCCTCGTTTTAATTCTTGACTATGAACACTTGTCCAAGAACCAGTTAACGCTTGAATTAGAGTAGTTTTTCCATGATCTACATGACCTGCTGTCCCAATGTTAACACATGGTTGATATCCATATTTTTTGATGTACCAATCAGGAAGTGTTTCTCTCCAATGCATGACTCAAAATGAAGAATCGGTATATGTTAAGTTATTCTTTTTTATCTTCAGTTTTTTCTTCTATAGATTCTCCTGAAGATTCAGGAGGAGCTTCAACTGGTAATTCTCCATCAAATTTACAATTTACTTGATAGATTTCTTCAGATACTGTATTTCCACGCATTAGTTTTCTCTTTCTTTGTCCAGTTTCTGCATCTTGCAGACCTACACCTTTAGAAAGAAGAACTTTTTTTCTTGCAGAACCGTGAACATCATTTCTCATAGGAATTCCAGATTTGTCACTTCCTCCAGTGAGTTTTAATTTGCCAGATAGTCCAACAATTGATGCATCAGTTTCATTTCTAAGCTGTAAACCTAACAAAGGATTAGCATCACTATCTTTGAGCTCTTTTGAAACTGACTTTCCTTTAATATCTGAAATTGTAAGTTTGAAGTTTGCCAATTATTCCAAAAAAAGTTGAACGACTAATTAACCTTTGGACATTATTTTTAAATTAAGATTACCTTGGATAGTTATGGGAGAGGACATTAGATGTCCAAGGTGTGATAAAATTATGGTAGACATGCAAGCATGTCATATGTTTTGTCCTAATTGTGGTGCGCACTTAGATTGTTCTGATAAAGGAAATTATTGGTAATTACATTCCTGGTCGATCTGGAATATAATCTGTTGCCATATTAATTGCCTGATCTTTCATGATTTCAAGATATGAATCATAATCTGCTTCAAAGTTACAATGAGGGCATTTTACATTGGTAACGTCGTCGTCTAAGATGGCAACTTTTTCACATTCAGGACATCTTGCATCCATGTATTAGTTTTCTAATTAAGATATTTAATCATAGTCAATCAATCTCTTCTAAGCGGAGTTAGTTTAGTCTGGTATGACGTCAGCTTCCCAAGCTGAAGGCCGCGGGTTCAAATCCCGCACTCCGCATTATAACTCTCTAATTGCTTGTTCAATAATTCCTCTATCAGGAGCTTTTGGATAATATTTTAGATAATTTTTAAGATCATCTTTTGCTTCAGAATTTTTGTTTTGTTTTTCTCTTAGATATGCTCTATTTTTGTAAATTTTAGCAGATCTTTTTGGATTTATTTCAATAGCCTTTGTGTAATAGTTTTCTGCTTTTTCAAATTGATTTGTTTTAAGATAAAAATTTCCTAAACCATTGTAAGTCAAATATGACCTTTTATTGATGTCTAAACATTTTTCATAAAAATTTACACAGTTAGGAGAATTTTGTTCATTCATTATAGAGCCCAATTGATGTAAAGCAGTAGAATTATCTGGGAAAATTTCTAAGGCTTGTTTTAACGATTTAAGTGCATCAGAAGAGTTTTTGAGAATATTTTGTCGTTCAGAGATAAGACATAATCGATTTGATTTATCAGTAGAATCATTTTCAAGTTTTAAAGAAGATAAAATATCTGATGAAGCTAATAATATCAATAATCGTCCTTCTTCAGACCATTCTTTATTAAAAATTTCTTCAGGTATTGCTCCTTCCTGTTGTTCCCCCTCTAGATTACCTTTCTGAATATAATGAAGAATTGTCTTTTCTTTATCATCATAACCAGTAATGATTGATGCATGTTGAGTAATTTCTGGAATCCCTGGAAGAATGACAATTGGTGGTATTCCAGAATCAATAATTTTTTTCAATTCTGATAAAGATGAATTTACTATCTTACATGTTAGGCCATGTCTTTCTGCTAATTCTATTCCTTCGATAAGTATACTACCACTAAATCCGGAATATTTTTTGGCAGTCTCAATAGCTTCTACCATTGATAATTCAACATTCCAATACTTTGATACAACGTTGATGGGTAATGGAAGGCAGATATTTTCTTCTTCAACAAGAGGTAAAAATAATTCGTGATCTTCTTGTTCCATAAATAAAAGAAATTTTAAGAGTTATTAAAATCAATCAAAGAAAACAGAATTTTTCAATTAAATCATTACCATCTTTAGTCATCTCCGGATGAAATTGGGTTCCAAAAATTGGCTTTTTATTATATTGAATAATTTCATATTTACAATTATTCGATTCTGCAAGAGGAATTAAAATAGAAGGTAATTGAGATATTTCAAATCCATGACTTTCAAAAACTTGTAAAGAATTACTAGAAATCGAATTATCTTTTAAAATTTTGATTGTTTCATTTCCTTTTTGAAGAGATTTAGTTTTTCGAATTGTTCCACCTAATGTAAGAGCCAAAATTTCTGCACCATAGCAAATTCCAAGTAATTTAACATTATTTTTAATAGAATAATAAATTATTTTGGAATTAATTTCATTTGTCTTTTTTTCATTTTTTCTCCTTCCAGATAAAATGAAACAATCAAAATTTTCAAGTAAGTTTAGATTAAGAAGTTGAGGAGTCTGTTTTTCAAATAAAATATTTTTTTTGGTTAAAAAATCAGTTAAATTTTTTGTATAGACTGAACCATTATCAACAACTAAGAGCAATTAGTTGCCTACCTCAATTGAGACATAGTGTATCTCAGATATTCCATCTTTGACAAATATTGTTCCAATGTTGAGATTATTTTCTTCTTTCCACATGAATACTCTATCACTGCGTGGCTTTACAAAGTCATCAATGAATTCATTAAGGAATTCTTCGGTGTTTATACGATCACTTTCAGTAAAGAAGAACAGTTGACCTTCATTGAATGATAATGGAATTTGAATTGATGTTGGTTCAGATACTGTAATATTATTTTCTTCAAATACAGATTTTATAATATCAATTCTGTCACTTCTGATTAGTTCAACGTAACTAACATCGGCAGTGGTTGCAGTTGGTGCTACGCCAGAAACTTTCTTCAAATAAGCTTCAAATGCTTTTTCCTGGGTTTCACCTAGTCCAACATAATATTCTCCAGTAAATGCTGCTCCAACTGCTGCAATTGTACCTAGTTGTGCAACTACACCACCAGCTCCAGCAGTATATACAGGAATAAAGTAAATATCATGATCTCCTACGCGATACAAAATATTATCACCAATTCTTGGATTTCTCAAAAGTGTCTTTAGTTGAGCAAATTCTGGGTCTCTGTCTAATGCTTCTCTAACTGCAGTAGGACCAATCAGTTTGGTTGTAGAGTTTAGTGGAACTTCATAGAATTGTAGATTTCCTAGATTAGTAAGATCATTTTCAACTACCATATATCCTGCAAGGTTTCTTCCTTGAGAACCTCTTAATTCTAATGAAAGTAATCCTAAGAATTCAGTTTGTGCAAATCCTGGAGGTTTTGCTTCAACGTAATAGGTATCAAGGCCACGTGGAATTTCATAGAATTCATTTGCTTGAATAAATGTCTCAACATTAGTTACGTGATAAATATTATACATCTCTGTTTTCCAATTGAATAATTCAACTGGATATCTGATTTGTTCTTCTAGCCAAGCCGGCATTGGTTTGAATTGTTCAGAATACTGACTAGCAAACATATCTGAAAAGAAATCATCTCCAGTCTTTAGTAATTGAATATCACCGTTGTAAGAATCTACTAGTGCATAACCTATCAAACGCAAGTATGGATTACCAACTGACCATGGAACATCATTAGTATCAAATCCAATAATTAATGGAATCAGCCAATAGGAATTTTCTCCATCAGTTACAGGAAGTGAATCTAGTTCTTTTCCAAACAAATCATAAAGGAAGTAAGGATACAGTATTTCCATTCTGTCATGTAGGTCTTTGTATCTCATAATGTGGACTGATTCGGCTGGAAATGAAAGTAAAAAGTTTGGCTCAAAGATCCAACTTAGTGGTGGTGAAACATCTAATCCACCTATACCTGAATAAGATACTCCTCCTAGTTCTGCACTGTTAGAGCCTCTCGAATTTGGATAACCAGACCAAGTTTGTTCAAATAATCCTCCCTCTCCATAATAGATCTCTCTTTGTTTGAAAAATTCACCACTATCAACAATCTGTCCATCAGTTGCTTCAAGTGTTAAGAATCCATTAGGAACATGAGTGTATACGAGATGTTCGTTATACCATCTATTTTCAAGACTAACAGATGTTGGCAGAATTGGTTTCATAGAGGCAGTCCAATAAAGAGTATTGTTAAAGCGGAGAATATCATTATCTTCAAAGTCCACATATGGAATAAGACCAATCTCAGGCTTTAATTTGGCAAAAGCTGCTTCCCAATCCCAAACTCTAATGACATTAAGCACATCACTATGTTGATTTACATAATTTTTGATATTATTTGCAGAAACAGATGTAAGCTGAACATCATGAATATTTTCTTGTATATTATTTAATTCACCAAGATATCGATTTACTCCAATTTGTTGAGCTGTATAAGGACCTAAAAATTCAATCTTCTTTGCGTCAGCTATACTGTTGTTAACAGAAACTACACCTGCAATAATTATTGCAATTGCAATAATACTTAGAATTCTAATGTAAACATCTCTCTTAAACATATGAGTGAGAACACGTGCTCTAATTCTATCAACTACTGAAAATGCAATTAGTGCAAAGCCTATGAGAAGTGTACCACCAATGATATATCGTGTATTGTAATCAATTTGATCAGTAAAGAAGAGATTAAAACCTGCCCAAATTATTCCAATACCAATTATTCCCTCAATTGTTGAAACATAGTTTAGATATCTGGGCTTTCCGTTGTTTGAGTCCTGCAAAAATGAAGTAATTACATTAATTATTCTATGAATTCCAACATACAAAAACAGTCGTAATCCAATTGCTGCAAGTAATGGAGGAATTAATATTACTAAGGCAGGAATCATTGGAACAACATTTTCAGCTGCATAATTTGGATTATTATCAGGAGTTACAAAAGGCAAGGAGAATAGTTTTGGTAGATTTTCAATTCCTAGATAATTACCATCGATAAATGAGATTGCTGCAAATCCAAACATGATATTTGCAAAGAATGCTCCAAAAAGCAAAATTTTAGTAATTTGCCATATTACAAATTGTGGAGACGATAGTTTGTATTCTTTAAAACTTGAGATATTATTTGAAATTGGTTGTTGCCCACCACTTCCAATAAATCCAATTGCTGTTCTAATGACATACCAGAAAATCGAAGATCTTCCAGAAATATTTATACGAACAAGAGCAATTGCTGAGAGAATTATTGTAGAGACAAGTGTGTAATAGAGAGGTTTACTGAACTGGTCTCCAAATTCAGTGAAATTCATTGATAAAATTACTGCTTGATTTCCTACCATTGCAAAAATTACTATACCAATTATGACTACAATTCCTAGTCTGATGAATTTTCCAGCATCAGGAGGTGGAGCTTGCTTATCAGTAGAGGCGCTATACAAAATCAAATTTTGTTAAGATTTGGTAAATTAATGTCTTACCAGCAAAATTAAGCAATTCTTGCCAATTTTTTACAAATCATATAGACTGCTGCAAATATTGGAACGGTTACTTTTTCATTGTTGTATGGCCCGAATTTTTTGTTTTTTAATTTAAATTCTAGTGGAGAATTTGCTAAAATTTCTATAGTATCATCACTAAGAAAGGATGCTTCATTATATGGATCAAATTTTGATATATCTTTACAAAGAATTTTTGTAAGACCACTTTTGCTGTTAATAGAACCAGGCAATCTAAAAATTCTATGAATATCCATGGTAACATTTGGATCAATTTTTACTCCAATATTTTCAGATACATTATCGAGTGTTTTTTGAAAAGAAGAATAACCATTTACAAGTAATTCAGAAATAATTTTTGAACGTTTTGATTTTGTTCCATACATATATTTTGAGAATCTTCCTTTCCATCCTTTGTCATCAAAGTCTGGAAAAGATGAACGATTTGGTTTGAATTTCTTCATTCCAAAAGTTTCAGGAATAGCACCACGTAACATGATATAATCAGACAGTTCTGATCTTTCTCTAGAACCTATTTGTTGGAATTGTGAATTATACACATAAACATGAAAACCTTCATTACCAGAAAAATAGACATGTATGTTTTCCTTATTTATTGCAAAATCATCAACTAGAATTTTAAATAATTTAAATACTTCATCTTTTGATGAATCAATACAATTTTTGCACGGTAAAGATTTTTTTTCTAATTTTGTTGAATTACATTTTCTGCATTGTTTTAATTTTTTTGAGATTTCATTGCATTCATTACATATTGATATTGTATGACTTTCTCTACATAGTAAATTGAGATCTTTTGCATCAATATCAAAGATAAGATCTGCCTCTTTCCAATCTTTTTCATTCATTGGTAAATTTGGAAATGAGTAATATGCATTTGAACAATAAACGTCAGATGGCACATTTTGCATAAATAATAGATGTAATTCTTTATCATCTTTGATTTGGATATGACGAGTCATTCCTGAATTGAATTTTTGATATCCAAATTCTCGCTCTGATGTTCTTTCAGGTACTCGAATAAGATCAAAATGCTCAAAATAATATTTTTTGAATGATTCTTCTAAGAATTTTATATCAGATTCTTGCATTATTTTCTCTTCTTTCCAAATTGTAATGGATTGATGATATTATCACATTCTGATGTTGCAAAACAGAGACTTTGTGTTTTTAGTTTCTCACATGAAGGACAAGAATATTGAGTTCCACTTCCAGAAGTTCCTGCTAGATGATTCAGTTGATACAGTGTAATGCGTTGATTGTAGTCAGGAGCGTTTTTGAATAGTGGTGCAATTTGATTAACTGTTTGACCCTTTGATAGAAGAAAAGTTGCTAACATGAATCTTCCAGAGTGTGGCAGATTTTCACCTTTCTCAAGTACATCAATTGCGTGTTTAATGCATGGTGGATATTCTCCAGTGGTTACAGTAAAAGTTGCAAATTTTTTAGATAGTAATGCAAGTTTGTTTACTGAATCTTCAAATCCAGGAATCATTGCAGGAGTTTTTGCATTGATAATTTTTGAATTGATATATGTTCCTAATTCTTTTCTTATCAATCGAACTGTTTCATGTGGAGTTAAAAATACCAATCCATTTTCTATATGTCTATTGATTAATTTCCATTCTCTTTCATGAAAATTTATTGAATGTTTAAGATAATCAGATACTGGAATTACAAAATAATCATCTTGTTTTTCAACCTGAACTGAAAAGAGATCATCAATTACTCTAATTGCCAGTTCTTTTTTTGATTCATCTGAAATATTTGAGAGATCTCTTTCAAGATACTTTTCTGCACGTCTAGCTTCTGCTAGTGCAAATCTCTTGATAAGAGTATGCATACCACATAGTTTTAGCAGTACAATAGCCAATAGAAATGAAAAAACTTCTCTTGGAAGCGCTGCCTCTTTTGAGACATGATCTTCAATTAGATCCGACTTGTAGATTTTTCCATCTGCTGCTACTAGGATTCTATCATATGCCTTGTCTATGAGTTGTTTTAGATCAGGATCTGTTCCAAACTGTTCTAATGAAAATCCCTTATCTTTGAGATATTGTCCAGCATCTGCCAAGAATGGATACTTTGCTATTTCATCCTGGCCTAATGCAATCATGATAATAATTTACTTAATTTACATAAAAATCTGGTTTTTGGGTTGATGCTGGTTTAAATTATGTTTTAAGAAAATTGTTAAACATGCAGATCGGTTGTCACGTCTCAATTTCAGGATCAATTGATAAAGCAGTAGACAATGCAGTGGAGAGAGAGTGTTCTGCTTTTCAGATATTTACTAGAAATCCAAGAGGATGGCATGCAAAGGAACTATCAAAAGAAGGTATTATAAATTTCAAATCAAAATTAAAGGCAAGTAAAATTGACAGATTTGCAACATGTGCACATATGCCATATTTACCAAATCTTGCATCACCAAAAGATGATGGATTTAAAAAATCAGTAAACAGTTTGATTAATGAAGTTGAGAGATGTGCACAGTTGGGAATTCCATATCTTGTAACACATCTTGGAAGCCATTTAGGAACTGGAGAAGAAACAGGAATTAAACGCCTTGTTGAGGGGTTGACAAAAGCTGGAAAAACAAAAAATGATGTAGTAATTTTATTAGAGAACACTGCAGGTCAGAAAAATTCTGTGGGTTCTGACTTTAAACAGTTGGGTGAAATCTTTAAGCAATTAAAGCCTGCAAAAAAATTTGGTGTCTGTATTGATTCTTGTCATGCATTTGTTGCAGGATATGATCTACGAACAGAGGAAAAAGTAAAGGAAACATTTTTTAAATTTGATAAGTATGTTGGAATTGAGAATTTAAAAATTTTGCATCTAAATGATGCAAAAGGTGAACTTGGCTGTAATTTGGATAGACATTATCATTTAGGATTAGGAGGAATTGGAAAGAAAGGAATTTCTGCCATAGTAAAGTTTGCAAACAAGGAAAAAATTCCAATAATTTTGGAGACACCTATTGATGATGAAAGAGATGACTTTGAGAATATTAAAAAAGCAAAGGAATTTGCGTAGAAATTTATTTCATGGATGAAGGAATTGAATAATGAATTATGAAGATGTAATGAAATTGGCACTTGAACGTGGATTTTATTTTCCTAGCTGTGAAGTATATGCAGATGCACATGCGGGGTTTTGGGAATATGGACCATCTGGAGTAGGATTAAAAAATAAATTCCTTGAACTTTGGAGAAGAGAGCTTGTCAGACGAGATGGAATGCTTGAGATTGATGGCTCCCAAATTATGTCAAAATCAGTTTTTGAGGCATCAGGTCATCTTGGAAATTTTGCTGATCCTATAATCAAATGTACAAAATGTAATTCTACATTTAGAGCAGATAGAACAATTGCTGAAATTGCACAAGTTGAAATTCCTGAAAGTGCAGATTTGAATGAATTTGATAATGCCATTTCACAAAACAACATAAAGTGCCCTAAATGTAAAGGAGACTTTGATAAGACCAAAAAATTCAATATGATGTTTAAAGTTGGTATTGGTCCTCAAGAAGAAGAAGCATATCTTAGACCAGAAACTTGTCAATCAATCTTTGTAGATTTTCCAAGACTGTTTAAGACCATGCGAGGAAAACTTCCTTTAGGAATTGCTCAGGTTGGAAAGAGTTTCAGAAATGAGATAGCACCAAGACAAAGTCTGTTGCGCTTAAGAGAATTTTACCAGGCAGAAATTGAAGTGTTTTGTAATCCAAAAAAATTACAGGAGGTGGAAAACTTTTTAGAAATTGAAAAAATAGTAATTCGAGTTCAAATAGATTCCGAACCTGTCTCTATGACATGCAAAGAAGCAGTAGAGTCAGGAATTATCCCAAACAAGTTTGTTGCATATTACTTGGGGATATTAACTGAATTTTATGAAAAAACAGGAGTTGATATTTCAAAAAGCAGATTTAGAAAACTTGGTGATAAAGAAAAGGCATTCTACGCCGAAGTTGCGTTTGATTTTGAAGTAGAAACTACAATTGGATGGCTAGAACTTGTTGCATGTAACTATAGATCGGACTATGATTTATCTAGTCATTCAACAAAAAGTAAGGAGAAATTTGAGGTAATGGATAATGATGAAAAAGTTTTACCTCATGTCTTTGAGATTTCAATGGGAATTGACAGAAGTCTATACACAATTTTGGAGCACAGTCTAAAAGATGATAAAGAACATGAGAGAATTGTGTTATCTCTCAAGCCATATCTAGCTCCTATTCATGTTGGAATACTATCATTGGTAAAAAAAGACGGATTAAAGGAGAAAACAGATGAGATTTTTCTACACATAAAAAGAAAATTTGATGTATTTTTGGATCATTCTGGAGCAATAGGTAGAAGATATAGAAGACTGGATGAAATTGGAGCTCCCTTTGCAATAACTATTGATCACCAGACATTGGAAGATGAAACTGTAACAATTAGAAGAAGGGACTCTATGGAACAAACTAGAATAGACGTAAATGAAGTAGATTCAATTCTCTCTGAATCTGTAGCATTTCCTTAGTGATTAAACAGAATTAAGTTTTAATATCCATCAAATTTTGTGATCGAGTAGGATGTTAAAACAAAGAATTGGTGAGAGCAGTCAGATTTCTATAATAATTCCTACATACAATGAATCTGAAAATATTATCAAGATTTTACGTTCTATTGGAGAGATATTACCAAAAAATGTCCCAACACAAGCAATTGTAGTTGATGATAACTCCCCTGATGGAACAGGAAGGTTAGTAGAAGATTATTTGAAAAATGTTAAAAAAATTGCAGATTATACTATAGAAATTATCCATAGAAAAGCCAAGGATGGTCTTGGCTCTGCAATCCTTAACGGAATTCAACAGGCTAAAGGAGATACAATCGTAGTGATGGATAGTGACTTTTCTCATCCGCCACAAATTATTCCAAAACTAATTGAATCAATAAAAAAATATCAATATGATATTGTGGTAGCATCACGTTATATCAAGGGTGGAAAAATTCAGGGATGGTCATTAAAAAGAAAAATTATGAGTAAATTTGCAACTTTAATTGCAAAAAAAGGATTGGGAATAAATACAAAAGATCCGATGTCTGGCTTTTTTGCATTCAAACGAAATATCATCAAAGGATTAAACATTGATGCTATTGGTTACAAAATTCTTTTAGAAATTCTAGTAAAAACAAGAGATGTTAACATCAAAGAAATTCCATATACTTTTCAAGACAGAGAATTAGGATCTAGTAAATTAACTATGAAAACAATTTTTGATTATTACAGATCCGTTTGGAAATTATATCGATATGGTAAACCATACGAAAAACAGGAAAAACGCTCATCTGTCAAATTTCTGTATAAAGCAGGAAGGTTCTACACAGTTGGAGCTTCAGGATTTATTGTAAATTATATGATTTCATTACTGTTTGCTGGAGGAATTTCTGATTTATGGTATTTACATGCAAATGTTATAGGAATAGCTGCATCAATTTCTACAAATTTTATTTTAAACAAAACATGGACATTTGGAGACAGGGATTTCAGCATAAAAAAGACAATTTCCCAATATGGAAAGTTTGCAATGTTTAGCTCATTAGGTGCCTTAGTACAATTAGGAGTAGTCTATTTTCTTGTAGATAGTAACGAAGTATCTTATCCATTAGCCTTAATTTTGGCTGTAATAACTGCAGCATTTGGAAACTTTGTTTTAAACAAAAAATGGACTTTTAAAGAGAAATTACTATCATAATTTCTTTGAAATTAAAACAAAAAGAATGAACAATTCGTCCTATCTGTCTACTCAAAGGTGGAAGTAGAGGATTGTGACGAAAGTCCAGTTGAAGATGGTACAGAGGGGAATTTATCTCCTATCTGTTGTTCGGCTACTGCAGATGCTTCTTGTAGAATCTTTTCGGTTTCTTCACTTGAAACATCAGATTCCATGTTAAATGAATCTCCTGCCAAAGAATCCATCATAAGTCCATTAAGTGTCTGGGTCATACTATTCAATTCTGAATCAGCTTCTGGCATGAATCTTCCTAGCGATGACTTCAATCCCTTCATTGTAGACATTGCTGGTCCAATTGCTACCATAGCATCACCAAGATCATGAATAGTTGTCAGTCTTAGTTGGACTTGTTCTAATGACATTCTTGCATTGCCGAGCATCTTTGTAACTTTACGAATTTCAGCTAATTCGTTAGACAAAACTCTACTTGTGCTAGTATCATGTTGCTGCATTGCAGTCACGACTCTTTGAAAGAGTTGCGTATCTCTTTCATGCAGTTTACCTAACATAGAGTCCATTTTTGATATTTGGACTTGTAGTTTGTTTACTGCAGTTTGAATTCGTGGTTTTAATGCACCTTGAGGCTTTACTGCTTCACGGAGTTTGCCAGTTACGCTTTGGGTCTCTTGCCGAGCCCAAGTCTTATCGAAGTTTGGCATGATTGCAAGTTTAGAAATTTAGTCTTAATTGACGGTGTGGATTTAGATCAACTTTAGAGTAAATAAAGTTAACAAATATTATTCAAGATCTTTTAAGATTAATTGTGATAAGAATTGCAATTTTTGATTCTGGTTTAGGCTCATTATCCATTATTTGTGCAATGCAAAAAATATTCAAGGCTGAAATTATCTATTTTGCAGATAGTCAAAATTATCCTTATGGAACAAAATCACATGCTCAATTAAATAAAATAATAGAAAAAAATATCAGTCTATTGCAGAAACAATTTTCACCAGCTTACATAGTTGTTGCATCTAATACACCAAGTCTAATGCTTAATTTGGCAACACAGAAAATAATTGATGTAAAACCGCCATTAGATTATGCTAAAAAGATATCCAAAACAAAACAAATTGCAATACTAGCAACAGAGAGTGCAATTAACAGTGAAGGTTTGAATCAATACATTAAAAAAAATAATTTTCTAAAATCTTTGAAAATTATTAAGATAAATGCTTCTGATCTTGTAGAATTAGTTGAATGTGGAAAATTTATTACAAATAAACAATATTGTAAAAAAATTATCAAAAAAATTTTAGATCAAAAAATATCTCAAAATGGTATTGATACAATAACATTATCTAGTACTCATTTGCCATTTTTGAAACCATTATTAGAAAAAGAATATCCATATGTTAAATTTCTAGATCCAGGAAATATAATTGCAAAAAAGATTTTTTTAAAAATTAAAAATAAACAATCAAAAAGAAATACATTGAAAATATTTACATCGGGAGATACCAAAAAATTTCAAAACAAATTAAAAAATATCGGGATTAAAAATAAAGTAAATTTTTTATCTATTTGACTTTAGCTTTTCTGTAACCATGACTAAATTTTTTATCATATAGTTTAGAATATTCATATGTTTTTGGATCAATTACATCACTAATTATTATAATTGCTGTTCTAGTAATTTTTTCCTCTTTAATTTTATTAATAATATTTTCAAGTGTTCCTTTAATTATTTTTTGATCTTTCCAGCTAGCATGATATACAACTGCAACTGGTGTTGTTTTTTTATACCCACCTGCTATTGCTTCTTTTACTAGTTTAGAAAGTAAGTGTACACTGAGATAAAAGATCAATGTAGCTTTATGTTTTGCAAGTTCAGATATTTTTTCATGTTTAGGAACTTTGGTTCTAGATTCTGCTCTTGTAACTATAATTGTCTGAGTAACACCAGGAAGAGTTAGCTGAGTTCCAAGGGCTGCAGCTGAGGCTAGAAATGCAGTTATACCAGGCACAACAACTGATTTGATTCCTTTTTTCTCAAGATTATCAATTTGTTCTTTAATTGCGCCATAAATTGATGGATCACCATCATGTAATCTCACAACAAGTTTGTCTTTTTTTGCATTTTTATATAACAGTTCAAAAATTTCTTCCCTTACTAGTTTTGCTGCATCATAGAGTTTTCCTTTTTTACAAAATTTCAAAACTGGTTCTGGAATTAAAGATCCAGAATAAACTACTACATCTGCATTCTGAATTATTTTTTTAGCTTTAATTGTAATTAGATCAGGATCTCCAGGGCCACATCCAACAAAGAATACATCAGACACGTTTTACCACCAATATTGAGAAATATTTTGTAGTTAATGTATCATCGTTTACTTCACCCAAAGTGAGTTTTCGAATAATTTCATGGTCTGTTCCAAGATCTTGTCCTATTGCAAATATTGAATCATCAGGAAATCCAGATTCTTTTAGAACTTTAATCACTTGATCAAAATATCTTCCATCCTTTAGAAAAACCATTGTCTCAGAATTTTTTGCTATTTCTTTTACACTAGATAGATCATAGCATGATGGAATAATTGCAACCTTTTCTGCACCTTCTGCAATACTGACACCAACCTTTGATGCAAATGTAAACATGGAAACAATGCCAGGAATTACACTAATTTCCATATCTGGATAGTTTTCTTTAAGATCCTTGTGCATGTATATCCAAGTACTGTACAGATAAGGATCACCAACTGTTAGATATACAACATTTTTTCCAGATAAGACAGTTTCTGCCATTATCTTTGCATTTTTTTTCCATGTTTCTTCTAGAATATCTTTATCTTTAGTCATTGGAAAGATTAATTTTACAATTTCTTGATTTTTTGATTTATCAATTAAAGAAGAAACTACTGATAATGCAATGCTAGGTCTGTTTTCTTTGGAAGCTGGACATATAATAATATCTGCATTATGTATTGCATTTACTGCTTTGACTGTAAGTAATTCTGGATCTCCAGGTCCCACACCAATTCCAATTAATCCAGGCATAAAAAATATGATTTTGTTCCCAATTAAAAATCTAGATTAGACTCTAGTAGCAGAAATAATAGTTACAGGATTTCTAGCAAGCATCATAGTTCCAGTACTAGTTTTTCTACTTTTAGATATAGTTACCTGAGTAATGTCTACAGATTCAAATTGTAATTTATCTAAAATTTGTAAAACAGAATAAAGAGTCTCAATTAAAATTATTCCAATAACGATTCTACCGCCTGATTTTAGTTTATTCTCAGATAGTTCGACTATATCTCTAGTATCACCACCTGTTCCTCCAATAAATATGACATCAGCTTCTTGAAGATCTTGTATCTTTTCTTTTGCATCTCCAAAGATTACTGCAATATTTGAAAGACCAAACTTCTTCATGTTCTTTTTTGTTAAATCTATTGCATTTTCATCATGATCAATTGCCAATACTTTACCTGATGATTCAATTTGTAATCCAGCTTCAATAGAAATGGAACCACTACCACAACCAATATCATATACAGTTTGGCCTGGTTTTAATCGAGCTTTGCTAATTTGAATGGTTCTTACTTCTTCTTTTGTGATTGGGACATTTTCTGTTCTCTCAAAATATTCATCAGGAATTCCAGGTGTTTTGTAATTCCACATATGCAATCGTCATTTGTTTTTAGATATTGATTCCGCTAGAAACACTTCCTGCATGATATAGTGTATAAGTTACAATCCAAGTAAACAAGTATAAAAAGACATAGCTACCAATAGCTTGTGTAACTATTTTTTTTCTATCTGAAGATGGTAATTGCATTTTCATTCCCTTTGCAACTATAATTGTTCCAAAAAATACGATTATCATAAATGCAATTGATGCCCATCTTCTCTCTTCACCTTCAATATCTTCAAAGATAATAGTTGCAACAGTACCAGCTATTACTGCCAAGACAACACGCATCCAAAATAATTTATTTAATTTTCTATCTTTTTCACTTTTCTCAGCCACACTAACAGGAGGATCAGTTGATGGAGCCTCAGGAATAGATGCAGATTTTTCTGTTTTAGGAATATCAGCGAGATTCTCTTTTACTGATTCTTTTTTTGAATCATCAGGTCCAGAAGTAGGTTCAGATTTTTTCTTTTTGAATTTTGCCAAAGTAAATTTCTAGCGTGACTCAGACAGACCATGTTTAATATCTTTGGTCAAAATTTGAGCATATTATAGCAAGGGTATAATTTTAGATATAAAATATTATATTTATGACATTATCTGGAATAGAACTACGATATTTGGTAAATCAAATTTTAGAGCAAGTTCAAGACTACTATATCAGTAACATTTATGGTGTTACAAAAGATAGTATTCTCTTCAAGCTTCACCATACTGAGAAAAGTGATCTATTCATGATGATTTCAACATCAGGGGTTTGGTTAACTAAGGTAAAAATTGATCAGATTGAACCTAACAAATTACTCAAAAGATTACGAAGTGATCTCCTAAGATTAAGATTAAAAAAAATAGAACAAATTGGTGCAGAAAGAATTGCATACTTTACATTTGAAGGATTTGGAAAAGAATTTGTTTTGGTAGGGGAATTTTTTGGAGATGGAAATATTTTACTCTGTAATAGTGATATGAAGATTCTAGCATTGCAGCATTCAATAGAAGTTAGACACAGAAAGCTCAGTGTGGGATTAGAATATGTTCAACCACCATCAAGTGGATTAGATATTTTTAACATATTAGAATCAGATTTTGAAGATCTTAAAACAACAGATTTACTTTCTGCAAAATGGTTTGGTCGAACTTTGGGTTTACCAAAAAAATATGTTGAAGGGGTATTTAAAATTGCAAATGTTGATGGGAAAAAAACAGGCAATCTGTTAACATTCGAAGAAATAAAGAGAATTTTTGATACTACAAAAAAGATTGTTTCAGATGTAGTATCAGGAAATCATGAACCAGTGATTATCAGAAATGAGAAAGTTGAAGTTCTTCCAATAAGATTAGGAAAATTACAAGGTGAAGTCACAAAAGCTAATAGCTTTATTGAGGGGTTGGATACTGTTTTTACTGAAAATATAGTTAATAAAGGAAAATTAATTCAATCAAGTGGTTCTGATAAAAAAATTAAAGAACTTCAAACTAAGATTTCTGAACAGGAAAAAGCAATTGAAATAGTAAAAGAAAGATCAAAAAACATCACAAATGTAGCAAATTCACTTTTTGAAATGATTTCACGTGGAATTATATCAATAGAAGATAATTCTGCTCAAGAAATTTTAGTGAAACATAATGCAAAATTAATCACAGAAAAAGGAATTTCATTAATTGTAATTCAAGATGAAAAAATAAAAATCAACAATAAAGCTCCACTTCAATCAATTGCATCTGCATTATTTAATGAAGCCAAAAAACAATCAGGTGCAATAAATTCAATTCAAGAAATCAAAGAAAAGACATTGAGAAAGTTAGAAAAATTACAAAACAAAACAGAATCTGAAAAAGATGTAAGTATGATTTCAGAAATTAGAAAGAAAAATTGGTATGAAAGATATAGATGGTTTTTCACATCTGACGGTTTACTCACAATTGGTGGAAGAGATGCTGCATCAAATTCTGCTGTAGTTAGAAAGCATTTAGTAAAAAACGATAAGATATTTCATGGAGATATTTTTGGTTCACCATTTTTCATTCTAAAAGAAGCAGAAAAGGCACCAGATAGAAGTATGAATGAAGTTGCACATGCAACTGTTTGTTTTAGTCGTGCATGGAAAGAAGGAATGTATGGTATTAGCGCTTTTTGGGTAAATCCAGAACAAGTAAAAAAATCTGCTCCAAGTGGAGAATTTCTACCAAAAGGTTCCTTTACAATTGAGGGAAAAAGAAATTTTATCAAATCAGATACTCTCAAACTTGCAGTAGGAATTATACCACAAGATGATGATTATGCCTTAACATGTGGTCCACCAGAACCAATTAAAAGAAATTCAATTTGTTATGCATTAATTGAACCACATGGATTAGAATTAGTTGATGTTGCAAAAAAAATACGAATTGAATTTTTAAAAATGCATGAAGATATTACAAAAAAAATTAATCTTGATGAATTTGTCCGTGTTTTACCTTCTGGTAAAAGCCAGATCAAAGAAATTAGTATTGGGGATTTAGAAATTCAAAAGTTTACTGATACTGAATTAGATTAGAAGAACTAGTATCAAGAGATATTTTCATTCCATTTTTGATAGCATTGAATTCTTCATTTGAAATTGTAATTAATGGAATATTTGCTAATGCACAACCTGTAGCTACTGTAAGATCTGCTTTTTGACATATCATTGCAAGAGGTGCTGAATTATTTGATTTTATTGAATAAATTGTATAGGCACCAACACTACTACCTACCCCTGATGGAAACACAAGAATTACATCTTTGATTGATTTTCCAAATAGATTATGATTGTTATCGCTGATAATTCCTGTTTTTTTATCAACAGTACCTAGAAAGTTAATAGGGTTTTCAGATTTTAAAACAATTCCTTGAACTTTTCCTGCAACTAGAATTTTATTCATCTTGTTTCATCTTGAACTATTTGTGATAAGGATTTCAGATTTACATCTACACCATTAGAATTTTTAAGATAAAATGCGCCCTTGATACTATTTGTAGTGACTGCATCAACATTTTCTTTGTTTATCAAAGGAGTCAAACATGTACAACAATCAGAAAGAATTTCGCATCCTGCACGTTCAAGTTCTGTTATGTATCCAATTTTTTTTGCTTGCTCCTTTACAGTTCTAGGACAAAAAACCATACATCTCTTTTGAAAAGATCTTCCCTTTAGCATACTTGTAAGATCAGATATCTCATCTAAACCCAATTGAGGGCTGCCAAGCGTTATCAAATCACCTTTTTCTGCAGTATTTAGCTCATCATGAACATTTTGCATCTCTTTTTCATCAAAATCTATTTTTTCACAATCGGAATCACCATCACCAAAAATAAATTTAGCGCAGGTTCCAGATGTTCCCATTCCACCACACATTGCTTTGCATTGTCTTTTATCCATCTCTGCAAGACCAGAGATATTTACAGATGTATCTCCAACTTTTCCTGCAAAAAATCCTAGTATTCCATATGTCAATTCATTTGGATTTTTTACTTTCATGTTAATTATAATGTTTGGTGTGTCATCTTTTCTTATTGAAGAATAAGGGCTTTTTCCAACTATTGCACTTGCAAGTGCACTAAATGCACTTTCCTTGTTTGTTTTTAGATTATCAAAAGAATTTGCATGGATTGCTGCATTGGATTCAGCAAATGCGACTTGTGTTCCATTTTTTGGAATATCAAAAATCTCATAAGGAATGCATGAAAATGAAGGAATTACACCCATTATCTCATATGAGTTTTTAATAGATAGTTGCTTTGAGATAAAATTTTCATCTAATCCATAGTTTGCAACGTTGTCAATATCAAACCCCATTGGATTAAGAGTTGTTTTTACTGTAACTCTTGCATCATTGCTAATACTAGAGAGAAATTCTTCACCTGCATCACCAATTGTGTTATAATTTACACCAGAAAGATGAGCCCATTCAATTGGGATTAATTTCTCAGCATCAGTTGCCTCACCTGTTGCAACTAAAATTCTATATGCCATCTGCATAATTTCTCCCTGTTCGCCTTTTAATGCAGATTCTTCATCTCTAGTAAGTTCCAATGGAAATCTTTGTTATTACAGTTATAATACTTGTACGTAGATTTTTGTTGAAAATGGAAAAAATTCTTCGTGGAATGACTGAGACAATGAATTCTGTAAAGCCACCAAGAATTACAGCATTACAAGACCTTCATGATGCCGAAACCGGGCCTTTTAGTATTCTAATTGGAACAATACTTTCTGCTAGAACCAAAGATGAAGCTACAACAAAGGCAGTAAAAGCATTATTCTTAAAATATAAAAATCCAAAAGAACTTGCAAAAGCGAAAATAAAAGACGTAGAGAAAATTATAAAATCAATTGGATTCTATCATGTAAAATCAAAAAGAATAATCGAGGTTGCAAAGATTATTGATAAAAAATACAGAGGAGTAGTTCCAGATGATTTGGATACTTTGGTACAGCTGCCAGGAGTTGGAAGAAAGACTGCTAATTGTGTACTAGTATATGCATTTGAAAAGCCTGCAATTCCAGTAGATATTCATGTTCATAGAATCTCAAACAGATTAGGATTAGTCAATACCAAAAATCCTGAAGAGACAGAACAAGAATTAATGAAGAAAATTCAAAAAAAATACTGGATTGATATTAATGATACATTTGTGATGTATGGCCAGAATATTTGCAAGCCAATTTCTCCAATGTGTCATGTTTGTAAGATTAAGAAAAGTTGCAAATATTACAAAACTAAGAACGCTTCTTAGTTAGAAATAACACTCCAACTATGATTCCAACACCTGTTGCAATGTAAAATGGAAATAAAGCAAGAGCATTCTTTGCAGGATCACCAGAAAGAAATTCCACAATCATGCTACCAGAGTTAACTGCAGGAGGATCAGATGAGCCTTCCATTCCATAGACTGAATACGAATCAATTGCAAATGTACCAATATCCAAATTGGTAACTACAATTCTTGCTCCATTGTTTACAGTAAGTCCTGCTCTATCAGTAAATGATACGATAGATTTGGCTTGTGGGTACCAACCTCTATCTAGATCTTTATGAACTACAATGTATCCTTCTTTAGGAGTTTGGACTGCTACCCAAAACTTGTTGTCAGGTTGAGCTCCCATACCAACTTCAATAAATTCATCGTGAGTATCATGATCATATAGTCTAAAAACTGCGTTTCCATTTGGATTTGCATATAGTAGATTATTATCAATTGTTACTTGCCAGCTAACAGCATGAACATCATCAAGAATTACTACTGGTGCATCTCGCAAGATTCGATTGAATTCATCTGCAGGAATTTCTATTGTATCAAGAAGTAATGATGGATTTGCTAATTCTTGAGCAAATACAGGAGTGATAAAAAATCCTAAAAACAATACTAGAAAAATATACTTCACAAGCTAGAACAAATTTGATTGAATAAAAATCTAATCAACAAATGGTTTAGGATGATCTAAAATTACCTTAGCTACTTCTGGTCTTAGAATAAATTCAGAAGGTGCTTGACCATTTTGAATCATTTCTCTTAGTTTAGTTCCACTTATTTGCTCTTTGTCATCATCACCATGTGGACATGCTTTAGGAGTTGTATATGTAAGACATTTCTTACAATAGAAGAATGGTGGGAAAAATACTGGAGCAATTTCTAATTCTGGATAGTCATCAAAGATTTTTTGTGCAGCAAAAGGATCATAAAATTTTCCAACACCTGCATGGTCTCGTCCAATAATAATATGTGTACATCCATAATTTTGTCTCATAATTGCGTGATGAATTGCTTCTTTTGGACCAGCATATTTCATTTCAGTGTGTAGAGTTCCAAGCATACATCTGTTTTTTGGATAGTATGATTTTATCATGGTTTCATAGCATTTTACAATAATTTCATCAATAAAGTCGCCTGACTTTTTCTTGCCAATAATTGGATTGACAAATACTCCATCTCGTGTAGTAATTGATGTCTTTTGTAACATCTCATGTGCAACATGTGGAGGATTTCTGGTTTGAAATGCACAAATTGTCTTCCATCCTGCTTTAGCAAATGCTTCTCGTGTCTGATTAGGTGTTAGTCTATTTTTTCTAATTTCGGTATCATTTGGTCTTTGAATATAGTCAATTTTTCCTCCTATCAAATAATCCTGCATTGACATGGTCTTTGCAACACCTGGATGAGAACTATCATTTGTTCCATATACTCCTTGAACAGTTTTTTCTTTATCAAAAGAATATGTTTCATCAACATGCAAAACTGCAACTCCAACTCCATCTGGATTTTTTAACAACACATCTTTTGATTCTTTCATTTTAGAAGCAGTTTGTTCATCAACATCAAGGACTATTGGAATAGTCCAAGCTAAATCATTTATCAATCTTCCTTGTGAAACAACACTTTCAAAATCTTTTTGTCCCAAAAATCCCTCAAGTGGACTAAATATTCCATCTGCAATATTTTCAACATCATTTGCGAGATCTTCTGTAATTGTAATTGAGAATAGTCCAGTTGGATCAATCTTGTTGATTCTGTTTACTAGAATTCCTCCATGTGGTTTAATTGAATTATTTTCTGATATGTTTATTCCACTATTGAGGGTCTATATGAAGGCCACACTCTTTATTTCCTCCCTGCTCCCACCACCATCTTCCTGCACGAATGTCTTCTCCAGGCTTTGTTGCTCTGGTACAAGGCTCACAACCAATACTAAAATAGCCTTTGTCAAGAAGACTGTTGTAGGGCAGATTATTCTTTTTGATATATTCTTGAATTTGATCCCATGTCCAATCAATTATTGGATTAATTTTTAGAATTCCTCCATGTCCGTTATCTAGTTGAAACATTGTTACATTTTCTCGATTTTTGGTCTGCTCTCGTCTCAATCCTGTAATCCAACCATCCAAAGTTTTTAGCATTTTGTTCATTGGATGGACTTTACGAATTTCACAACAAAGTTTCCTATTCTCTATACTTTCATAGAATAGATTCATTCCTTTTTCTCTAACCATATTTTCTACTTCTTTTGTATCAGGAAAGAGAACTTCAATTGAAATATTGTATTTTTTGCCTACAATATCTATTATGTCATAGGTTTCTTGTGGTAGTCTTCCAGTATCTAATGTAAAGAATCGAAATTTTGGATTAATTTTTAGCATGATATCCATTACTACAGCATCTTCTGCACCAAAGCTAGAAGCTTTTGCAACCTTAGGGTGAAGATTATCTGAAACCCACTGAAGTGCTTCCTCTGTTGTGTTAATTTTAGAGTTTAAATCATCTACTTGTTCTTGTATAAATTGTACCACATTTTCCCATAAAGTATTTGTTTTATATTGATTACCCGAAATTTTATCCTAAATTATAAACAAGTAGATTTCAATTTAGAAACTATGGATGAAATATCATATGTAGTGGTTTTTCCAAATATTTTTTCAAAAAATAAAATTTCACAACTAATTACAAATATTAAAAAAATTCTTAAGATAAAAAATCAACAATTTAAATCAGTCAAACGTGATGATGATATAATTTTAGTTGATTCAAATGATCCTGTATTTGCATCATCTGCTATCAATCTATTATTTGGAATTGAAAAAATAGCAATTGCAAGACAGATTAAAAATGATTTTCAAGATATTGTTTCAGAAATTACATCTACAGGTGGAAATTTACTTCTAAAAGGAGAAAGATTTTTAGTAAAAGTTGAAGGAACATCAAAAGGATTTCTTACCAAAGATGTTGAAATTGCTGCCACATCAAATATTATTGAAAAGAAACAAAATCTTGGAGCTCATCCTGGAACAGATGAGAATTATGATAAATTATTGTATTCATATTTAACAAAAAACAATGCATATGTCTGTATTTTCTCAGATAAAGGCAATGGCGGTATTCCATATGAATTACAAAATCAAAAAACAATTTGTGCAATATATGATGAATTATCTGCTGTTTCATGTTTTGAAACCATTAAACAAGGAAATGATGTAAAGATAATTGTTTGTTATAGACAAAAATCAGAATTGATGAATCTAGCTAAAATTATAAATAAAATTCTACCAAGACTTGTACAAGATATTGTTAAATTAGAATTTTTTGAGATAAAAATCAAACCTGCTGGAATTAAAAATTATTTGATCTACGTAAATTCAATTTTAGAGATAATGTTGCAGTATTCAAATAGTCGTGTATCAATGTCATTATCATCATTGATATTTTCTTCAAACTTTATTGATAATTCATTAATACGTGTATTTGAAAAAAAGAAAATTCCAATAATACCACTTGCTGGAGTAGATTCTAGTTTGTTTAATGATGCAAAAGAGATAGGACTAGAAAGGAATCTTAAAAAACTAGAAAATATAGTCTCTATCACTTCCAATGAAGTTCCAATTTATGCAAAAAAAGAAGTAGAGAATGCCCTTAAAACAAAGAAAAAGATTTCAGTTAAAGTAGGTTCCAATAATATTCATGATATTTTAGATTCATTTGAAGAAAATCACTGAGAATTTAAACGGCATAATTGGTTCCATATTGTGCTCAAAATAGGAGAATTCATCTATCCATGGGGAAGTGGTCACTATTCTAGAATGATGAGACTAAACGAGGTATTAGGAGATTTTGTTAATGAAAAATTTGAAATTCATTTTTCAAGTAAGGATCATGTTTATGAAAAATTATTAAAAAAGTTTCCAGACCAAAAAGAGAAAATTCATGAGATATTGATGCCTACTCCAATTGATGGAAAATTCGGTCCCAGTGTTATAATGTCTTTAATGAATTTGTTATTACCAATTTCAAAAAACCCACCATTAGTAAGACAAATTGCAAATTATTTGAGAGAAGAAAGAAAACTCTACAACAAAGAAAAATTTGATTTGGTAATTAATGATGGAGATGTGGGTTCTAATATTTTGGCAAAAAATCGAAACATTCCAAGTTTATTTGTAACAAATCAATTTAGACCAAAACTATATAATTCAAGAGCGTATCTTTATCCATCATTAATTTTTGTAGCAAAACAAATTGCAAAAGCAACAAAAATTCTTGTTGCAGATTCTCCACCTCCTTATACAATGTGTGAATACAATCTAAATTTCATAAAAGAAGTTAAAGAGAAAGTTATCTATGTAGGTCATTTCACTAGTAAACAAATTAGAAGTGAAGATAGAACAGATCTTGAAAAATTAGTGGAAAATAATGAATTTGGATATTGGATGAGGACAGGAAACAAATCTACAAATGATGGAACTGGTCAAAGATACGAAAAAGTATTTCACCATGATGATATGAGAAATGAAAAAAGAATTATTTCACATGCAAGAAATGAACCAAACATTGATTCTGTAACAGGAAAAAATGGTAAGAAATATTCAATTTCAGAAGCATTAGATAAAAAAATAGATTGGATACAAATCGATATTGGTTTTCTTTCAGAACATGAAAAAGATACAATTCTAAATTTATGTAAATATGCAGTTGTCAATGGTTCACATACTGTAATGGGTGAGATAATGGGCGTAAAATCAAAGCCAATTATTGGAATTCCCATTTATGATGAACATACAAATAATATCTTATGGGCCCAAGATAAGAATCTAGGAATACTCGCTACAAAAACTATCCAGGTAATCAATGCAATATCCAAAATTAAGAAAAATTATGAACAATTTGAAGAAAATTTGAATGAATTTTCAAAAAAGTTTGTTCCTAATGGAGCAGAAAATTCAGCAAAGATTGCTGCTCAAATATTAGAAGAAAAGAGATAATAGATTATTTTAAGAATTTTGCTCATCTGGCACGCGGGATTTCGATGGGCGAACGGACCGCAAGGGATGATGAAAAAATCCGCGTGTCAGATCAATATCAATCTATAAAGAATGTGGGAACGCTTTTATGGAAAAAATTAAGCAAAATTAGCAGTGCCTAACTGTCCGGAATGTACATCAAGAGAGAAAAAGAAGATTCAAGCAAAGTATGAAGCAGAAACTCCAGAAGAAGACAGAGGCAGAGATGATTTATACAAATTATTCGATGAAATTGAAATTCCAATGAAAATGGATTCTGCAACAAAGCATTTCATTTGTAAAAGATGTGGATTATACGCAACAAGAGAGCAGATATCGGATATTAGATACAAACTAAATCAAAAAGAAAGAACACGTGATGACAAACATGATGATTATTTAGACTGGTGGCAAAAAAGTAAAAAAGAAAAAGCAGAAAGCTAGAGTGATTTAGTATGGTAAAAAAGAAAGAAGGTGATATTCCTGATTGGGTTACAGATGAAATCCAAAATGCAAAATTTGAGAAACCAAAACAGATGAAAAAAACAGGTTATGTTTTAGAAATGTATAATGAAGATAACAAAATAGATGCACAATTGTATGATCCAGTTGAGGATGGAAGACATATTGTTACAATGGATTTATCTAAAAAGATCAAAATTGGAGATTTGGAGAAAGGAGTTGTGTATGAATTTACTTTTGATCAGCACAAGGCTCCATTAAGCAAAAAAGTTTCAGAATACCTAGAAAAAGAAAAAGAAATTGAAATGAATGCAATTTATCAATTTGAATTAAAATCATTAGAATTGCTAGATGTAGGCTCTAGTGAATCTGCAGACGATGACCTAGAAGAATAAAATTAATTCTGTTTTGTAGAATCTAATTGCTTTTTGAAGGATTTTCCTAATATTGGATTTATAAAAAAAGGAAATGTACTTTTCATCCATATTGCTCCACGTACAACTGAAGGAACAACAATTTCTAATCTTGAAGAATTTGCAGCTTTAAGAATTGCTTTTGCTACAGTTTTAGGATCAAGTGATGTAGGAGAATATTTTGGCATTTTTTCGAATGAAGAATGATCAAAAAAGTTAGTTCTGACCATTATTGGACTCACAACTGTAATTCCTACTCCAGTATCTTTTAGTTCATGTTTAAGACCTTCTGAAAATCCCAACATTGCAAATTTAGATGCACAGTATGAAGCAATTCCAGGTAAACCAAAACTTGCTGCAACAGATGCAACATTTACTATATGACCAGATTTTTTCTTTAACATTGATGGGAGAAATTTTTTGATACAATAAATCATACCAAAATAATTTGTTTCCATCTGTGACTCTATGTCATTAATAGAAAGATCAGAAACAGAGCCATATATTGCAAATCCAGCATTATTTACCAAAATATCAATTGAATCAAATTTTTCTAAGACTGCTTCTGACATTTCTTTTACTTGATCTTTTTTTGAAACATCACATTGGCAAACTAATGTAGTTATCTGAAATTTTTTTAATTCATTTGAAATTTGTTCAAGTTTATCTTTTCTTCTTGCTACTAAAATAATGTCAGCACCTAGTTTAGCAAATTCTATTGCAGTTTTTTTACCAATTCCAGATGATGCACCGGTAATTAGAACTACTTTGTTTTTGAAATTCACAAATCAAAAAAATCGTTTAAAGATAAAGTGGTTTCTATGTGGCAGATCATTTAGATATTTTACTCAAGGCTAATTTTACTAAAAGTAACCAGGTAATCACAATTGGTACGTAATATGTCGCAATTCGCCAACCAATAACTGCATCCCAAGCAACAATTCCTTCAGGAATTTTAAATGCAAAAGGGTCTAGGTTATTTAGATATGCAACAATTCCAAACTCAGCCAAACCAGAACCACCTATAGTAATTGGCAAATTTCCAATTGCATTTGCGCCCATTACTGCCATGATAGAATCAAATGCACTAATGGCATAACCAGTACCCATTGCAATGATCATAAATGAAATTCCATAAAATGACCAAGATGCAAGTGAAAACAAAAAGGAAATTGTAAAGATTTTTTTGGATTCAGGAGTTTTTAAATTTTCTCTACTCATAGTACATACTTCTTCCATCCAAATGTTTGTTTTATCAATAGCTTTTGCACCTTTCTCTTTTCCAAATCTTTTTGCAAGATTTGCCAATATTTTTGGAACTTGGAATGTATGCTTAGATGAAAGAAAGAACATGACCATCCATAAAGATGTAATAATAATACTAGTAGCTAAAATTACAGCTGCAACTACATATGCGCCATTTAGCAATGCAATAATTCCTGCCATTATAGATAACAAACCTGCTGCAAATACTTCAGTTACAATATCCATAATTGCAATCCATGCTGCTTTTGCAGGATTAACTCCTTTCTTATGTAAATAATATATTACAACAAATTCTGCTCCAACAAACATAGGAGTTGTAAATTTGATAAATTCACTTCCAACTCTGACACCTACTAATTTGAAAAATGAATCAAAACTTCCAAGATATTTTCTTGTAATATATGCAAATTTGATTCCCTGTAAACCTAATTTGATCATCATTGCTATAACACCACCAACAAATGGAAAAATTCCAATTGCCAAGACGTCATCTAATTGTATATCAAACTGAATAGCAATAATGAAAATAGGAATTAATGTAATAGGAATAGCAACAAGTCTCCAGTTCATTTGATAATTTTTTTGAGGAATCAAATATGAAAGTTGAGTAAATACCTAGTCATCAAAAAATATACATCTAAAATTAGGCACGAAAAAATGATTTAATGGATGTTTTTTGTTGATTTTGAAGTTATGCAAATAATGAATCCAACATATCAAAATTAGAGAGGTTTCTTTCTCGTTTTATCATTAAATCTTTAAGATAATTTTCTTTTTCATATATCCTTTCAATCATAAATAAAATGAAATAGAATCAGATAAAGAAAATGTGGAATTTTATTAAATTTTTTAATGCCAATTTGGAATTTCTGAGAATTAGATAATCAAGTTAGTTTGAAATATAAGCAAATAAAGAATTAGTCAGGTTTGAAAACTATTTTTATTTCTGGTACAGCCGGTTCTGGAAAATCATTACTCACATCAAAGTTATATGATTATTATACAAAAAATGGAGCTTTTGTAGCTGTTTTGAATTTAGATCCAGGAGTTGAAAGTATGCCATATACTTGTGATATTGATGTCAGAGATTATGTAGATATTGTATCTATAATGCATCAATATGATCTTGGCCCAAATGGTGCAATGATTATGGCAAATGATTTGATTGCAGCAAAAATTGATGATATTCAAAATGAAGTAAACAGAATAAATCCAGATTATCTTATTGTTGATACACCAGGTCAAATTGAATTATTTGCATATCGCTCTAGTGGACGGTTTCTTGTAGAAAATATTTCATCAGATGAAAAAACAAATATTTTTCTTTTTGATGGTGCATTAATTACTACTCCAGTTAATTTTGTTTCAATTGCACTTCTTGCAACTTCAATTAGATTACGTTTGAATTTGCCTACAATCAATGTAGTAACTAAAACAGATCTTATTGAGGACAAGTTAAAAGAAATATTACAATGGTCGACAAATTTGAATACTTTAGAGAATGCAATTTCTAAAGAAGCAGATGGGGATACCTATTCATTGACAACAAACATTTTACGAGGTTTGAATTTAGGAGGATTTGCACAGGGATTGATTCCAATTTCTAATGTAACAGGAGAGGGTCTAGTAAATCTCGAAAGTGCTTTGAGCAGAATTCTTAATTTGGGTGAAGAGGTAGAAGATTAATGAAATCGATTTCTGTAAAAGCACCGTCATCTACTGCTAATCTAGGCCCAGGATTTGATGTATTTGGATTAGCAATAGATGCATTTTATGATGAAATTACATTAACAAAAACTAAAAGCGGGATCACAATAATTACCGAAGACAAAATTCCTACAAATCCTGAAAATAATACTGCAGGATTAGTAGTAAAAAATATGATAAAAAGATTCAAAATTAAAAGCGGAATTGAAATTAAAATAAAAAAAGGAGTTCCTGCAGGGTTTGGGATGGGCAGTAGTGCTGCATCAGCAGCTGCAACTGCAGTGGCATTTGATAAATTATTTGGACTCGGACTTGATGGAAACAGTTTGGTAGAATTTGCAGGTTCTGGTGAAAAAGCCAGTGCCGGAACAATTCATTATGATAATGTTGCAGCTTCAGTTCTAGGAGGATTTGTCATTGTTAAGACTAATCCATTGGATGTAATTTGGATAGATCCTCCAATCAATCTTCGAATGTGTGTTGTAGTCCCAAAACTTGATGTACCAAAAAAGAAAACCAAAGTATCAAGAGGAGTAATTCCAAAGAATGTGAAATTTACGGATAGTGTTTTGAATATATCAAATGCATCTGCAATTGTTGCAGGGTTTATGAAAAAAGATTCAGAATTGATAGGAAATTCAATAAAAGATGTCATAGTTGAGCCAGCAAGACAACATATGATTCCAGGTTATGCTAAAGTAAAGGAAAACGCTCTAAAAGCAGGTGCATTAGGTGTTACAATTAGTGGTGCAGGGCCCTCGATTATTGCATTTTCACAAAAATCTGCCAATTTGAAAAAGATTAGTTTGGCAATGTCCAAAGGATTTGCATCTGCAAATATTAAATGTCAAACAATAATCTGTAAACCAAGTAAAGGTGCAGTAAATAAGAAATAATGACTTTTGAAGTAATATGAAAAAAGCAGTTATTGTATTTAGTGGAGGAGTAGATTCAGTTTGTGCAGTTTCGTTTTTGAAATCAAAATATGAGTTATACGGAATTACATTTTCATACGGACAAAAGGCAGATAATGAAATTATAGCAGCAAAATCTTTTGCAAAAAAACTTGGATTAAAACAGCATAAAATAATCGATATTGGCTTTATGAAAGAATTGTATGGTGATTCTAATGTTTTAACTAGTTCAAAAAAGAAAATTCCAAGCAAATTTGAGTATTCAATAGTAGTACCAATTAGAAATGCTGTATTTCTATCAATTGCATCTGCTTGGGCTTTTACACTTAATGCAGAATTAGTTGTATATGGTGCACATACTGGAGACAAACATTATCCTGATTGTAGACCAATTTTTGCTAAAAAACTTGAAGCCGCATTTAATCAGGGTGAGATTGATGGAATTAAATCAAGATTACGAAGAAATATAGAAATTTGGTCTCCTTACCGTGAGGGATTATCAAAAAGTGATTTGCTAAAATCTGGAATGAAAATATTAGGAGATTCTATTTTTAATACTTGGAGTTGTTATTCAAATAAAAAATATCATTGTGGGATTTGTGAATCTTGTAATAATAGAAAAATTGCATTTGAAAAAGCTGGTATCATTGACAAAACAAAATATTTTAAATAATTCTAGTATTTGTTTCGAAGAATTTTCTTTTTTAGAATAAAACCTCTTATTCCAATATACCAAGCTAAGAAGATTAATCCTACAATTCCCATAAACAGATAGTTTTGTGTTTGTGGGTCAAGTCCTTCAATAGAATCAGTAATTTTACTTGATGTTACCATAGAAATTGCTAAAACAATTACACATTCTATTGCATACCATGTCCAGCTTGGCCAAGATTCTTTCGGAATGTGGACATATGGATTTACTCCCATGCTGGTAATCAAATATGTTGATTATTTAATTTTTCAGTATAAGCCTAGAAAGAAGAGTCTGAGGCACGTTTTCTAATGAGTGTCATTATTCCTGCTTTTTCTTCTTTTTTCTCATAAATTCCTCTAAATGCTGATGAGGAAAGTGTTGCATCATTTCTAACACCACGCATTTTCATGCAAAGATGTTCTGCATCAGCTAAAACAACAACGCCTTTTACGCCTTGAGCGTATAATTCATCTGCAATATTCTTGGTCAATCGCTCTTGGATTTGTAGTCTTTTTGAAAATTTTTCAACCAATCTTACAAGTTTTGAAATACCAAAAACCCTCCCATTTGGGGAATAAGCAATGTGAATTTTTCCAAAAAATGGTAACATATGGTGTTCGCACATTGAATAAAATTGAATATCACGTGCAATTACTACATCAGAATCTTCTGAAAATTGTACAGATAATTCTGAATCAGAGTCATATCCGCCAAAGATTTCTTTGTACATGCTTGCAATTCTATCTGGAGTTTCTCGTAAACCCTCACGTGTAGGATCCTCACCAATTTCAATAATTAGTTCTCTAACAAGTTTTTTTACACGTTCTTTGTCCATGTATATTTTCACAGCATTTTTCTAGTATTTGAACCTAATTAGATTTTTAACAGGTGCTAACGTTATGGAGCTCCAATAAATTTGTGTAATTGAGGAACTACTTTGACATCAATATAATGAGGATATACAATGTCATACAAATTCAATAATAGTTCTAATGATGGTTCAGAAATACCATATGTTGGTTGAATGATAAATCCATCTATATCATCTTTAGAAACAATTTTAAAAATTTGATTTATTAATTCTTTAAATTCATCTAGTTTAGTTTTAGAGCTAACAACAATTTTGATATAAGTTATTTTTTTTGCTTGGATAGATGATTTAAGACATTTCGTTGTATGGCCAATTAATTTTTCATAATGTTTAGAATCTATAAAATCAGAGTCTTTTGTTTTAAATTCAATTTTGACAATATCAATAAATGGTAACACATGATTAAATCTATCAATGTCAAAACATGATGATTCAAGATATGTTGGGATTTTTTTATCTTGAATATGTTTTGCAAGTAATGCTACTGCTTGATGTTGAATTAGTGGATCACCACCGGTAAAATTTACTTTGTAAGTTTGGCTTTTAAGATTAGTGTCAATTAGTTGATTAGCTTCTTCAATTGTATATTCTGTTCCAGAGTCAAGTGGAAGAGATTCTTTAGTATCACAATAAAAACAAGTAAAAGGACATCCTGCAAGTCTCACAAATAGAGTCTTTGTTCCATAAAGAATTCCTTCACCTTCAACGGATGTAAATATCTCAAATAATCTTACTTTCAAGTAATAATCGTAATTTTTTTCATTATTTATTCAATGAGTTTCTAATGCATTACAGGTTCTTTTGTATAAAATAATCCAGAGATGAAAAACACCACTCCCAAAATTCCAATAGTGCTTCCAACAAGTTCTACTTGATTTTGATAAATTCCTTCTAATGGAGCCCATAACCAAGCCATCAAAGCACCAACAATAATCATAGGGATACCTACTCCAACTATGATTGCTTTAGAAGCCATGTTCAATGTTGCTTAGAAAATGTATATGAAGTTTATGATGAGCATCAGAGAGAATTTTTAATTTCTTGTAATTGTTTTGCCAAATCTCTCAAAAGTTCATTAGCAGTATCAAATTTTCCATCATACAAATCACGTTTAATGCTTTGAAGTGTATCTCTAGCATTAGCCAAATCATCTTGATCTACTATATCCATTTGAGATAATCTAGATATGGTTTTTTCAACTTGTAATACTCTAGATTCCAGTCTATCATTTTTTGTTAATTCAAACTGTTTCTTTATTGACAAGATTTTTCTAATTTCTTTGATTATATCATTTGGGTTATCTGCTGATGAGAGATTTTCTCGGGCATTTTCTAATTTTTTGATTATTTCATCGGATACGTCCTGTTTTTTGGCATTTTCAATTAATCTATCTAATTGTTCTAGATATTTTTGAGCATATTCTTTAGCACGTTGAGATTCTTGTTTTGATGCTTCATCTCGAATTTCTTTATTAACTTCTACAATGATTTCTTTAATTTTCTGAAGTGTATCTAATGCTAAAGCAAATTGATTATCATTAATTTGTTGTTTAGATAATCTAAATAATTCATCAAGATCAGAAAAGTCAATTGAGGCATTATGTTTTTTAGCAATCGTTTTTAGACTATTTACATAAACTTGTAATCTTTGAAGATTATTTGATGGATCTTTAATACTTGATCTTGCAGAATCTAATGCTGTTTTTGCTGCAACTTCAGATGTTGATTCTTTCGTAGGAACATCTGATGATGTTGATTGTCTAGAAATTTGAGTAAAAATCTTCATTGCAGTAAGAAAATGTTTTTTTGCAGAATCAACATCATTATTTCTAATTGTTTTTTCGAGTGAATTGACATTTTGAACCCCTTCTTCAAATAATCTTTTTATTTTATCTGGAGATTCAGAAGAAATTTGATTTTGAACTTGGTTTTGTGCACGTTTTGCAAGTTTTAGAAGGATTGTCAAATCATCTTGGGCATAAACATTACTTGTAGCCCCACCAAGAACCATACTAGCAATTAAAATGAATAATCCGAAGGTTACTATAGTTTTCATTCTTCTTCCTCCAATTCTTTTTTTAGTTTAACAAGATTTTGCAAGTCTTTTTTAGCAATTTCAATTACTCCTTGTCTTTCTAGTCGTTTAACTGTTCTCCACATGGTAGTTCTTGGTTGAAGGAATTTTTTTCTTAAATCACTTTCTAAAACTTGCCCACCATTTTCAGAAATAAATTTTATAATTTCTTTATCATCCTCACGCATTTCAGGTCTAAGATTGAAAATGGTTTCAGGATCATGGAAGTTAGTCTTTGTTTCAGATTCAGTAATTTCATTTTGTATAACAGGTAATGATTTTGTTTGTTTTCTTTTAATCACAGTAATTGCTCCAACTACAGCAGCTGTAATGGAGATACTAATAATTGAAATTGTAAAAAAATCAAGGGTAGACTGTTCATTGTTTGTTACTGGTGGGTTTGTTACTGGTGGGTTTGTAGTTCCAAGAATATAATTAATTTCTGATAAACCAGTACTTAGTTCCAATTGTGTTTGATCATTTATTATAATCATATTTGATGGTAATGCATTCATGCCAACAATTATAGAGTTTTGTGGCATTAGTAATGAATAATCAGTTGGTGAATCAAGGGAAAAAGTCCAAACTCTTCCTTCTTTGGAAATTAAGTCATGAATATCATAATCAACTGTAATAGAAGATGTTCCAAAAGTATCGATAGTTACTTTATCATCAATTATTTCACTAGATAGTAAAAATCCATTTTCACCAACTGCTACAAAATTATCAATTGAGGGACCAAATAGATTAACCTCAAAATCGGGATCTAAAGGATCCACGTCTAATTGTGATGATACATGTGCAGAACCATCTGAATAAAGTATGAGATCAAGAGATCGAGTAGAGCTGAATGAGGTCTGAATAGGCATTGCTAAAGCAACAACGATTAAGCTAGCAATTATCAAAGGTGCTTTAACCATTGTTTCGAGGATACCCTCAGTCCTTACAAAAAGCATTCCATCTTCTCGAAGAAACTCTTTCCTATGAATTGGTACGATTTCAGGATTCATTGGATCAATACCTTAGATTCATGCTTTCTACTAGTCCCTGAAACCTCTTAAATTCCTGGAAAAATTGGAGTCCTTTTTCGGTAATCAAAAAGACCCTATTCCTATCATTTTTGACGGATTCGACTAAGCCAGCTTCTACTAGTTTCTCACATTTGTCTAGTACTGCATAGTGAGACAGGTTGGCTTTGCGAGAGATTGCAGATACAATGATTCCATTACGACCGCCATCGGCGGTAACGTCTAAGATATCACCCATTATGCCCATTTCGGACCTGTATTGTTGTTTTAACATGCTCTAGTATAGAACTACTTAGTTTATGAGGAACATTTTGAAACTTCATAGCGGAACACAAAGCGGAACACCCATTTCAGTAAAAAAAATGATGATTTTTTGTGAAAATGGATGCGGGAAGAAAAATTCTGGAAAAATGTACACCTAAAAAATTGGTTAGAAAAAGATGATTTTCTTTAAAAAAATCTTATTTTTCATGTTTTTGTAAAATTGAGTGAATTTTGGTAGATTTTTGGATATTTTGTTGAAATTTTGTATATAAGGAACAGGATGTTTCCTAGCCGTTCCTAAACTATCATTCAAGCAATGTCTACTCATGGTAAAACCTCGAAAAAGAACTATTAAAGGAATACTCATTCTTTTGATGCTTCTTGCTTCAACATTATCTGTAAACTATTCATTTGCAGAATCACAAGAAAGTCAAGAGGAAAAGATAAAGATTTCAAAAAATGTGAAAAAAGATAGACTTTGGACAATTCTAACTGAAAAAGTAATAGATGGAAAGTTAAAACTTCAACATTATGTTTTACCAACTGATGTTTCAGAAGAGGACATGTAGAGACTGCTATCTTTTGAAGATCAAATATTTAGTTGGGCATATGTAAATTATAAGGCATATCACTCAGGAATCGTCCTTTTTGATGGAAAAGCATCAAAAGTTGGAGAAAATCTATGGAAGATTACTGCAAATGGTGTGTTAAATCTTGAAGAAAAAGAGTTTAACTTGGAATTAAGTAGAAAATCCAATGATTCTCATGTGGTAATGCATGAGATAGACTCTGATAAGGATCTAAGTTACAGAGTCATATTTTCTGGAAAAATAGCAGAAACAGGTGAAGAAAATGTATTTGCTATTTCCTTTATGATTTCTGGTTTAAAAAATCCTGAGACAGAACAAAATATCAAGCTTTTACAGATTGGAGAATTAAGTATTAATTCAGAAAAATCTAATGGTTTTAACCAATAATTTAGAAATTCAATATCTATGAGATAATCATCATTTTTTTCTTAAATTGAATAAAAATCATTCACAAGGTCAGCTTTGAGATTCATAATAACTTTTTATTCCCATTTTGAAAAGAAAATCATAAAATGTTTGATAAATTCAAAAATGAAGAGGGTGGAGAAATGGAAAAAGAAAATGAAAATTCTGAAATTATAGAATCTAATTCAACAATTGAATCTGCAAGTGAGATTGGAATCGGGGAGTTGATGGGAAAACGTGCAAAATTAGAAGAAGCAATAGATTATGTCGGTTTAATGATTAAAAATCTAAAAGATAAGAGAACATTGCTTGAAAAAGACATTGAAGAAGAATCAGTAGATATTAAGAATCTTAAAGAAAAACTTCAAAAAGTTAGTGAGTATATAGACGAGGAAAATAGAGGAATTAAGGAACTTGCCAATAAGAGACAGCAGGTAGAAAATGAGGCTGATGAGGTGGGCACAATCATCAATAGTTTAAGAGAGAAACTTTCAGGTGTTGATAAAGTAATTGATGATGAAGGTAACAGGGTTAAAAGAATTAAAGAATCCAGAGAATCATTAACTGATTAAAAATTTTACAATTAATAGAATTTTGTACTAGTTGCTTGTTGAGTACTTGTAGGAACTGAAGGAAACATTTCTCCTGTGGAACTTTCTGCAACAGCAGCAGCCTCTTTTAGAATGCTCTCAGATTCGGCAGTAGTAGTTGCATCTATTCCAAATGCGGAATCACCTGAGAAACTATCTGTCATAAATCCTCCAAGCATTTCTGCCATTTGGCCGATTTCTTGTTCAGCACCAGGCATTATTTTGCCAAGTGAAGATTTTAGATTTTTCATCAGACCCACTGTTGGCATAATTGTTACAATAGTGTCTCCAAGATCACTAGTTGTAGTTAATCGTAATTCAATTTGTTCTAATGCTATTCTAGCACCACTTAAAATTTTAGTAACCTTTCTTACCTCAGCTAATTCATTTCCTAGAATTTTGGTAGTTTGAGTATCATGTTTTTGTGTTGCATCTACAATTCTTTGAAATAGTTTAGCATCACGTTCTTGTAAGTTTGTTAACATTGTATCTAATTTTTTAATTTGAATTCTAATTTTTTTAATTCCATCCTGAACTCTTGGTTTTAATGCACCTTTAGGTTTGATAGTATCATTAATTTTTTCAGATATAGTTGGCTGTGGTTGCTTTGACCAATCTTTTGATAAGTTAGGCATTGAGATTGGTTTTAGAATATGTACTTAATCTCAGGTGTAAAGAATGATTAACAGTACATTAAATTTTACTAACTAAAACTAAATACTATATATCAACACCATTTGAGGCTAGATTATTTTTTACTGTAGGAATCAGGATTATAGTTATATTGACATTAAATTGATGTAACCTCTGAAAACTCTACTTATTAGGTCTAAAATCTTTAAGATTAATGGGTTCTAGAACTTGTTTTAGTGAACAAAAAAATTATTATAATTCCGATAGTTGTTGCCATTAGTATTTTTCTAATAAATTTTGCATCAGATCAATCTATAGAGAAAAACAATGTTGTGTTTCATGTAACTCTTGCAGATCATACTTTATATTCTGACGGAGTTTATAGAAATTCATTTTTTATTGATGAAGGTCAGTATTCATTTAGATTTGTTCCAAATGGGAGTAGTCCAGAAATTTTATCAATTACATTAAATGGGGAAGATTTTGATTTTTCTGAAGATTTTAAGCTTGAAAGTACATCACACCAAACAGGAATCTCTGAATATTTTACATGGAAATATATCGGACAAGAAGAAATTTTGATTTCTGAAAAACAAGAAATTTCAATTATGATTAATCCAAATGGGAATACATTGGGTTCTGTGTCTGTAGATATTTTACAAAATTAAAAGAGGCGTAAACCACTTTATTGCAGAACTTTGAGAGATTTCCTCTCTTTCTCAGATGCTAAATGTCTGATTACCTTTTTCGTTCTGCGGGGTTACGCAATACTAGTCGATAGAAATTTTATCTATTGACATTAATTACTATACTAACTTTAAGTATTTAAAATTTTTTATAAAATTTTATAAAAATTTTATGTGTTTTATAAAATATTTTATGCCTAATTGTGAGTCAATTGGGATATAAATTACGATTTTCTATCTAAAAACTAATGAGATTATCTAGAAAAGTTGCGCTAGTTACAGGTGGAAGTCGTGGAATAGGATTAGCTACTGCAAAAATTTTATCAGAAAATGGGGCAACGGTCGTGATTACAGCAAAAAATCAAGAAACATTAGAGAAAGCATCATCAGAGATTCCAAATTCAATAGGTATTGTAGCTAACATCAGAAACAAGGATGATGTGAAAAATGTAGTAGAAAAAACAATTGAGAAATTTGGTAAAATAGATATTCTTGTAAATAATGCTGGAATTTTTCCAAAAATTAAGGAACTACATGATATTGATGAAGATGAATGGAATGAGGTTTTAGATGTAAATCTTACTGGGCAGTTTAGATTTACCAAGGAGGTAATTCCATATCTACAAAAAACATCAGGTTCAATAATTAATATTTCATCAGATGCAGGATTAAAGGCATATCAAGGATTTAATGCTGATGCATACTCTGCAGCAAAAGCTGCATTGATTTTGCTAACAAAATGTTGGGCACTTGAATATGCTAAAGATAAGATCCGTGTAAATTGTATTTGCCCTGGAGTAGTAGATACAGATATGACAAAACCATTTTTGAAAACTCAAAAAGATAAAGAATTCATGGATAACGAACACCCAATAGGCAGAATTGGTCAACCTGAAGAAGTAGGAAAAGCAGTATTGTATTTTGCGTCAGATGATGCCTCTTGGACTACAGGAGCAATTCTTGCTGTGGATGGAGGAGAATCAATTAAATGAATTCACATGAATTTAATATACCACAGAAGTACAAAAAATGATGAAAGATAGAAAATCAAAAGCTAAATTGATAATACTTTTAGGGATAATTTGGGTGATTATTACATTACCGCTACCATGGATAGTGAATAATCCAGAAGTTTCAGAATCACAATTTAATACAATTCTTGGAATAATTGGAATTATGTCAATTCCATTTATTGTTCTAGGAGTTGCTTGGACATTAAAACCAGAACTTACAACTTAGGTATTTCAATTGAAAGATATTCCAATAATAGACAAGATTCCTGAATTAGAAATTGCTATCAAGGCTGTTAAAATGGCAGGTAAAGTAATTTTAGAAATTTATCAAGGAGATTTTGAGTCATTTACAAAAAGCGATAATTCCCCAATTACAGAAGCAGATATTAAAAGCAACGATATCATCAAAGAGATTCTTTCACAAACAAAACATCCGATATTATCTGAAGAAGATAATGATGATCTTAGTAGATTATCAGAAGATACTATTTGGATAGTAGATCCGCTTGATGGAACTTCTGATTTTATTGATAAAACAGGTGAATTTACAATTATGATTGGACTAATTAAAAATAAAAAACCAATTCTTGGAGTTATTGGTTGGCCTACAGAAAAAACATTGTTTGTTGCACAAAAAGGAAGTGGTGCATTTAGATATTCTAATGATGAATGGAAGAAAATAACTGTAACAAAAGTTTCAGATCTTTCAAAATGTAGAACAGTTGGTTCAAGACATCACTTGTCTGATAAAGAAAAATTGTTTATCCAAAAATTAGGTATTGAAGATTTTACTAGTATTGGTAGCTCATTAAAGGTAGGAAAAATTAGCTCAGGAGAAGCTGAGGCATATATTACAACTACAAATAAAATGAAAGAGTGGGATTCTGCTGCTTCTTATTGTATAATTTTAGAAGCTGGAGGGAAAATGACAGACATGTTAGGAAATGATATCACATACAACAACAAAGAGGTTTATCACCAAAACGGAATTTTGGTAACAAATGGATTAATTCATGATAAAATTATTGAAGAGTTTAAAAAATTAGAGTAGGTTTCTTTCTTTAAGAAAGTCCTTTACTTTGTTTGCACTATCTGAAAGAGATTCGTTTTCTGTATCAATTACCAAATCAGCATTTTCAGGAGCCTCATAGGGATCATCAATTCCTGTAAAGCCCTTAATTTCTCCTTTTCTTGCCTTGGCATACATGCCTTTGACATCTCTTTCTTCACATTTTGCAAGTGAACATTTTACATAAACTTCTGCAAACTGATTACCAGCATCAATAATTTCTTTAGCGTTTTTTCTGTTTTCAGAATATGGTGAAACTAGAGATACTACACTTGGAACGCCATGATTTAACAAAAGCTTAGCCAAATAAGCAACTTTTTTGTTATGCTCATCACGTCCTGCTTTTGAAAAGTCTTTTGGGGAGAACCATTCTCGTAGTTCATCTCCATCAAGCATTGCCAAATTTGGAATATCTTTTTGCAAGTCTTTTACGATTGTAGTCTTTCCTGAACAAGGAAGACCAGTCATCCAAAGAACAAAAGGTTTCATTAATAAAAATATCAAAACAACCCATAAAGAGCTTACGTTAATTTTTAGCCCAAGGTTGGTTTTCTAAATAATCAATCTCTTTAATCATTTCATCGACTTTTTTTACTATTGCAAATACTGATCTGTATTGTTCATACATTTCAATTTCTTCTTCTTTAGATAATACATTTGCTTCTGCATCATCAAAGAATTTGTTTTCTTTGTTAAGATGATCATTGAGGAATATAGCATATGTTCTCAAATATCTTGATACTGGTTCTTGTGCATCTTCTCCATCTTTCCATCTTTTTAGATAATGTGATATTTGTCGGGCAATATTCCTTCCAAATTCATGTTCTATCATAAATTTTCGAATTTCTTCTTTTAGAGTATCATAGCTTGCAACACATGGAAAATACGAATCTTCTTCTCTTGAGTGATGAATTGAATCGATAAATTCTGAAATAACTATGGTGATTTTTGTCAGGTCTGAAAATGGGATTTTTGTTCCTTTATAGAGTTCATCAGAACATTTGAACACTATTTTTTCCAAACGACGAACTTGATCATGATCAGCACGTAGTTGATTTGTGGCACTCAAGTAAGAAATCTATTGTCATTGTTGATTTAATGTGTATCTAAAATCAATCAAGGAGCTAAAATTATCAAATAAATCTGATTTAATTTCCTTCTGGAAAAGTATAGTTCTAATCATAAATGAATCCCATAATTTTATCGGTATTGCAGTTGTTTAGAGGGCAAATGGAAGATTTTATTCCATTATCTAATTTTGATTCAAGTTCAATTTTAGATAAACTTACAGAATTACAGGATTCTATAGGTACATTATCTATTCAAGATGGGCCAATTGCTTCAGCTCATGTTATTTTACTTGCAGCAGGTGTTGTAATTTTTCTTGGAGTTGCAGGAGAGGCATTCTTCAAAAAAACAGGAATTCCTGATGTAGCATTTTTGATGATTCTTGGAGTGATAATAGGACCAGTTTTTGGGTTAATTCAACCAGAAGCCGTTATCCAAGTAGTTCCATACTTTGCAGCACTTGCACTAATAATTATCATGTTTGATGGGGGATTGAATCTTGACATCAAACATGTTATAAGAACTGCACATTTTTCAGTAACACTAGCAGTTTTAGGTTTCATCTTATCTGTTGCCATGATTACATTTGCTGCTCATTTTGCTTTAGGATGGTTATGGTTAGAAAGTATTTTGTTAGGTTCAATTGTTGGTGGAAGTAGTTCTGCAATTGTTTTTGGTCTTGTCAGAAATATCAAAATTTCCGAAGAAACCAAATCTATGTTAAGTTTTGAATCTGCACTAACTGATATTTTAGCTACAATTATTGCATTCATATTATTTGAAGCAGTATTTGCAGGACATTTTGATCTGCAAACATTGGAAGAAACTCTTGGAAGAGCAGTTATTGTAGGCTTAGTACTTGGATTTGGTGTAGGAATTCCTTGGATGTATGTTTCAACAAAGTTTGGAAATGCTCAGCACGCATACATGTTGACATTAGGTATTTTATTTGTTTTATTTTTCTTGGCAAATTCTTTTGGAGAGTCCGGTGCTTTAACAGCTCTAGTGTTTGGTTTAATGATTGGAAACAAAAGACATCTTTCAAAAATACTCAGGTTTAAGCTACCAAAAATTGAGATGGATGATCCTACACATAACCAATTAACATTTTTGGTAAGATCTTTCTTTTTTGTGTTTGTAGGATTGATGGCAAGTTTTGGGCAAGTAGAGTATCTCATATTTGGAATTTTCATTACAATTGCTGTTTATTTTGGAAGAATATTTGTTGGCAAAGTAACTCTAACCAAGAGATTTTCTCTTTTAGATAGGGCAGTAACAAATGCTATGATTCCAAGGGGACTGGCTGCTGCAGTACTTGCTACGTATCCAATTACTATGGGCATATCAAATGCAGAAGCATATCCACAGATTGTTTTCTTTATCATTTTATCATCAGTAATTATTACAACAATTGGGTTAGGAAAATCAAAAAAGATTCCTCCTCCTGAATCAGTTGAAGGTGGATTTGTTAAATCAAATGAAGATTCTCAAAGAAAATAGATTATAGATCTAGTGATTCTTTGAGCCCTTTGTACCTGTTTCTATAGTTACTTCAGTAACATTTGCAGCTTCGGCAATATCACGTTGAGTCTTATCCTCACCGTTTTTCACACAAGATAGATACAATGCAGCAGCAGCCAATCCCATGGATCTTTTCCAGCTGAAATCTCATTGTCTTGAGCCATTTTAAGCACCTTTGTTGCATATCTTTTTGTTTTCTCAGCAATTCCAATCCTGCTTGCAATTCTTGCAACACATTGAATTGAATCAGTTACTGGCATCTTCAAATCAAGTTCTTTGATTAGTAATCTGTAACATCTTGCAATATCTTTTCTTTTGATGTTAGCTGCTTGCTCTACATCTTTAAGATTTCTTGGAGTTTCAGTATCACGACATGCAGCATAAAGAGCTGATGCTATTAAAGCTGAAATGGAACGACCTCGAATTAGACCTTTTTCTAGTGCTTTTCTGTAAATATAGGCCGCTTTCTCAATTACTGCATCAGAAATTGTTAGTTTATCTTTTAGTCTGTTTAATTCGCTAAATGCCTGTCGGAAATTTCTATCAACTGGTTCATGAACTTGACTTCTACTATCCCAAGTTCTTAGTCTTTCAATTGTACTTTTCATTGATGATGTAAGTGGTTTGTCAGATGCGTCTTTGTTTACAGGATTGATAATTGTTGCAAGACCCATGTCATGCATTGTGAGTGATGTTGGTGCACCAGCTCTTACCTTATTTCCACCTTCATCTTGGGTAAAGGATCTCCATTCGGGTCCTGCTTCTTGTAGTTTTTCAGTAATTACAAATCCACACTTTGAGCAAAACATTTCTCCTGATTCATTATCAGTAACTAGTTTTCCCTGTGCACATCTTGGACACAGATCTTTACCTTTACTTACTATGATTATTTCTAGAATCCTAGAATTCATGGTATTTATGAATCAACAAGTTTTTTTCTTGAAATTTCATACCAAATTTGAGGCTAATAATAATACTGAATAGTCATTATTGGATAATTCTAAGCATGAAGTTTATTTGGATTATTCCACTACTTGTTGGAGTCTTTGTTTTGTTTCCAGAAATTTATGCAGAGACCATTACGCAGAATCTGGAAGGAGGGATGGATATTCAAATTACATATCCTGAAGAGATAGTGGTTGGAAGAGAGGGAGTTATCTCAATTTTAATTAAAAATAATGGATGGGAAAATAAAGAAAACATTTCATTTGGATTTTCACTATCAGCAATACCTGCACTAATCATAGAGCCTGCAGATAGAATTACTTTAGATAAACTTGCTCAGGGAGGATCATATGGTGAAAATATCAGTTTACAAATTCCTAATGATGTTAGTCTTGGGATTCATTTTCTGAATTTAAAATATTCTCATGTTCTTGTTGCAAATAATGAAATACCACAACCTCCATTTTTTCACGACATTGCAATTCTAATCACAATAAAAGAAGATCCAAGTGTTACTATACACACAAAAATGCCTGAATCAATTTTTTCAAATGCAGAGTTTCCAATTGAGATCGAAGTATTATCAAAAGACATTGATATTACAAATGTCAGAATAAAAATAATTCCTCCAAAAGACATTGAATTTAGAGGAGAAACGCTGCATTCTTTCTCAAAAATAGAAAAAAATACGCCGGTAGCAATTACATCTCAAATCATTTCACCAATTGATGAAGTAAATACAGAATACAAACTTCCATTTCAAATCATTGTAACATATACTGATGATATAGGATTAGACAAAGAAGATTCACAGACAGTTTCAGTGGTTTTGCGACCTAGAACGTTTATGGAATTAACTACAGATGGAGGAATTTGGATTGGTAGTTTCTTTATTGCTCCCTATGTGAGTCTTGGAACAATTATAGGAATTCCTGCAGGGGCTATCATATCTTTACTAGTTAGGAAAAAACAAAAATCTAGTAAAAAACGACCAAAAAAGAAACTCTAAGATTCTAGTTTTTCTTTAATTCTTTGAGTGTATTTTTTACTATATTCATTGAATAGTTTTATTTTGTTCTGAGCCAAAGCCATTGCACCAGGTCTAGTGTTAATGTGATCTTCAGCAATTTTTTGCTCTTCTAGTAATTTTTCAAGGTTCTCTTTTGAGGATGATTCTAGTTCTGAAAGTAAAGTTGCAAGTTCTTTTTCAAGATTATCTTTGGTATCAGGTATTTCAGGTGGCTCAGCACCAATAATTTCTTTAGTGGTTATTTTTCCAAATACTTTCTTGTCTAATTCAACCAATAATAAAAAATGAAATTAGTGGTATAAATTTTATTTTATAATATTTCATAAAAGTGAGTGCGTGCAATCAAACGTTTTATCTTTTTGATAATTTTACTAATCATTGATGGCTTATTGTGTAGGTGAATGCAAAAAATACAAGGCTCTCAAACCCTCACAGATTGGTAGATATGCAGCTGGACAGAAAAGATGTAATTATTGTGAGATATTTGTAGAAGTTGATGGGATTGTTTGTCCTTGCTGTAAAAGTCAACTACGATGTTTACCTAGAAGTAGAAAGGGAAAGGAAAAGTATCTAGCTCAAATTGTAAGGTAAATCTAGTAAGAAGGGATTCTTTTTTGAAAATTATAGATTTTGGAATTTATCATGCCTAAGAATTAAAGTTCTATTTATAAGAAATCAGTTCAAATAAGAATAATGGCTATTCCGGCTGATATTGAAGAGTATGTTGAAAAACATATCAAGTTAATGATTTCCCAGACTGAGACATACTTGCCATTTATCAAAGTTGCATTTCCATATTCAAATAATGTAGCTGATGGAGTTTACAGTCTAATTATTGGCAGTGCGTTATCTGTATTTGTAAATCAATTTGCATTGAAAATGAAATATCCGATTGCAGAAGATTTTGCAGATTTTGGAAAGATTGCTCTAAAGTACAGAGATCAAGTAGACAAATTTTTTACATAGTCAAGCCAGTTCGCCTAGAAAATGAACAGTGTCATTAGTAACAACAACTGTTCTATCTTTTGGTACATGGTATAGTTTTTTTGAACCATTAGATGATTGAACAATAATCTTTGAAAATGGGTCTTTGAGGGATTTGTATAGAATTCCTTTTTCACCAACTGATTGTGACCAATGAGTTCCTTGAACAAAGGATATTGTTTGAAATTTTACAACTTGATATGAGTAGACCATTTCTATTAATTATTAATTATTGCACTCATTAAGGATTTTCCTCCAATTAATGCTGTAATTGATAAACCAATATTTGTAACAACATTGATTGCAAGTGATCCATAATGATTATTTTCAAGAAGATTACTAGAATCAAGTGCAAACGATGACATTGTAGTAAGTGATCCACAAAATCCTACTGCGGCAAACAAAGAATATCTGCCATCAAGATTCCATTGTTCTGATAGTATTACAAATGCCCCAAGGATAAATGCGCCAACAACATTGACTATCAAAACATTGACAGGTAAGGTATTGAATAGTAATGGAGATTCAGTAATTTTGTATCTTAGAAATGCTCCAAGTACAGAACCTACTGCAAGAAAAACAAATTCTAAACCTTTCATCTACATCATACAAATTAACTGACATTATTAGTGCTATTTGGAGGAATTTGAGACTAATTTGTGCCTAATTCAGATTTGGTTTGAGATACAAGTCTATGGTTTTTATAGGTTCAATATTTTTCCAGACTAAATGACCCTTAAACTAAGATGTGACGACTATGGTTTTGAGTGTGAATTTATCCTAGATGGAGAAAAAACTGTAGGACTAATTGAAAAATTAAGAAATCATTTTGAAGAAGAACATGGAATCGATTATACAATTGAAGCAGTAACTCAAATGATTACAAACCGTGGACATTCTTTAGAATCAATAAGAAAATAGATTTTTCAAAAAAATTATTTTTCATTTTTAACATTTATTACAATGTGTATTGTATTATAATTAACAAGATAATTTTAAAGAAATTCTAGGAATTTTTGGTTTGCAATGTTATGATTTTAATACAAAATTGCCTGAAACAATTTCCTTTTATTTGATAATCACTAATAATTATTAGTAGTGTTAGAAAATTATTCAAATGATTATGATGTTAAGTGTGAACTAGATACTTGCAAAACCTATCCTGCAATAACAGATTCTGAAAGAGGAGAAATTGTTTGTGGGGGTTGCGGTCTTATTCTAGTGCAAAACATGTCTGATGCATCATATGAAAGTAATGGTTACACTCAGGAAGACTTTATGAAGTTAGCAAGAACAGGTCCTGCAACATCATTAACAATGAATGATAAAGGATTATCAACTGTAATTGGTACCAATAAAGATTCTACTGGAAAAGCATTATCTAATAAAACAAAATATGAATTCAATAGATTACGAATATGGGATCAAAGAAGTAAATCAAGAAAGACTGTTGCATTAAGCAAGGCCTTTACATTACTTCATGGAATGAAAACAAAGTTAGGAATCCCAGATAATGTTGTCGAAAATGCTGCCTATATTTACAGAAAAGCAGTTAATGCAAAATTAACTAGAGGAAGAACAATGGCTTCATTGGTTTCAGCCTCGTTGTATGCAGCATGTAGAGAAAATAACATACCCAGGACATTAGATGATATTGCTGGTGCTGGAAATGTTGAAAGAAGAATACTTTCTCGAGATTTGAGAACCATAATCAAAAAGCTTGAATTGAGTCTAAATCAATACAACACCTCATCGTTTATCTCAAAAATTTCAAACAATATGAATTTGAAAGAAAAAACCAAACGAGATGCATTTGATATACTAAAACGATGTGAGAAAGAAGATATTACTGCTGGAAAACACCCCGTAGCACAAGCTGCTGCTTCATTGTACCTTGCATGTATAATAAATGGTGAAAAAATTAGTCAAAAGAAATTTTCAGTAGAATCTGGAGTAAGCGATGTTACAATAAGAAACAGAGTGGTCTTGATTAAGAAAACATTAAAGCCAATTGAGTAGATTATTCAAAAAAAATCCTACAAGTTAATTGTAGGAGAAAATATTTTTTCAAATAATACATCTTTTAGTCTGTTTGCCAAATCTATAATTACACGTATTTGCTCCATTGTGATTTCTTTAAGACTTACAATAGTATCATTTAGTTCTGATATCTTTTCTTGTAATCTTTGCTTTTCATTTTTTAGAGTAGATATTTCTCCTTGAAGATTGGTATTTTGTTGTTTTAGTTTATCATTTTCTTCAGTTAATCGTTTTACCTTTTCTGATTCAGTTTCTCCCGGAAATGGTGCAGGGGCAGGTGCTGGTTCTGGCATCCGAATTGGTTCTGGTTCTGGAGAAGGCTCTGGCATTTCTGGTGGTTCTGGTTCTTGTTCTGTTTCAATTGCAAACACAAATGATATACTTGTAAAGAGAATCATTATAATTAAACCAAAAATTTGACTAGTTTTCATTTTATTTTCTAAGACAAACTAGAATAATTTTGTATATGAATATGATTACTAATTTCTAGTAATGAAAAAGAGAATTATTTGTAGAAATCAGGCTCTTGATCTTTCTTTTGTTTAGGAAGATCTTCCATTACTGCTTGAACTACTTCGTTGTGGTTGTATGTCAGGTGTCGAAGAAACTTTGCTGATTCATCTGCTCTAGTTTTTTCATCAGCAAATAACATCTCAGGACTACTTAGTTCTGTCATCATAGTATTGCACTCTTGGCAGGGGTTAAAGTCAAGATAAAGTTTCATTAATTTTTGTCATCTCTCTTAGTATTTAGACTATTTTATGGATTGAGGGATAGAAGCCTCCTTTTTTTGAGGCTTTACCTTATCGATTGAATCAATCAGATCTTTTTGAGTGATTTTGATATCTTTGACATTTTGAGATTTTCCACTGACATATCTCTTCAAAGCAGTTATTGCTGCTCTGTTTGCAATGGCTGCAATTTCTGCACCACTAAAACCATCAGTTAGTTCAACTAGTTTTGTAATATTTACATCACTAGCAAGTGGTTTCTTTTTGGTATGAATCTCAAAGATATGTTGTCTTCCTTTTGTATCAGGATTAGGAACTTCAATGATTCTATCAAATCTACCTGGTCTTAGAAGTGCTTCATCAACAATATCTAATCGGTTTGTTGCACCAATAATCAATACATTGTTTAGTTCTTCTAAACCATCAATTTCAGTTAGAATTTGTGATACAACATTTTCAGTAACGTGAGAACTTAATTCTCCAGAACCTCTTTTTGGTACTAACGCATCAACTTCATCTAAGAAGATTATACATGGTGCTGCTTGTCGTGCTTTTCTGAAAATTTCTCTTACTCCTTTTTCAGATTCGCCTACCCATTTTGAAAGTAGTTCAGGACCCTTAATACTGATAAAGTTAGACTCGGTCATTTTTGCAAGAGCTTTTGCGATTAGTGTTTTACCAGTTCCTGGTGGACCGTGTAATAGAATTCCTTTTGGAGCTTCGACATTTACATAATCATATGCTTCTTTGTATTTCATAGGCCATTCAACTGCTTCAAGTAATTCCTCTTTTAGAGTATCCAGTCCTCCAACATCTTCCCATGTGATATTTGGAATTTGTACTTGAACTTCTCGGAGTGCACTAGGTTTAACTTCTTTTAGTGCATCTATAAAATCATCACGAGTAATCTTTATTTTTTGTAGAATTTCTGTAGAAATTTTTTCCTCACTAAGATCAATTTTTTCAACATCAAGAATTTTACGTAGAGATATCATTGCAGCCTCTTTTGCTAATACTTCCAAATCAGCTCCTACAAATCCATGTGTAGTCTTTGAGATTTCTTTAAGATCAACTTTTTTATCAATTGGCATTCCACGTGTATGAATTGAAAGAATATCAAATCTTCCTTCTTCATCAGGAATTCCAATTTCAATTTCCCTGTCAAATCTTCCAGGTCTTCTTAGTGCTGGATCAATTGAATCTGGTCTATTAGTAGCAGCAATAACTACAACTTTTCCTCTAGATTTCATACCATCCATCAATGTTAACAATTGTGAAACTATTCTCTTTTCAAGTTCACCAGATACTTCATCTCTTTTTGGAGCAATTGAATCAATCTCATCAATGAAAATAATACTTGGTGCATTTTCTTCAGCTTGTGTAAAGATTTCTCTAATTCTCTCTTCGCTTTCTCCATAGTGCTTACCCATAATTTCAGGACCACTAAGAGAGATGAAATGAGCATTAGTTTCACCTGCAACTGCTTTTGCAAGAAGAGTTTTTCCTGTGCCTGGAGGTCCATATAACAATACACCCTTTGGAGCATCTACACCTATTTTCTCAAACAATTCCGGATGTCTCATTGGAAGTTCAACCATCTCACGGATTTTTAGAACTTCGCGCTTTAAGCCTCCAAGTTCATCATATGTAATTCTTGGAACAGATGCATCAACTGCTTTAGTCATAGAACCAAGTTTGAATACGGTATTTTCAGTAACAATTACTGGTTTTGATGGTTTTGTATTAGTTACAACAAATTGAATTTTTCCACCCATTTGGTTTTGTAGTTGAATTGAATCATGTACAGTAAACACATGATTTTGGAATGAATTAATCATTACATAATGTAGTTGTTCTTCATCAATTGCTAATTTTTCAGTTGGAGATAATGTAATTTGTTCAGCATTGAATGCTTCAACAGATTTTATAGAGATTTTATCTCCAATTGCTGCTCCAATATTTTGTCTTGTTATTCCATCTATTTTTATAATTCCTGTACCATATTCTTCAGGATTTCCTGGCCAAAGTTTTACATGTGTTTTTTTGTTATATGTTAATTCTAAAATTTGTCCGCTACTCCAATTTTGATCCTCAATAATTTTTGGATCAATTATTGCTCTACCCATTCTAACATGTTGCTGCGGAATTTCATCTATTCTTACAATAATTTCACTCATATCATTACCTCAAAAATTTTGGGGGGTTTATTCAACCTCCACCGTTTTGCCTTTTGGTTTTTCTTCTTCAATTAACTTGAAGAGAATTTCCAAAACTCCATTTTTGTAAGAAGCCTTTGCAGAGTTCTCATCAATTTTTTGTTGTACTGGAACTTTTACATGATATTTCTTTTGATCATGTTCTGCAGAAAGATCTACAATATTATTTTCAACAACAATTTTGACATCAGTCTTTTCAACTCCTGGCATCTCAGCTATGAGTTTTACTACTTTTTCTTTTTCATCGACAATTGTATCGACTACTGGTTCTCGTGTATCAGAAGTTGGGAGAAGGCCTGGTTTAACATTTCCGTACTCCTTTACAACAGGTTTTCCATCTGGACCAACGGTCATTGTATATCCATAATAATATGGACCAGAGGTAGAACCATTACCCTTGAATTCCTCAAAAATGTCATCTATATCAAAAAAAGAGTTTGACATTCTCTTGAAGATTCTATCAAATTCACTATCAAAGAACATTGTCATATTCACCTATGTTATGTAATGTATATGACATTATATAAAGATTATTATAATTTCCTTGATTTCTTACATAATCCTATTATAATTGACATATTATAAGAATTTTAATGAGAGTTGCAAGCATGTCTATTCCCGAGGTTGTAAGAGAGATCATTACTAGAAATCGCTCTATTTATGACTGCATGAAAATGGATTTGATAAACTATACAGCATTAGCTGTAAAGATTCAACCAGAGATTGAAAAAATTCTTGGAAATTCGGTCAATCTCAATACAGTAGTAGTTGCAATAAAGCGGTATGCAGATTCATTTGAAATCAAAGAAGAGGTCAGAGATGAATCAGTTTTGAAAAATGCAAGATTGGCATTAACTGATGGAATTATGGACATTAAATTTTCAGTCAAAGAATCAAATGATATGGATCCTATGGCCATTTTAGACAAATTTTCAAAGATTACAAACAATTATGAGTTTTTTAGATTATCTGATTCTTTTAGATTTCTTACTGAAGATTTAGAGGACATTAGACAAATTTTCAGCAATGTGCCAAGTAGGGATGATATGTTCAGTACCGGTCTTGCAAAGATTAGAATCTCAATACCTAATACACAAAACCAATCAGATGTGGTTTCTTATGTTGCCGAGGTATTGCATGCAAATGGAATTGAGCTTGTAAATGCATTTTTCAGCCAAGATAGTATAATTATTATTCTAAATGAAAAGGATGCATCAAGGGCTTATGATATTTTACATTCAGATATAATGAGAGCCTGAAAATTTTGTAAATAATAATATCATTTCAGGTATTGATCTCATAGGATATATTCAGTAATTTTGTGGGAAAGATAAATGGCTCGAAACAAGAAAAAAATTGTTATTTTAGGTGGAGGTTTTGCAGGCCTAGAATGTACGAGAAAATTGGAGGGATATTTTAAGAATGATTCAGAAATCGAGATTGTTTTAGTCAGCGAGGATAATTTCTTGTTGTTTACACCGATGTTACCTCAGGTAGCATCTGGAATGATTGAAACTAGGCACATTGTGATGCCAATTAGAACAATTACAAAAAAGGCAGTTTTTTACGAAGGTAGAGTTAAAAACATTGATCCATATGGAAAGATTGTAAATTTATGGGGAAGTAGAGACAAAAGAGGTATTTCAATTCATTATGATTTTCTAGTTGTTGCATTAGGTAGTGAAACCAACTTTTTTGGAATGAGTGATCTTGAAAAGAATGCATACCAAATGAAGACACTCAATGATGCAGTTCTTGTAAGGAATAGAATTATTGATATGCTTGAGCAAGCTGAAAATGAAACTAATCCAATTTTAAAGAAAAGTCTCCTAACATTTGTTATTGTAGGTGGAGGTTTTGCAGGAATAGAAACGGCAGGAGAATTAATAGATCTTCTTTTGGATATAAGAAAATATTATCCAAATATCAAAAGAGAAGACATTCGTGTAATTGTTTTAGAAGCATTGCCAAATATTTTACCTGGATTTAGTGAAAGTCTTGCAAAGTTTGCACAAGAAAAATTAACTGGACATGGAGTTGAGATAAAGCTTCAAACAGCTGTGACGAGTTTTAATGGAGATGAAGTTATGATGAAAAAATTAGATGTTGACAAAGATACAATTGATGATTCAATGGTAAGTTCTATTCAATCAAAAACTGTGATTTGGACTGCTGGTGTGACTCCAGTTAATACTATCAAAAGATCATTATTCAAAACAGACAAGGGGAAAATTATTGTTGATGACAATCTAGAAGTAGTTGATTTTTCAGGAGTTTTTGCAATAGGAGATTGTGCATTATTTTTAGATCCAAAAACTCAAAGACCTTTTGCACCTACTGCTCAAATTGCAGAAGCTCAAGCAAAGATTGCAGCTAAAAATCTTTATTCTTTAATTAAAAATCAAGAAAAAACAAAATTTGTTTATGAATCAAAAGGTCAGATGGCAATAATTGGAAAAAGAACAGGGATTGCCACATTTTTGGGAATGAACATTCATGGTATGGTAGCATGGCTTCTTTGGAGAAATGTTTACTTGTCAAAAATACCCACATGGGATAAGCGTTTTAGAGTATTTCTTGATTGGACAGCAGATGTTTTCTTTGATAGAGATATTTCTAGATTAAAATTCATGAGACGTGAACCTGAAAAAGAATACAGAGTATTAGATGAAGTAGATGATGTTTGGTAATTCATAAATTTATTTTATTAATTTTTAAAATGAAAAAACAAATCTAGAATTTACAGAAATTTTCTTTTTAAACTATACACAATAATTACAGGAGCCATAAAGTACATGCCCATATTCATTACAATTATTCCTATACCATATCCTAACATTTCTTCTTCAGAATCGATATCGATATAATTTAAAATTAATAGTGAAGATAACATTGGAGTAATTGAGAATTTTACTATTTCTTTGAAAACAGGATTTTCCCGCTCAAAATCAGCTATTACTGGAGAAAATGAGTAGTAAAATTGATTGAATTCGGTTATAAATACTGTTCCTGACTCTGTTGATAGTATTGTATTATCTCTAAGTTCTCTTAGTTGTTGAACTTGTGGGGCAAGTTCAGATCCATATGTTGCAGTTGCAATTAAGCAACCGCCTCCTTGAGTTTCATTGGATTTTGAAGAAAGATTATTGTTTTCATTTGATTCGGTTAAAATTTTAAAAGAATTAATTGTTTCTTCAAATCTTGGGAGTTGGGAATCAAACTCATTTATTCCATTACTATATGAAATAGTGTAAAATTTTTCAGTGTCATAAATCATAATTTCTCTAAATTTTACATTATATGTTTGGCCATTTGATGAAAAGTTTCCTTCTGCATTAATTACATATGCTTCATTACCATGAACAGTTGTTTTTTCTTGAGAAATTATACTCAAGTCTCCAGATTCAACTACTTGTTTTATTGTTTCAGTTTTTTCAGAAATTAGGTCATCAAGACTTCTTTGATTGGTTTGTTGTACTGTTAAGGAGATTACTGGGTTGATCTCACCTATTTTTGGTCCAACAGCAACTACATCAGGAGAGTTTGGTTGAGTTTTATCAGGTTGTTGTAATAACCAACCTTCAGGTACACTAAATGCAATTCCATGTTCGGTGCTCTCATATTTTTGATTCCCAGTTGATGAAGTTGCAATAGATTGTACTCGTTCAGGCTCAGATAATACAAGAAGATTTGGAATGTCAGATTCACTTGCAACTGTAGCTTTTATAATTCTTACCTTTTCAGGATCTATAGGTCTATCGTTGGTTTCTGTTTGAACTTCAGCAATTTTATCAAGTGTATCAAAACTTTCTTGAGTTACTAGTCTACCAAATATTGTATATTGTTCATCAAGAAAGTTAGAATCTTTATGAATTATGAAAAATTGTGAACCTCCACTGTTTGGATCAGCTGATCTTGCCATTGAAACAATTCCACGATTATGCTTTATTGTGTTAAATTCTGCGTTTAATCTTTCATCAGGACCTCCAATTCCCCAAGTATTGGGATCACCATTAACAGTATTGGGATCACCACCTTGAATCATAAAACCAGGGATAATTCTATGGAAGAGAGTTCCATCATAATATCCACTTAAAGATAATTTAATAAAATTTTCAACATGTTTTGGTGCATCGTCATAGAAAAATCCAATAGTAATTTTTCCTAAATTAGTTTCCAAAATAACTACTGGATTAGTTAGATCATGATAATTAACAGTTTGAGCAAATGCTTGATTTCCAAAACTTGCTAAAAATATAGACATAGTTATTATCAAAAATATTTTATTCAATCTTTTTTTTCAAAACGGCTTACATAAAAGGTAATTGTATTAGTTTTTAACAACCCCATACAAAATAATCAATATGCAACCTGGTGAGGAAATTCAGGCGCATTTAGTTTCAGTCTGGAGAGAATCTAAAAAGTTCTTTTCAATTGGTGGAAAAGAAGGAATGCTGATTTTGACTGAAAAACATTTGATGTTTATTCATAAAACAGAATCAAAAATGAATTGGTGGAAAGCCATTACTCAAAGGCAAGTGGTAAATTTAATCAAATCAAAAAATACAATGATTCGTCATGATGGCTATGATGAAAAAGAGTTGATGAATGATTTAGAAGATGAAAGAAATATCGAGTTGTCATTTGATGATATTTCCAATATTAGTTATGAAGAAAAAGATTGGGGAAGTTTATTACTGTTAGAATATGAAAAGGATGGGAAACAAGAGAAATTTCAGTATTCAATTGCTCAAGATTGGGTAAAATACCCTGTAAAAGAGCCTATGAAATACATGAAGGTTGATTGGGAACCCTTTGTGCAATATATTAAAGACAGACAGAAATTTACAAAGTAAAATTGGGAAAAATTTTTGCTGTTGGTGTTGGACCTGGATCTCCAAAATATGTAACTGAGATTGTTAAGGAGATTATTCAGAATTGTGATGTAATAATTGGTTACAAATACACTCTAAAAACAGTAGAGCATCTAATTGAAGGAAAAGAAATTTATGAAATTACTATGAATGATCAAGAAAAATCTTATCAAGAAATTCTTCCAAAACTTGGTGATAGAACATTAGTGATTCCATTTACTGGTGATGTAAATTTTTCAGAGTCAGAGGTTGTAGATAGATTAATAGAAATTTTTGGTAAAGTTGAAATCATTCCAGGAATTAGTTCAATTCAGGTTGCTGCATCAAGAGCTCAAGTTCCTCTTGATAAATCTAAAGTAATTACAATGCATGTTACAACACCCATTGAAGATAAAAAATTAGAATTGCAAAAAGCATTGATTGATGGTTTTAGTGTAATTTTAGTTCCAAGACCATGGCCAAAACAACCAGATAAACACTTTATGCCTTCAGAAATTTCAATTTACCTTAGAAAAAATAATTTTGATACTAGTAAAATTAAGGTTCATGTTTATGAGGCAATAACAACTGAAAATGAAACAAGTTTTGTAGGAACTGTAAAAGATTTGGAAGGTAAAGAATTTTCTGACTTGTCAGTAATGGTTTTCAATCAAACAAGTTTGGATTCATATATGAATTATCGATGGCAATGGGAAAATTAATTTCCCAAGTTTTTACCTTGGCCTAAAATCAGGTTATCTGAATTTGGAAAGACGTATGCTATAATTTTCATCCAAGTATAATTTGGATCATATAGTCTGTAGAATCCTGCATTCTCAAATGTTATGTTAACTGACTCTCCAGGTGCAATGATACCGGTTGAAATTCTTCCATCTGGGTTAAAAGGATTGTATCGATCCCCATAGTTTTCTTTTCCACTAATAATACTATGAGATGCCACATCATCATTTACAATAGTTATAGTTGTACCTGGTTGTACTGAAATTCTATCATTGGAAAAGAAGCGCAGATTAATTGCAGTGTTAACTCCCGGAGTAAGATCATTGATGGATTTTTGTGCAGATGAACCTCTAAGAATATGAAGAGTTAGATCGCTGGATTTTTTTGACTCTGTAGAAACTGGAGTAATCTTAGATAGTTTGGATAATTTTGTAGTGTAGAGTACTTTGTAACTATCATCAGGGGTTGTAATTCTTCCAGTAAATCCATAAACTGATGCGTTTTTACTTTCTTCAACGAGTCTTCCAAAGAAGCTAATCGAAGTATCAAACCCGTTTGAACTTTCTATATTTCCATTAATTCTAATATATTGACCCTGACGCAAAAATTTTCCATTTAATTTAGAGATTGTAAACTCTTTGTTATCTAAAGTAACAAATCCATCTTCTGTGACAAAATTAATTGTACTTCCACTTTGTTTTTGAGAAGCGAGTCCTAGATCAATTTCAGATATTCTAATTGATTCTTCAGTTACGGCAAACCCAGATCCTTCTAAAAGAAATGCCTGGTTTTCAGAAATTTCAGCAAAGGATTCATTGATGAAATATCCTGAAGAAATAACAAGTAATGTTAGTAGAAATACAACTGCTTTCACGATTAATTTTTCTTTTAATTTGGTTTATAATTTGCTACTAAATTATTTTAGATTAAACTAATAGTTAGTCTAAACACAGTTTTTGAGGCTAGTTTTTTGTTTTATCAATGTCAATATGACAAATATCTCTTAGATAGTTACGATATTTTTCATGTTTTCCATGACAGTCTGAACATAAATCAATACTGTGGGTGGGCCATTTTTAAGACTCTGGGATGAGGAAGAAAAACCACCAAAATATCTTCTTTTAAATCAGTTTCTAAGATTTGATCGTGCGTTTGCAGTTCCGTTTCTTAAAAGATTTTTGAAAGGTGAAGAAGATGTAAAGAAAATAATTGCGGATCTTTGGGATGAACTATGGAAATTTTTCCCACATGAAATGGAAAATGCGGAACCGGCATTACCGCTTTCATTGAGAAGAGAGGACGGAACTTTGAAAAGAACATGTGAGCATTATGCAATGTTTAGATTAAGATTTCTTACGAAAGAGGACGGACTGCATCTGGATGAGAATCAATTAAAGAGAATTGTTGAAGTTTTTGGAAAAAATTATCTTAAACCAGATTATCCTTCAGATTATTACGCAAAAATAGGTTACATATTTGAAGGAAAATTTCCTGAAATAAAAAAATCTGAAGATTTTGATCAAGAGATCCGTTCTAAGTTTAATAAAATTCAACAGTC
>JAOTTS010000005.1 GCA_029864335.1 Candidatus Nitrosopumilus sp. | reverse complement strand
AAAAATTAAACAAAAGTCTGAAATTTTTAATTGTGGATTATGTGTTTTTTCCACGTGGGTCTTAATCTAAATGCCTAAACTATAACCCCAGTACAACGTACATGGGGATATAGTTAGATGGGTAGTTTCCGGACCCACGTGGAAATTATTTGAAAATATATTTTTGAATATTGTATTTAGTATTGATTTTCCACCATAATTTTTAATAATAACATTAGACCACTTAGCGGTAGAAATAAGAGATACTATGCTAAGGGCGAGTTTTTGTTAAATTACTTTGATACTTTACCCGTAGTGACTTGGATTTAGTGCAAAATTAACCATGTACCTTGATTGTCATCTTTTTACCGTGATAACATGGTTAAATTTTTTCACAATCAACAAATTTTCATTTATTTATCTCGAAAATAATTACCCATACCCAAATAACAATGGAGATAATAACAACTAGCTCAGGAGCTTCTAATCCGAATAATACCTTACCATAAACACCCTCATAAATCATTAATCCTAACATCAAAAAAAATCCAATTAAAGCAACAATAAATAAACCATAAGACCACATTCTCATGTTTCCATTGAGTCCACTGCCAAAACAAAATAATGCTATTATTGAGAAGAGAAAAAAGACACCTGCTACGTAAATATGTTCATTGTGTGGAGATGGATAAACACCCGCTCCGAAAAGACCAATAGATGCAATCATAAAAGAAATAATTCCTGTTAATGTTAGCCACTTATTTCTCCAAATTAATGCGCCGTTTGTGAATAGCAAGCTAAAAGAAAACATCAAGAATAATACTCCAGCTAACATTATTCCAAGATTATACCAAAAAGAATACTTCACTCCTTCTGCAATTGTGCTGCTTATTGAATTTACATACCATGAAAAATTTGGAAAAGTAACTAATGCGATAATTATCACTCCTAACGCAATAATTACTCCAAATGAGCCTGTTACAGAGGATAATGCCATAAACCATTTCAATTTACTTCATTTCTAATTATTTTTATGAGACCATTATGTCTTTAGGAAAAGTTTTGTAAAATTAGCTGATGCTCTAATGTATGATAAAAGTAAAGTCACATCATTGAACTGTTGACGATTTAAATTTTATTGGAATGTTAACTTGTTTTCTCAGTGCTGTCATGTCATTTGCCACCTTAAAGTCGTAATGTGATTCACCTTTGTTTATAATTAAATTCATCTTACTAACATTTTTTTTTCGTTGAATTAAAACTATCAAGTCAATCTTCCCATCAAGGTACTCATTTTTTGATTTATTAAAAGTCCATTCAGCTTTATTGTTTGAATTTCCTGTAATGACTGCAGCAACCTTTGGTTCCCATTTATATTCAAAAAGAACTTTACCTCCTGCATTTGGATCTTTTTTTAATTGTGGCACTCCTTGACTGAAATCAATACCAACATTTACGGATACACCTAAAGACATTGGTTTCTTTACCCATTTGGTCTTGGGTCCTGCATCAATTACCTGAACACTTGATTTACTCTGATCAGATGTTATTTCAGCTTCGATCTTAAATCGTTTAATACCCCTTGCTTTTACTTCATTTTTTAGCATGCAAGGAAACCTAACCAAATGAAAATCTAATTCTTCTTTCCATTGATCTAAATAATCTGGAAGTTCTTGTTTTGTTTTTTTATAAGATTCTATTATGTTTATAGAATAGATAACTTCTGGAAAACCTACTCTGTCTGGTTTTATACCTCCAACAATTAATTTTCTTCCAGAGGACACTGTCTTGTATTTTAGAAAAGCTGGATTGATTATTGCTGATTTTTTATTTAATATCTCTGGATAAAATTCAGCATATTGAAATTTCATACATCAAGTTTAGTGTAATGGAGTATAAAAAAATGGTTTTAGTTACATTGTATTAAAAAATAAAATTTTCTGTAGTATCAAACTTTAGGATTTTTTGGTAGTATTGTTCTTCCTTACAAGAATTGAAGTATATAAATAAAGTTCAGGAGGTTTACTTCAATTTTTTGAAGAGTTATGGAAATTCAAGTTTTCACTATTAGTATTTATAAAAAATTATGATATAAACTGAAATAATGCTAATTTAGTTAATTAAGTGCAAAGTATACATTGTATTTATTAAATAATAATAGTTCTACATGTAGTTGACTAAGAACAGTCCCAATTCTAAATATGATTTGGAATTCCCATTTCCTCTTACAATAACTTTTACTGATCAACCAAAACAAGTTGATGTTTCCAAACTACTTTTAGAACTAAAAAAAAATCAAATTGATATTAATGATATTTCTAAATCAAAAATCCAAAATTTTTTTGAAGCCACACCACAAATTATGAAATGGCTTGCATTGAGTCAAGAAAATTTAAAAATGTTTATCACAAATCCCCAAAAGGTACTCGAAGAGACATTACAAGAAACTGAACTCAACATACCTATGAGAGACATACCTCTAGAAAATATCAAATGTAGACTTTCACATTTTATACCAAATGAAGATGTGCAAAAATTATTCCAAGAATTTCTCATTTGGATTTATTTATCTGATAAAAACATCCTCAGTTGTATTCATGATCCGGAAGAAGCTATGGTTTCAATATCTCAGGCATATTCAGCAGCAACAATAGAAACAGCAAAAGAAATTTTACATCAACTAAACTTGTCAAAATATTCTGCTGCGAAACCTTTCATGGAAAAATTCATCTCATTTCATTCTAGAGATGAGAACTTAGAGAAGGTGTGAAATGTCCAGTAGTTTTCATGGTAATTTTGATCTAATTGTTACGTTAAATCAAGAATTACTTACAGAGATAGCATCTTCTAAATTTAAATTTGAATCAATTACAATGAATTTCAATTCTAATGAGTATACTGGTTCTGCAGAAATTACTCCTAGTCTACAGTATGTTTGGCTTAATACAGAACCATCTAAAGAAGGCAGTCTTGGAAGAATAAATCCTTCTTGGACAGATATTAGTTTTGTTCTAAAACTAGAGGGTACTGTACATATTAAAACAATAACCCTGAATGGTGTTGAAAGAGACATTAGTGAAGCAGGAGTCATCCCAATTAACGCATTTGTTTATATTGTAAGTCCTATGAGAGTCATAAAAACAGATGCAATTGTTGATGCTAATATGCCAAATATATTGGCACCATACATCTTTCTTGCGATTGATTTTATCAGACATACACATATAGACGTCCGCTTAAATGAAGAGGAAATTTTACAGAGTCCTGTTGGCATTCTCTATAGATTGCAAGCATTGTTATCCTCAGGAGGGGATCCTGATGCTAAGGATAAGGCAGGACGAGAATTACTCAATATAATTTGGAGTAGAATATACAATGAAGTTGGGAATATGTTAATCAACATTGAACCTGATCCCAAATTAGGTCGGCGTGGATTTGTGTCGTTGTTAACCCAACCAATTAAAGGCGACAATATTATGGAAGACCCTTGCGAAATTAAAGATCCTTTAGGATTCACAGATCTAAAAACAATTAATCGTGAATCTTTGATGCTTCTTTTTGATACAATGTGGGCAGGGGGGGATTTATCACTTATTCAATCAAAAATTCACTTGAGCTCTAGACCTACACTAACAATTTGTATTCCAAATAATACTCTAATTGGAGGCATAATTCGAAAAGCCATGATTGACGTTTTTGTGGGATTAAAAAGTTGTGATTTTATGGAAGGACATACTTGTGTACTTAGTCACCCAGTACAAGTAAAATTAGAAGATGAAGATTTACCATCCACTGAATGGGAAGAATTCACCCTTGAGTCTCTCATTGCAGGGATTGATGAGAATGAGAAAATTCGAATTCTACTTACTTTGTCACAATCTGCTTATGGGGGAATATTTAACGGACGGGCTACGATAAATATTCCAGTATCGATAACCACAAAAATTTTCATAAAAGATGGAGTCCCAAAACTTAACCTCATCCCAGAAATAATTCAAGACGAAGTAGTGATAGTTGATACAAATGCAGGAGTAAACGTGGTGTTGTCTATACTTACTATAGGATTATTAGATCTGCTTACCAAAGCAATAAACAAAATCTTTGGAATTGTTGAGAAGATGGTGAAGGAAAAACTTACATTTCCTACACTTGATCCAGAAGAATTTCCGATAGAAGGAGGAAAGATAGTGGCCGTACACAAATGGATGAATCAACCTTATTCTCCTACACGTACACTAGAAAAAGGCGGATTAATTGGCCCACACCCCTATCGAGATCACGATTTAATTATTAACGTCATGAGTATACCTATTGAAAAACCATTAACTGTTTCCTGTATCACTCCAGATGGTCCCGATGAACTAAATCGTATTGATTCAGTAGGTGGCAAACTAAGTAAAGAAGAAATTTTTACAGTTCAAGAATTAGAGGATATGACGGAAGAAGAAAAAAATAGTATTGAAGCAAAATGGGAATTTACGATAGATGAAGCAATTTCATTAATTGAATCGGGACATCAAATGGTTGTTGGAACTCCACCGAATACGGTAGAGGTTAGGGTGATACGAGAAGAAGGTAAAAAACCATACCTTCGTACAACGGCGGATGGTATTATTGCCAACAATCTATTGTCACTTCCACCATGTGAGCGTCCACAAAGTATTGCTCCAGAAAAACACGATTGTATTATTTTATTCGAAACAATATCTTCGTTGAAAGAAAAAATAAGAGGAATGGAAGAGCAACATCAACAAACACCTGTTGGTAGAGTGACAATAGTTAATGGAAAGCCAGTAAATTTAAGAGAGTTTATCCGAAGGCGAATCAGAAATGCAGAAGAACAAAAAATCAGATTAGAAGCCAAAGCTGGACGAATAGGATGTCGCTTCTTACCTACATCATAAGAGTAAATTACCAACACGTGTTTCATTTCATGTATTCACATTTTCACTACAGTTTAATTTCAAAAATAAATAATGTGATTGGATAGATGTGATCATATTATGTTGAATTGTTAAGAACGAACTATTAGGAAATTAACAAATATGAATCATCATGACCCATCTGGATCAATTATACTCTCCGGGATAAGTCTCTGCCAGAAAGGATCAGAACCCCCATCTGGATCATATTTAGCTATTTTTGCCGTAGAAGAAGGAGAAGACCAATGACGAACACTGGCAATAGGATCAACTAAATCTTCTCTGTTTTGATCTAAGTGTTCCATCCACAATCTAATTCGTAATTCTTGAGCAAATGTAGTCTTTTTATCATATGTGCCATATATCCCAGCAGCTACCTCATTGTCATGGGTATACCCTCTATTATTACAATTTGCCGTTCCAATTATTGCAAATTCATCATCAATTAAGAAAATTTTTGAATGCAACATAGTTATTTTGTGCAATAGTCAAATAGGATGGATCTATTCTGTTTCCTACAGTATATCTTGATTTTATACTTAGATCAAAGAGTTTCTTATAAGACAGATACGATGAACTAAGATTATTTTTAACAAATTCTTTTCGTTCATGATGATCAGAAGGTGGAGCTATCTGATGCTTATCACAATAATCATTCACTAAATGTAATGCAGAATAAAACAAACATGTGATTTCCCAATCTATGTGATCAGGCGTCTTTGAATTAAGAAAATCTGAAGTAGTTTTGTTATGAGTGCTTTGTGTTGCATACCAATTCAAAGTCATATTGTTCAGGATTTTTGTAAGATAGTTTTTGTATCATGCAAATGTCTGGTTTCTAACTCTAAATTATGTAAAATCCATGGTTCAAACTCATATTTTGGTAAAGCATCTTCTAATTTAATTAATTCTTCTTCAATTTGATCAAATGCTTTTTCATGCTCTTGACTTGCGTATACTATTATCAAATACAATTTATTATTGCTTTGTCTATATGCGATCTTTTTTACAACTTGAATTTTATTAAATAATTCAAAGATTAATTTTTCCATCACAATTACGTTTTCTTGTGATGTAACTTTTTTTGTAGATTCATACCAATTTTGAGTATCCAATGATTCAGTTACATTCATTGAACGTAATTTTCGATCAACAATAGAATTTATGATTTTTTCAAGTACCGGCATGTTTTCTGCAAATTGCCTGTTTACTATTTTTCGAATTTCATATTCTGGGTCTACTGCAATGTTAGTTTCTGGATATCCTTGTTCAATCAAACTTTTAGATGCTGCGGAGATTCCATATATGCCAGCATCATCTACCCTATCTGTCACAGGATATGAAGATGAATCAAATCTTTCTGTAGTGGATGAAGTAAGCCAAGATAGATGCTTCGGTGTAATTTTTCTTTTCGATGCTAACACTCTTGATTTGAATTCTTGATCTATTTCATGTTCTTTACTCATTCTTTACACCTTCTAGTTTGTTATACACATAAGATGAAACTGCAAATGCTATTAACACTTTCATAATTTTAATTCTTGATTCTAAAGGTACTTCCATCATTTCGGATAATTCGTTATTCCACTTGTTAAATAATGGACTATTTACTAATTTAAGGTATGCCGAACTAGGATCATCCATTATTGTAAGAATTGAATGATCTGCACCTCTATTAGAGTGATAAATTGCCATTGCTAAACGATATACCAATGTTCCTGCATCCATGCTTTTTTCTCTTAGCACTTCTTTAGCAGAAGAAAATATTATCTGATTTTCATTAACTTGTTCTAAAATTCCTACTGCTTCAAGTAATTCCTGTGAATTTTTTAGTGCGTTTTGTTGATTAAATACAGCATCAACTTTTTCATTTGTTATCAAAAGACTCAAGCTTTTCCTTGCATTATCAATCCAAGATCCAAATTCAACAAAAATATTCATCTTTGAAAGGATTTTCATTGCGATAATCATGTCGGAGCCCCATTGAGTTAAAGAGCCATTAGTATTATTAAGAAAAAACACTAGATCATCATTTTGCCCTGTGTTTTTTATTAACTCATAAACTTGTTTATTCACTTTAATCTCTACAACGCAATCATCTTGATTCTCGTCAGGTATAATTTTTACATTTAAGAATGGAAAAGTAGGATTTGAAGCAGTTTTTAAAAATATTTCATTAATTGATTCATTTACTGGTCCTCCTTGACCAAACTGAAAAGAAAACCCATCAGGAAGTTTTTCAACAGGCATCAAATCTAATTCAGTTCAGGGATTAATAAACATGTGATTTTTTGTTGGAAATTTTACACATATCTGTGATAGAAAATATCCTCTGTACATTTACGAGTCTCTAGTTTTCGTTAGTTAATGGTGGATTATGTTATTGTATTTTGTTCCACGTGGGTACGAAAATATTATCCTAAACTATAACCCCATGTACGTTGTACTTCCAGTCAAATTTGAACTCTCAATTCTGAGCCTATGGGTCTAAAATAAGACCAAACTACGTATCTAACCCCCTAGATCCACTATCTGTCCTTTTGGGTGTTAAACTAATTTGATAAATCCCGCTGAGGGATACAAAGTTGATTTCAAATTAAATCAAAACATCCATCAATTCTTTCGGATTGGAACTTTTCCTGAGACAAATTACTACCCTACTCCGGTCGATGTGAAGAGAAATTATACAAAGTAGATTATCCGATCTTTAGAATTAAACCAACAAACCGCACAAGCATGTAATATGCTTGGAGACTTCTATGTAGAGTCTACTGTCAATTCTTTATTTTGTTTAAAACGTATTATTGCAATGATTATAGGGATTCCCATAATTATGGGGCCTATGATTTGAAGTTCTGGTGGTTCCTCCGGTATCAGGTTTGCCACTAACATCAATCCATATGCTAACACTGGTAAAATCACAGAATAGTTGGGAATTTTATTTTCAACAGGTGTAGTTTTACTTTCAAAAATTCTGTATATCAAATAAATTGAAAACGTTGTTAGAATCCAACCAAGAAAATTATGAATTGGAATTCCAAAGTATGCTCCTCCTTTTTCCCATACCCAAGCGTTTACCGTAGGACCTGAAAGATATGGATCAACTACAAAATCCCACGCAGTCATAACTATTGCACTAAGTAATGATAGCACAATAATTTGTGAGATTTTATTTTGATGCAAAAGAGGTTTCTTTGAAAATATCATATTTGCAATGATGTAGCTAGGATAAATCATCATAAACCATGCCAGAGGAATAATTATTGGCACATGGCCCATTTTGTAACCTAGATAATCTGTATAATAATAATCTCCATAGATTAGACCTGTTTCAACTCCTACTTGCTCATATCCCCAAGATACACCTGCAGTTATTACAAAGAACAATAGTGTTTTTTTCCATCCTATCATATACCATGCATGAAATAAACTAAAAATCAACATAAAGATGGTTTTGATTCCAACCCCACCTGGAATTTCTGGTAAACTAATTGAATCTTCTAAGATTGGAAATATGATGCTAGAATAAATGAAAAGTGTAAGAAAACCCATTGAAACATACAATAAAATTTCTTCTTTGTTCACTTTGACTCTATAACATTAGATGTTATTTCTAGTATGAGTTACCCACTTCTTTTTGTAATGCTAGATTATCTAAATTCTACGCATAACTGGAACTTTTCTAGAGACAAGTTACTACCCTACTCCGGTAGGGTCAGCCTACCATCATGGGACTAAAATAGTTCCTCTTTCATGACATGATGCGATGCAAATTTCCCTTGAAAGCATACAGGAAGTAGAGGATCCATATCAGGCCTTTGTTGATTCTATCAAAAGCCCTGCTACTTTTAGGAAATATAGAAATCATCTGCATCGATTCTTGAATAAAACAAAGAAATGATTTGAATCTAGAAATAACACAGTATGTTTAAGCTATTCATTTGTAAAAGAATATTTTTCATTACACTTACCACACCTGTCATGAACTCCCTCTGCAGGTTTAGTCAAACCACAAATTCCACAATATCTCATCAACCCCATTTCTATCAGATGCTTTGAGCAATCGGATATCTCCTTTGCATTGTGTTCACTCTTAGGCTTGCTGCAAACTGGGCATATTTCATCGCCTGATATTGAATTTGATAAAAGGAGGAAAAAATAAAAAGTCGTAGAAAGATTATCTTCTACGCTTTGCGGTAGTTATTCTTCGTTTTACTGCAATAGTTTTTCTTCTTTTTGTAGTTCTCTTTTTAGATGCAGCGTTTCGTTTACGTGTAGCTGCTGATTTCTTTACTGCTAGACTTCGTTTTCTTACTGCTGCAGAAGATGATGTTGCTTTTCTTCGTTTTACTGCAATAGTTTTTCTTTTTGTAGTTGTACTACGTTTTTTTGCTGCAAGTGAACGTTTTCTTTTGACAGCTGCTTTTGCTTTGACTGCTGCCTTTAATTTTTCATTGCGTTTTCTTGTACGTACAGCTTTCTTTGCAGCTTCACTACGTTTAGCTTTTGATATGGCCATTACATTTTTACAAAGATGTTATGTCTTATGTGATACTAGTCATGATTAATTGTTCTGAATAATTATTTTCTTGACAAGTATTTTACAGACAAATTGCATATGTATAAAATGATTACTATTGAATTGTATCAATAACCCAAGTTTTGTTGTTGTTAAATTGTCGCAATAGTCTTCTTGTTGGAAAGATGCACCATCAAATGTTTTAGCAAAACTAGATTTAGAGATTATACAGGTGGGTTTTTGTATCTATAACCTCCAACGTGGGGAGTTAATGACAACGGTGTAATTGGCTATGGTAGATTTCTCTAAACTAAAATCTATGTTAATCCTCTCGGATTGGAACTTTTTTGAGGTCAAAATGAGTACTGGAACTCCTAAGATCCGGTACGTTTGACAAGTCTTTTGTAATTATGTTTCATGTGACATCTGATGATTACTCCGAAGATAACAGTAAGAGGAAGTATGGCATAGATGGACTTTCTCTCAAATTATTTTATCAGTTTTATGTGATTTACAAGTATTGTTGCAACACTAGCTATCTGTGAACTGATAAAATAATCTGGGTCGATGTGAAATGAGTTCATTTGAAACTAAACTGATTACTGGAACTAAGAGGACTTGAACCTTGTAGTTCTAAACTAAAAATATGATTCTCTATTATGATCCAAGTTGTAATTATAAAACTTTGATTATCATTTGCTTTAAGTATCCAATAATTTACGATTTTTCATTGAAAAATAAAACATTGATTCTTCCAGTTTTGATAATTGTATTTTTTGTAGGTACAGTAATGACAAGTTCAATGGTGTTTGTTAGTGTGCCATTTGCTTATGCAGATGCAATAGATGTCAAAAATACATCTGAAGAAATCTTTAACGTAATAGCTCAAAATGAAATTAACATACTACCTCTAATAGCAAACCCTGCTCCTGCAGTAGATGATGACTTTGGCCGATCTGTATCCATATCCGGAGACAATGTTTTGGTGGCAGCACCGGGTGATGATACAGAAGTTAGGGATGCAGGAGCCGCATACCTGTTTGATGCAACTACTGGCAATCTACTCCAAACCTTTCTAAATCCTACTCCTCCAGTAAGATGTGAACTTTGAGAATATTAGAGTTTCAATTTAAACATTCATTATCATAACTTCTACTCGTTTAAGTAATTCGTAATCATTACACTATTTCAATAAGTAAAACAATAATGATACTAACTATGGGTGTAGACTCAAAATTTTTCTTATTGTAAATTTGATTTTGATAACATTCATTTCCTTTATGTATAGTTGTTCAATAAAAAAAGAAATAATGAATTAGTTAGTTGTGTTTTTTCATGCTAGTCATCTGGTTACGAAGATCTTGCAGTTGTTCTCTTATTGAATTTGCTTCTGCATCATCCCCATCAGCAATTGCTGTTTGCAATTGTTTTAGAATCTCAACAAACTGAGTTTTTGCAGCATCAACCTCTGCATTACCAGTTCCTGATGCGAGTTTTTCCTCTATCTTTGCAATCTTGTCTTGTATCTTTTCTGTATCAGATAACTTGCTGTCATATCCTTCTCCATGAGAGTATTTCTTTTCTTTATGTTTCATCGTCATGGAATGATCAAACTCTTTTGTTTTCTGTGCAGTTTTGTTTACATCTGCTGCATCAACTATAAAGATTGTTTTAGACATTTTCTCAGAATCTGTTCCATCCATATTCATTGCAACAAGTATCCATGCAACTGACTTGACATCATTCTCATTGACAACCATTCCAATACTGCCTTTCATTACATCAAGTCCTGCATTTTCTGCTGCAGCTGCGGCCTCACTTAGTTTTACAGTCACCTGTTCTTTTAACATATCATGAGCTGTTTTCTTGTCCTCAATTTCAGACATGTCTGGAACTAGTACTGTACCTGTAAATCCTTCAACTTTGACCATCATGTGATGATGTTTGTTATCTTTATGTCCTACCTTGTCGTCAAGATGTCTTTTGTATTGGTCCTTGTGTTTGTCAATGAACGCTTGTCTGCCTTCCTTATCAAGTGAGCAGTATTCATTCATCTTTGCTACCATATCCTCGGTTTTGTTGTGTTTCTCAATCAGATCATTTTGTCCCTCTGTGGACATCTCACAATATCGGTTTAGTTTTTCAGCCATGTCTTTTCTGATGTCTTTTTTGGCATAGTCGTTCCAGTCTTTTCCTTGACCCGGCTCTGCTATGACATATGGTGTGGCTGCTGCAAACATTAGTGCAAATACAGCTGCAAATACAGGAAGCATATACTTTGTTTTCATATTCATTAAACCATGAATAGTCCAGATGATTTAAAATGTTGTTACCAAATTACATGTAACAAAATCTACTTGTCAAATCTTTGGTTCACATATAAGACAATTTTCTTGTAAGGATATTTTTCAAAAGCAGCCCAACTATATTATTGCAAGAAATCTGGGAATTTTTTTTTATTTCATGAAATTTCCTTTCATGGTGGATAGACATGATTTGACAAGTACTTCATCATGAACCTGAATTTTACATCCACAGGAGAATATTATGTGCATTTCACTAAAAGTAATTAAAAATACAAAAGATACAAGATGATAATTTACAATGGCATAATAGAACCATTTTCTCACTCATTCACAAAACTAATCTTGATGACTATGTTGTAATCTTGCTTGAAGATTAAAATTTTGATTTCTACCTTGTATCAATTTTTAGAATACTAACTCAAATTGTCTTTAAAAAATTCCAGTGTTTTTTGCCAGGCATCTTTTGACTCATCAGGTGCATACCTGTCACCAGACGGGTTTGCAAAGGCATGATTTACTCCAGAGTAGATGTAGATATCATTTTCAATTCCTACCTCATTTAATGATGATTCAAATTCCTTTACAGTTTCAGGTGGAATTCCTGAGTCAAGTTCTGCAAAGATCCCAAGCATAGGCCAATGTATTCTTGATAGTTCTTTAGAATCAGTTACCAGTTGTCCATAGTAGATTACAGTTGCATCCATATTGTCATTGTTTAGTGCCAAGTTTAGTGACTGACCTCCACCAAAGCACCATCCTATAGAACCCAAACTCGATGGAGAATAGTTTTCCTCTATATATGATACTGCAGTATTCATATTTTCAGTCCATTGTGACTGCTCAAATGAGCTTCTTAGTTGTCTTGCCTCATCTGCCGTTGTCCCAACTTTTCCATCATACAGGTCTACTGCAAAAACTATGTATCCGTGTGATGCCAGTTTTTCTGCCATATCTTTGATGTTATCATTTAGACCCCACCACTCATGAATCATTATAACTCCAGGATACAATCCATCTACACTGGGTTTTGCCAAGTATCCATTAGAATTTCCAAAATAGTTTACACTTTCTGATTCTACCTCATAGTTTCCCATTGCAAATGTGACAGAATTGTTGTTTTCATTTTTCTCATAATCTAGCAGTACATGAATTGCCCATCCTCTCTGAATCAGTTTTTCAACAGAAGTTGGTTTTATGCACGCAGGATTACCATTTGAGAACTTTAACACTAATTCTAGTCCTTCAGTACAGATTACACTTGTGGGTGTGATTCCTCCCTGAATCTGTTTTAATGGAGGCGAATATTCAGCCCCATATGAAAAACTATGCAAACTAGAAGATAACAAAGACAATACCATAAATGCCACAACAACAAAAGATAATTTCACAAACATGATTTGCCTTTATGATATTTTACTTTTGGGTAGAAAACGAACGTGGAAAATAGAAACTATGAGGATTGCTCAACTGTTTGGGATTTTCTTTCTTTGTTAGGCGTATGATTTTGTAACTATCTAGGATACCCACAAACACAGTTTTGCTCAAGTGACTCAGCTATTCTATCATATGAACAAGCCCTAAGCATTGATCCAAACAATACAAATGCAAATATTGGTTTGACAGATTCCCTCATAACTCAGGTACGTAATGGTATTTTGTCTGAAGAATCACTAGATGATACTGAAATACAATTATTGTCAATTACTGAATATAATTCCAACACAAATACTCTAAATGCCCTAGCATACATTGGAGTAATTCGTAAAAACTATGACTGATGCAATTGATTACTTTGAGAAATCATTACACATAGACAGAAAAGCCACTACACTAAATGGCATTGCATATACACACTTTAAGGCAGAAAATCTTGGAGATGCTATCTCATTTTACCAAGAAGTATTGTCACACCAAGAAAGCAAAAATAATTTTGATGCACTATCTGGATTGTTCTTGATTCATACAAAGCAGAACCAACCAGAACTTGCCAAATCGTATGAAAAATAACTAAATGATTATGCAAAACAGCTATCTGATTTGTTGACACCGGAAGGAATATGGTTTGAGAATCACGGTCAAATAAACGATGCAAAGAAATTTTACGATAAAGCAATATTCTTCAATCCTGAAAATGATCTGACAAAGGAACGTAGAGATAAGCTAGAATATTCTCAAATGTACCAACATACATGAATTTTGGAACTAAAATCAAGATAAGTTACTACCTTACTCCGGTTGAGCCCGCCATGGATTTTTTCAGGTCAAGATGATATGTGGAACTTAAGAGATTCAAATTTAGAATCTAAGAATTAATGAATACTTTTGAGTTTGATACGGTCATCATCTCTGCCGTTTTAATTGGAATATTTTCTTTTTTTGAAATATCTAGCATTTCATTATGGTGTTCTTCTTTCAAATGCTTTAGGAACTCTTCTTCTTCGATGTCATTACGTTTGTAATTACAAGATGAAAATACACAATTGAAATTCATGAATCTTCTGTAAGAATGGCGAAATTAAGCTTATTGATGAATTTTCTACTAAATTCATTAAGATGTTTATCTAGACGATTTCTATGGACAGTAATGCCTGGGATGACATGTCCTCAGAATATGATAACTGTGTAGAAAAAAATCCAAATCCTGTGATTTCAGATTACATAACCGAAGAAATTAAAATAATTGCCAACCTGTGCAAGACGAACATCCAACCAGATAAAAAATACACAGTAATTGATCTGGGTTCGGGGACTGGCAGAGTACTGTTTTCTTTGTACAAAATTTTAGGAAATTCTGTGACATTCTGCGGTCTTGATGTATCAGAACCTATGATTCAACTATCAAAAATAAAACAGTCTGAACTGAAGATCAAAAACATCTCATTTCTGAACTACGACGTCACAGATTCCAAAATAGATGAATTGTTCGATGATGATTCCGCAAAGATTCCAATGTGTGTGTACAATACCGTCGGAGTTATACCACTGTCAAAGAGGCAGCAGTTCTTTGAGAACATGATGAGACTTGCAGGAAAAGATGGATTTGCTCTGGTTTCAGCATTTAATGGAGATGATTTTGCCTTTGCAGCACCAAAAATATATCATCCTATGAAAAGTATGGTCAAACGAATAGATGATGATTCTTTTGATGAGAAGACATTGGCATTTAAAAACAGTCTTGGGTACTATAGTCAGTGGTTTACAAAAAATCAACTAAAAGACTTACTAGACTCAGAAGCAGAACCCATTCCAATTAAAGTATCTATTAACAATAAAACCCACATACTTGGTCATGTTTTTGCAGATAGACAACTATGTTGTTAAAATTAATCCCATTATAAAGTGGCTAATACTAGATAAACGGAATTTGACGTCGTGAAATGGAATTTTTTTTGAGACAAGTTACTACCCTACTCCGGTCAAGTCCGCATACATATCTTTATTCTAAACAAAAAAACGGGAGTGATCTTCTCAAATCTTTTCTAACATTTGATTTAGGAAATTTCTTTTATCATTCTCAATTATGTTCTGAATTTCCTCTGCTTTATTTTGAAGATCTATTGTTGGTTCTGTGAAAACAAGAAGAATGTGATTGCAAATATTGGCGGTTATGATGAATGTTTTCTCTCTTTGAATTGTAGATCATCGAAATACTCCAAATGTATCCTTAAAATCATTTCAAAAAGAGAATTCAAGTGCAAATTGCATATACATCATCTGTCTATGCTCATCACTTATCCTTGGAATAATTCCTTTCTTAAATCCTCCAGCATACAAATTTCAACTATTTTTGGATTGAATATTTTGACTAGAGCACCTGTGTGATTGAAAGAAACATCAGTCTTGAATTTACACCTACTGGATTGTCCGTGCTCAGAATGCCTAATTCATAATTAAATGACATCGATATTCTCATTCTTGATATTTTATTGCTGATTGATATAACAAAATGAATCAAAATATTTGATGACAAAGAGGCAACCGAAGGTTCTTGTAAATATCCCCGTACAACTAGCTTCTATCATTAAGCAACCCATTACCATCACTCCTAATACTAGCATTCTTGATGCACGAGATATTTTGATTCGTCATAGAATCGGAAGGCTGGTAGTTGAATTTGATAAAAAACCCATTGGAATTGTAACTGAGAAGGATATCTCAAGAAGTATCTCTATTTTTAATAAAAAGCCAATTGCAAAAATTCTCGTTCGTGATATGATGTCAAAAGATTTGGTTACTCTACAACCTGAAGCATCAATTTATGATTGTGCAAAATCAATGCAGAAGTACGGGATTAGCTCCATTGTTATTAAAAATTCTAAAGGAAAACTAGTAGGAGTGGTAACAAAAACAGATCTTGTATCTACATTTTTAATTCAAAGTACTGCGACGTTACCCATTTCAAAAATCATGACAAAAAAAGTAATTACAGTGTCTCCTGATGATTCTATTTTTGAAGTTGAAAGTGTTCTGCTAAACAATCAAATTCATAGAGTAGTGGTTAGCAAAAATAAAACTGCTGTTGGAATTATTACTTATCGAGATTTTATTCCTGCAAAGACATTTGATTTGCATAAAGAGTTTACAGATCCAGAGGAAAGATCTGAAATATTTTGGAACTCACATCTGAATGAATTTAACGTAAATAATCTAAGTTACCTACTAACATTTTCTGCAAAAGACATAATGACCCCAAATCCTTTTTTTGTATCTCCTGATGATGTGGTGTATACTGCTGCAATCATTATGATCCGACATGGGATTAGTGGACTCCCAGTTGTTCGTGGTAAAAAAATAGTTGGTATAGTTACAAAATCTGATATTGTTAATGTAATTGCAGCTAAGGGAAAACTCTGAAATTTTATAGGAAATTCCATTAATGGAAATATTTAGGTAAAAAATTATGCCGATGTTATGGTAACTGATAATACAGTTAATGGTGACTTTAAAATCAATAAAACATCAAATTCATGTGCGGATACTGGCAATACAGTTAATGGCAATTTCGATGTATGTACTTAAGCATCATCTTTTCTAAAAAAGGAATTATGTATATCAAGCCAGAAAAGAACTTGTTCCAAAATGTAAGCATCTAAAGAAGATGAGGGAAGAACTGCTGATGATCAGTGGGATTGTATGAATTGTAATTCTGATCATGAATAATTTTTATTCTAAATGCTTAAGTTCATACGTATCGTGAGAAATTCATGGATTTTGATAGATTATTTGCAGATGTATTGAAGATTGATTCTACTATTCGTTATGCGGCAATCCAAAATATTGCAGGTGAAAAGATTGCCGGAGGTTTTAGTGAGGGCATCCATCCTATCCTCAGTGATGATGAACTCAAGATGATGCACTATTATGCTAGTCAAAGATGGCAAACTAGAAAAAATATTGGACATAAAATAGGTAATGCCAAATATGCGATGGCAGAATACGAAAAGTTAAAACGAATTACATTTCCAATTAATGAAAAATATTTGCTAATGGTTACCACTGAAATTGATACCGATCATACTACAGTCATTAACAAAATTCTTGAATTGATCCAAAACGATTTAAAATAATGTACATCCATTTTGTCTCTAAAACTGTACTAATCCACATATCTATGTGGACTTTTTCTAGAGATAACTTTCTCTACTGACTGTATTATTTTATTTCCTATCTGATTTGGTTCGTTTGTCCGTTTGTCACAAAAAGTTATGAAATTAGGCATAAATGAAATTAATTTTTTTCAATACGGTCTAATGATTTTTCTTAGGGTTAGCTAATTTTCATCATTGTTAAATATTCTTCAAAAAAAAAACAATCGATATGGCTGATGAGGCAAAAGAAGAACCACTAAAAGTGATAGCTTTAGATAAAATTGCTGCATTAATTACAGCAGCTTTTGGTTTAGTCGCAGCATTGGCATGGAACGATGCGATAAAGGCAATTTTCAAAGAAATCTTTGGAACTGCGAATGCAATTGTCCCTATGTTAATTTATGCAATAGTGGTTACTATCGCTGCAGTTGTTCTAACAGTAATTGTTGCTAGGGCAGTGGCAAATGCTAAAAAATTGATGTAATTTTTTCACATTTTTTATTAACTAAAGAATATGGGTGGTTTGTCATGTGCCACTAATAATAATGCCCCCGTCATAAGAACAAAAATTGCCATAAAGTATACTATTACATGAAACACTCTAATTTTCTTGCTAAGGTAATGTCCGACATAAACAATGATTATGCCAAAAATGGCAATTATGATGCCTAGTGTAAGATTTTCCAATCTCTCTTTGAACTTCTTTTTTAGATTAAATTTGTAGCTAATTTGAAAACTATTTTTTTGAGAAAAGATGTATTTTTTTGCTAAATATTTGATTAATTTTCATAGATGGGAATTTAGCTTGAGTTATTAATATCTCTCATATTTTTTCTAATTGTTGAAGCACGTAAAAGATTTCATGAATACTCCAAGAACTATAAAGTATGAATCCAGCTTGGCTGATGTTTTAAAAAAAATAATCGATGAGAAGAAAAGTCGATTATTAGTTACAGAAAATGGAAAAATCACTGGTCTTGTATCTGAAAAAGACTTGGGAATTTTCCTCTTAACTGACACTACTGAGAGAAAACTTGATGAGATTCTATTATCTGAAATTATCAAAAAAATAATCAGTGTTGATGAAAAAACAGGCATTGACAAATGTGCTCAACTAATGATGACCAATGAAATCGGCTCTTTGGTTGTAACTAGTAATGATGAAGTTGTTGGAATCATAACAAAGACTGATCTTGTTCGATATTTTACTAAAATAGATTCACAAAAAATTGTAGGTGAGTACATGTCTCCATACTATGCATGGCAATACTCTGACACTCCACTGTACAAGGTTGTACTGAAAATGATTGACGAAAAAATTTCTAGAGTAATTCTACGTGATCATGTCGAGTCTCCTGTTGGAATTGTGACATTCAGGGATTTGTTTAGTCTAGCATTGTCTCTGGGAGACAAAGAAAATGTGCTTGATAATACGGATCCTTTGATATCCGTAATATTTCCAAGAAAAGGATTCATTTCAGAGTCAGGATTTGGCGGTAGTACAAAAATTAATGAAATAATGAGTAAAAACATTGTTTCTGTAAACTATGATGATGATTTGATAAAGGCTGCAAAATTGCTTTTGGAGAAAAATATCAATGGCGCTGCAGTTCTATCAAGGCATGGAAACATTATTGGAATAATCAGCAAAACAGACATTGTCCGAGCTTTGGCCTTTTTGTTATGATGAATTGTTCCTCATTTACAAAAACAAAAAATGTTTTCCAAACGCTTAATTTTGTATGTACTGAGGATAACTTATGATAAACCCCGAACTGATGAAACTACTTGAAACAAGTGATGTTTTAGATGTATTGGGAGATTCTGTTTCATATCAGCTACAAAAAATTCACAATGTCCAGAGAACAAATGAAGGTAGAGATTGGTATGATGAACTTCCTAAAATTGTAAGGGGAAAATTTGACAGTTACCGAGAAGACTATGAACATCTTTCTAGAATACTGAAACTAGAGCCCGAACAAATAAGGATTGAAATGAACAAGGGTTATTACTACTGGAGATTATTGCGCTCTGCATGTCATACATACAGAAATGATTTGATAGAATATGATCAGCAACTGAATCAAGAATTCAATTTACCTGAAACTGAAGCTATTTCAGACAATGTTACTCTAAATGATTGCATTGAGGTTTTAGACCAACATGCAATTGAAAAATAAGCCTTGAATCTTTTTATGAGAATACATTGACTAAATATCATGGAAATGAAATCAGAAAAATCAATTAAAGAATATCTAAAGACATTGCCTGATGATGTAATTATAAAATATTATCTAGATGTAGAGTATAGCCCATTTCCTGTTTTACTCATTGAAGAATACACAAGAAGATTCAAACGTAAAACTAAAGATGAAATAATCAAAGATCTAAAAACACAAGCCCATTTAGCTAAGAAAAAAACCCGAGAATTTGGAAAGATGGCAAAAAAACACCAGTTTGTTGATGATGTTACTAAACAAAAATCCCAAGAAATCTTTAATCATGCAAAGAAAAAGGGATATGAAATTAGCGAAAAAATTACCTACAAGGGTGGTATCTTAGGCTCGAAATTAAAAAAAGGTACCAAGTCCGGAATTAAAAGCGGTATAAACGCTGGAAAGAAGATTAGCCCATCTAATATTGGTGATCTTGAATTATTGGAAAAACTAGGTGATTTACAAAAGGCAGGTATCATCACAAAGAAAGAATTTCAAGAAAAAAAGAAAAAAATACTTTCAAAAATATAGTTTCCCTTTGATGAAAACTCCAATTATTAAAATGGAAAAAATTGTTTAAATTCTGTTTTGTGATTTAGACTGTGTTGAAAAAATTCATCCTACTCTCTTCCATGTTTCTTCTTTTTGTAATAAGCATATATTCATCGTCTACTGTTTATGCTGAGCAGGCCACTGGAAAATCTACATGGCAAGTAATGTCTGATAAAGTTTGGAGATAAACTATGTTCTGAACTTGAATCATACAATCAAAAGTTTACTCCATTCTCAATTGCATATTTTCCACCACCACTAACACAAATATCTCAAGGGACTGAGCCATCAAATGTTACATGTACTGAGGGAAAAGAACTTGTTCTAAAACAATCAAATGGATTCCCTGCATGTGTTAATTTTTCTAGTGTTGAAAAATTAATCATGCGAGGTTGGGCTATTCATATTTTGCCCGATTACAGTGATAAAAATAACAATTCTGAAATTTTTACACTTGGAGAATTTGTCACAGAATCTGAATCTATTACATACTTTGGTGATACTATGGGTTATTTGGCAAAACCTGTAATTAATGGAAACTATCCCGGTGTAGTAATGATTCATGAATGGTGGGGACTAAATAATAACATCAAAGAGATGGCAGACAAACTTGCATCTCATGGTTATGTTGTTTTAGCAATTGATCTTTATGAAGGAAATGTTGCAACCACTTCTGACCAAGCAAGACAGTTGATTACTTCCTATGATTCAGAACTAGGAATACAAAACATGAATTCCGCAACTGCATTCATTACTGAAAATTATGCTTCAGAAAAAATTGGTTCCATTGGTTGGTGTTTTGGTGGTGGTCAGTCACTTAATCTTGCATTAAACAATAATGACATGGATGCAACTGTAATTTACTATGGCAGTCTAGTAACTGATCCTGAAAAACTATCTTCAATTCAATGGCCTGTACTTGGAATATTTGCAGAATTAGACCAAGGAATTACGATTGATTCTGTAAATGCATTTGAGTCCTCATTAAATGAGTTGGGAATTCAAAATGACATTAACATCTATTTGGGAGTTGACCATGCTTTTTCAAATCCATCTGGTGAAAGATATGCTCCCATTGAATCAAAGGATGCCTGGGCAAAAACTTTTGCCTTTTTTAAATCCAATCTGAAATAAGTTCACTAGTGCAAAACCCATAATTTTATTAATTTCTTAAATATTATAATTTTTAATCCTAGTAATGAGTCAAAAAGATTTCAATTCCAGTTCTATCCTGATTCAGGATGTAATGACTAAGGCAATGATTACAGTAAATCCTACAACTACTGCAAAACAAATTGCAAAAATGATGGAACAGGGAGGAATAGGTGCAATATTTGTCAAAGAAAATGACAATCCCATAGGAATTGTTACAGATAGAGATTTTGCAACAAAAATTGCAGCAAATAGCCTTCCACTTGATACTCCAGCTAAAAAAATAATGTCGTCCCCACTGATCACAATAAATCACAACGAGCCCCTCTCTGCTGCAGCAGAAAGAATGACTAGCAAGAAAATTCGAAAGCTTGCAGTAACTGAAAATGGTAAGATTGTTGGAATCGTTACGTCAACTGACTTGGTAACTCAGCTAGCAAAATAACTAAAATGTCTTAGTCTTTCTAAGAAATATTGTAACTGATCCCATATAGCATGCAGTTGCAATTATTTCAGAAATTATAGATGCAAGATATGGTTCTATTCCAATTTCAAGAAAATAGTACAGTGTTGGCCATCTAATCCCAAGATACACTATCTCACCTAATCCAAATGATGAGATTAATGCAAATAGTTCTTTTTTAATTAAATTTGATTTCATTGCCCTGTATCGTTCAATGTTATCCCAATAAAACAAACTAGAAAAAATTCCAAAGTATACAATATACCCGATAATTATTGTGATTGTTGTGTTTAGATAATTATCATAATCAGATAATAACTGAGCTGCAACTGCTGATAGAGACGCTGATACAATAAAGCAAATCAAAAAACTCCTGTTAATTTGGAGTAATTGCTGATTTAGTTTCATGAAAATTTTATGTGATAACTAATATTTTGTGTTAACTCTTCTTAAAATAATGAAGAATAGATGCGAATGGGCAAAAGAAGAGCCCAACATTACCTATCATGATATGGAATGGGGAAAACCACAACATGATGATCAAAAATTATTTGAGTTTCTAATATTGGAGGGCGCACAAGCTGGCTTGTCTTGGACTACTATACTCAAACGTAGAGATGGGTATAGAAATGCATTTTCAGACTTTGATGTCCTCAAGGTATCAAAATACAATAAAAAGCAAATTGAAAAACTGCTAAAAGATGAATCCATAATTCGAAATAAACTCAAAATTATTTCTGCTATTAATAACGCAAAGCAGTTTCTCAAGATTCAGGAAGAATATGGCTCGTTTGATAATTATCTCTGGGAATTTGTAAACCACAAAACAATCAAAAACAAATTCAAAAAACTCTCCGATCTCCCTGCATCAACTAAAATTTCAAAAAAACTAAGCCAAGATCTCAAAAAACGTGGATTTAATTTTGTTGGACCTACAATTTGTTATACCCTGATGCAGGCAATTGGGATGGTCAATGATCACACGTATGGATGTTATCTGTATCAAAAATAATTTTTAAGGAAGTATGATTTCTTTTAATCATGGCTAAAGGAAAATTTGCAACATCTGTAACCTGCATGGATGGACGAATCCAACTCCCACTGGCAAAATGGATTAAAGAAAATTATTTAGTTGATTATGTTGATGCAATAACCGAACCAGGTGTTGATAAAAAAGTTGCAGAAAATTCAGAACTTGAATCAATTAAAACCAAAATTGGAATATCTATTAATGCCCACAAATCTGAATTGATTGTAGTGTCGGGCCACTATGATTGTGCTGGAAATCCTGTGTCTGATGATGAACACATTTCGCAAATCAAAAAAGGAGTAGAAGTGATTTCTTCATGGAATTTAGGTGCAAAAGTTATTGGCGTTTGGGTTGATGGCTCTTGGCAAGTTAATGTTGTCTAATTGTTTATTTTTAGAGTAATTGGTATGTCAATTTCCCATTCATGAATTCTATCTGTTGCAAAAATATTGTATTTTTGACCACCCATCTCATCTGGAATTGGCCAAGGTATGTTGAGATGTCCTCTATCACCTATTTTTGACAAAAAGCCTTTCTGAAAACATTTCTCCGGTAATTGTAATCTCGACATTGTGTAATCGATGCCATCCATTTCCATCAAATTAGATATCTTTGGTTGTTAATTTCTTCAGTTGTGATAGTTACAGATACATCAAAATCATCTATTGTTTTAGATGATCCAATTCCTTTCTGTCTATTTTCAATAAATTCTTCAAATTTTTCTTGTTGGGATTTTTTTGATATTGCCCATCCTTTCTCTCTTAGTTTCTCAACATTTTGTGTCTTGATACAAGCTGGAAGAGAATTTCCAGTTCTAATTATTAGTTGTTGCCCTTCTTTGCATTGAATAAGATCCAGCGTAATTCCTAATCTGAACTGTCCGATAGGACTTGATTTATTGAAAATCTTTGTCTCATATTTAATTATAATATGGCATGGTCTGTCTCCTCAAACTTTGATGTTTCAACTTGGTAATCCTTTCTTTGCTCTCTGCTCATCAATCTCAGAACACATCTTGTCTCCACAAACTTTGGGCGAATTGGTTACCTTGTATTTTTTGAATTCTACTATTGCATCTGCTGAATCAATAAAGGTAAATCCAAAACCTATTGCCAAAATCACAATGATTACGCTTGTAATCATATCTTATTCGGGCATTCGTCGAATTTTAGGTTATATGCAAGAATTAGACATGCTTTTTGAGCATGAATCATAGATTATCTCAGTTTTCCAAGACTGCAGGTCCTGGAATTTTATTTGCATGCACAGCTATTGGTGTGTCTCATCTGGTCCAATCTACTAGGGCTGGTGCCGATTTTGGTTTGTTGATCTTGGGATTTGTAATATTGGTAACTTTGATGAAATATCCTTTCTTTGAGTATAGCTCTCGTTATGCAAACTCTACACAAACAAGTATCATTGATGGTTACAAAAAACTTGGCAAGCCTGCACTTTGGTTATATTTTCTACTAACAATCACATCAATGTTTTTTGTGACAGGTGCAGTAGGGTTTGTCACTGCTGGGTTTTTTGAGAATCTATTTGGAATTGACTTTCTAGGAGAATGGACTGTAGTGATTTTATTTGCAGTATGTGTTGGAATATTGTCAATTGGAAAATACAATGTACTTGACAGTTTGATTAAGATAATTGCAATTGTTTTACTAGTTTCTACAGTATCTGCATTCTTGTTTGCATTGTATAATGGTCCTATAGAACCTGTATCTGGATTTGAACCAAAAGAACTTTGGAATGTCTCTGGAATCTTTTTCTTGCTTGCATTAATGGGATGGATGCCAACAGCTGTTGATCTTTCAAGCTGGAATAGTTTGTGGACTTTGGAGAGAATGAAACAAACAAACTATAAACCAAAATTAAAAGAAACTCTACTTGAATTTAGATTAGCATATCTAATTACTGGAATTCTTGCAGTGATGTTTGTTGTACTTGGAACTTTCATCTTCTATGGTTCTGGTCAGGAATTGCCAAACAGCAATTCTGATTTTGCACACAATGTTGTAACACTATACACTGAAACAATTGGTGATTGGAGTTACATCATTATTGCGGCATCTGCATTCACTGTAATGTTTGGAACAATCATTGCAGTCTTTGATGGATACTCTAGATCTTTACAGAGAACTGTGGAGTTGATTTTTACTAAAAAAGAGGACAAAATACGCACAAAATTTCGCACATTTTACGTAATTTTCTTAATTGTAATATCTGCAGGTTCTCTTGTAGTAATATTTCAATTTGGAAGCAATCTAAAAGAGCTAGTTGACTTCGCAACTGTTTTGTCCTTTGTTATAGCCCCTATAATTGCAATTTTTAATTTTAGATTGGTTACAGGCAAATTTCTACAGAAAGAGCATCAACCATCTGTTTTGATGAGAATATTGAGTCTTGCAGGAATCATCTTCTTAAGTGGATTTGCAGTATTCTTTTTGTTTATAAAATTTTTACAATAATGATGCATATACATTATTGACTTTTAATTGCAGCCATTGGGATTATTACTTTAATTCCTTTTAATGACGCATCTGAACATCCCCCAATTTGCATTGATAAAGTATGGATTGAAAATTCTAAAGGAGAAATTGCTTGTGTAACTCCAACTACTGAAATACTAGTTGAACGTGGATAGGGTTATCCTTCTTGAAACCAAAATAATTTCATCAGACCCTCTCCTTCATGGAATGAAGGAAACTCTAAACAAAAAATCATTGAATTTGTAGATCGAGTCACAAATCCTTCTTCTACATTACCTCTGACACTAAACCCTATCATTCCGACTGATGATGAAAGAGCACAAAAGATTGTAGTTCCTTTTCAAGGAACTACTATTGCTCCCACACAAACAATGACTACATTTTCTAAATTTTCCCCTCTAGAAAAAGATAACCTGCCCTTTTTGATGCCCGATAACACTTTCAAGAAAAAATCTACAATGTTTTATCTTGAATCTTTGCTAAGCTCTGACAAAGAATGGTTCTACCAATTACTTACAAGATATGTAAATCCAGGAAAAATTCCCGAAGAATTCGATGTTACTGTAGAAATATTTTCAGGAGATAATACATTGTTGCAAACTTGGGAATATGGTAAATGTGAACGAGAAAATTATGAATTGTACTTGGATGATAGTGTAGTATTTTACAAATTTCATGAAAAATGGCAATCATAACTAAAAGATAGAACAATCTTTGAGTGTGCAGATTTGGAGTTTAGAACATAATTTCACACCTATCTTCGTTCATTTCTATCCCCAATTTGGTGGCTAAATCCCTGTTGAGTAGACCAAATTATTCCTTTCTCATTTAGCAAGTTTTTTTAATGGAAAAAACATGTAATATTGTTAATCATGAAAATTTCTCCTAAAATGAAAAAAGCACTAAATGATCAAGTCGCACTTGAAGAATTCGCATCAAACAGCTATCTTGCAATGGCATCATGGTGCGAAGTTACAGGATACCAAGGTGCTGCAAGTTACTTTTATGCTCAATTCGATGAAGAAAAAACCCACATGCTCAAAATCATCCATTATCTAAATGACATAGGGGCAGTCGCAACAATTCCTGCAATCAAAGCACCTACAGGTTCTTACAAATCCCTTGAAGGGTTAATCAAAACTGCACTAAAAAACGAACAGGCAGTAACTGCAGCAATTCACAAAATGGTGGAGATTGCACAAAAAGAAAAAGATCATGGAACATATGCCTTCCTTGAATGGTTTGTCAACGAACAAGTTCAGGAAGAGACAAAGTTTGAGTCAATCTTGCAAAAATTTGATCTTCTAGGTCGAGATAAACTGGGAATTAATGAAATTGATAAAGTTCTTGCAGCAGATGCTGCAACTCCTGAATCTGATCCAGCAGCATAGATTTTCTAAAATAATTAATACTGCATCATTTCAAATCTTTTCATGACAGTTACCGTGACAAGAAAACCTGGAGGAATAACACAACTATTTAACACCGAAACTGGACGAGTCACCTACAAATGCAAAGCAGATTCTGCATACATGCTAATTGAGGCATTTGGAGGAATAGTTCAATTCAATCAAAAAGGTGCAATGGCAACTGTCACTGGTCATATAACATCACTGGAATCATGTGATGTTCTCAAAAAAGGACATCCTAATTATCAAGATGCCTTGAATGCAATAATTTCTACACACAAAGAGTTTGCACAAAATGTTTCTGATACACATCAAAAAGAGATCAAGGATCTTGAAAACAAGTTAGCAGATCTTTAGGATTCAAATTTTTCACACTTGCATCCTCTTACTAGACATTTTCCATTTCCGTTTGCATGTATGGAATTATCATGGTAACATCCAATTTTCTTATTATTACAATTCATGTTGATTTGTATGATTTTTTATTAGATTAACTTGTTTTCCTAGCCGTAAATCATACAGTGCTCGCATTCACAAACATCTTGCTCTTTTGCTTTTTTCAGACATTTCTTGTGCTGCCCTGCTTGGCATTGAACACAAACCTCTTCGATATTCTCAACTGTTGTGTATTTTTTAGATTGGTCAAATCCAAATCCTCCATCTTGTGGGCCTACCATGTTTTTAGATGATTGATGTTCTATTTCTACTTCACTAATTGATTGCTGATTTTATTGCATCATGCAATTCCATTTTACGGGTTTCAATTATTCCTCTAATCTCAAAAGTATCCACATAGCCACCAGCTGATGCACGTGTTGCTTTAAGTAAATAGTGCAAAGCCCCCTCTTCAATTTTTCCAACATAATACCCATAAAGAAAATCAAGTTCATCGTTGCACTTCCAAATTTGTCTGATGTTTGGAAATGTCTGTTTTATTTCAGTTGGAATCTCTAAAATTCTTCTTTTGATATATTCGTCAAGTGATTTTCTAATTGATGAATCTTGAAGCAATTCTAAATTAAATTGGCACTGCTTGCTTTTTAGTCCTTTTTCTCTTCCTTTGTTTTCTCTTCGTCTGGACTATCCCACATGTGCATTGTTCCTCGAATCATAAAAGAACCCACAATAATTGCTACTAATCCCCCAACTATAAACAGAAAAAACTTTCCAATGTCTTTGATGCTTGCCAATATTGATATTTAGTCGTCAGTCTAATTAAATTGTCTAAATAAATTCAATTAGATTCAATAATGAGTTTAGAAATTTCCATTATGTGTCTAAAATTAAACAAATAGTTGCTTGGGTTGCAATTATTGGAGGGGGAATTGCATTTTTCTTCTTTTCACAATTTATGACAGAAGTCATGCGATAATTACACAGACAAAATACATTATAGTGAATTACAGTAACAATTTTTATGATTACCAAGGAAATTATGGAGTTTTTAGATCTTCAAAAACTTGGATATGTTGCAACAGTAAATTCTGATGGAAGTCCCAATCTTTCGCCAAAAGGGACAATTATTGGATGGGCTGACAAAACATTGGCATTTGCAGATATTCGCTCACCTGACACCATAAATAATTTGAAAATAAATCCTCATGTAGAAATTAATGTAATTGATCCACTTTTGCGGAAAGGATATTTGTTTAGGGGTGAGGCTAGAATTATCCCTGAAGAGACACTATTTGAGGAAATTCTCAATCATTATAGAGCAAATGGTGTCAAGAGTCCAATTAATTCAATTGTTCTAGTGGATGTCTCAGAGATCTCTGAAGTGACATCTCCCTTATATGACATGGGAATCTCAGAGAAAGAAATTAAATCAAAATGGAAAAAACATTTTGAGAGTTTATGATTCATCCAGTTTGTTAGATGATGCTTTGATTTCGTCTAATCCTTTTTTTGTTTCTTGATGATCTTCTCTTTCTTTTTCTAAAAGTAATTGAACTGTTTCTAATTCTTTTTCTGTCATGCTAAGTTTTGATTTTAATGAACCTACAACTGCACTTGCAGCTTCGATAATTCCTGCAGAACTCTTCTCAATTGATTTTTCATCTGCAATGAATTCTCTTTCTTTAGGGGTTAGAACATCGGTGTCTTGAAATTGATCCTTTTTGTTTAATTCTTCTTTTGCGTTATATAGTCTTGAATTTGCTTCATCCAATTCTTTTTGAGCATCTATTTGCTGTTTTCTTATGTTGTGTAGTTCTGTTTTTCCTTGTTCAATTTCTTCTTTAATCTCATTTTGCTTTTTTGTAAATTCGTCTAGCTCTTGTTTTAATTTTTCTAGATTTTTTTCTGTTTGTTTAAACTCTTCAATTGATTTTGAATCTTTAATTTTTTCCGCATTTTTAATCCTCTCCTCCATCTCTTTGCATTCTCTTTGAATAATATCATGCTCCATCTTTTTTTGATTAAGCTCTTTTTTGACTAGCATTAAATTGCCAACTGTCGAATCATACTCTTCTTTTACCGATTGAATTTTTTGGGTAATTTCTTCTAGCTCAGCTTGTTTTATTCTATATTCTTGTTGTAATTTTTCTACTTCTGATTCTAGTTCTTCTTTTAGAACATACTCTTCACTGTTTTGAGAGATTCTCTCTGCTTCTTCTTTTTTCTTACCAAAAAGCCCCATGATACTCGCCAATCATTTCCAAAAGATGAACCTTTCTTATCCTTGTTTAATTCGCCATCTGAAGAATTTCAGATAAAATCCAATTCCACCAATTATCATGCCTCCAATCCATGCACTTGTGCCTAATCCTGCATTAATTGTGGCCTCTTGTGGGGCAAGAAATAGCAATAATGCTCCTAGGATAATTAGTGCAAATCCTCCACTGTTTTTTGATCTATTATGTTCTCCGTGAACCATGATTATGTATACTCTGAAAGTGTTTTTGCAACTTGTTTTCTTCCAATGTCTGAAATTAATGGGCCTATCTTTGGTCCTCTTGATGTTCCGAGGATTATTTGATATAATATTTTAAAGAAATCTTTTGGTTGTACGTCATTTGATTTTGCAATTTGATATATTGTGTTTTGAATATCTTCTGGTTCCTCATCTGCTCCTAGTGCATCAACAAGAATCTTTAGTGCTTTTTTTGCAGACTCGTCTAAATCAACATGTGTTTTTTCTTGTTCATCAAATTTATTTGAATAATTCCCTGCAATCTCGATGAGTTTTTCTATTTCTGGTTCTGGATTTTTTATTACCCCGTAGTCTAGTAATTTTTTCATCACTCGCTCAACTCTGTTTTCTTTGAATGTTTTTGCCAACTCTACTAGTAGTCTATAGTTAACATGTGTGCTTGACTGTTTTGGGGGATTAAGGAGATTTACATACTCGTAGAGTCCTTTTGATTTTGTTAGTTTTGCTTGATTGTCTACTTTGATTCGTCCAAAGTAAATGTCTTCTAATTCATTGTATTCGTTCATCAAGGATGGTATGTCTTCAAATCCTAATTCTCTAGCTCCTGTAATTCTTTTGTATAGTAATAATAGAACCGACTTTGGACTTCCAAACTCTAACCACTTTTGTGCTGTAATTACATTTCCAAGTGATTTTGAAATTTTCTTTCCTCCTTTGTCTAAGAACATTTCATATTTTACATGGTGAGGATGCGGAAACCCTAAAATTTCATCTGCAACCCAATCATTTACCTTTACTGAATCCATAATGTCTTTTCCATATGCCTCAAATCGAATGTCAAATGCAGCCCATCTTGCAGCGAATTCTACTTTCCAGGCTAATTTTCCAAGGTCTTTTGTAATGTCTGCCTCACCTTTATGACCGCATCCTTTGATCATTTTTGAGCCAATCTCTGCATCGTGGCAAAGATACTTTACTTTCTTTTCATCTGCAATGTATTCAGTAGCTTCTGCAGTGTAGAGACGATCACAATTTGCACAAACTGGAAAGTATGGGAGGTATTTTTGATATTTTTCTTGTCCTACAAGTTCTGAAATCTTGGCTCCAATCTTTGCACTATTTTGCAGGATTGTGTGAATCTGTTCTTGTAGTAATCCCTTCTTGTAAGTATCAGCTGCTCTTCTAAATTCATATTTTATTCCAACTTTATCTAATCCGTCTAAAAGAATGCTGCTCATGTGCATGCCATATGAGTCGTGACACCCATAAGGATCAGGTATTGACGATACTGGTTTTGCTAAATGCTCCTCTAGAGAATCTGGGAATCCTTCTGGAATTTTTCGTAAGCCATCAAGATCATCTGAGTATGCAATTAAATCTGATTTGTAACCAAAATTCTCAAGTGCTAGTTTGACACCATAAGCTCTTACTGCATCCCCTAAACTTCCAATATGTGGCACTCCTGATGCACCAAGACCACTTTCTACTCTAATATTATCCAAATTTCTCCCAAGGGATTTTTCACGTTCAAGAAGCTCTGAAGCTAGCTTATCAATCCAAGTTCCTTTGCCAATAATTTCTTGTTCTAACATTTTCACTAATTCAATGTCTTGGACATGTATGGCCCATATAACGAATACCCTAACTTTTGATAATACTCTCTTGTACCAACTGCACTGATTACTAGAATTTTTTTTGCATCAAACTCTTCTTTGGATATTTTCTCAGCTTCTCTCATCAGGTTCTTCCCTAATCCTGAATGCTGAATTTCATTTTCTTCTTTTTCTCCAAGCTTCAGTGATTTTCCATAGACGTGAATTTCTCTAACGATACAGCTGTCCTTGCTTACTTCATCTCTGTGGGCATCACTGCTTGGCTTTCTTAATCTCAAAAATCCATAGATTGATTCATTTTTATCCTCATAAGACAGGAATACCTCCTTTCCTTCTGAGGCATCATAATCAATTCTTTTTAGTTTCACATTATTTGGATCTGATTTTTTGTTTGATAGTCCTGCTTCCCTACATCTGATACACTTGCATGATAGTCCTTGTTTGGCTAAATTTTGGTGAACAATCTGTCTTAGGTTTCCTGATTTTGGTCCTGCAATGATTTCATTTGGAGAAATCTCTCTTTGTATTCTCATTATTCTGACCCATTTTGGAACATTCTTTTTTACTTCTGTTAAAACTCTGATCATATCCTCATCTGAATATGGAATGTACTTTCCTTGTCTATATTCCTCATACAGTGGAGTGTTTTCAATAACTAATGATGGATAAATTTTCAGCATGTCAGGACGTAGTTGTGAATCAGCAAAAAGTTTTTTGAAATCTGCAATATCTCCTTCTGGAGTCATTGTAGGTAATCCTGGCATCATATGTGCTACAATCTTGTAACCTGCATCTTTTGAAATTTGAAATGATTCTATTACGTCATTGTAATTGTGTCCTCTGTTAACTATTTCATAAACACGTTCTTGTAGTGATTGCACTCCAATCTCTATTCTTGTAACTCCATAGTTTAGCATTAAATCTACATGTTCTTTTTTACAATAATCTGGTTTTGTCTCAATCGTAAATCCTACATTTCTTATTGCCGCATGTTCATTATTTGATTTGGCCTCTTCCAAATCTTTTGAATCGATTCCATTTAGTGCATCATAACATGACTTGATAAAATTTTCTTGATAGTCTTTTGGCATGAAAAGAAAAGTTCCTCCAACAATTACCACTTCCATTTTAGATGGTTCATGTCCAAAGGCAATTAATTTTTTAATTTTTGAGGTGATTTGTAATTTAGGATCAAACTCATTTTCAATTGCATTAAGTGATGATGGTTCTTTTCCTGTATAGCTATTTGGAGAATTGTATTCTATTCCACCTGGACAATATGTGCATCTTCCGTGTGGACATGCATAAGGTTTAGGCATTAACGCAACAACTGACACTCCTGAGGCTGTCTTTGCCGGTTTTCTTAACAATACTTTTCTTAATTTGTTAAAATCTGATTCTTTTGCCATTGATAGGATTTCATAATTTCTAGGAATTCTTTCTAGGGCATATTTTGTACAAATTTTTATAATTTCTTCTTTGACTTGCTTTTTGCTTGGTTGGTTAATTGTTAGAAGATTTTGAGTAATTTCACTACATGCCTTTGACAATACAGGGTCTAGATTGCTCATGGCTACTCATCTTAATTTGGACATAAATTTGTTAAATAATTTAGCTAATCTGCTGTTATCTTTACCTGGTAGATTTTCTTTTAGATTTGCCCGTCTCTCTAACTGGTTTTCTCTTGACTGTCTTTTTCTTTGCAGCCGTCTCTCTAACTGGTTTTCTCTTGACTGTCTTTTTCTTTGCAGCCGTCTCTCTAACTGGTTTTCTCTTAACAACACTTTTCTTTTTTAATTTCATATTCTCACTGAGTTTTTTTAATTTCTCAATCTCTTTTTTAATTACTTTAATTTCTTCACGAATGTATTTTTGAAGATCTAGTTTTGAATAAACAAAATCAACAATTTTTAAATAATCAACCCCTTTATCTGTACGAACTAAAAATAACTCATTGGAATTTATTGGAATACTAATAATTGCAGCTTTTTCAAATTCTGTAATTGCAGATCTTTCTTTTCCAATTTTGTATGCCAAATTAGTATAGATGTCTCTTTTTTGTATGGAGTAATGAATTGACATTTTGACCTCATCGCCAACCAGTATTTGATCGACATTTTCTTTATGCCCTCCTGCAACAATTTCTCCCTTGATATTTACAACTCCTGCAAATTTGACTTGTGGGTACAGATTGAGAACTTGTTTTGTTAGTTCGTTGTAATCAGCAGTCAATTTTTTCACCATCAAATTTTCTATCAGACACCATGCTTAATCATTATGAATTTTCTATATATTCTAAGAGTATGTGCTTGTCTATTCTGGTTTCTGCTCAATACTTTGTGTATTATCTCCGAGACCACTTTTTTGCTCTTTTCTGTATTCCATCTTTAACCATATTGGTGTGATAATGGTTGTGACTGCTACCATGATTACAATTGTAGAATATACTTCAGAAGTAAGAATTCCTGCCGCTACTCCTACCCCCGCAACAATAAGTCCTACCTCTCCTCTGGAAATCATTCCAATTCCAACTCGCATTCCCTGCTGTTTGTTTTTCAAAAATAGCATTGCTGGTAGTCCACAACCAAACAATTTTGTAACAATTGCAACTACGATTATTATTCCACTTAGCATCAAAACGTTCAAATCTACAGCCCTTAGATCTACTTGTGCACCGATAATTGCAAAAAATAAAGGCGCAAAAATTAATCCAATCTTTCCAATGTAATTTTCTACTTTTTCAAATACTTTTGTAGTAGATAATGCCATTCCTACAGCAAACGCTCCTACGATGGGTGATAGCCCTATGGATCCTGCAAGAGCTGCCGCACCAAAAAACGACGCAGTCGCAATCCCTTCAACACTTCCCTTTGCTTTCCATAATCTTGGTGTGATAATTTTTGGAATCACAACTACTGCTACTACAAGCATTATTGCAAAGAATCCCAATACTTGCAAAATTGTAATTACGATTTCACTAATGTCTATGTTGTCTACTCCTCCATCTGATCCTGCAATGGATGAAACTACTGACAACACTGCAATTGCTAAAATATCATCAACTACAGCTGCCCCGATGATGAGTCTTGCTTCAGGCGTTTTTATTTTTCCAAATTCACTTAGCACTTGAATTGATATTGCAATACTTGTAGCAGTTAGTGCTGTTGCGATAAGCATCGATTGCAATGCATCAAATCCAAACATTTGAAAAACTACGAGACCTGCAAAGAATGGTACTACTACACCAAGTGTCCCAACAGTAAAAGATGCTTTTCCTCCTTTGAGGAATTCTTTGGGTGTCATCTCAAGTCCTGCCATAAATAAAATTACAATTGCGCCCATCTCTCCAAGTATTCTTATCTCATCGTTGATCTGGAGTAATTGTTTGCCGTCTATAACAAAAAATGCCCCCAATGCAAACGGGCCTACTATCATTCCCGCCAATAGTTCGCCCAAAACAATTGGGAGTTTTAATCTAAGGAAAAGCTCTGCCATTAGTTTAGCTGCAAAAAGAAGAATTCCTATACCGATAATTGTTTCAATTAAATGCGCCTCTACCATCGTTCTCTTACTTTTTTTAAAAATCCTATCATATAAGCTAAATTGGGTTGAAAATAATTTTGATGTTGGTAAATTAAGCAGTTTGAGAAGTATTCTGGGTAAAATAGATCAAAAACTTCTGATCTTTAAAAAATTTTCAATATAAAAACGAAAAAAATGACTAAGAGGGATTCATCGAATAAACTGGCATCGTTGCACAAATCTCAAAACTTCATTATGTGGAGAAATTTTTCTATATTAAGATTCCTTAGAAAAATCATTTGTGAGAAACACCCGTATAATTATTAACCAAAATTTAAGATCTGAAAACATGTCATCTGTAGGCAGAAAACCTGACGCAAAATCAAGCAAAAATTCCACTATAATCATATCTGGAGTTATTGCCTTAGTTGCAGGTATTCTTTTTGCATATTTGATGTTCTATACTGCACCCGATGAAACAATGGAACTTGTTAAGATAATTGCAGTCACTGAAGATGGATGTATTGGCGAAACTTTGGATGGCTATTCAGTCAATATTGGTGATTGTGATTCACAGCCAGGTCAATATATCAATGCTCTAGTTGATCAAAAAACAAAAGAACGAGCTGCATTGATGAATCCTACAAACTAATTTTTTATCTTTCTTTAGAAATTTGAATCAAGGTTGAAAATTCTACTTTTGGTTCTTAAGCAATTTTTATCGAGTTTACAAAAACTCCTTTCTTGGAAATTATCTGTCCTATTTCTTGACTTGATATCTTGTGTTTTTTGAATATTGATTTGATTCTTGTTGCCTGGTTTCTTGATGCAATTACGCAGAATCCTACACCCATGTTGAAAGTTTTGTACATCTCATCAGGTTTTACTCCTTGTTCCTCAACTAATCTCATGATTGGTGGAATTTTTGGTAGTGAGTCAATCTCATATCCTATCTTTTTGAGGCGTAATAGTTTGGTAAATGCTCCTCCAGTAATATGGGCAAGACCGTTTACTTTACATTTTTGAATTATTTCTAGTACTGGATTTGTGTATATTTCAGTTGGTTTTAGCAATGCATCCCCTATTGTTCCCACTCCTTTGACTTTATCTTTAAGAGAATATTTTTCTAAAATTGCTTTTCTTGCAAGTGAGTATCCATTTGAATGAATACCTGTACTGTTTGCACCAATAATTACATCTCCTGATTTTATTTTATTTCCTAACACCAAATCTTTTTTCTCTACTAGTCCTACAACCATTCCTGCCAGATCAAACGCAAATCCTTTTCCTTCAATCACATCTGGCATAATTGCAGTCTCTCCTCCAACTATTGGCATTGCAGATTTCTTTGCACCTGTTACCAACCCCTCTACAATTTTTTTGAATATGGTTACATCATTTTTGTTTGCAGCAATATAGTCTACAAATGAAATTGGTGTTGCACCAATACAGATTATATCATTAACATTCATTGCAATACAATCAATTCCTATGGTGTTGTATTTTTTCATCATATTTGCAATTACTACTTTGGTTCCGACACCATCTGTATGTGTGGCCAAAAGTTTTCCTCCTGGAATTTCTACAATTCCGGCATAATGCCCAAACCCATGTGCTATCTTTGCTTTTTTCTGAAGCTTGTGCGTCGATGCAATTAATTTCCCAATTGTTTGCTGACTTTGTTTAATTTTAGAAATGTCCACTCCTGCTTTTTTGTAGGTTAGGGCCATAGTTTGATGCGTATTTACTGTGAATAAAAGAATTTGCCTGCTGTTTTGATCACATGTACATTCCAGCTATCTCTTCTCTATGCTCTACATATTTCTGGGATAATTCGCTAAATTCTGTGTGAATTCTATCTTTCTCTTCTTGGAGTTGCTTTGTATCGATATCTAGGTCATAGAATCGATTTATTGCCTCAATTAGAGTGGCGGCTGCTCCTGAATCAGGCGCTACTTTGTTTGCTTTTGCTAATAGTGTTAACCCTTGGATTTCTCTTACTAGACATTCATTTAGTATTCCACCTGGAATTCCGGTAATGAACCCTTGAGGAATCATACTGATGTCTTTGTCTGCCATAGTTCTTACCAAATCTTCTTCAGCTGCACAATATGCTTTGTCGTCGTGTTCATTACTTGCAACCCCATCTAAAATTACAATCTCTTTTGATCCTTTCTGTGCTGCCCAATCTAGAATTGATCCTACTAGGGAATACAATCCTTCCATTCTCAAAGTTATTTCACAAATTATTGCACATATTGTTCCTTCTTCATTTGCATAAAATCGAAATGGATGACGTAATCTGCCTCTCATGAAAACTGTTGATGGTGGAAGATACTTTGATCTCATCACTGCAATTTGTTGCATTTTTAATTTCTCAATAATGTGGTTTATTGCAAGAGGGCCTACCAGACCTGCTCCTACAAACCCTGCAAAAATTATTGGACTATTTAATTCTACTTTCTTTATCTCAAAGACTTCTGCTTCTGGAAATTCTTTTTGCACTGTTTACGTCGATTTTTTATGTCTAATTACTTTTCTGCATAAACAGATTCAACATAGTTCGTCCTTTGTCTGTAATTGTGTAGATCATGTTTGGACCAACTGCTTCTTTTTTGATAAAGTTGTAATCTACACATAGATGTAGATAGTTTAGAAATGACTTTTTCATTCTGATTTTTGATTTTGAATACAAATCAGAAAATGTCATGGGATTTCCTCTTAATTGATATAGCAACTTTATCAAAGACAGTGTGCTAAAATCTCGTGTCCTTGCTTTTACTGCATCGAGAACTTGTTCATCTCTTTGTATGATAAAATCTCCGAATTGGTCTGCCACTTCTAGTGGTACATATGTTAGTCTTGCTCGCACCATACCGTATTGTACGGTATATTACCTTATTAGTCTTTAACTTGAGCTTTGCTTGTCTTTCTAGCTGGTTTTTTTACACCATGATCATGCTTGTATGTACTCTTAAATCTAGTACGATCTAGTTTTTAGCACTGATAACTACCTCTTCTCATAAATAACCCCTTTTTCTGAAATTATTTGTGAAAAAGATAGAGGCAATAATTAAGAGAAAAACTTTCACCACAATTAAGACAAATCTGAATGTCATGGGGACATATGTAATTGACAAACGAAATTTAGATGACAGTGATATTTATGATGAGGCAAGAGGTTCTCGCATTGGCTCTCCTGGAATAAAATCGATACCACTAGCAAAAATCGAAATTGTCGTAACTGATAAGGATGCAAGAAAAGTTGTAGAAATGATTTCCAAAAATTCTGGTCTTTCAGCTGATCATGGGGGAAAAATCTTTGTTTCTGAAATGGAAGAAGTTGTAGATATGGAAACACTTGATTCAAAACAAGATCTAGAAATTATCATAGAAGAAAAAACAGAATCTGTGCCATTGCCTAAACGAAGCAGATTTGTCCCGTTACAGAAATTCACTTTACATAAACTACAAACAGTTTATGAGGCAAATCAAGAAAAACTCAGAGATGATTATAGAATAAAATCTTTTAGTGATTTTGTAAATTACTGTATTGTAAAATCTCTTCCAACTTTAGAAAAACAATTGAAAAATCCTACTATTGTTTATGAAAATACTTTTGGCGAGTTTTAGATATAAGGTCCAAACAAAGCTAATCCTACAAAAGTCATACCAACTGCTGCAAGAATTAATTTTGCAATTAAAATTTTTGAGAGTTTCATAAAAATAAACCAACAAGCAATGGTACTATTATAACTCCGCACATTGCTGCTACTTTAAGATAATCTTTGCGTTGAAGTGGTTGTATCTTTTCTCTGTGAAATAATTTACTTTTGCGTAAATTCATGGTGATTCTAAATTGTGGTTTCTCCTTCGTCACCTGTTGCAATGTCTACTGCACGTAAAATTTGAGAGACGAAAATTTTTCCGACTCTTCCATTCTCTTTGATAATTCCTATAACTTCATCTTCTTTTGCATCTGCAATTATTGCCTCAATTCTATATTTGTCATTGAACTGAGGCGTGAAAATCTCACTTCCTTTTGATGCGTGAATTTCCGGACCTGGCCTCTTTCCTCTTCCTCTAACTTTGGAGACTGTGAGACCGCCAATGCCGATCTTTTTTAATTCTTCACTTATTGCCATTACATCATTTTCGCCAAGTATGACTTCAATTTTAAGCATTTAGTTATCGTACTGTTCATTACACAAATATAATTTCTGATTTTGATGACTAAATGATTATCATTTGATAATCGATCTTAGACATTGTTATTAGTTTTGAATTAATTTTTTTCAATAATGGTACTTGATTCAGGGGATACAGCGTGGATGCTAGTAGCTGGCAGTCTTGTACTTTTAATGATCCCTGCATTAGGTCTCTTTGAATCTGGACTTTTAAGAAAAAAGAATGCAGCATCAATTTTTATGCAGATCTTCTTTGGTCTTGCGTTACTTAGTGTAATGTGGTTTGTATTTGGATTTAGTTTATCATTTGGCGATTCTACTATGGGCCTAGTTGGAAGTATGGATTGGGTATTCCTCAAGGGTATTCCATCTGATGCTCCATTGGAACAATATGCTCCAACAATTCCTGGTGTCTTGTTTGTTAAATTCCAATTAATGTTTGCAGCAATTACTCCACTATTGCTTACAGGAACAATTGCTGAAAGAATGAAGTTTAGCTCATTTATCATATTTATCGCTGCATGGTCTATGCTGATTTACTATCCTCTAGTCCACTGGGTCTGGGGTGGTGGTTGGCTAGCTGAACTGGGTGTAGTTGACTTTGCAGGTGGTATTGTTATTCACACAAGTGTGGGAATGGCAGCTCTTGCTGCAGCAATCGTACTTGGTAAGAGAAGACATTACGGCCCTGCCATCATGATTCCTCACAGTATTCCACTTGCAGTTCTTGGTTCTTCATTGTTGTGGCTAGGATGGTTTGGATTTAACGCAGGAAGTGCACTTGCAGCTTCTGGCGGTGTTGCAGGAAATACTGTAATTGTTACTCACATGGCTTCTTCAGTTTCTGCTTTAATTTGGGCTGGTCTTTCTTGGGTTAGAACAGGAAAACCTTCTGTTGTTGCTACAATTAATGGTGCAATTGCAGGTCTTGCAGGAATCACACCTGCATCTGGATTTGTAAGTGCAGAACATGCATTTGTAATTGGTATTGCAATAGGTATTATCTCATATTCTGGAGTAGTACTATTCAAAGAAAAATTAAAGATTGATGATGCACTTGATGTAAGCTCTGTTCACGGAGTTGCAGGAATTGTTGGCGCTCTTGCAATCGGAATCTTTGCAAGTACCGCAATTAATCCTGGTGGTGTTGATGGATTACTATTTGGAAATCCAGATCAATTATGGATTCAAGCAGTAGGCGTTGGTGTTGCAGGAGCAATGGGCTTTGGTGGAACTTGGATAATTCTACAAATAATGAAGCATCTTGTTGGAATTAGGGTTTCAGCTGAGGTAGAAGATGTTGGTCTAGATATTAGTGAACATGCAGAATCTGCTTATTCTGATGAAGAGGAATTCATGTTGGATATGGATACCTTTACAGACGAATTGCAGGAAAAAGATGAAATATTCCGAAAGAAATAAGTCTTTTATTTCATTTACTCTAAATAAAAAACTTGTTTTACTTGTAATGATTGTGACCGTAATTGCACTTGGAATAGCATCTTACATGAATTTTGATTATGCTCCTTCAATTCCTATTTTTCTGATTGCATCAACTACTTGCTTTGAAACTTCACTTTGAACAATTGCTTCTACTTTTTTCATAATTTTAAATTTTGAACTGATATTTAAAAACATACATTAGATATTTCGGTTTTTTCTATAATTTTAGTCTGAATGTAAACGCTGAAATATTGCTAAAAATGTTAGGTTTGTAGAGACAAATATTGACAATAAATTATGATGAATTATCAAAAAAAGTACTTGCTTTAGATTCGCAAGTTAGATTTGCAGGTGTCGCAAACAGCAAAGGTGAGCTTGTAGCTGGAGGACATAACGAAAATGTTGAGGGAATCCTATCTGGTGATGAGGTCAAAATGTCAATGCACTATGCACTACAAAAAAGAGAACTCTACACTAATTTGGCCTACAAGATTGGTAAAGAAACATCTTCCATTACAGAATATGAAAAAGTCACAATGATTAGTGTCCCAATTAATTCTAATGAATTATTTATGATTAGTACAGAGCCTAGGGCAGATTATTTGAAGATAATTGACTATGTGCATTCTGCACTTGATTCGCAGAAAGACGCCTAATAGTGAAGATTTTAGAAATTTTTATCTTATCTTGAGCCTGTAAATGATTTTTAAAATTAGCTTGAATTAGTAGAATTGTGAAATTATAGTACATCATTGAGTTTAAACCACCATATTTGGAAACCCAATTGTGGATGTAGTAATCAATGCAGTGTTGACTATAGTCGGATTAGTCATGCTATGTTTTGGTGGAAATTGGTTAGTAAGTGGTGGTGTTGCCATTGCAAGAAAATTTAGAATTAGCAATCTAGTAATTGGAATGACGATTGTTGCATATGGTACTTCAACTCCTGAACTTGCAGCAAGTGTTGCAGCAGCTGGTGAACACGGTGCACTAATTTTGGGAAATATAATTGGAAGCAACATTGCAAATGTTGGAATGGTTATTGGAATTGCTGCAATTCTTGTTCCACTTACAGTAAGTAAATCTGTTTTACGAAAAGAAATTCCAATAATGCTAGGCGTTTCTTTTCTATTGGTTTTGATTTCAATTGATGGTGAACTTTCCGTATATGATGGAGTTTTACTACTTGCAGGATTGGGTGTTTTCGCATATTATACATTCAAGGATGCAATGAAGCATAGAGAAGAAAATAAAGAAAATACTGAGCAAAGTAAAAATAACATCTATCTAAAATCTTTTGGACTAATTGGAATAGGAGTTGTTCTTTTGTATGTTGGTGCAATTCTTACAGTTGACAATGCAGTCATTTTAGCTCAAGAATTTGGTCTGTCTGAAAAAATTATTGGTTTGACTGTAATTGCAATTGGAACATCTCTTCCAGAATTAATTACTTCGATTATTGCAATAAGAAAGGGACATGGAGATATTGGTGTTGGCAATATCATTGGAAGTAACATCTACAATATTTTGATGATTATGGGTGCCGGTGCAGCACTTGGTGGTGTGATGGTTGCCCCTGATGTTTTCATTGATTATGCAATTATGATTATCTTTAGTGTTTCATTGTTAATTGCTCTGAAAACTGGAATAATTAATCGCATCATGGGTGCTTGTATTGTTGCAGGTTATGTATCATATCTAATTTTCACATTTTTTAATTAATTTGTGCCTAAATTTCTCCTTTAGATTGATTTTACTGAAATATTTTCTGCCTTTATTGATGGCGTAATTGATGGAAGTGATGCCCATTGAATGACGTTTCTTTGATTACTTCCAATTTCTGAGATGTTTTTTAACATTGTTGCAAGATTGTGAATTATTCTAACTGATTTTCCAGGACTTTTAATTTCTCCCTTCTCAATTATTTTTATACCACTTCTTGCAGTACATGAAAAATCTCCTTTGATTGGATTTACTGCATATGTATACCATAATCTCCCAACTAATAATCCTTGTTTAGTATCTTTAATCATGTCTTCTTGAGAACTTTTTCCTGGATTAATTTTTAGATTATGTGGTGCTGAAATTGGAATTGGCTCTGAACTTTTTCCCATGGGGGAACCAAAACGTAATGCATTTCCAGAAGATTGCTCTCCTTCTTTGTAGCTATCAAAAAGATTTGAGAACGTATTTTTGAAAATTCCATTATCTATCAGACTTTGTCTCTTAGTTTCAATTCCTTCATCATCAACTGATTTTGTTCCTATGCCTTCTGGAACATGGGGATCATCAATAAGACTGAGTTGCTCCATTGCAATCTCTTTTTCAAAATTATTTGAGAAACAACTTTTCTTTTCTACAAATGTCTTAAAATTAAAATTTGATGCTACCACAAAAGTTAATAATTCTCCTACTGAATAGGGCTCAAAAATAACTGAATAAACATCTGAATCAATTTTTTGTGGATTTATTGATTCTAAACACATTTTTTTTGCATCTATTCCTATTTTTTCTGCTGAAAAATGTGATAATGTTCTGCAACTATCATGTCCTATTCCTGACACTGGCAGTGTTCCAAATTCTGATTCTGCATTAATTATCCCTGAAATGTATGTGGCCTTTTCTTTGAGATTTAATCCATTTGAGTTTTCAAGTTCAAAATCATCTGTAACAATATTCAATGAGCCTGTTATCCTGCTTATTTTGTTGTCATCAGTTGCATTTATCATGGATTCTGCGATATCCATTATATTTGATCCTGAAATCTTTTCAAGTTTCTCATCATAGGTACCGTCTATTTGTCTTGATTTTACTTTGGATGGCAATCCTCTCCAAAATTTCCTTGGTTTGAGATTTGATAATGTCTTTAGCGATTCATTAATTGCATCTTTAATTTCATGTTGATTTGTAGTCTGAATTGATGCAATTTTCTTATTATGGATTAGTCTAATGCCATAACTCTCATCAAAGTTTTGTTTTGTTTCCGCAATTTCTGAATCTGTGATTCGTATGGTTGTAATCTTTTTTTTCAAAATAACTATTTCACATTCATCTATCCTCATATTCTTTGAATGATTTAATGCCTTTTCTAAGGCAGACATTTACTTTTCTCTTGGATTTTTGTATTTGAATTTGTTAATTTTTATTAATTCCACATACGATCCAAATTGAGATGCATCTGATACTCGGTCTAGTTTCTCATCTATCTCTTTTTCTGTATCAAACTTTTTTAGAATTTTATAATTGGTGTTTCTCTCTGCTGGGATTCTTCCAATTTCTTTTACCATTCTTCTGATTTCTTTTGGTCTTAACAATTGTCCATGCTCTGATCCTGCTGAAGTTGAAATGCTTTCATTGATGAGTGTTCCTCCAAAATCATTTGCACCCCACATTAATAATAACTGCGACATTTTTTGTCCTTCTTTGACCCATGACATCTGTATGTTATCAATTGAATTATTCAGCATTATTCTTGCAACTGCATGTGTTAGCAAGACATCATTTCCACTTCCGCCTTGTCTTATTCCTTCATGTAATTGGTGCTTGTACATTGGCGCTTCAGTATGAATGAAATTTAGAGGAACAAATTCAGTAAATCCTCCTGTCTCTTTTTGTATCTCTCTTAATTTTGTAATGTGGTTAACTCTTTGTTCCAGTGTTTCTAAGTGTCCAAACATCATAGTTGATGTGGTATTAATTCCCATTTTGTGGGCATTTTTGATTACCTTTTCCCAATTTTCTACACTTATTCTTCCTGGGGAAATTGTATCTCTTAGTTTTTGATCAAGAATCTCAGCTGATGTTCCTGGAAGTGTATCTACTCCTGCTTCTTTCATTCTTTTTAGAAATTCATCAATTGAAATCTCGGATCTTGATGCTCCGTAAAGAATCTCTTCAGGAGAAAATCCGTGAATGTGAATATCTGGAATTTCTTTTTTGATTTCTCTGCAAATATTCTCATAAAGATCACCTTTCATGTCTGGTGGAAGTCCTGCTTGAATGCAAACTTCGGTTGCTCCTAACTGATGTGCCTCTTTTGCTCTTCGTACTATTTCTTCTGTTGGAAGAAAATATCCTTCTTCTTCTCGAAAATCTCTACTAAATGCACAAAATCCACATTGCTTTATACACACATTTGTAAAATTGATGTTTCTATTTACCACATACGATACAATATTCCCTACTCTCCTCCTTCTAATTTCATCAGCAACAAGACCTACTAAATGAAAATCAATTCCAGTTGTTTTGTATAATGCTAATCCATCTTGAGCAGAAATCTCCTTGTCTGATAATGCATTATTTAGAATTTCTGATATGATTGGATCTGCATTTTTCAAAAGTGGATCTATATTCATTGTCATCTCCAATACTCCTCTCTTACCAATCCTTCCTCGTTTTCAATTACTGCCATCTTGTCTCTTAACTCTTTGCTAATAAAAGAAAAAAATTCTGGATATACTGGGAATCTACACTTTAATTCAAACCCTGCATCTTTTGTATCCCTATCTACTTTGTTAATTTCAGGCCATGCAAATTCAGGATTGACAAAATCAGGAGTAAGTGGTGAAATTCCTCCCCAATCATTTATTCCAACTGATAAGAAACTTTGATATGATTTGGGAGATAGGTTTGGAGGAATCTGTATATTCATCTCAGGCATTATTATTCTTGATAATGCAACAATCGTTTTGAAATAATTTTCATCTGCTGATGGTTCATTTTTCATAACTGTATCTGGTTTTGGTTGAAAGTTTTGTAAAATTACCTCTTGAATGTTTCCATATTTTCTATGCAGTTCTCTAATTGCTAAAATTGAATCAATTACTTCCTCAATAGTTTCTCCTATTCCTACAAGAATTCCTGTAGTCATTGGAATGCCTAGTTTTCCAGAGTTCTCTAATACTTGTAATCTTGCATTTGGTCTTTTACTTGCTGCCAGATAGTGTGGCATTCCTCTTTCTGTTAGTCTTTCACTTATGTTTTCAAGCATTATTCCCATTGAAACATTTGTTTTTTTCAACTCTTTCATTTCTTCAAAATTAAGATTTCCTGCATTAGTGTGTGGGAATAGTCCTAATTCTAATGCTAGCTCTGATGAATGAATTAAATATTCTGCAGTTGATTTGAATCCGTTTTCTTTTAGCCAATTACGTGCTTCTTGATATCTTTGTTCTGGTTGTTCTCCAGTAACAAAAAGTGTTTCAACACATCTGTATTTTTTTGCAAGTTGTAGTAATTCTAGAATTTGTTGTTTTGACATTAAAGATAGTTTATCTTCTTCTGGTTCTGCTTTGTATGTGCAATAAGAACAAGTATCCTTACATAGATTAACAATGTTGAAAAATGCTTTTTTTGAAAATGTAACAGTATTTTTTTTGAATTTTTCTCTTATATTTTGAGATGCTGAAAAAAGATCAGTAGGATCATTTCTAGCACTTTGATAAATTTTAGAAATATCTTCACGAGATATGGTTTTATTCTCTAAAACTTTGTTTAAACTCTCAGAGTTTAAGACAAGCTTGTTCAACAGAATCATTCCTGACTAGAAGTATTTATTCTTGTGTTATACTAATTCCCGTTTGGTCTTTCTTCTAGAACAATTGTTACATTTGTTGTTCTACCATCTCTTAAAATCTCTAAAATCATTTCATCTCCAACGCTTTTTGCCCTTTGAAGATGTATCAAAATATCATCAATTTTTCTAACTTCTTTCCCATCTACAGCTAGTATGATGTCTCCTCCTACAGCATAGCTTAAGCCATCCACTTCAATTGTTTTATCTGAGCCAATCAAGCCAGCTTTTGCTGCAGGGCTGTCCTCTACTACTGTGACTATCATAAATCCCACAGCGTCCTTTAACTCCAAAACTTTTGCCAAGTCTGGATCAATATCTCTACCTGAAATTCCAATCCATGGGTGTTTGTATTCGCCTTTTTCAATAAGGATGGGCACAATTTTTGCAACAGTCTGTGAAGGGATTGCAAATCCTACTCCTGTAAATTCACCGGTAGCTGATTGTATGGCAGTGTTTATGCCGACTATCTCTCCTCGCATATTTAGTAATGGCCCTCCAGAGTTTCCTGGATTAATCGCTGCATCTGTTTGAATTACATCTGGAATAGAAAATCCATTATCTGATGGTAGCAATCGCCCTAATTGACTTACGATTCCTGATGTCATGGAACCTGACAATCCAAATGGATTCCCAATTGCAGCTATTTGCTCTCCTACTTTGAGATTAGAAGAGTCTCCGAGAGATAATGGATGTAAAAATTCCAAACCTGCATTAACTTTTACCACTGCAATATCTGTAAATTCATCTGATCCTATAATTTCTGCATTATATGATCTCCCATCAAGAAATGTGATAACTACTTTGTTTGCACCATTTACAACATGTGCATTTGTAATGATGTGTCCCATTTTATCAAAAACAAACCCCGATCCTACACCATTTGCAATTTCTGCTGATTCACTTCTTTGTACGTTAACTCTAACTACTCCAGGTTCTGATTTTTCAAAAATTTCAATTAATGATAATTTTTTTGAATAAACAGGAGTTACTTCTCCAACGGTACTTGGTGAATGACCATTGCTAACTACTATCTCTGGTTTTAATGATTCTGGAGGTGAAATGAATAACACCGTAAATAACACTAGTACAATTGTAGCTCCCATTGCACTCCCAACAAGAATTCCTGATTTGTCCATGAGATTCTAAGTTTTCTGTTTTCTATCTAAAAGGTTTACTATATACTGATGGAACTTTGAGTATGGTCTTTCATAGAATAACTCCTCCCTCCCCACATTACTGATTCACTTCTTTTTGCCTGCAATAATCCACTAAGAAATCCTAAGACTACTACTAAACTACCTAATGGTGCAAACAACGCATGAACTAATCTTAGATGTAGCCCTATCTTTGCTTCAATAATTGCCCCCGTATAGATTAGCAGTGATGCTACTGCTGCAGAAATACAAAGTATTTTTGCAGATGATTCTTGAACTGGCATGAAAGCTGATACTGCAAAAATTGGAAATGGTACAAATAACAAAAATGTAACAGCAAAAAAAATCCCAATCGCAATTTTTCCACTTTGAAGGTAAAGTGGAATCATCAGTCTTTTTAGAGCATTCCATAACGTGCTTTTGTCTCTTGCCCACACTGCATCAATTAGATGGTCCCCTCTTACCATCTTCATTTTATGTCCTGCTTCTTTGACTTTTTTGCCTAGTGCTCCGTCTTCAATGATTTCGTGTTTAACTCCTTCATGCATACCTACATTTTCATATGTTTCTTTTTTTAAAATGAAAAAACTACCAAAAAAGTAACCAGTTTTTTTTGCAGGATTATTTACATTCAATGCAGAAAATCTACTATGCAAAAATGTAGAAATCATTGGAAGTGTAATCTTTGTCCAAAAATCAAGTGTTATCATTTTGGGAATTGCAGACAATGCATCTAAATTAAATGAAATTAAATGCCCAACTGCCAATGATATTACATTTTTAGAATGCTTTGTATCTGCATCCGTAAATAGCAAAAGATCTCCTGTTGCTTTCTTATATCCTTCCATGCATGCCCAATTTTTTCCCATCCATCCTTCGGGTTTGGGTCTTGCAACTACTGGAATTACATTGGAATGTTTCTCTGCATATTGAAAAATAATTTTTTGTGTATTGTCCTCTGATGAATCATCGATTACTATGATTTCATGATTTTTATAATCTTGATCAATTAACGAGTCTAGACATTTGCTGATAAATCTTTCTTCATTTCTTGCTGGAAGAATTATTGATACCTTCGGATTAGACTTTGACATATTTTCAAATTTATCTAGATACGGTGTTAATCGAAATGAATCAACCATTGATTTGATAAGAAAAATCCATGCACCACAAATTCCAATTAAAATTGCAGTTAATGAATAATTGAATATATCTAAAATCAGTTCCATGAATTTATCGCTCTATCTCTTCTTTGATGTTCTGCATAGCTTGCTCTGTTCCACTTTTGATGTGATTTTTAATCATTCCTGTGAACATTCCCATCATGCCAGTCAGTTTTATGTCCCAAACTGTTCGTAGTACAGTTTTTTCTTCATTTGGGATGATTGATACTATTTTCTCTCCATTGATGATGCCTTTTGTGAACTTGGCCTCTATTCTCTTTTTGGGCTCTAGTCTCACTTCCTGGAGGCATTTTTGATCCCTGAATGCTATTGTTATTTCCCGTTTGATTGTATCTCCTTCTTTTGACAAGTTCTTGACCTCTTTTGTTCCCTTCCAAAATTTTGGCTCATTGTCAATATCTGAAACTATGTCCCAAACTTTGTCAACTGTGGCATTAATCTCTACTTCGACTTCTATTTTAGCCATGTACAAAATCATTTCTTCCGTATTAAATATAACATGTTCCAAAAAACTACCACCTTAAAAGTAGGCACGAGAATAGGAGTACTATGCTAAGAATGCAACGAAATTTCGATAATTTTCTTAATATTAAGATAAAGAATCTATCAAAGGCAACAAAAGAAAATATTGTTTATTCAAACAGAATTTTTAACGAGTTTTTACAAGAGATCTATAAAAAAACCACAGATGAGGTAATAGAGGAAGCAAGACAAGACAAGTATCCTGATGAGGTAATCATAGAAGTTTTGCAGGATTGGGTAAACTCCATGTCTGAGAAAGTCAGTTATAGAACTCTTAGAACCTATTGTTCTGGAATAAACAAGTACATGAAATATCAAAAAATTCTATTGGATCTAACCGACATCGAATGGCCTCAAAACATGCAAGGGAAAAGAGATTACGATGGAAAATTAATGTAATAGTAATCTTTGGAGTGATGAATTATTAAATTAATTAATTTTGTGTTTTAAATTTAGTATCTAGCATCGTCTTGGAAAAATGAACACTCCAAGATCCTATTTTTGTAGTTATTTCTGTATAGAAATCAATAGGCAATCCAATTTCTTTCATTGTTTTTTCTGTTATGGTTTGAGTGTCTTTTGGTGATAAAATTTCAATATACTTAATGATATTATTTTTTAGTTTTTCTCTTTCTTGTTTATCATCTTGAAAACCGTAGTTTTTTATGATTATTACTAAAATTACAAAAATGGAAAATTCTTCAGATACCTTATTTCCTATTCCAAAATACAAATTGATTAGTAGCATTAGTTTTCCTGTTTTTAATTGAAATTCATCAAAATTATTGATTAACACTTCACGCCAATCTTTAGACTTTTCTGCTTCATGTAGAAGTTTAACACAAATTACAATTTTTTCTAGAATTACAATTGTATCACTGAATTGTCTTATCATGTCATCTTTTATTGAAATAGAGTGATGATAGTCTTCTCTTTCAATTTCTCTTGTTCTCTGTTTTTCCTGATATTTTCTGGTTAAAGTTGTTCCGAGAATATATGTTATCACTGTCCCTATTCCTAACATAATTAATGGATAAAGTAAACTTGTCATCCAGGAAGGTTCATCAGCCATAGACATTGAATATAGAAAATCCACTTAAACACTTCTCAATAGAATAAATCTGTACATTTCATCATGCAGTATTTCGCATCATTTGAACCCTTTGAGATATTCGAAGAATTCAACGGGCTACAGGGACATATATCAGATCATTTCTAATTTTAGATACAATCAACCTGAATTATGCAAATGCTCCGAACGGTTGAGTTGGTATCCTTTTCTTGGCGCACTCATACATTCATACTTTAAAATCTTTTTCATAAAGATGAAGTAATCTATGTTTCAAGATTTTCAGTGTACCATGTTTCAACTAAGTTGATGCATTCCTCATATTCGTTTTTCTTATCTAATATAACAAAACTTTCATAATTATTTTCAGTGTTCCAACCCTGCTTGATATGTTTGTTGTAAATATTGTGATTCATTCATAGGTATTTCTCTAAACATTGGAAAAGTATCTGAAACAACACCATTTACAATAAGTACCACAGATAATACTAGAGGAATCACAACTACAGATACAACCAACACTTGTCTCATATTTCTTTATGTTCAGCATCGCTAAAATAGGACTCTCTTATTTTGGGTCTAAATTTTAGCACTAGGAAAAATTCAAAATCCTTAAATTCTAAAAATACATTACGATATTTGATGAGTGCCTGCTGGGAGGAGGACATTTATCAGAAGCTAACCATCAAGTGTAAATTTAGTTTCAAGTGTATGCAGGACAGACATACGTTATGTAAGAATCTTGGATGTCAGTGTGTGTCACCCCGAAAATTCAGCATATATTTATGAATAAAATTCGCGTCTCTTAAATTCAAAAATTACAACACTTTTCATTAATTTCTAAATACTTCTCTTAGTGTTGCGTGTAATCGTTTGATTCATGGTAAAAAACAACAGCGGTAGATGAGATGGAAATCAATATTTATCATAATTTCCAACACATACAACATGAAGATAGTCTTAATTCGTAATAATCGAATCCTTAGAGCATATCATGAGCCAAGAGAGGTAATAGTTCACCCAAAGGCCAATCAAGTTGAGGTTGTAGATTCAGAGGATTATACTTTAGAAAAATATGAACTGATAAAAAGGGATCTTGGTTGGGCAGAAAATAAGGAAACAGACACATCAGAAATTGTGCTTACTTTAACAATAGGAAAAACTATTTCTTGATTTTTTAAGAGCATTTTAGATAATTTCATTACTTTTTTTTCCAAACACTTTACATTTCAAATGCCAAAGGAGTATACACAATAGAAGATATTATGTATAATGAAAATAAGATTCCTCTGACCATTCTGTTACGTCGTTTTCGTATTTAGGGTTTCAATTGTGATATTCTGATGTCTACTTAATTAGATGATGCCAAATACAGATTCATTAATCAAAGACAGATGAAATGATTTAGATAGGTACTTTACTTTTCTTTGTCAATTTTGATAATATTATCCTCAGTTTAGGTTAGCTCATATCACACTATAAAATGAAAAGCAAAACTATGCTAGTATTATCTCTAGTATCTATTCTAATTATTGGCACATTATCAGCAGACCATCTTGCCTTTGCACAAAAAGATAGAGACGACAAACAATCCCTGCAGGTGCCATATTGGCACAAGTTGTTACTGCATTAAGAAATTTAGGATTAGGTTCTTAGTTTATCTTGAAGTAATCCATTCATAGATTACTTTGACTTGCTCCATCAATATTGCATTCAAATCAGTAACTTGTTGCTGTAAATCTTGAATAGTATTTTGAAACTGATTATTTTGGTTTGAAAGTTTTCTATTATCTGCCTTTAGATTTGTATTTTCTGATTTTAATTGTGAAATTTCATTTCTTAATTTCTCTATTTCTGAATTATCATTATTTGTATTATCATCTGTTGGATAATCCTGTTCATCTGGTTGATCTCCTCCATTACTTTCACCTTTTACAACAATTAATCCTTCCATCCATGGATGCACCATACAGAAATAAGGATACTCACCTACCGTGTCTGGAGACCATTCAAATGAATTTCCTGCCATTACTAATCCCGTATCAAACTTGCCACTTGGACCATCAGCTGCAGTTCCTGATGTAAAAGTATGGGCTGCAGTGTCAGTGTTTGACATAATTACAACTCCGCCAACATCAACTGTTACAGTACTTGGAATGTAACATCCGTCTGCAGTTTCTTCACATTCTGGAGCGCCAGAACCTGCTGCGGGTACAATTGTAACCTCTGAATAATCTGCAAAAGCCTGAGGAGCAAAAACTAGTAAAAGTAAAGGCGTAAGGTAAAGTAACTTCATCATCCATCATGGCTGGATTGGCTACTAAAAGATTGCCATGAAATACTTCCTTAATACCTATTTTTGAAAAAATTCTCATATTGTCAAACCAAAAAACTACACTAGAAGATATCTATCAGCAGTTCAACCAAAACGAACTAAACTCCAGGACAGCATTTGAGTTAGTGTATAATGAATGCAAGAATCTTAGAGCACAATTACAGAATGTAACTGCTCAGCTAAACTCACTAACTGCAGAAAAGACGGAATGGGAAAAACTCAAAGAAAAAGAAAAGGCAACTCCAAAAAAATTAAAGTGAATTGTTATCTAATCTAAAACTAAAATACTTGTTATTCTCACAAATTATACGAATCACAAAATAATACTAACTGCATTTTTCTCAATTATTCTACTTGGCTCATTGTCTGCTGTTTCAATGGTATATGCTGACTCTGTTATAGCATAATTTCTATAGGCGATGAAACTATTTCTTCATTCGATTTTGCCATAAACCCGACAACCAACAAAATCTATGTAAGTAACGGTAATGATGATACCGTCTCTGATTGATGGTACCGTCTCTGTGATTGATGGTACTACTGATGCCGTAGTTACTACCATTCTTATTGAGAATCCTTTTGGGATTGACATTAATCCCATTACAAACAAAATCTATGTAGCTAACAATGAAGGTTTCTGTCTCTGTGATTGATGGTAATTCAGATACAATTATTGATACCATTCCTGTTCTTCCTGGTCCTGTGTTTATTTTCGTAAACCCTGAAACCAACAAAGTCTATGTAGATTTTGAATTGGTTAAGATAATAGCTGTTATTGACGGTACTACCGATTTGACAACATACTGCAATGATATGACCATTAACCAGCTTATACTTAGTGGACAATACATTCCAATTGATAACAGACTTGGTTTACTTGGTAATGTTTTACAAGGAACCATCTTCAATGATCTTATCCTAGCTTCAGATGCAGGAAATGATATTTCTGGCAGGGCAGGCGCTGACTGCATAATCGGAGGTGCAGGCAATGACATCATTAACGGAAATGCAGGCAATGATATTATTTTTGGCAATGATGGAAGTGACAGACTGATAGGTGGAATAGGACATGATCTGATTCTTGCAGGTCTTGGAAACGATGAGATATCTGGTGGATTTGGAGATGATTCAATGGATGGTGGACTTGGAAATGATAACATTTTGGGTCAACCAGGAAATGACTTTCTTGCTGGCAGGGCAGGTGATGATGTCATGAATGGCGGTATAGGAACTGACACATGTATTTCTGATGTAGGAGACACGACTGCTCCAATAAGATGTGAGCTTTGAAAACTGGTTTTTTAGAAATTCTAATTTTCTTAATTTTTTAATTTGCAGAATAACCTAGTTTATTTTCTACACTTGTCACATAAAGGAATTATAGATACTCCGATCTCATTTCTTGTTATCTCCGTAAGAATAACTTCTATTCCTGAGAAGTGACATTTATGGCATAATCCCTTCATGGGAAATCGACATGATTCAATATGCCAAAATCTATTACACTTGACTTAGAAATTCTTTTTGTGAAATGTCTGCCTGAATCAAAATAGCCTTTAGTGTTCCAACCTTGATAGGATCTTTCTTGATCAAAGTTACAAATCTCCCATCTGGATGAACCATTTGAAGATGGTCTCCACGTTGTCTTGCGACATCAAATCCATGCTTCTTTAGGACTTTGTAGACATCATGCCAACGATGATTTCTAAGGCTCATGCAGAAATCTTGACAATTTTTTTGTTTTCTGATTTTGCCTTGTCTTTGAGATATTCTACTGATAGTTGTATAGCCTCTCTCATGTTCTTCTTTAATTCGCCTAGGGTTTCCCCTTGGCTGATTACCCCTGGAATTTCAAGGCACTGTCCACTGTATCCTCCCTCTGATTCTTTTTGAATCATTATGGTAAACTCTCTGCCTCCTTGCTTGTGTGTGGTCTTCAATGTGATTACTGGTTGATTATTGCATTTATTCATTTATCTTTGAATCTATTCTCTGCACTTGTCACATACTTTCTCAAAGCCATCCTCGTCAAAGACAAGGGATTTGCCTGAAGAGTAACATTTTGAACATAAACCTATCATGGAATTGTAATTAATCTTGAAGATAATTTGAAACTGCTTGTTTAACTTTGATTCGATCCGAGTCAAGATTTTTGATTTTCACAATAATGCAACTAGGAAGGAAATGGTTTTTTCAGAACCACGCAATAGACCGAACTGTGTAATGCCATCGAGTTTAATTGTAAAATTGCTATTTAATTCAGCCATTAGGTTATAACGGAATACCTATAATGTTCTAAATTTTATCCGCATACAATATATTAGATTCCAACTGCATTGCAAATAGACTGTGATGGGCAACATGCCTAAAATCCGGAACAGTAACTCCAGTTCCAATGGCGTTTGCCATTCTTCCGTCACAGTCACTTAAAATTTGAAAAAAAATGAAACCCACAAAATACATGCCAAAAATTGGAACATTAGATGGCGCTGGTTTTTGGAAGAATGCTTATGCTCATCAGCGTGGTAAATTGTTAAAAAAAGTAAATGTTCCAGATGATCAAATCATTGAAATAGCCAACAAAAAATACATGGATCTTCCTGCTGCTCTAAGATATGAAATTGAAACTAGTGGAATCGACAAAAAGGAATTACAATGAATGCGAATTTATTTTAACAGGAAACATTAGGGTTTATCATGTCAAATGTATCCTATGATGATTTTGCAAAACTAGACATTAGAGTTGCAAAAATTATTTCAACTGAACCTATTGAGGGTAAATCCAAAATTATCAAAGGCCAAATTGATTTAGGAAATGATGATAAACGAGATGTAATAATTGGCGGTGCCCAATATTATCACCCTGAAGATATTGTGGGCAAGACTGTAATTGTTATTGCAAATTTAGAACCAAAAAAAATGGCAGGTGTTGAATCAAATGCAATGCTGTTAGCAGCTGATGTTGGTGACAAACCATTTTGGTTGACAATAAATGAAGATGTACCATTGGGCAGTCCAATAAAATAATTTTTAAATTTTTAAAAGGGAGTTCATCTTACCTCCTTACCATCCATATTTTCAAAGTGGATTCTTTGGGAACCATTTTTTCAGAATTGTATGATTGTTGTTTCTAAATTGGCATAAAATAATAATCGTGTTTATACACAAATTGTAGAAATTAATGAAAATAGATTTGATTTATGATTAATCATAAATCATTAGGTCTTTTTCTTCTAGTAATGCGTGCAAATTATTGACTGATCTGTAAACATCTGGCTCTTGCTTTGCTCCTGTACAGACAAGTTTTCCTGATGAAAATAACAAAATCACCGTCTTAGGATCTAGCATTCTGTGAATAAGTCCGGGAAATTGTTCTGGTTCGTACATGCTTCTAGGCAATGTTCTGGCTGCTTGCTCTAAATGGATTTTTCCACCTAAATTAATTGATGCTACGATGTTTTGAATTTGTACTGTGGCATCTTTTTTTACTTTAATTCCTCCTTTCCGAAGTTTTTGTACTACTGTTTTTACTGCCTTTCTTGCCATCTCCTCAGATTTGGAACCTGTACATACCATTTTACCTGAAGTAAAAATCAATGTCGCCGTCTTTGGTGTCTTTAATCTAAAAACTAGACCTGGAAATTGATCCGGATGATATTCTACATCTGGAAATGTTTTAGTGATTTCATTTAAGTCCATCTTCTGGTCCACAGAAGCTGAGGCTACAACGTTTTCCACACTTACAATTGGTTTTGTTTGTGGCATATTCAGTTTTTGTATTTGAACTATAATTAAAGCATTAATAATGTGTTTTAATTAATTTGAAAATGTACAATAACAACATAGAAAGATGTTTCAGACTTTTCCTGGCTGAACTAAAAACTGAGGTAACAAGAGAGGGTTATACCATTAGAATGCAGTATTTCAAGAAATTTGCAAAGTTTGAAAAGTATTCTGATCTATTGGAAATGGATACAAAAGAACCCCCGATGTTAATTGAAGATTACATATTTTACAGAATAGACAACAACCATTCTAATTCTATTGGTGGATACTATTATCCCATTCAGGCTTTTCTAGAAATGAATGACATTTTGCTTAATTTTAAGAAATTAAAGAGATTATTGCCATCCAAGGTAAAGACCGTAGTTGAAAGGGGTTGGACTAATACTGAGATTGAAGATATGCTCAATATGTGTAGCACAACAATGCAGATGCCCTAGTTCTTTTTGAGAATGGTTCTGGTGGACGAATGGGTATTTTCAATGAATAAAAGATGAAGCATATCATACTACTAATTGATGACAAGGAACTAAAGTTTGAGGATTGGTTAAAAGAAATGTCAATTGATTTGACTGATTTCTGTATGGCAATAATTGGATATGCCGAGGAAAAAGAGGAATATACTACTTTCTTACCTCCTGAAGGAACTAATGCTTCTTCAGGTATATCAAAAAGAGAATTGCAGATGGTGAGAAATTAACCCCAGAAAGTCCTGCGTTTAGAAAAGTGTATAGATTTGGAGTTCAGCAAACAATTCCTGCTGGTATAACACTTACCCAAGTTGTTACTGCATTAAGAAATCTAGGATTAGGTGCCTGAACACTTCCTCAATACCATTTTTTAAAATAATTTGCATTGTCAAATCAAAAAACTACACTAGAAGATATCTATCAGCAGTTTAACCAAAACGAGCTAAACTCTAGAACCGCCTTTGAGTTAGTGTATAACGAATGCAAGAATCTAAACACAACTGCAAAATGTAACTGCTCATCTTAACCAGCTTACTGCAGAAAAGACGGAATGGCAAAAGGTTAAGGATAAAAAAGAAAAAGCACCTGAAATCAAAAAGGCATAAGTGTTAACACTGTTAACAATATTATCACAGAGCCTATATGCGATTATTGGGTAGTTTTTTCATGAAACAAGAAACAAGAAATGACTACAAGGTCTGTTCTCAATGCGGACAGGGAGAAATTCCATTCAAGTTAGGAGTCTGTATATGTGGAAACCAAGTTGGCAAAATTCAATATGTAAAAACACCAGCAAAGTTTGCAAAAACCTACTATTGACATGAGAAATATGACACTGCAGTAGAAGACCAGCAAGTCCATGCAGCAATAATGACCTTTAGCGGAGATCAAAATAAGGTGGGTAAAGCATGAAGAAAAAATTGACCAACTGGATAATGAATGAGTGTTTCAATAATTCCCAATCAAAAGAAAGAAAATATGAATATCCAATGTATAATGAGATGGGTTCTCCCCACTATATGATAAAATTTTCTGGTTTATCTGAAAAGTATTGTGTTGGGTTTATTGATATAGTAAATTCTACAATAATTTCTGCAAACATGAATGAGATAGGTGGTGCAGATATTATGAAAACTTTTTAAATTCAATGACAGAAATTTTGCATAGTTTTGGTGGGATCACAATTAAGAATTGTGGAGACAGTCTGTTTTATTATTTTGCTGAGGCCCCTGAGCAAAAAAGTGGTTTTGGCTTTCGCAGTTATCTTGATTCTAGTCTTACAATGATTGATGCACAAAAGTTAATCTCTGAATATTTCAAAAAAGAAGGCTTGCCTGCTCTGAATTATCGTGTCAGTGCTGATTATGGAAAAGTAGCTATAATGAAATCCACTAATATCTCTGGCACTGATCTTTTCGGGTCTCCTGTAAATATCTGTGCCAAGATAAACTATAGAGCAGAAAAAAATGGAGTTGTTATTGGTGGTGATCTTTATCCATTTGTGAAAAATTTTGAAGGTTATTACTTTGAAGAAAAAAAAAGCCTTTCAATTGGTCAAAAAAATATGTATCCAATTTATTCAGTGCATAGAAACTAATTTTATTTTCAATTAATTTCTCAACATTAATTTATTTTTCAATCTAATTTTATTTTGTATTGACAGTCCCGACAATTAAAGAGCCAACTGATGCTTATTCTCTGCACTTATCGCAGATAGTCTCAAAGGTTTCCTCATCTAAGACTAATGATTTGTCTGAAGAGTGACATTTTGAACATAACCTATCATGGAATTGTAAGTAGTATTGAAAATAATTTGAAACTGTTTGTTTAATTTTGATTCGATCCTAGTCAATTATCATTAAATGTTAATAGACAGAATGAGCACCCTTTATCTATAATAAAAACACTCGCCAATTTTTTTGTCTCTCTGACCATTTTTTTCGAATTTTTGGTATTCTTTTTAGCCATGGGACGAATGATTTAATTTAGATTCGACGATCGATGAGTTTAGTGAATTTTACAAGTTTTGATTTTGATCAGCTTTTTGCAATGAGTGATGACACAAATCCAATAATGATGTTAATTTGGATTCTTCCAATTTTCTTTTTTGTGTTTTATGGACAACGAATTCAACTCTATGTTACTTCGGGTGAAATCAAAAAAGGAATTGGTAAGCTTGATGGTTTTAGAAATGAATCTCGAGAAGAATTAATTAATTATGTGAAGAAAAATTTGAAACCAGTAGATGATCCAGTTCAAAAAATTGACCGCTTTATAGATTATTTTACAATAATGCCAGTTGATATGGATCCTAATGGAATAGTTGACAAAGTTAGACACATTGTTAGGTCTAGAGAAGATTACACTCGAGAACACGTAAGATCCCTTTCCCCCCAAATGAGTAATATTGAATTGACCAAAGTTCAAACTTTACTTGAAATTGCGTCTTCCCTACAAATGATTTACAAAATAATTAATCACATGTATCTGACTGCAAAGAAACAAAATAACTATCCATTAATTTTACCTTTACAGATGATTCTTCCTTTTATAATGGAGCAATCCGAGGCAATGAAAGAAGCAATTCCTGTATTTAAAAAAGGACAACCTGTGGGTGATGGAATTGGTCCTATGGTTGTTGGAAAAATGATGTTAAAGAATCAAAAAGAAACAGTTGCATTTCAAACTGTTCTTGCAAAATCTGAATTTGAGGGCAGAAATCTATTTTTTTTAAAAGCTGAAGGTCCAGGATCTACTGTTGGAAGACCTGCTGATGGTTTAGAAAAAATTGTTTCTGAAAACGAAATTGATGTAATAATTATGATTGATGCTGCATTAAAGATGGAAGGCGAAGATTCTGCAACTGTGGCACGTGGATTCGGTGCTGCAATTGGTGGAATTGGAACTGAAAAATTCGAAATTGAAGCAATTGCAACATCTAAAAACATTCCAATATTTTCAATAGTTGTTAAACAATCCGTTAAAGAGGCAATTACATTGATGACCAAAGAAATTGCAGATAAGGCAGATGATGTACGTACTCAAGTTTATGAAATGATTCAAGAAAACACAACTCAAGGTCAATCCATTGCTATAATCGGTGTAGGCAATTCTGCTGGGGTGCCACAATAATGTTTTCAAAGAAAAAAATCATTCTAGAATATACTGTTGAAAAATGCTCCAAATGTGGAATGCAAAAAAAAAGAAAATTTTCTGAAGGTGATGTTTTGTTTACTGAATGCTCTAAATGTGATTCCTGTGACGGAATGAGTTTCATTGAGAAAATTTTCGGCGAAACCCTAGAACAATAATTCTGAATTATTCTGTTCTGAATTTTAGATTACAAGTTGGGCAAAACCATGATATGCTGTCTCTCCTTGTTCTTTGAACATAAATCCTCCACATTTAGGACACGGTCTTACTTCTTCACTCAATTTACTTCATGGTGTTCATGGATCTTTTGTAGTTACTGTAACACCATTTTCTAATGGAATAAATGTGTGTTCTGCCTGAGCAACTTTTTGCTCATTTACTTCAATAAGAACTGGATATGCCTGAATTGCTTTCTTTTTTATCAAAACATCTAGTAATTCTCCTGCTTGTTTTTCATCCCATTCTTTTGTTATCCATCTCAATGCAAATGGCAACATGTTAAATTCCTCCCAGATAAAATCAAGTAGTCTGTCAGCTTCTTCATGTTTTGTTTTCTTTCGTGAATTTATTGCAAAAATATTTCTGATTTGCCCATTTCTGACAAATCCTCCGCCCTGCTCTGTGGTGACAAATGGTTCACATGCATATGCAGAATTCTCAGAAAGTGAAAATCCACCAATTGACCAAATATTTGGAATGGATTTTCCTGCATGAATAGTATATTGATCCAATGAATGTCCACTAAGATTTGCAATTGGCTTGTATCCTCTTTGCTTTATTGTAGTTTCAATTGTACGTCCAATATCGCTTGCTTTTACTCCTGCTTTTATCATGGACATTGCATTTCCTAATGCTTCTTCTGCAGCTTGGATTAATCCATCGAATTGTGCATCATAGCAAACAGTTACTGCAGTATCTGCAATGTATCCATTAATTTGAGCACCAAGATCAATTTTTACCATGTCCGTATCCTTGATTGTAATTGGATCGTTAGGCTCTGCAGTATAGTGTGCTGCAATTTCATTAATGCTGGTGTTTACTGGAAATGCACATTTTGCACCCCTTTTTTTGATTTCTCCTTCAACTTCTTCACAAATATCATAAACCGATTTTCCAATCCAATCTTTTTTCCTGACCATTTCTCTTACTTCTGCAGCAATTTTTCCTGCTCTGAGATATTCTTCTAGTTGCACATTTTTGTTCATTAGATTACCTTTAAAATAATTATCTCAATTGATTGGTAACTCATTACCAAATCATCCCATAGATTCGTATTTTAAAATGAACAGTTTTTGATAATATTTTATTGTAATGTACTATTATGTATTTTCAAATTAATTTTTTTCAATAATGCCAGTTTTTATCAACGATACTAATCCATCAAAAAATACTCTGTCTTCCATTTTTTCTTATTTTTCTTTATTCAAAATTCATTCCTATATGTGTAAATTTGTTAAATTTTGGAATGATTTTTCCATCAAATTTAGTATCTGTGAAGCTTAAATTGGGCTACTTTCAAAATTTACTGGGATCGTGGTCTAGCTTGGTATGATTCTGCGTTTGGGACGCAGAGGTCGAGTGTTCAAATCTCTCCGATCCCACCATAATCATTATGTTATTATCAAATCATTACCTAGTTTTTTTGCCGAGCAATGAGGAAGAGTTAGAGAATTGACTTTGAAATGAAGTAAACTAATTGGCTCTGAGCTCCGGCATGTTTTTATGAATTATTTGAGGTGTTGATTTTATTGAAATTTGAAAGACATGACATCTTGCTGATTGCAGGGCTTTTGCTTTTCATGATAGGTCTGATCCCCTTTATGGCACCAATGTATGCTGGTATTATTGTGATTATTATGTATTTTGGAATCAAAGTGTATGTGGGGAAAAGAAAACAATTAATTCAAAAAGATGTGGGTGAGGGAATCTGTATGGAATGCGGCTCACGAGTTTTTAATAAAAAATGCCTCAATTGTGACTATTCTAAAGAATAATTCCTACGTATGCCTTAATACCGAAAAATTGCAAAAAAATTCATGTTTTTAAGATATATGACTTTAACAACAAGCTCAACTTTTCCTCAATTTCATTCTAAAAAGAGCCCTCTATTCAATCAAATTAGGAAACAACAATGAACAGTAATCTCTCTTTAGTGTTATCTTTATTCATACTTGCAGGAATTATAGTTCCAGCATATGCTCAAACAAATTCTGATCATGTGATAATAAATGAAGTAGACATAAACCCTCCTGGAAATGATGCAACATCCGTTTCAGAATGGGTAGAGATTTACAATCCAACAAACTCTGATATTAATTTAGGTGGATGGAAAATTGCGTCAACCACTGTTCTTAAAAAAACTATGACAATACCTGATGGTACTGTAATAAAACCTGGACAATTCTTGACATATTCTTACCAAAGTGTTTGGTTTACTGATTCAAATGAATCAGTTGAACTAAGAGATAAAAATGGAATTGTAATTGATAAAACTCCTCTAATTGCTGATATTCAAAATGACTTTAAATCTTGGCAGAGAATCTATGATGGTTTTGATCTAGACAGTTTAAGTGATTGGAAATTTGCAACATCAACTGCGGGCTCATCAAATGGAAAACTTGTAGAGACACAAGCATCTGAAGAAGTCACTGTCACTGTATCTACAGACAAATTATCATATTTGTTTGGCCAAACTGCAACAATAACGGGAAATGTATCTAAAGAAGTTTTTATCGTTAAACCCTTTTTCCAGTCACAACCAATCAAAGTGGATATTTCTGGTCCAAACTATTCCCAATCAATAAATTTGTATCCTGATCTTAATCTAAATTACAAAACCACACTCAACTTACATCAGGTTCTAGGAATTAAAGAAGGTCAATTCACTGTCTCAGTTTCTTATGCTGGTGCAAATGCTAATACAAATTTTTCAGTGGGATATGAAATATTAGAACAAAAAACAAAGGAAGATTCTTCTCTTAGTATAATCACTGATAAATCTCAATACATTCCAGGACAACAAGTTTCAATTACTGGTTTTGCTTCTGAAATAATTCCATTTGAGGGTATGAAATTAACTGTAAAAGATACTCAAGATAAAGTTGTCTTAAGTGGAAATTTGTATCCTACTAAAGGTAAATTTTCAACTAGTTTGTTCTTGACAACTGTAAAACCTGTATTTGGAACATACAATGTGTACGCCGAATATTCTGATAAATCTGCATTGACAACTTTTGAGGTACTTGAAGATATTAAAGAAGATGTACCAATCTCACTTTGGACTAATAAAATTGTTTATGGCTTGGGTGACGAAGTAACAATTTCTGGAAGGCTAAACCAAGTTTGGATTAGTTATTTGGATTTAGAAATAATCCAAACAAAACAATCAGCATTAAAAAATACTTTAGGAAGTGATTCTGGATTTAAAATACTAGATGGTGTGAGAATACTGGGTGATGGCACTTTTACATATAAATTCAAAATTCCAAATAACTCCCAAAGGCTGGGTGATTACAAAATTAATGTTTCAAAGGATATAGGATCTGCTTCAATGATCATCCATGTATCCACAAATCCTGATGAATTTGTTGTGTCAAATACACCATTAACTGTGAAAACCGATAAAAATGTCTATGAACTTGGTGGAAAAATCATTGTCAGTGGATTTATCAGAGATCACTATAGTAGTTCAAGTTATACCTCTGTTGCTCCTGTAAAAATTTCCATTTCTCATGAAGACGGAACTCCATTAGAAATCATTGGCTCATCTAAGGCTGGAAAATTATCTACAAGTGGAGTTTCAATTGGGTATGTTTTTACAGCAATCCCGGAAACCTCTGGTCAATACTCCCTACAAATTGACGTTTCAAAGAATATCTTTACTGATGGAAACTACATTATCAAAGCTCAATACCTCAGTAACACTGCAACAAAAAATTTCTCCATTATCAATCCACTTGATCTGAAAGATGGTCCAATAATTTCTCTTGATAAGGAAGTTTATGGTTTTGGTGAAACTGTTCGTCTCACTGGAGTCGTTCCGCCTACAGGTGATAATACAGTTGAAATCTTCATCATTAGACCTGATGGTACTAGAAGCAATTTTGGCACCTCAATTGAAAACCAACGATTCTCATGGACCTGGACTACTCCTATCTCTGAAAGATATCAAAATATCAAAACTGATGATGGACGAGATGTGACAAAATCTAACATAGGAGTATACAAAATACGAGTGGCCAGTCCTCCATACGGTGTCGATCTTTTCTTCAAAGTTTCATCAAATCCAGAAAATGACTCTCTTTCTAAAACACCTATTTTTGTTACAACTGAAAAATCACTATACAAAGCAGGTGAGAAACTAAAAGTTGTGGGGAATGTCATCAAACGTCAACAAGGTAATGAAGGTCTCGTAGTACCCGAGCGAGTAACAATTAAAGTTCTGGATGGCACTTTCCCATACAAACAAATTCACGAATCATCTGTTTATCCTACTCAAGGTGGTGGCTTTTCAAGTCTTTTTGAATTGCCTGCAACAATATTTAGCGAAGGAAGTTATACAGTAAAAGTATTTTATGGAAATACCAAAACTGATGCTGTCTTTAGTGTGGTGAATGATTTTACTTTTGGCGGTGATCAACCATTATCTCTTTTATTATCAACTGATAAATCAGAATATTATCCAGGTGATGTTGTGATTGTAACTGGAAAGCCAAATAAGTTAATTTATCTTGAAAAGTTTGAAGTAAGTGTTGCTAAAAAAACAGGTAATGAAATAACATGTGGTTCTTTTATTTGTGGTAAAAATTCTGGCCCTGTAACCACAATCCGTCCTAGTTCTTCAGGATCCTTTACTTATCAATTCACAATCCCAACATCTACAGCTGCAATTGGTTCCTACGAAGCAACAGTTGATGCCGATTTTGAAACAAAATCCATTAAATTCAATGTTGTTGAAAAACCAAAAACTCTAAAATTAGATACGATAATTGAGAAAGAAAATAGACTTTCTGAAAATATAATTTCTATTTTTACTGCAGAAAAAAATGTTAATGATGTAACTGTTGCACCAAGAGTCATTTCTGGTTCTTTGATTACTCCTATACGAGGTGACGAATCAAGTGTTAATCTCAAAATTTCAAGTGAAACTGGAATTTGTATTATTGGGTCTGATGCTGATTGTCTAGTGAGTGAATCTACTCGAAAACCTGGCCAAATCTATGATGTTGTTGAAGTTGATGGGGTCTCTTTGAATGTAAGATATAGTGGCTCAGATACAAGATTGGAGAAATTCAGCATTCTACCTGAATCTTCAAATGCATTTTTGTCTGATACTAATTGGAACGTTGAGATTATCAAAGATGATCAAGTTTCACGATTCTATTACAAAATAACATACAAAACAATAGAGTAAATTCAAAATACCCTAGATTTTATTATTGATTAAAGTGAAATTACAAGTTTTAATGTTTTACCAAGATGATCCAAAAAAATGCACAGCTGCTAAAATGGTGAAATTTGGTCTTGCTCAAAACATAAAAAAAATTGGAACCAAAGGATTAGTCTTAGACCCTTTCTCTGAAAAAACTCTACTTCCCAAAGATAGATTTTTGATAAATTCCATTATAGGCATTGATTGCTCTTGGAATCTTATAGATCAAGCTTTCTCAAAAAAATTTAATGGAATAAAAAGAAAACTTCCTCCTTTACTTGCGGGGAATCCCGTAAATTATTCTAAACTCAATAAACTCACTACTGCTGAAGCATTATCTGCATCATTGATAATTCTGGGTTATACCGAACAAGGTTTAGAATTACTTGATAAATTCAAATGGGGCCATACCTTTTATGAACTAAATCAAAATCTCTTTGAAGAATACTCAAAACTTAAAAATGAGGGACAAATAGATTTGATTCTAAAAGATTATGGTTTGGTATGATGCCTCTTCTTTAAAATAATCATTATCCCAATTATGATTCCTACCGGAATTATCCAAAACCAAAATTCTGGTTCATTTTCTGAAAAATCCGTTTCGCTATTGGCGCTTGTTGGTAACTTTTCTCCCTTTTCAGTTACAATGAAACTTGACTCATAAAAATCTGGTTTTAATACTGAATTTGAAATTGCAAATACTTTGATGTTGTTTGCTCCAATTCCTAAATCTTTTGTAATCTCAGAAGGAATACTGATTGTAATGTTATTCTTATCTAATTTGAGAGTCTTTGATGATATCATATTTCCATCACTATTTGTTAAAAAGTAAAGTATGTTGTCTGAGTTCTCTGTCTCTACCCCTACACTTAGTTTTGTTCCTCTTTGTAATGTACTTTTCATATCTATTTTCTTGATTTCTGGAAATTTTGCTTTTTCAAACTGCTCCCATTTTCCAATTTTGAATGGATATGAATTATCATTGAATTCTCTAACTGTTATTGTTCTTGATTCTGGAGAGTATGATTCAAGATAAAATGGACCATTACTAATTACAGCATGTTTCTTGATTTCAATCCATTTAATTGATGAATCATATCTGTTTTGATAATATTTTGAATCACTAATATCTTTTAGTGCCTTTGGAATGTAGTTTGTATCTCTGAATTCTTGCAAATAACTTTTGATCATATTTGCATCATTTGGGATAATTAATGATAACCAGTTTACATTTTTGCTTGTAGCACCCGATCTTGAAAATGATGCTTTTCCATCAACCACTGCTTTTTCCATCGCAACTGAAATTTCCCATGGCATAGGATTCCATAGTAATGCCCATTCAGCAATCTCTCCTTCATCAAAATGCCAATAATCCACATACACTTCAATCGTATCTTCATCAATTGGATTCACTCCAATGATTGTTTGAATGCTCTGAGCAGCTCTTGGAGTAAATTCTGTATCAAAAGTTCTATCATTTTCATCCGTTTGTGTTCCCCATTCTATTGTAAAATATAATGAGTAAAGAATGTCATTCATATCCATTTTTTGCCCATTATGCCAATTACTAAATTCAAAATCAAATGTTACCTTGCTTGTTGCACGTGAATCTGGTTCTACATTCTTCCATTTTTGCAATGTTGGATTCCACATTTTTGATTCTATTGGAATTTCAAGTTTATCATTAGGTTCTGCGGTTTCAACTTTCCAATTTGCTCTAACCGGAATTGTCTCACCTGTGAATGGGTGTTTGAATGTTCCAGGATCTGATATGATTCCCCAAATATGTCTACTATAATTATCAGTTAATCCCATGATTGGATTCCAAGCTCCTTGATAAATTTGTTTAACTCCGATTACAAATTCATCACTTTCACTTTTAGCATTAATTGGTGTGAATCTACTTGGTACTCCTGCACCAAAGTCATTTACAATTCCACTTACTTTCTCATTTGCAACATATTGATCAATTTTGCTTGCCAAAAAAATTCTGACTGATTCATTAATTCCTTCAACAACTGCTTCTTGAATTAATTCTGATCTTTTCTCTGACGATTCAAAATCTCCTGTGTAAATTTTCTGAGTCAATGAATCTAATTTGTCATTTTCATAATTCCAATATGACGGATCATTAAATCCTGGCATGTTCGAAAACCAAGGAGAATACATCTGTCCCAATCCTACTGAATCGTATCTTACAAATGCAGAGCGTCCCCACCCTTCAGTATACAAACTCCATTTTAAATCTGAAGGATTTGAACCATATACTACAACAAATGCTTTGTTAAGATCTCCAAAATCCTTTTTGACAGTAAATCCTATTTTTTCAAGTTCTACTGATAAAATCTCTCCAATTGATTTTCTGACTGGATCATCACTTCTAATCAAAATTGTAATTTCTATTGGAGTGTTTGTAATTTGCCATTTTTCATCAATCTTGATTGCCCCTTTCTCTTCTAACACTTTAGTGATTATTTCATCTGCAAGAGTAGGATTGTATTTGAAATTAAACGACTCTAACTGTTTGATTATTGTAAGATATTCTGGGTCTGATGGACTATAGTAAGAAATGATTGGTGCACCATACCCTCCCATCAATTCATTGATGATTAGCTTTCTATCTACCAAATAATTTAGAGCAAATCTGATATCTCTATTTGAAAATGGATTAAATTTTTCAGATTCTGCAGGATTTACAAGAATGCTGTATGATCCTCCTGTTGAATCAAAAACCTGTAATCCTTCTCTTGATTGAAGATTTTCTAATCTATCTGATGAAATTCTATAATAATATATGTCGAGATTTCCATTTCTTACTTCTTCTAATGCTGTGTTTTCATCTAAATATTGAATGAATTTAACTGAATCAAAAAATGTATTTATTTCTGCAAATGATTCATTATACATTAAAGTTACAATTAAAAAAGCTAGCAGTATTACTAGCAATTTTTTCATGTTCTTAGTTTCAAAAACTTGTAATAAAATCTATATCATAATAACTCTCGCTTAATAGTTCTTAAAACCTATATCTCTTCATGAATCAAAAAATAAAGTTGAAAATTCATCCTAAGATGGTTATTGGATTAAGTGGAATTATTCAAGGTGGTGTATCGATTGAGGATTTTTCTGCTGTTACAAAAATGAATGCTGCTGACTCTGAAATAACTCTTGAAGAATTTATCAAAAATGACATTGGTTCAAAACAAGATAATAATTATTATTTTGAAGATGGTGACAAACTAAAAATTGCAGTTAAATTACTTGAAAAAGGTTATCCTATTGATGAAATCTCAATTGCACTTGATTGGAAAGATTTTGAAGGTTTAACTGGTGAAATTTTATCCTCAAAAAGTTTTGCAGTTATAAAAAATATGATTCTTACAAAACCCCGTATGGAAATTGATGTGATTGGCATTAGGTTAGGAATTGCAATTTTAATTGATTGTAAACATTGGAAAAGATATGGCGCATCAGCATTACAAACTGCAGTCAAAAAACAAATTGAGAGAACAAAACACTATGTAGAAAAAACTCCTGGTGCAATGGCTGTACCTGTAATTGTAACATTATATCAAGACAAGATAAATTTCATTGAAAACGTTCCTATTGTTCCAATTTTTCAATTCTCTTCATTCATTGATGAATTTTATGGAAATATTGATCAGATGAAGACTATAGAAACAAACTAGTAATGAAAAACAATACTCCGCTTATTACAAATGTTTTGGTGATTTTTAACGAATTATCTAGTGCTTTGGAATAGTCTTCGTATATTCCCTGTCCCATGACTTTCACATTTGCCTCGTTTTCTAAAATTTCAAATTTTGCAGATGTTGTATCTGACTCTGCATTTTTAGCAATTTCCAAAAACCATTTTGAAAGTTTGTCTGCACTTGTTATCAATCCCAATTGATAATACCCATTTCTGTTTCTAGCTTTTACTGGTGCATAGTGAGTGTCTGATGTACAAATTTCTAACAGGTTGTAGTCTCTCTTTGAAAAATTATCTATGATTTTCTCTCTAACTCCATTTTCCATATTGTTTGCATCTGCCCAACCTAGAAAGTATTTTTTATCATTAATCACAAGACAAACAATTCCTAATCCACCCATTCCCAAATCTTCTGTCCATACATCCATGTCATCTGAATTGGCATAACCAAACTCTATTGGATAACTATCTTTTGTAATTAGAGTGTCTAAACAAGACTTTGCAGCTTTTAACATGTCTTCTCCATTTTCTTTTGAAATCTCTTCACCCATGGCATTATGACAATCAATTGTCATAGTTCTTGCATAATTTCGATTCTTTGCATACTGTTCAATTTCTGTTTTCATATAACTTGGAATGTCTTCCATACCATGAGGAGATAAGGACAAAAATAATAATGGATTATTTCCAAAAAGTAAACCTGTTGCTCTTGCTTTGTTTATTTGGACTGTAACTGGTTCTGTACATTGCAGTCCTTCTTCTTTGACATTACTATCTTCTATTTTTTTCAGATAGTTTTCCACTTCATTTCTCGATGGCAGATTCAATGAATGATCAGATATGCTATGCATGACCATTGCTGATGATGATAAATTTTTGTAAATCAGGTATGGGATATTACTTCCGCCTACTGGATGATATGGTCCTGGATGAATCTCTGGCAGGACCATTCTAAACTCTGTTTCACCATTAGGTGATGATAGTCTTAGTTGTGATGTAGTTACTTTGGTTTCACTTGAGCGTTGTTCCATTAGTTCTTCAGCATCGTCAAAATCATTTCCTTGTGATGCAAGATATGCTTGAATTGTTTTGTGTGTGCTTTCCATTCCTGGTCTGCCAGCTCTGTCAGTGAGAACTGACCAAATGCTTGCAATTATCATAAATGATATTCCGTATCCTAATCCAATTGGTTCGTAAAGTACTGACAGCCACATGTCTTGTGGAATTAATACAAAATACATTGCTAATGGTTGAATAAAACAAATTGCCCAAGCTTTTTTGAGACTTGCTCCGAGTGTTGTAGTGTAAATCCCTATTCTAAAACTAGCAAAAAGCAATACTCCAAAAACTATAAAGAATAATTCTATCTCTTTTGCTAAAACTATGCTTGAAAGTATTCCCATCAAAATTGTAACTGTCCATAACATGTTTCCAAAAAGCGATGAATGTAGTGACTTTGAATATTCTTTTTTCTTTGAAAATCTAGTATCTAGTAACTGAGTTACAACTAAAACTCCTAAAACTATTGGTAATCTATACCAATTTTGTTCAAAACCTAAATTGCTCAAATAACCAAAATATGTTGCAAGAACCATCACTGAAGCTACTACTAATGACACAATTAATGAAAAATAGTGTGATGATGGATTTACTAGAGTAAGGGAAAACCTATTATGTATATTTGAAACATCATCTGATTCTTGTTCCATTGCTTTTTCACGGAGCTAGGAAAAGATCTATTACCCATGAAATTGCAATTAAACTAATTGGAATTGACACTACAATTTTTGGATCTATTTTGAATCCCTTTGTCTCATCTTCAAAGAATCTCATGAGACCTCCACTTGATGCTGGAAGTGGTGCTGATTTCTTTTTACTACTCATTATATCTCGACATCACGGATTTTTACATAAAAACTTTATTGTTTTCCTTTCATTTTTTCTAGTGTTTCTAGCACTGAATTAATTGATTTTAGAATTTCCTGTTGTTTTTCATGATTTTCTTCTTCTTCAAGTTCTTTTGAGAGTGATTCTATCTTTCTTTCAAGAGTTTTCTCTAGTCCTGATTTTTTATGCTGTAGTGTTTTTTCTATTATGATCTCTTTTTTTCTTGGTTCGCGTCCACATCTAACACATAGTGCGTGCCCTTCTTTCATTACTCTGACTCCTGCACAATATGGACAAGGCTCGCCAAGCAACGTTGCGCCATTTAGTAGCATTTCAGCAGCTTTTTTTGTGAGATCTTTGGACAATACTCTTCTTTGATTTTCTATCTAAAAAATCAATTTCTTTTTAATTTGTAAGGAATAACCAAACAAGGCTTAATAGTGCGTATAATTGAATTTATTTCGAACGAATGGCAGTAATTTGTAATACTTGTGGTCTACCAGAAGACTTGTGCGCATGCGGTGAACTGGCCAAAGATAGCACTAAAATTATTATTAGATTAGAAACTAGAAGATTTAAGAAAAAGGGTACTATGATTGAGGGATTAGATCCTAAACTAAATAATTTAGAAACTGTTGCAAAAGAACTCAAAAATAAATATGCCTGTGGCGGAACTGCCAAAGAAGGTTATATCTTCTTACAAGGCGATCATAGAGATAGCATCAAAGACACTTTGATCAATTTAGGATTTGCTGCTGATACTATAGAATTACATTAGAATACATTGGAAAATTCAAACAGAATTCTTCAATTCCTTGGAATTCCATTTGCTGGATTACAATCAGTTATTCTTGGGTTGTTGCTTGTTTCATTTCCTATAGGGATTTACATTGTTTTTGAAAGTGAAATTGGTGGAGATATCAATTATGAGTACCCTCTCACGTATTTAGCCCTTTTTAAAAACACAGAATTGTATCAGGTATCATTTGATGTCAGTATTGGAGATGTATTTGTTATTTTCTGGATTTTTTATGTTGTGTTATTTACAATTGCGATTTTTGGACCAAAACATGGATTTTTAAAATCTCTTTCACCAATAATCTCTTTTGGAAAATTTAACACTACATCAAACTATATGATTGAAATAACAAAATGGTTTTCCATTTTAATCCTAATTTCTGCATTGATTAATTTTATTCAAGAGGCATTTGGTATTGTAACCATTCCTCCTCTTGATGACAATGATCTGATTCAGTTTTTTTATGTCTCTCTTGCACCATTGATTGAAGAATTTGGATTTCGTCTAATTTTGGTTGGCATCCCATTATTTGCCATGTATTCTCACAAATCTACGCTCAAATATTTTATCAAATGTTTGTGGATTCCTAGTTCACTACATATCAACAATTACAAAAAAGCCCTTTTGTTAATTACATTTGTAGGTGTCTTCTTTGGATTTGCACATATTGCATTTGCTGAATCTTGGAGTGAAGGAAAATTTGCTCAAGCTGCTGCCAGTGGTGTTATTTTAGGATGGGTTTATCTAAGATATGGGTTTGTCGCTTCGCTTTTGATTCATTGGGCCATGAATTATTTTATTTTTTCATACGCTAATTTTATTTCACAATTAAATGACATCCCCATTCAGGAATCTTTTTCTCATTCACTAATGTCTTCATTGGAAATGTTATTTTTGATATCTGGTGCTATATCTATTTCAATTTTATTCGTAAGTCGATTTTACTCTAAAAAAGAATCTATCTTAAAGGTTTAATGCTACTTTCAAACCTTTGTATCTATTTCTAATAGTAACTTCTGTAACCCCTGCAGCTTCTGCTACATCTCTTTGTGTTTTGTTTTCTCCGTTTGTAACACATGCTACATAAAGTGCTGCGGCTGCTAATCCCATTGGATCTTTTCCTGCAGAAATTTTATTCTCTTCTGCAGTTTGTAAAATTTTTGTTGCTTTTCTTTTTGTTTTTTCTGATAAACCTGCCTTGCTTGCAATTCTTGAAATACATTTAATTGGATCAACTACTGGCATTTTCAAATTCAATTCCCTAAGCAACAGACGATAACATCTTGCGATATCTTTTCGTTTAATATTACTTGCATGACCTATGTCTTTTAGTGTTCTAGGTGTTTCTGTATCTCTGCATGCCGCATAAAGTGCTGATGCAATCAAAGCTGAAATGGAACGACCTCGAACTAGACCTTTCTCTAGTGCTTTTCTGTAAATGTATGCTGCTTTTTCTATTACTGCATCTCCTACTGCAAGTTTGTCTTTTAATCTGTCTAATTCACTGAATGCCTGTCTAAAATTTCTATCAACTGGTTCATGTACTTGACTTCTACTATCCCAAGTCCTTAGTCTTTCAATTGTACTTTTCATCGAAGCAGTTAATGGCTTTCCTGTAGCATCTCTATTTTGTGGATTGATTATTGTGGCTAATCCCATATCGTGCATGGCAAGTGATGTTGGGACTCCTGCTCGGCTTTTGTTTTCACCTTCGTTTGAAAATGATCTCCATTCTGGTCCCGATTCTTCTACTTTATCTGTAATTACAAATCCACACTTTCCACAAAAATTCTCTCCTGTGTTGGCATCAGTAACTACTGACCCTTGTCCACATCTTGGACATCTGTCTTTTGGATTTATTTTTTTAGCCATCTTTAAATCTCACAAAACCTTTTATGATACTATTTAAGAATTTCTAATTTATTGTTTATAAGTCTGTTGATGATCTCAATCTGGATTTTTTGATCTTAAAAATAATTTCAATTTAATTGATTTCTAGAATTTTTTTAATTTGTTCAGCAATATGTGGTTTTTCGTTTTGTTCTAATAAAAATTTTAAATCTTCTGAATTGTCTACATCCCACATTATTCTTTTTACAAAGACCATTGCAACATTTAGTGTATGTTCTTTGGCAGTATTCATGTGAATTTTGTAACTATCCTCATCGTAATGAGTTTCCATAAGATCAATTGGCATTCTTACAAGAGCATTTGTACCATCAAATCTTCTTGATGGAATAATTATTGCAAAATTTGGAGGTGCCTTGTAGTTTAACATAAAATCAATATCTTGAGTTTTAATGTATGGGATGTCTTGGGGAAAGACAATTGATGCATCATAATTATTCTCTAAAAGATATTTGTCTGCGATTGCAACTGCACTATTTACACTCTCTTCTTTTTCATCAATTAAGACTATTGCATTAAATTTTTTTCCAATCGCTTTTGCCTTTTCTTCTTTTGTTACTATGACTGTTTTATCAATTTGAGGCGAAATTGAAATTGTATGTAGAATTTCTTCTAACATTACCTCACACAAATTTTCTATTTTCTCTGGAGATAAATCTAAACGTGTCTTTGCATTAGAGAAAGTCTTTACAGGAATTATAACAGCTATTTTCAAATTAAACGTGTACTTGTTTTAAAATAAAATTCGCTAATGCGTCTTCAGCTAATTTATTTTTCATGGTGATTTTTGTTTCAAAAACTCTCATGTCTAAACTCTGAATTTTCTTTGTTAGCAGTCTATCTTTAGAATCTAAGATGATATTGGAACACACATCTGAATACATTTTTGCTAATCCATAAGTATTAGATTCAATTCCTGCTGCTTGCATGTATTTTGCTGCAGGACCGGTAATTGCATCTTCTCCAATTAATGGACTTATTGCAACAACTTTTTTCTTAATCTTTGATAACTCTTTTCTAATTCCTTTTATCTGAAGCATTGGACCAATTGATGTCAGAGGGTTTCCTGGAGCTATAATTACCATGTCTGCATCATGTATTGCATTTACTGCTTCTGGATTTGGACGAGCTTTATCTGCCCCGATATATTGGATTCCTAAAACAGGATCTTTGCCTCTATGTTTAACCCAATATTCTTGTAAGTGTAATTCTCCTTTGTCTGTAGTTATTCGTGTTTCTATACTGTTATCAGTTACTGGAATGATGTTTGCGCTAACTGCAAATTTCTCACACATCCATTTAGTGATATCACTTAGATTTTTTCCATTCTTTAACATATTAGTTCTAATCAAATGTGTTGCAGCATCTCTATCTCCAACTCTAAACCATGTCTCTTCTCCAAAAATTTCCATTTGACGTAAAAAGTTGAAAGTATCCTTCTTCATTCCCCAACCTCTCTCTTGATCAAGCAAATCTGCTAAACCATAAACAATAGTATCAATATCTGGACAAACATAGAGTCCATAAAGCCAATAATTGTCCCCCACATTACTAATTACATTAACTTTGGATTCTTGAGCAACCAGTCCTCTAACTAATTTGACTGAACCTGTTCCTCCTGCTAAAACTGTGATCATACCATTTTCCCCTAAAACTATCAAGTTATGCTACATTACTCCATATTACTTTTTCAAAAAATTGCGATCAGCAAAATTAGGATAAGTTTATTACCGTTATTTTGTGAATTTTATTTGTGTCTAGGGCTGTAATTTTAACAGTTTTGCTTGCGGGACTAGTTGTTATTGGTACAAGTAGTCCTGCTTGGGCCGCACAATTAGATGCAAGAATTAATCCTAATTCTGATTCATCTCCATTTTCAATGCATTATCTAAAAACAGTCTTCATTGAATATCCAAACAGTGGCAATCTATTTGATGAATTACGTGGAAAAGAATGGACTGTTTCTGGAACTGCAGACTCATCTAACCCTGGTGTTCAGGATCTGATGAAAAAACTAAATCAAAAATTATCTAATGATGGAAGTCATGCAAAAATTTCCGATTTGAATGTGACTTATGAATTCTTACTGAAAGGAAGAAACATCAATACATCAATTGACTATAAGGTTCTCATAGAAGGAACCATTACTGGTTATGTAATTACAAAAGATGCTCAAAGAACTTTAGTTGATTTGGGCTGGAGAGGAATGACAGTAAATGACGAAATCAACATTGACGGTGTCGAAATTAATATTCCTATTAACATGCTACGAGACCAAGAGCCAGCAGTTTATGCTGTTTTTGCTGGAACTCAAGCTGAGCAAGTTCTTCATAGACCAATTATTAATGCCGATTTTATTTTAGAACAACCACTTACTAACTGGCACTTTTTGTTTGATCCAACTGGTATCAATGTAGATGCTGGTACATTTGGATTAGATGAATCAATATCAGGATTTGTAGTATCCAGTTGGACAATGGGTGAAAGTAGTATTAGAGAAGGCCGACAAGTTGAAAGAGTATTTACAGCAGAAGTTAATGCTGATCAAAAATATACTGTTAGAAGTGTACAATCATCAGATCAGGCTAACTTATCTATGATTGGTTTTGGGGCTTTGGATATTTTGGATGGTCTTGAAATTGCAGGTGTTACTCCAACTCCTCCAGAAGGATATGCTACAACTTCAACTGGTGACTTTCCTATTATGATAGTTTATGGAATGGCTGGAATGGCAGCAGTTGCAGGAATTGGATTTTTCATTATAAGTAACAGATCCCTCAAAAATGAAAAAATTGGTCAACAAGGAATTGATCCTAATAGATTAGTTGGTTATCAAACTAGTGCGTCATCTGGTGGTTACCAAACCAATAGGGGTGAGGCACAATTACGAGATGAGACTGATTATCAACAAACTAGAAGTGTTTATGATGATGCTCCTCAACAACAAAGTCCGCCACCACAAGCATCTATACCTTCAACTCAAGAAGCAGCATGTGGATGTGCAGCATCAGCTGAAATGGGCTCTGAATGTGATTGTGAGATGCAAGGCTCTTGTCTATGTGATGCATCATGCGAATGTGCAGCAGAGATTTGTAAAGAGAATGCTCAATCAATGGGCTAGACTTTTTAAAATTACGTTCTAATTATTATTCATTTAATCATATGGTAGGCAAGCTAGAGGAGTCTATCAAACTTTTGAGAAAGTAATGATAATGCTTCATTAGAAATGTACCCTTTACCTGAAAGAATGATTTTTTCATATGGCATGTCCTTGGCAAATCACTCTTCAGTTGTAGGTTTTGAAAATGGTTTCTGGTTATCTTTTAAAATTATCTTAGAATTTTTTACTGAGATAGAGTGGCTGTAGCCTTTAAGAAATTTTACGTTGCAATGATTTTCTGACCTTGAAGAGCCATGAAAAATCAATTATTATGATTCACATCCAATCCCATCCTTGTCACCATCAAATCTGTGTGGGTCTGATGGCAAAACTGTAAATCTTTTTTGTGGAATATCTTTGCAATCCAAGTCAGGGGGGCCGGATGGAATACAGAAATCAGGATATGAAGGATCACATTTGTTTTCATCAATCTGAAAATCTTGAACAGGCGCAACAGATTTAGAAACTGAATTTGCTATGCATCCATGTTTGATAGCCCAAGACTCATTTGCAAACTCACTGGAAGAACAGAATCTCACTTCCAAATGCCCCAAATTGGCATCAAGTAATTCTTCATTGAGATTCACATCATTACAAGTAATCATTCCAACCATTCGACCATAACTACCTAAAATATGTCCATCATCTTCATCAACTAGCACTTCAGAACCAACAGGACAAATCGTTTGGATGAAATTTCTCGAATCTACTCCTCCAAATCCCTTTAATTCAGGAGCTGATGCCAAGGAAAATCGTACAGACTGATTATCAACATGAATGGTATCTCCATCAATTATTCTGGTTACAGTTCCTATGATGCATCCCGCAATTCCAGAACACTCTTGTGATGAGTACTTGGAAGTAGTGGATGTAGTTGGCTGAATGGTAGATGTCGTTTCACAGCCTATTCCATCCTTGTCGCCATCAAACCCATGCTTGTCTTCTCCAATAACTTTGAAATTCCTGTACAAAATCTCTCCGCAATCTAAGTTGGGAGGCCAAGAGGCAATACACACATCAGGATATGATGGATCACAAGAGAATTTAGTTGTCTGTACAGATTGTGATGGTGTTGTAGAAATTTGAGAAGAATTAGTTGCTCTTTCTACTGTTGTATCTACTCTGATCGATTCAGTTGTTTGATTTTGAGTTATATTATTTCCTGCAATTATTACGGCGATTACAATAATGCCTACCACAATTACAATAATTGCACCTTTCTTCATAACATATACAGGCAATTGTTATAATTAAAAACACTCCAACAAATCAACCTCAGTACTAGCATAAGTCATAAGACGTTTTCACGCTCAGAAGGGGCATTCTATTTTTATTGATTGTCAATAAACTCATAACACTTTTTTTAAAACCCACCCGAAATAAAATTAAAAATTATGTGTGCTGGGAGTAACCCTCCTTCTGTTTTCACGATATTTCGCTTTGCAGCCTACCTGAACCTAGTACAGGAACTTTAAGTTCTGTTTGGCCTTGCTCCATGTGGGGCGGCTTTTTTCATTCCTTTTATGGAAATCTCAGGTTTTGCCATCACAGTGCGCCATATTGGATTTTTTTCTGCTCCGTTGCCAATCATCTCTGATTATCTATCGCCAGATCACATTTCCTGTTTGGAGGGAGGAGTTTCCTCTGCCGTAGCAGCATGTCGTGCTCCAGCTCACATGATGAACATATGTTTTAATTGAATTTGAGTATTACTTTTGAGGTTTTGTGCCTATGATAAACAATGTCCCAAATTCACGTTTCCATTTTTTCCTACTTTCCAGATCTTTGACTTGTTTTGTTTTTACTATGAATCCTGTTTTTTTGAAAAACTCCTTCCACTCTTTTTTTGAATGCAAATGCATTTGTATTTTCATAATTTTTGCCCATTTGGCAGTGGCCTTGTTATCAGAATAAAAATCCGTGCCGCAGAAAAAAATTCCTCCTGGCTTTAGCAGTTTGAATATTTTTTTCAGTGCAACTTCAATCGAATCTGCATAATAAAGAGATTCCATCGAGAATACAAAATCAAATCTTCCTTTGTAATTCATTGATTCTATATCTGTATGAATATACTCTTCTTTACTGCCTTTTTTTTGTATAGCCTGAATAATCATTTTTTTGCTTTTGTCGATACCTATTGCTTTTCTGCAATTTTTCTTCATGGCAATTTTCTTCACAACCCATCCATTTCCACACCCTACATCTAGAAATGTAAATGGCTTGTCAAATGATATGGTTTGCAAAAATTTTGAAACGTTCTTTCCGTGCTCTAATTCCATTAATTCTGCTCTTCCATTTTGAGCCCACTCATCAAATGTTTTTCTGACTTTGTCCATCTTTATTGTGATTTTTTTCCTTTCACTAGATTGAATAACTGTCTTACTGCAAGCTTTGGGTGGTGAGTTGCTAACTTTATCATGTTTGACAATCCAAACTCAGCTTTTATAAAATCTATGAACTCCTCCGGCTTTAATTCTTTAATGATATCTAATTCTTTATCCCACTCTTCATCAGATAATCCAATCCATCTATCCTGTACTTTTCCTGCAGAGTTGATTTTTGATTCTATCTCTTTTCTCCAATTTTCTTCATAGGGACGCAATGCATCTTTGTTTGTATTTCCTGATCTGATTGCATCTGATGCAACTTTTCCTGCAACTCTGCCAAATTTTATTGCATATCTTATTCCTTCCAAAACCAACGGATTAGCTTGGCCTGCCGAATCTCCAACTAAAATCAAGTTATTAAATACCGTCTTTCTTGATAACCCATCATTTGGAATCAATCCGTAATGAAACTCTATTGGTGATATTTTTCCTAGTCTTTTAATCGGCCCAATTTTTGAATCCATCAATTCTTTTAGTCTTTGAGTTGGGTCTACATTTGATTCCGGTTTACCTATGCCTACCCCAATTCTAACCCTGTTGTTTCCTAAAGGAAAAATCCAGGCATATCCAGCTGGTGAGTATTGTTGGCCTACCATCAGCCACCATGTGTCTGATTCTGCATTTTCTGCTTTTACCTCATATTCTGCCCCTGCTCCAAATCTTTTCCATTGAGTTACAAAACCCATCGCTTTGCAAACTGTAGATGGGAATCCACTTGCATCAATCACCACTTTTGAATGAAACGTGATTTTCCCATTTGGTCCAATACCGCTAACTCCTGCAATATCTCCTCTCTCATTTTTGATTACATTGTTCACATTAATTTTTACAAAGATGTCTGCCCCTGAATGCTTGGCTTGTTGAGCTAGCCATCGGTATGTTTTTCTAACATCTAATACTGCAGCTCGTGGAACTGAGTCACTAATTGTAACCTCATTGTTTGGTGAACAAAATGAAAAATTTTTGATTGGATTAAAACAGTCATCTGGAATTCCAAACTCTTTGATATTTTGAATCCATGTGACTCCACTTGTTCTAACAGTTTCAGCAATTGAACTTTCTTTTTCTATTAGGGCCACTTTAATTCCATTTTTTGCAGCAGCATCCGCAGCCGATGATCCCGCTGGCCCTCCTCCAACCACAACTAAGTCATAACGATGTTCTTCAGACAACCTAACTCAATCAGTAATGCCTAGAATATAATTTTGAGTAATTTCTGTGAAATTATTTCTTTAAAACTGGTGTGCCTGATGTATCGTTTTCCCTTTCTGAATCAAAAGTCTGCATGTGTGCTAAATCTCTATGCATATAACTGTGAGTTTCTCCCTCACTCTTTCTACAGAATTTTGAGTGTATTGTTTCCTCTATCTTTAATGTTGTTTCATTTTCATGAAATAGGCGTTTTCCACAGTCGGGACAAATAAACTCAGGCATAATTTTTATCCGTATCAAATCTATTTAGATGTTTCAGGTAATGTTGAATTTACTGTTTTATTCTTGAACCGAAACTTTAGATGTTTACAAATCTGTAATTCTTTATGGATGAATCTCAAATCTCATCTTTTGTAATGTGGTCTGCCATTACTGGAATTATCATGGTAATTTCTGGACTAAGTTACCGTGCATATTTGAGGACAAAGAGCAATGAGATCTCTTCATCTTGAAAAAAAGGGGTTAAGAGGACTTGCTATTGCCGAAAGCTTTACTCCAAATTCCTTAAAATCTATTTTATCTGGGATCGTGATGAGACGAGATTTTATTATTGATGATTTTGTATTTGGAAGTGCGACATTGGGTGGTAGTGATGCTGCTGATTCTATTCTAAAGATGTATGATGAACTTGATAGGCCTGATATCAGTTATGTGCTGATCTCTGGTTTGATAGTTTCCATGTATAATATTGTAGATATTAAAAAATTATTTTATTCTCTGGGCATTCCAATAATTGGAGTCTCATACCGTGATTCTTCTGGAATTGAAGATGCACTTAAACATCATTTCCCAAATTCGTTTAAATCTAAAATTTCTGAGTATCATAAACTGGGCAAAAGAGAAAAAATTACTTTACATACTTGTAATGATATTTTTGTTAGAATGGAGGGGTGTACATTAAATGATGTAAGACATCTTCTTAATGATTTGACTCTGCATGGTTCTGTTCCGGAACCTATTCGCATATCTCGATTACTTGCAAAAACGCTACTCAAAAAAGGATTATCCTTCTGAGGCTGTCTTTCCACCGTCTACATTTAGGATGGTTCCTGTTACCCAATTTGCTTCGTCTGATGCCAAATAAAGCACGGCATTTGCAACATCTTCTGGTTCCCCGATTCTTGCAAGAGGTAATCTCTCTTCGAGAACTTTTCTTGCTTGAGGATCATCTAGATATGGTTTGATCATTCCGGAATTAATAATCCCTGGATTTACAGAATTGCATCTGATGTTTCTTCTTGCATATTCTACTGAAATTGATTTTGTAAACATGGAAATTGCTGCTTTTGTAGCTGAATATACTGCCAAATGTACTCTTGGTATTGCTCTTTCACTTGATATGGAACCTACATTTACAATGGCCCCACTTTTTACATCTGACATTTTTGAAAGAACTGCTTTTGTCATGTGAAACACCCCTAACAAATTCACGTCAATGAGTTTTTTAATTTCGGAATTCTTCATTTCGTGAAAATGCACTGGATCATTAATTGCTCCTGCATTATTCACTAAAATATCGATTTTACCATATGTGTCCATGATTTGATTGACTGCTTGGAGTGCTTGTGACTCATCAGTTAAATCACACGTTACCGAGGCCGTATGTTCTTCATTTCCGATATCTTTTCTAGCTTTTTCTAATCCTTCCAGGCTTCTTGCAATTAGAATCACCTTTGCTCCCTCTTCAGTAAATCTCTTAACAATTCCTTTGCCTATGTCACTTGATGCACCCGTAACTATGGCTACTTTATCTTTAAGTCTCATATTAGTACAAATAACTAATGCCTTATAGAATTTTTGTTTTATTTAGATTCATTAATTCTTTTAATATATTCAATTATTCCTGTATAATCTATTTCTCCTAGTCCTTTTTTGAGGGCATCTTCGTACAATTCTTCAGCTTTCTCAATCATTGGAAGTTTTATTCCTAAAGATTTGGTAGTTTCTGTAATTGTACTGATGTCTTTCTTTAGATTTGCAAGCGTAAATGTTGCATTATATTTGCCATCTGCCATTTTGTATGCTTTTTTTTCACTCATTCCTGTTTTAAAATATGTAGAGTTTAAAATTTCAAGAAATACTTTGGGATCGACATTAGATTTCTTGATAAAAGTGATCCCCTCTGATAGGGCTAATGCAAGCATAGTTATTTGAAGATTCATAGCAAGCTTGACTGAATGTGCTGTCCCACTTTCTCCTAGGAAAAATACTTTGTTTGCAATATTGTAGAAAACCTCTTTACACTTTTCAAAAGTATTCTTATCTCCTGATACCATCATAACTAAATCTCCTGTAATTGCAACATTTGGTCCCCCCATTACTGGAATGTCTAATTTCTGAATGTTATGTTCTAGAAATACTTCTGAAATGTTTTTTGATTCTGATGGGTTAATGGTACTCATATCTGCAACAACTAATTCTTCATTCTTACTCTTGATTACTCCATCTATTTCAAAAGACACTTGTTTTACCGCATCTGCATCTTTTACCACAATAATGACAAGTTCAACGTTCTCTGCAAGTTCTTTAGGCGATGATGCAATTTTAGCTCCTTTCTCTTTGATTTGCGTTGTTTTTTCTTTCGTTCGATTGTATACTGTTACGTCAAAACCTGAATCTAACAAATGCAGTGCTACTGCATTTCCTAGCATTCCTAAACCTATAATTCCTATCTTCTTCATTTTTTTAATTCCTTGTAATTGCCATTTTAATGACGTTCTTCATTTTGAATCTCCCATTGATTATTTCCAAATCTTGATGAGACAAATTCTAATTGTCCTATGGTTTTATCTCCTTTTTTGACTTTGGCAAAATCAAATTTTTTCAATCTTAGTAGTTTTTCTTTTGGTTTGTATCCTCCCTCAATTACTTTAATCTTGAACCTTTTACTTGCTTTGATGATCATCTTCCTTGCTATTTGTACATCTCCAATCCATGAAAACATTTCAAAATCTCCGAAATTTTTAGTAGAAATTTCATATCCATACAGTCTGGCTTCAAGTTTTACTCCTTGAATCTTGGACTGATTGTTTAACCATGACACAATATCTTCTCCGTAACCTTTCTCAACTCCAAATGTTTCTGAATCCCTCATCTACTCAAACTCACGATATCAAACCATAATAATCATTTTCAAATCATTGGTAGACTAAAATATTGACCAGTTTTTTACATGTCATGCTTACAATAGATTGTAAAGATGTTCCATCAATAAAAAACGAATTACTTGTATATGTTGCAGATAAAGTAGAAGCTATTCCTACCCTTAAACAACATCAATTTACACTATCTACTTTTGATGACGATGACACTCTTGATATTGACGTAGTTATCTCTGCCATTAAAGAATATCTTGACTCTATAGATGAAAAAAATAACTTTGCTGTGATTTCAAATAATGGAAAAATCCACATCACCTCAATTTCAGGTAGAGTGATAGAACGGGATTCTGTTGAACAGTCTGAAATGTTCTCATGCACTCACTGTGGATTTGTCACAAGATATCAAGTTGAACTTGATGCCCACATGAGGATCCATTATCTTTGAATTTTTTTAAAAATTCTATAACCTGGATTTTTAATTATGGGGATTTCTTGAGCCATTGAAAAACTGTAATCCTCAAAACGTTTTTGATATTCTGAAATGTAACTTTGTGCGACATTTATTGTTTTAAATCTGGTTCTTATTCCGTCAATCTTTGTTTGCCTTCCAAACACATCATAGACTATAACGGTGTATTGACTAGGATTAACCTGATACTTTGAACTACAGTACCACAAAATTCCCAATGTCACGATAAAAAATCCTGTAACAAATTTGTCAGGAATTTTAATCATATTTTGATTTTCAACAGGATCTTTATAAGCACTAGTTACACAAAAAAATCATGAAAAAATCATTAAAGAATAACGTAAATAAAGTTTATTGTGAAAAATGTGATTTGGTTTTTGAATCTAGGAAAAGATTTGAAAAACATCTTGATGAACATTCGTCAAATACTACATGTGAGACATGTCCTATTGACACTGCAATTGCAAAATTTGTAAATTTGTTTAAACGATAGTCATCACGTAATTTGGAATAAGTTTTTTTAACCTATCTCATCTTTTCTGAAATATGAATAAAAAAGCTGTAATTCTAGGTGTTATTGTTATATCAATAGTCGCCGGTATTGCAGCATCTGTTTCATCATCTACCTCTGAAACTGTTAATCTTGACATGAGCAGAACACATGGAACGATCTCTACTGCTATGGGCTCTGCAATTTTAGGTGATCCTTCTGCTCCAATCACAATTGTTGAATTTGGTGATTATCAATGCCATCAATGTTATAATTGGTTTCATAATACAAAACCTGCAATAACACGTGATTATATTGAAACTGGAAAAGCAAATTTAGTTTTTGTTGATTTGGCCTTTTTGGGAAATGATTCTCCAAAAGCGGCTCAGGCTTCATATTGTGCTGAAGATCAAGGTATGTATTGGGATTATCATGACCTTCTTTACAATTCACAAGAACCAAAAATAGATGGTGGTTGGGCAAATTCTGAAAGGCTAAAGGCATTTGCATTTAGTTTGGGTCTTGACATGGAACTTTTTGAAAGTTGTCTTGATTCCGGAAAGTACTCAAAACGTGTTCAGTACAACATACAACAAGCAAGAGACCACGGCGTACGTGGAACTCCTGGGTTCTTTATTGTAGGCCCTGACGGCCAACAACAAATCAGTGGAGCGCAACCATTTTCTGTTTTTAAACAAATCATGGATCCAATGATCTAAATGATACACTCAATCAAACTTGTATTTTCAAATTTCATATATGTTCTGTTATCTGCTGTCATTTTTGTATCTATGATGATTGGCTTGCTGATACTGTCTGAATATGTTTTCTTAGACCCCTACATTGTAAGTCATTTGCCTTCTGGAACTGAATTGGGATTTGTATTGATCTTGATACTTTCAGCTATGTCCGCATTGGTAATTCCAATGAATATTTTCCGAATAAATATTTTGAAAAGTTCAAAACAAAAAATGAGCGGCGGTGTTGTTGGTTCAATTATTGGTGCTGCTGCTGGTGCGTGTAGCTGTGGACCTGTTGGATTTGCAGTGATCTCAACTTTTGGCTCAGTAGGTGCTACTGCAACTGCATTTCTAACAAATTATGAGACTCCTATTCGAATAATGGCAATTGCTATTTTAGTCGTAACTTATTTCACGACTGTGAAATCCCTCAAACTTGAGTGCAATATCAATTCCTGAACTTGAAGTATTGGAAGTTACTATTGAGGCAAAATTTTGCAACTTTGAAATGTATATTGTGACTATGAATAGGTTCTATGACATTCATGCCCCAAACATGCCTATATAGAAGATACTTAAGAATATGAAATTAAAACTGTATGAGGATTACAGTATTTTAAATTTTGATGGAAACAAATTTTAAAAATTTATAAAGTTGAGCTATTTATTTGCCATTTTTTAGGTTTAACTAATGCGGAATTGGAATCTTATTTTTGGAATTTTCATAATTGCAAGTCCAATTCTTTTTTCAATGGTTGCATACCCTGATTCAATTGCTTGGAGTTGGAATGAAGGTAGAGGTGGGTATTTCTTTGCACTTGTTTTCATAGTAGCTGAATTAATTGGTCTTAAAATTGTCATCTCTAAAAAACGACTGCTTACAGTAATCCCAATGGCACTTCTAACTATCGCATATCTAATTTCATTAGAGTCTGGTCTTAGAGATTACATTATTGAATCTGCTGAACAGTTTGATGTACAATTAATTTACTCATGGACATGGATGTGGGACTTTGTTATCATGGCAATTTTTATTGTTTCAGCATTGACCCTTTTCTTTGGTAAACGATGGATTAGAATTGCACCAGCTGGGCCCATTTTTTTAACTGGCACTGCAATAATTCTCTCTCTTGATGCATTTTTTCCATATGATACATTGGGTCCTTTACAGTATATTGTCCCATATCTTGTTCAAGCTAATGTGTGGATAATTACAATGCTTGATCTTGGAACTGCAATAGCTAAAGACAATGTCATGTTCTTGCGAGGTGATCATGGTTCTATGGCACTTCAAGTTTTTTGGCCATCTGCTGGAGTTCATAGCATTATTATTTTTTCATTGGTCATTGGTGCATTCATGTTAAAATTGAATATTCCGAGACATCGAAAAATAATGTATTTTGTTTTAGGGATTATAGGTACTATCACAGTTAATCTGATTCGAATATTTTCATTATCTTGGTATGCCCTCAAAGTAACAACAGATCCTGTGGCATGGGAAGAATATCACAAGATTGCAGGCGAAATCATGTTTTTACCATGGCTGTTTGCATTCATTCTGATAGTAATCTTGATAGAATCAAGACGCATGAAAAGACTTGAACAATAATTATTCTATTTAGAAATAATTTGTGATGCTACTTTGTCCATGAACCTCTGAAAGTTCTGCAACTTTAACTCCTAATCTTCTTATTGTGTCTGTCTGATTTTCCAAAGCTTCTTTTAGTAACTGATCAGCATTTTTTTGTAATTCCTCAAGACTAGTGGTTGGATTTCTTAGCATCTTTGATTTTGATTTGCTTGATAAATCTGATTGTATAAGATGAATTCCAACCGATTTGAACATTCGATTATTTTTCATTAAGATACCATGCACTTCTTTACATAATTCCCCAATATTTTCCGATAGAAATTGATAGTCTTTTGAGTCTTTTTTTAATGTTGAAATTTTGCTATATTGTATTCTTGCTTCTCTTTCTTTGACTGGTTCATTATCTATTCCTCTTACTGCATTATAGATGTAGGTTCCACTCTTTCTACCCAATTCTTTATTTAAAGTAAAAACATCTAATTTTTTTAAATCTTGTATTGTTTCTAATTTCATTTCAGAAAATCTTTCTTCAGTTTTTTTTCCTATTCCTGGAATTGTCCTGATTTTTAATGGTTCTAAAAATTCATTCATGTTATCTGGAGTCACAACTGTAAGGCCGTCTGGTTTTCGAAAATCTGATGCGATCTTAGAAATTAACTTGTTAGGTGAAATTCCAATTGAACAGCTGAGTTTAATTTTTTCTCGAATAGAATTTTTGATTTGTTGTGCAAGGTGACTTGCTTTATTAAAATCCCCCTCAACTCTTTTTGTTACATCCAAATATGCTTCATCCCTTCCGACATATTCAAAAATATCTGCATTGGATTTCATGATCTCCATTGCTTTCTCTGAAATATCAGAATAGAAATCAAAATCTACAGACAAAAATACTGCATCTCTTCTATCCTCCAGTCTTTTTTTTGCAAATGATATCGGCATTCCTGACTTGACTCCGTATTTTCTTGCAGTATAGTTGGCCGTAGCTATTGCCCCACTATCTCCGCCCCTGTCAGAGAAAACACAAACACATACTGGCTTTGTTTTTAATTCGGGTGATCTTGTCTCCTCACATTGCGCATAAAAATAATCAAAATCTATGTGGAAAACTACTCTTGTTTCCAATACCTCTTCTATATTGTTTGATTATTACTATATTATGTATTCATCTAAATACTAATGTCGATTTATTATTTTCATGGAAAATCCAGTTTCTGTTAATGAAAATGGAATTAATTTAAAACCTGAAAAAATGGAAAAAGAAAAACTCTATCATTGTATTTTTAAAAATAAAGCAATGTTGGTTTTCAAAGATTCTCAAGATGTATTAAATTGCTATGAGATTGAACAAGAGGATTTAGTTGAAAAAATTAGGAAAACTTGTAATGGAGATGATCTTGAAAAAATACTTGAAGACTATCTTAGTGAACAAACCTGAAAAATTAATAAAAGCCAGCGAAATTTTTGTAATTATAGGAATTCAAAATTGAGCGACACTAAAAAATCAAAAGATGCAGAAGACATTTTATCTGAATTTGACTCTCGAATTAAACCTGAACCAACACCAGAATCTGAACCAACACCAGAATCTGAACCAACACCAGAATCTGAACCAACACCAGAATCTGAACCCCAACTATCTGCA